>CAWGRV010000001.1:0-155328 GCA_963825095.1 uncultured Nitrosopumilaceae archaeon
CGCCGCGGCCAACCCCGCCTGCAGCGCGAGCGTCAGCGCCGCCGCTCGCGCCAGAGTCCACCCGGTCATCGCAGGGCAACATGAGCGCACTCCTTCCTCGGTCGTGTCGCCGCGTCGCCATTGCCGGCGCGCAGCCTAGGGACTTGGAGGATCGCCGGGCACCCCGGTCCTTGCTTTCAATCAATGGCGGCGGCGCGTGCTGCCGCACGAGGCCGCGCTCAGAGCACCGGGCTCCAGGCCGCCGGCACCAGGCGATAGCCGGTGCCGGCCTTCTCGATGTAGCCGAGCCCCGGGAACGGGAAATGATAGCCGCAGACGAGGATCTTCTCGGCCGAAGCCATGTCGTAGACGCGCCGGCGGGTTTGCACGGCCTTCTCCGGCTCATGATCGAACATGACCTGCCAGTCGGGATTGCGCAGGAACAGCTCCGGCACGTTGGTGACGTCGCCCTGGAAGAACAGCTCGTCCGACCCCGACGCGATGACGAACGAGGTGTGGCCCGGCGTGTGGCCGCTGGTTTCGACCGCGGTGATGCCGGGGGCGACCTCCTGTCCCCACTCGTAGCGCGTCACCTTGTCCGTGAGATTGGAGAAAATCTTGCGATTGAACCCGAACGACGCCTTGGTGAAGCCCTCCGGCGCCTTGCTCATGTTGTCGTCGCTCATCCAGAACGCCCAGTCGACCGCGGGCACCTTGATCTCGGCATTCGGGAAGGCCAGCGCGCCATCGGGCGTCTTCAGCCCGAGGATATGATCGCCGTGCATGTGCGAGATCAAGACGATGTCGATCGCCTTCGGGTCGATGCCGGCTGCGGCCAGGGTCGACGGCAGCAGCCCGACCGTGGGTCCGAGACCGGGACCATAGCCGGTATCGATCAGCACGAGCTTGGCGCCGGTATTGACCACGATCGGATTGAACGGCGCGATGATGCTGCCCTTCGGCATATAGGCGGCTTCGGCGGCGGCGAGCACCTGCTCGTTGCTGATATTGCGCACGAAGGTGGCGGGGAGCGGAATGGCGCGCGCGCCGTCGCTGACGACGGTGACCTCGAAATCGCCGAGCTTGGAGCGATAGAAGCTTGGCGCCTGCTTGCCGCTGAGCGGGGCCGCGGCGTGACCGGACGTGGCGGCGAACGGCGCGAGCGCAGTGGCCGCGACCGTGCCGGTGAGGATCTGGCGGCGAGACAACTCTGTCATGGCGTTCTCCTGGATTGCGAGCGGAGCACTTGTGAGCGAAGCACGTGTCAGCGAAGCATTTGCGCGACGTGAGGGAAGGGCTACGGGGCCCGATACTCCAGCGCCTGCTTCGCCTGTTCGACGACGGTCGCAGGCGTGGCGAAGATTTTCTCGGCGAGCGCCTGCAGGTCCTCGCCCGAGATCGGATCGATGACGAGCCCGATCTTCTGCGCCTCCGCCAGCAGCTCCGGATCGCGCATCGTCGTCATGAACGCCATCCGCAGCGCCGCGACCCGCTCCGCCGGCACGCCGGGCGACATCATATACGGCCGGCCGAACGTCTCCGAGCTGTAGATCAATTCCATCACGCGGCGATGCTCCGGCGTCTTGGCGAACTCGACGGCGAGCGGCACGCCCATCCTGCTGATGTCGGGATGCCCCTTGTCGTGCTCCTGCACCAGCACGCGGATGAAGCCGGACTTGATCCAGTCCGGCGTTGCGCCTGCAGGCTCGACCAGGAGAAGCCGCACAGCCCGTTCACCTCGTTCTTCTCGATGGCGAGCGTAATCTCGCGGGTGCCTGGATAGCCGCTGACCAGGCTGGATCCTGGCTGCCGGTCGTGTTGTTGAGCATCGCCGGAAAATCGCGCGTCGAGGTGCCGGGCTGGCTGGCGCCGATGATCAACTCCTGGCGTGAGCGCATCCTTGAAGGACTTCACCGGCGCGTCGGCGCGGCGCGATGCAGACATAATGGTCGATGGTGGCGGAGCCGAGATGGACGAACTTGGTGGCGTCGTGGCGCAGCCGTCTCGGTGTCGCCGAGCAGCGCGTCGAGCAGCGCGATCGAGGACGGCGCTGTTCTGCAGCGCGCCGATCACCGTGCCGTCCTTCGGAGCCACGTTGTAGACGTGCGCGGCCGCGGCGTTGCTGCCGGCGCCCGTCATGTTGCTCACGACCATCGCGGGTTGCCGGGGATGTGCCGGCATATGTCGGGCGAGCAGCCGGGTGTAGATGTCGTAACCACCGCCGGCGGAGGAGCCGACGATGACGGTGACCTGCCTGCCTTTGTAGAACTCGGCAACGGCATCCTGAGCGCGCGGGAAATCAATCGACACGGCAGCGATGGCAACGACGCATGCAAGGCGGCCCCACATCGCTTCCTCCGTCGGATGCGCTCGGCGTGCCAGGCAGGCCGGGATCGCCCGCACGGTACGAAGGCGATGATACCCCACGCAAGGCCGGACGTGGCGACGGGAAATGGTGGCCGGTGACGACGGTCGCACGGCGCGGAGCGCTGGCGGCGTTTTCCGCTCGACGCGGGCGCAGCGCGGGTCAGAAGCCGCAGGCGGTCGTCATCTTGAGCGTGAAGGCATCGAGCTCGAACTCGGAGGAGAGGTCGCGGCCGAACAGATTGAGCCATTTGTCCTGCGCGGCGTATGCCAGCCGTTCGCGCGCGCCCGGGCACTCATACTTCATCTGCGCGCTGTTCTGCAGGTGGTGCACCATTTCATGCACGAGAACGGACAGGTCCGCCGGTGTCTTCACCTGTCCAGGTGTCCGGCAGGAAGATCGTCTTGGTGCCGATCGTCATACACGGCAACAACTTCGCGGCGATGGGAGCCACCAGTGTTGTCGGCGAGTGACTTCAGCACATCGCGCCGTTGCGCCGGCGTGAAAGCCTGATAGCGCAGGAACGTGATTTCCACCGCCGGCACCAGCTTCAGCTGCGGATGATCGTAGTCGCGCGGAAGCGCGAAATTGGCGGAGATCCAGGTCACGATGGCCGTCAACAACGCTGCGTACATCTCAGCCTCCCAAGTCGCGACAGCAGGAGACCACGAGTCGCGGCGCCGAGATGTGAACTGGATCACGCCGCACCGCGCTGTTCGCCGCTACGCGAACACCGGCCGAGCGGATCAGCCTGACGGGCGTCGTGTGGGGCGGATGCCGCGCCACGCCGGGCTGCTAAAGCCGCAGTCGCCGCAGGCGCAGGGCATTGCCGATCACGCTGACCGAGGACAGCGCCATGGCCGCGGCCGCGATGATCGGCGACAGCAGGATGCCGAACAGCGGGATAGAGCACGCCGGCCGCGATCGGCACGCCGGCGGCGTTGTAGATGAAGGCGAAGAACAGGTTCTGGCGGATGTTGCGCATGGTCGCCGCCGACAGCCGGCGCGCGCGCACGATGCCGGTGAGGTCGCCCTTGAGCAGCGTGACGCCGGCGCTCTCGATGGCGACGTCGGTGCCGGTGCCCATGGCGATGCCGACATCGGCCGCGGCCAGCGCCGGCGCGTCGTTGACGCCGTCGCCCGCCATCGCGACGACGCGGCCTTCGCTGGCGCAGCTTCTCGACCACCGCGCTCTTCTGGTCGGGCAGCACCTCGGCCTCGACCTCGTCGATGCCGAGCCGCCGGGCGACCGCCTGCGCGGTGGTGCGGTTGTCGCCGGTCAGCATGACGATGCGGACGCCGTCCTGCGCGCAGCGCCGCGAGCGCCTCCGGCGTCGTCGCCTTGATCGGATCGGCGATCGCGATCACCGCGGCGAGCTTGCCGTCGACGGCGACGAAGATCGCGGTGGCGCCGTCGCGCGCGCAGCCGTTCGGCCTCGCTCGTCCAGAGCCGGCCGTGTCGATCCCGAGCTCCTGGAGGAACCGCGCGTTGCCGAGCGCCACCCGCCGGCCCTCGACCACGCCGACGACGCCCTTGCCGGTGGGCGAATCGAACTCGCGACACCTGCGACGAGCGGCGAGCCCGCGCTCGCGCGCCGCGGCGACGATCGCGGCCGCGAGCGGATGCTCGCTCGCCCGCTCGACGCTGGCGGCCAGCCGCAGCACCTCGCTTTCGTCGAAGCCCGCCGCCGGCGACGACCGCGACGACCTTCGGCTTGCCCTCGGTCAGCGTGCCGGTCTTGTCGACCACCAGCGTGTCGACCTTCTCCATGCGCTCGAGCGCTTCGGCGTTCTTGATCAGCACGCCGGCCTGCGCGCCGCGCCCGACGCCGACCATGATCGACATCGGCGTGGCCAGCCCGAGCGCGCAGGGACAGGCGATGATCAGCACCGTGACCGCGGCGACCAGGCCGAAGGCAAAGCGCGGCTCCGGGCCGAACGATCGCCCAGGCGACGAAGGCCGCAATCGCGACCAGCGATCACGGCCGGCACGAACCAGCCGGACGACCTGATCGGCCAGCCGCTGGATCGGCGCGCGCGAGCGCTGCGCCGCGGCCACCATCTGCACGATCTGCGCCAGCATCGTGTCGCGGCCGACCTTCTCGGCGCGCATGACGAAGCCGCCGGTCGCGTTGATCGTGCCGCCGATCACCTTCGTCGCCGGCCTCCTTGGTCACCGGCATCGACTCGCCGGTCACCATCGACTCGTCGACGCGGAGCGGCCTTCGATCACCTCGCCGTCGACCGGCACCTTCTCGCCGGGCCGCACGCGCAGCCGATCGCCGACCACGATCGCGTCGAGCGCAGACCTCCTCGTCGCTGCCGTCGGCGCGGATGCGCCGCGCGGTCTTGGGCGCGAGGTCGAGCAGCGCGCGGATCGCGCCCGAGGTCTGCTCGCGCGCGCGCAGCTCGAGCACCTGGCCGAGCAGCACCAGCACGGTGATGACGGCCGCCGCCTCGAAATAGACCGCGACCGCGCCGTCGGGCCCGCGGAACGCCGGCGGGAACAGGCCCGGGAAGCAGCGTCGCGACGACGCTGTAGAGCCAGGCCACGCCGGTGCCCATCGCGATCAGCGTGAACATGTTGAGATTGCGCGTGACGAGCGACTGCCAGCCGCGCACGAAGAACGGCCAGCCCGCCCACAGCACCACCGGCGTCGCGAGCACGAACTGCAGCCAGTTCGACCAGGTCGGGCCGACGAGCATATGCAGGCCGGCGAGGTGGCCGCCCATCTCGAGCGCGACGACCGGCAGCGCGAGCGCGAGCCCGATCCAGAAGCGCCGCGTCATGTCGACGAGCTCGGGATTCGGCGCCGGCGTCGGCCGCGACGAGCTCCGGCTCGAGCGCCATGCCGCAGATCGGGCAGGCCCCGGGCCCGACCTGCGCGGATCTCCGGATGCATCGGGCAGGTGTAGATCGTGCCCTCCGGCACGGCTTGCGGCGGCGCCGCTTCCGGAGGCGCGAGATACTTCGCCGGGTCGGCGGCGAACTTGGCGCGGCAGCCCGCCGAGCAGAAGTAGTAGGGTCCGCCCGGCATGCTGCTGCCGATGCGGCGTGGTGTGCGGGATCGACCGTCATGCCGCAGACGGGATCGCGCACGCCTCCCGGATCGCCCCGGCTCGCGTCGTGCGCATGGCGGGTGATGCGCAGTCGCCCGCGCCGTGCGTGCCCATCGGCCGGGTGCCCGCGAGCGCTCGAACGACTCACGGCGCCGGCCGATGCGCCGATCTTCGCGCCGCGGAGGAAGTCGCCTGCGGAGCGGCGGCTGCTGGGCCATGACGGCGTCGCATTCCAAGAACGCGCTTGCAACCTATACCTAGGGGGGTATATATCGAAGCATGCGAAAGGACATCAAGGCCTCCTGCGCCAAGCGGCTCAACCGGATCGAGGGCCAGGTGCGCGGCATCGCGCGCATGGTCGACGACGACCGCTACTGCATCGACATCGTCACGCAGATTTCGGCGGTGCGCGCCGCGCTGCGGCGGCTGGAGGAGGAAATCCTGCGCGATCACGTGGCGCATTGCGTCGAGCACGCGATCGCGTCGGGCAACAAGGCCGAGCAGCGCCGGAAGATCGAGGAGCTGATGAACGTGCGTCGGCGCGGGCGGAGCGTTGATCGAGGAAGGTCGCAGATGTCGAGCCGGGCGTTCAGCACGGCATTGATCTCCCTCACCGGGACGCTCAATGTTCGGCCACAGTTAGAAGGTTCAATCGATGTGCATGAGCTGGCGGCGAGGGTTGGCAGCGACTGATCTGGGGGGTGGTCGTGCTGATCGCCATCCAGCTCGTGCCGACCACCGCACGCGCCCATGCCGGCCACGCGCATGTCGCGGGTGCGCATGTCTCGGGCGCCCATGTGCCGGGCATCGCAGTTCGACCGTTCCGACGCATCGCGCAGCCGATCATGCGGCGCGGCTTGCGACCGGGCAGGTCCGTCGCTAACTGCCGAGCTCGACTTCAGCGGCACCGGCAATGACGAGCGCACCGCGCGCGCCCGCCTGCAAAGGGCGGCTGCTGCGCGACCGGCTGCCCGTGCTGCGTCCCGATGACGTTGGCCGAACCCGGCCGCAGCTGGCCTCCCCTTTCGAACGCGCTCGACATCATCGTTCCAGCGCCGCCGACGCCGCGCAGGCATCGATCCGGAAGCTCCGGCCAAACCTCCAAAATCCCTCTCGTAGTCCGTGCGCGCCAAGCCGCGCGCGACCGGCGCCTGGTCGCAGGACCAGGGCGTCCATTCGGATCGTGAAGGATTATTCCATGCGCGTTCCATCGTCCGTCGCGTCAACGCTCTCGCGGCGCTGTCGCTGGTTGTTGCTTCCACCGGCGCATACGCTCACGACGGAGGACCACACGTCCTCGCCGCCCGCGTCATATCGACGCGCACGCCTCGCGCCGAGGCGGCGTCGGAACATTTCGAGCTGGTCGCGGTCGCAAGAGGCGGCGAGCTGACGATCTATCTCGATCGCCTGCGCAGCAATGATCCGGTCACCGGTGCGACCGTCACCGTCGAGACGCCCGCGGGCAGCGTGGACGCGCGTCGCTGCCATCGACGGCACCTACTCGCTTGCCGCGCCCTGGTCGGCGCAGCCGGGCGCGTCACGACCTCATTTTCACGGTCGTCGAGCGGCGGCTCAGCCGAGGTGCTGACCGCGCACCCTGCAGGCGCGTCCGCGGTCGGCCCTGAGCCGAAGGTCCAGCGCCGTCGTCGACGAGCGGCACGTTCGCTCGGCGGCTGGAAGGACCGGATCGTCGGCAGCGATCTGGCGCTCATCGGCGCGGCCGTAGGCGGTTTCGTTCTCGGCGCGCCTGGTGGTGGGCGCTGCTGGGCCGCCGCAAGCCGGCTCCGGCGGCGGCTGCTGCTCGCGATCCTCGTCGCTCTCGTCGTGCCGGCAGCGCGCGCACACGAGGGCGACGATCACGCAGCTGCTGGCGCGAACGACCGCCGGCGAGCGCGATCTCGCCCAACGGCTGCCCGACGGCATCGTTGTTCGTGCCCAAGCCGACGCAGCGCATGCTTGCCATCCGCACCGACATCACGGCAAGCGCCGTTCATCGCCGCACGATCGAACTGCCGGGCCGCATCATTCCCGATCCCAATGCCAGCGGCTTCGTGCAGGCCTCGGTCGGCGGCCGGCTTTCGCCGCCGCCCGGCGGCTTTCCGCGGCTCGGCACGCGCGTCAAGAAGGGCGACGTGCTCGCCTATGTCACGCCGCCGATGCAGGCGATCGACGTCTCCGACATGCGCCAGCGCCAGGGCGAGCTCGATCAGCAGATCAGTCATCGTCGAGCGCCGCATCGCCCGCTACGAGCCGCTCGCGCAGAGCGGCGCGGTCGCGCGCGTCCAGCTCGACGAGGCCCGTCTCGAGCTGCAAGGCCTGAAGGATCGGCGCAGCGCGCTCGACGAGATGCGCGGCGCGAGCCGGAAGCGCTGGTCGCGCCGGTCGTCGGCATCATCGCGGAAGGCACGCCGTCGCCGGCCAGATCGCGCAGACCAACGCCGTCGTGTTCCAGATCGTCGATCCGGCGCGGCTGTGGGTCGAGGCGCTGAGCTTCGAGACGCTTGCCGGCGACCAGACCGCGATCGCCGCGACGAGCGACGGGCACATGCTGCCGCTGGGCATTTCAGGGCGCCGGCTTTGCCGATCGCAACCAGTCGATCCCGGTGCATTTCAGGATCGAGGGCGACACCAGCGGGCTGCGCGCCGGCCAGTTCGTCACCGTGCTGTGCCGCGACCGAGGAGCAGAAGCGAGGGCATTGCGGTTCCGCGCGCCAGCGTCGTGCGCAGCCAGAACGGCCAGGACGTCGTCTTCGAGCACAGCTCGGCCGAACGGTTCGAGCCGCGCCCGGTGCGCGTCGAGCCGCTCGACGGCGAGCGCGTGCTGGTCGTCGCCGGGCTCGACGCCGGGCAAGCGCGTCGTCGATGCAGGGCGCCGAACTCCTCGACCAGGTGCGCTAGCGAGGGCGAGCGATGTTCACCTTCCTCGTCACCCAATCGCTGCGCAACCGGCTGCTCGTGCTGGCGGCTCGCGGCCGTGCTCGTCGTCTACGGCGCGTTCACCGTCGACGCGGCTGCCGGTCGACGTGTTCCCCGATCTCAACCGGCCGACCGTCACCATCATGACCGAGGCGGAGGGCCTGGCGCCCGCAGGAGGTCGAGCAGCTCGTCACCTTTCCGATCGAGACGCAGATGAACGGCGTGCCGGGCGTCACGCGCGTGCGCTCGGTGTCGGGCGTCGGCCTGTCGATCGTCTATGTCGAGTTCGACTGGGGCACCGACATCTATCGCAACCGCCAGCAGGTCGCCGAGCGGCTCGCCGCTCATCCGCGACCAGCTGCCCGCCGAACAGCAGTCCCGCAGATGGGCCCGATCAGCTCGATCATGGGCCAGATCCTGCTGGTCGCGGTGACCAGCGACCGCGCCATCGCCGATGGAGCTGCGCGAGATCGCCGATTTCGTGCATCCGGCCGCGGCTGCTCACCATTCCCGGCGTCGCGCAGGTCATCCCGATCGGCGGCGAGGTGCGGCAGTACCGCGTCGTCGCCGCAATCCGGCGGCGCTGCGCGCGCTCGGCGTCACCTACGAGCAGATCGAGACGGCGCTGGCGCAGTTCGGCACCAATACCGGCGGCGGCTTCACCGACCAGTACGCGCGCGAATACCTGATCCGCAACATCGGCCGCACCACCAGCCTCGACGACCTGCGCAACCTGGTGGTGGCGACAGATCGACGGCACGGCCGATCTATCTGCGGCAGGTCGCCGAGCGTCGAGTTCGCGCCCAAGCGTCAAGCGCGGCGATGCCGGCTACATGGGCAAGCCGGCCGTCATCGTCTCGGTCGAGAAGCAGCCCGACGTCGACACGGTCGCGCTGACGCGCGAGATCGAGCAGCGCGCTGCAGGAGATCACGCGCGACGCCTGCCGCACGGGCATCAAGGCCGACCAGATCCTGTTCCGGCAGGCGAACTTCATCGAGACGTCGATCCACAACGTCAGAGCGGTGCTGCTCGAGGCGGTCGTCGTCGTCGCCGTCGTGCTGTTCGCCTTCCTGCTGAACTGGCGCACGACGGCGATCTCGCTCACCGCCATTCCGGTCTCGATCCTGGCGACCGCGGTGATCTTCCACTTCGCCGGGCTGTCGATCAACACGATGACGCTCGGCGGGCTCGCGATCGCCATCGGCGAACTGGTCGACGACGCGGTCGTCGACGTCGAGAACATCTTCCGGCGCCTGCGGGAGAACCGCGCAGCCGGCAAGCCCGCGTCCGGTCTTCGACGTGGTGGTGTCCGCCTCGCAGGAGGTGCGCTCCGGCATCGTCTACGCCACGATGATCATCGTGCTGGTGTTCGTGCCGCTGTTCGCGCTGTCGGGCATCGAGGGCCGGCTGTTCGCGCCGCTCGGCGAGGCCTACATCGTCTCGATCCTCGCGAGCCTCGTCGTCTCGATCACGCTGACGCCGGTCATGGCCTACTACCTGCTGCCGCGGCGCGAGAGCGCTCGAGCGAGCGCGACAGCGCCGCTGGTGCGCGCTGCTCAAGCGCGGCAACGCGCCGTTGCTGGAGCTGCGCCTTCCGGCACCACGCGCTTCGTCATGGCGTCGCGGCGATCGCCGTGCTGACGCCGCCGTCGCCGCATCGCTGCTGCCGCGCGCGTTCCTGCCGCCCTTCAACGAAGGCACGCTTCACCATCAACCTGCTGTTCAATCCGGGCATCTCGCTCGCCGAGTCCAACCGCGTCGGCCTGATCGCCGAACGGCTGATCCTGCGACGTGCCGGAGGTGAAGACCGTCGGCCGGCGCACCGGCCGCGCCGAGCTCGACGAGCACGCCGAAGGCGTGCATTCATCCGAGATCGACGTCGACCTGAAGCCCTCCGCGCGCAGCAAGGCGGAGATCGTCGCCGACATCCGCTCGCGCCTCGCGGTGCTGCCGGTGTCCGATCAATGTCGGCCAGCCGATCTCGCACCGGCTCGATCACATGCTGTCCGGCGTGCGCGCGGAGATCGCGCTCAAGATCTTCGGCGACGATCTCGACACGCTGCGCGCGACCGGCCGAGAACGCTGCGCGCAGATGCTCGCCGCCATTCCCGGCCTCGTCGACCTGCAGGTCGAGAAGCAGGTCCGCATTCCGCAGCTGGAAATCCGCGTCGACTACACGCGCGCCGCGCTCTACGGCGTGCAGCCCGCGGCGGTGGTCGACCAGCTCGAGCCGGCTGTCCAACGGCCGCGTCGTCTCGCGGGTCGTCGACGGCAACCGCCGCTTCGACGTGACGATGCGGCTGCCCGAACCAGCTGCGCACCACGCGAACGGCTCGGCGATCTGCTGATCGAGACGCCGGTCGGCTGGATCCCGGCGCGCCAGATCGCCGACATCACGCGAGACCGACGGCCCGAACCAGATCCTGCGCGAGAACGGCCGCCGCCGCATCGTCGTGCTCGCCAACAGCCGACGGCAAGACCGACATGGCGCAGATCGTCGCCGACATCCGCAGCGAGCTCGCCGCCGCTCACGCTGCCGGAGGGCTATTTCACCAGCCTCGAAGGCACGTTCCAGGCGCAGGAGGAGGCGAGCCGCACGATCGCGGCTGCTGTCGCTGCTCTCGCTCGCGCTGATCTTCGCCATCCTCTACAGCCGCTACCGGTCGGCCGTGCTGGCGCTTGATCATCATGGGCAACGTGCCGCTCGCGCTGATCGGCAGCGTCGCGGCGCTGTGGATCGCCGGGCAGCCGCTCTCGGTCGCGACCATGATCGGCTTCATCACGCTTGACCGGCATCGCCGCGCGCAACGGCATCCTCAAGATCAGCCACTACATCAATCTGGCGCTGCGACGAAGGCGAGCCGTTCGGCCGCGAGCTGGTCGTGCGCGGCAGCCTCGAGCGGCTGACGCCGGTGCTGATGACGGCGCTCGCCGCCGGCGTCGCGCTGCTGCCGCTGCTGATCGATGCGGCCACGCCCGGCAAGGAGATCCTGCATCCGGTCGCGGTGACGATCTTCGGCGGCCTGATCAGCGCGACGCTGCTCGACACGCTGCTCACGCCGGTGCTGTTTCTCCGCTTTGGGCAGAAATCACTGGAGCGGCTCATCGCCGGCTCCCGGCACGGCCCCGCGGCAACGGCGACCACGTCCAATGTCGCCGAAACATTCTGACGGCAACGGAAAGGATCGAAGGAGAGTTCCGATGAAGATGAAAATCCTCGCTGCCGCCGCGGCACTGGTGATGGCGCTATTCCCCGCCGACGCGCATGCGCCCAAGATCGGAATCGATGGCGGGCCGCAGGTCGACGCCGGAAGCTTTCATGTCGAGATCGTCCCGCAGGGCACGGTGCTGCAGGTCTATTTCCGCGATCATTCGGACAAGGTGGTCAGCACTCAAGGCTGGAAGGGGATCGCGATATTCACCATCAACGGGAAAGTACAACGCATCACACTTTCACCGGGCGGCGACAATCAGCTTAAGGGCGTGTCGGCCGTCGAGATCCCCGCAGAACCCAAGGGCGCCGTGCAGGTCACCACGTCGAGCGGCAACACCGTGCAGGCCAAATTCGACTAAAACGGTACCGAAATATCAAAATCACGGCTGCAACCTGGATCCGCTCGCGCGCGCCTTGCGCTCCCCCTTGCGCTGACATAGCGAAAGGAAGCCGGGCGCCGACGGATCCCGGACCTCGATCCCATAGGGAGGACGATGTGAACGAAGAACGCTATCAGCGCGGCAAGCAAAGTCCGCGAGTCAGGTTCTGGGCGCGGCCCACGCCGCGCGCACCGCCAAGAACCGGACCGCGTTCAACGCCGACTTCCAGGACTTCCTGATGGAATATGCCTGGGGCGCGATCTGGGCGCGCCCCGGCCTCGATTACAAGACCCGCAGCATGATCACCATCGCGACGCTGGTCGGCATGGGCAAGCTCGACGAATTGAAGCTGCACTTTCGCGCAACTCGTAAACACCGGCGTCACCCGCGACGAGGTCAAGGAAATGCTGATGCATTCGGCGATCTATTGCGGCGTTCCGGCGGCCTTCGGCGCCTTCCAGGTCGCGGCGCAGATTTTCGACGAGATGGACAAGGAAGCGGCCGCGAAAGCCTGATGCGCATGGCAGGTTCGCGAAATCCCGTCTCGTCATTCCCGGCGAAAGCGGGGCATCCAGGACCTCCCGTGGCGGCGGTCGAGAGCCATCACGGTGCCGTGACCCGGCGCCGACCATGACCGGACCGCGCGCGTTTGCGGACGGTGACAACCGAGAGGCTTCCAGACATGAAGCTTTCGATCGCTTCGCTCGGCGCCGAACCGGGTTCGCGCTTTCTCGATCAGGTCAAGCTCGCCGAACTGCTCGGCTTCCACGCCTTCTTCCACAACGACAAGAAGTGGGCGCGCGACGTGTTTTCGCGCCTCGGCGCCGCGACCCAGTGCACGACCACGACTCGGGCTCGGCACCAGCGTGGTCGATCCCTACACGCGCCATGCCGCGCTGCTGGCGCAGGCCGCCGCGACGCTCGCCGAGATGGCGCCGGGGCGCTTCCGCGTGATCATGGGATCGGGCAGCCACTTCGAGACGCTGCCCGGCTATGGCAGCCCCAAGCCGGTGGCCGGGCTGCGCGAGGCCGCCGACCTGATGCAGCGGTTGTGGCGCGGCGAGAAGGTCACGATCGACGGCGAGGTGGTGAGGTTCAAGGACGGCGCGCTCGACTGGAAGCCGACCGCGATCCCGCAGCTCTACATCGCCAGCCGCGGGCCGCAAATCCTCAAGCTCGCCGGCGCAGGTCGCCGACGGCGTGCTGATCGGCAGCTTCGCGACGCCGACCGGCATCGCCTACGCCAAGGAGCACATCCTGCCGGGCCTCGAAGCGTCCAAGCGCGAGCTGGAAAGACATCCGGCTGTGCTCCTGGCTCTACGTCTCGGTGCTCGATCGCGAGGACGATCCGATCCCGGACGGCATCCGCCGCGGCGTCAGCTTCGCGTTCTGGAGCAGCCGCAAGGTGCTGGGCGCGATGGTCGACACAGCTCGCGCCCGACGTCACCGACGAGTTCCGCACCTTCGTGCGCGACGCGCCGCACGAATGGTCAGCCGCCGGTCATGGACGAGCTGCGGCGGCTCATTCCGCGCGGCATCATCGACAGCCTCGCGCTGGTCGGCACCGCGCCGCAGATCGTCGCCCGGCTCAAGGCGCTCGCCGCCGCCGGCATGCAGGAAATCGTGATCTGGCCGTTCCCGGCGAAGGGCCAGGACACCGAGGACTTCATGTTCAAGCTCGCCAAGGACGTGCTGCCGCATTTCGCCGAGCGGCCGACGCGGGCGGCTTGAGCGGCGGACGGCCGCGATCATGCCGATCACGCTCACTCCGGTGCCGAACGTTCCGAAGCTGCGGCCGGGCGACGACCTCGCCGCGGCGCTGATCGCCGCATGCGAGGCAAGGCGCGCTCGCGCCCGCGGACGGCGACGTGCTGGTGGTGGCGCAGAAGATCGTCTCCAAGGCCGAAGGACGCTATGTCGATCTCGCGCACGGTGCGAGCCTTCGCGCGCGCGCCGCACGCTCGGCGGCGAGGTCGACAAGGATCCGCGCCTGGTCGAGGTGATCCTGCGCGAATCGCGCGACGTGGTGCGCCACCGGCCCGGCGTGCTGATCGTCGAGCATCGGCTCGGCTTCATCATGGCGAATGCCGGCGTCGATCGCTCCAACATCGATCCGGCCGCGGGCGACGAGCCCGTGCTGCTGCTGCCGCGAAGACCCGGATGCCTCGGCGGCCGCGCTGCGCGACCGTCTCGGCGCACACTTCCGCTGCTCGCTCGCCGTGATCGTCAGCGACAGCTGGGGCCGCGCCTGGCGGCGCGGCACCGTCGGCGTCGCGCTCGGCGTCGCCGGCCTGCCCGCGCTCATCGATCTGCGCGGACAGCCCGACCTCTACGGCCGCGCGCTGCGCGTGACGCAGACCGGCTTCGCCGACGAGATCGCCGCCGCGGCATCGCTGCTGATGGGCGAGGCCGACGAGGCGCAGCCGGCCGTGCTGGTGCGCGGGCTGTCCTGGACAGGTGCGGCCACGCCGGGCAAATCGCTGATCCGCCCGCCGTATCATTAGAATTTTATGACATTTGCAAAAACAGTTAGAATGAATCATATCGTGAGAATTTCTATATTCACATTCCTTAGTATGTTCCATTGAGCAAATAATTTTGAAATTTTTAAACACTTAAGTATTTTGAAATTTCTTTGAAAAAAATACGTCGAAAAAG
The DNA here is from genome assembly GCA_963825095.1 of uncultured Nitrosopumilaceae archaeon. GTDB lineage: Archaea > Thermoproteota > Nitrososphaeria > Nitrososphaerales > Nitrosopumilaceae > Nitrosarchaeum. The sequence goes on from CAWGRV010000001.1 coordinate 14,574, forward strand.
GAAAAAAATTTCAGATAATTATAATAAACATGTGATCGTCTAGTTAAACAAAAATTTAAAATTAATGAAAAATAGAATTTAAAGAAAAAAAATTTGCTTCAAAAGTTTATTTCTTTTTTGAAGCTTTTTTTTGCTGCTGGTTTTTTTGCTGCTGCTTTAGCCATAATAAATGACAATGTTTTACTTGAATATCCAGCCGTAATGTAATAAAATTAGACTAAAAGAGTATTGATCGGAACATAATTTGAAAACTTTTTAGGATCAAATTGATCGAATTGTAATTAAATTGACTTTCTTATCCTTGTTTTTTATTGATCAAATTAGAGAGTATTTTTTCGGAAATGAACCATTCGACCGATTCATCTTCACTTTTGTTAACAAACTTCTCTTGTAATTATAATGAGAATATTTCAGTTGATCTTATCTCTGAATTGTCAATATTCATCTGATAATTAACTTCATTTACAAATTAGTAAAAGGCTTCAAAAAATTCATTCAATAAATGAAATCTTCATTTATTTCGATTGATACTACACAATTTACATCACTAACTAAATTTTATGTAAATCTCAATAGTCAAAATAGTATCTGTTATTACTAGAGATTGAATAAATTATTCATCTAGACATCTGGAATGATTTTTGGAATTGTTGTACCTAGTTGTATTTATCGACAAGAACCCAGATTTCAATACCTCTTCTTTAGATATTACCTTCGAGGTTGACCTTTTGAGTTACCTGAATTTTATCATGTTATCTGATTTCGTAGGTAATAAATCAATTCTATTTTGTCCTGAATTTGCTCATATCAATAACCTCTATTTTGTTGTCGGTAGGAACAAATATTTTTTAATTTTTTAATTAAGTCTATACGCTAATTTTTAATATTTGATTTGAAGAATGCCAATGTACATTCTACCAGTTCTTTATCAGAATGTTTTCTTAGATCATGTTTACAATTTTGACATATTCCACTGTCTTCTTCAGTAAAATCTTCACCTATCTGTTTCATGCAACATTCCATCAATTCTCTAGTAGAATGTGATTCCATTGCAAGTTTACAAGTAGGGCATTCAGTCAAAATTTTCACTTGCTAAAAAATTAATCATATTATAAAAGAATGTTGGCCCCAGAAGAATTAATTTAATGTGGTTAATTAATTCAATTAGATTAAATTTATCATGTTTTTGCATCATTGAAATTAATTAGATATGTCAAATTAAGAGTTTCTTCAATTCTAAAAATAACTTTTTGCCTAATTATGAGATGTAGTATTATTGTTTATACAATTCCAACTCTTGTAGGATTTTACTCATATTATGTTTCCATCTTCTCATTGAATCAATGTCATGAGGTCTGTTTTTTTCGAGTTCTTCCTTTTGCTCTAATAATTCCTCACGTCTTTTTTGATCCAATTTTTTGATCATAATCTCCCTATTTTATTAACTATATAGTAATACAAAGCCAACAATTAATGCGATTATTGAAACGCTCATTGAAATTACAAGTTTAAGATTCATGATTTATTTTGTTTGCAGGTAAAATTAATAGGTTTTTTCAACGATAATAAGTTAAAGTGTCCTGAAATATCAAATAATTTTTCATCATTGAGGATGTATCATCATAAAATAAATAATTTTTTTACTGAGCAGTGACTGAAATTGTCAATTATGTTAATAATTTTTTCATTTATATGATTTCTTGATGATGTATTATTGATTTAAAGGAAGCAAGCAAGTTTGATTTTTTCTTTTGCATCAGGCCCTTTGGGGGATATATCGAAACCATCAAACATGCAAACAACCTTGCTTCCCACATGTATGTGTGTATTATTCTGAAAATTTTATAAAATTAAACATGTTTTGTTAATTGATCAAAGTGATTAAAAAAACTAATCATTTCACTTCTGTCTTACATACTTCAAAAAATGCAATAGGTTTGATATAATATCTAATTAATGTAATCATAAATGTATGTACCCAACAATCTCAAATTACACCTATTATTTTTTTAATTTTTATATAAATCCAGAATCATCATATGAAATTATCTTCAAAGAATACATTAACAAACAGTCATAAGCAATGAGTTACTGTTTATAGGTTTAATTTTAAAGAATACAAAACTTTTCAAATCATTACAACATCCAAAAATTGTGATAATAGTTTGCAAGGGAACTAGAAAAGATAATAAATTTGAAAAATGTGAGTTTATTCATACTGGAAATTGGGGGGATTCAAAACTCTTTGAACATGAAAGATTTCACCTATCCCTAGAAAAACACAATTACTTTTGGCTAGGATTTGATATTCCTCAATCCTTAGGAAGTTTTAGTGGTAGAGATGGAAAAAGAAGTTAATTGTCTACCATATTATTTACAAATCAATCTTTTTTTATTTTGTTGATTAATTTTTATTAAATTTAATTTGAAATTTTTAATTGGGAGTATATGATCTTGTAAAAATTGGAAAAAATGTGATTATTGAGGTGTTCATTAAATATTGTAAAGAAATAACCACACATAACCACTCATAAACGTGTTGAGATATTTGGAACTTTTCTTATCTAGTTGAAAAAGTAGGCATGAATTTTCAGATAAAAGAATTTCAACAATATTTATTCTATTATTTAATAATTAACATCTATGAGCTCATACGAAACCATAACTTGGTCTAAACATAATTTTTTGAGTTGGTCAAACTTTCAATCTGAATTAAATCCTTCATCTTTTGAAGATGCTCACAGTACAATCAAATATAGATATACTTGGACTGTGAGCATCTTCAAAAGATGAAGGATTTGATTCAGATTGAAAGTTTGACCAACTCAAAAAATTATGTTTAGACCAAGTTATGGTTTCGTATGAGCTCATAGATGTTAATTATTAAATAATAGAATAAATACTGTTGAAATTCTTTTATCTGAAAATTCATGCCTACTTTTTCAACTAGATAAGAAAAGTTCCAAATATCTTAACACGTTTATGAGTGGTTATGTGTGGCGATTTCTTTACAATATTTAATGAACAACTCAATAATCACATTTTTTCCAATTTTTACAGATCATATACTCCCAATTAAAAATTTCAAATTAAATTTAATGAAAATTAATCAACAAAATAAAAAAAGACTGATTTGTAATGATATGGTAGACAATTAACTTCTTTTTCCATCTCTACCACTAAAACTTCCTAAGGATTGAGGAATATCAAATCCTAGCCAAAAGTAATTGTGTTTTTCTAGGGATAGGTGAAATCTTTCATGTTCAAAGAGTTTTGAAGATCCACCCAATTTCCAGTATGAATAAACTCACATTTTTCAAATTTATTATCTTTTCTAGTTCCCTTGCAAACTATTATCACAATTTTTGGATGTTGTAATGATTTGAAAAGTTTTGTATTCTTTAAAATTAAACCTATAAACAGTAACTCATTGCTTATGACTGTTTGTTAAATGTATTCTTTGAAGATAATTTCATGATGATTCTAGATTTATATAAAAATTAAAAAAATAATAGGTGTAATTTGAGATTGTTGGGCACATACATTCATGATTACATTAATTAGATATTACATCAAACCTATTTGCATTTTTTGAAGTATGTAAGACAGAAGTGAAATGGTTGGTTTTTTTAATCACTTTGATCAATTAACAAAACATGTTTAATTTTATAAAATTTTCAGAAAAATACACACATACATGTGGGAAGCAAGGTTGTTTGCATGTTTGATGGTTTCGATATATCCCCCAAAGGGCCTGATGCAAAAGAAAAAATCAAACTTGCTTGCTTCCTTTAAATCAATAATACATCATCAAGGAATCATATAAATGAAAAAATTATTAACATAATTGACAATTTCAGTCATTGCTCAGTAAAAAAATTATTTATTTTATGATGATACATCCTCAATGATGAAAAATTATTTGATATTTCAGGACACTTTAACTTATTATCGTTGAAAAAACCTATTAATTTTACCTGCAAACAAAATAAATCATGAATCTTAAACTTGTAATTTCAATGAGCGTTTCAATAATCGCATTAATTGTTGGCTTTGTATTACTATATAGTTAATAAAATAGGGAGATTATGATCAACAAATTGGAATTCAAAAAGACGTGAGGAATATATTAGAGCAAAAGGAAGAACTCAAAAAAACAGACCTCATGACATTGATTCAATGAGAAGATGGAAACATAATATGAGTAAAATCCTACAAGAGTTGGAATTGTATAAACAATAATACTACATCTCATAATTAGGCAAAAAGTTATTTTTAGAATTGAAGAAACTCTTAATTTGACATATCTAATTAATTTCAATGATGCAAAAACATGATAAATTTAATCTAATTGAATTAATTAACCACATTAAATTAATTCTTCTGGGGCCAACATTCTTTTATAATATGATTAATTTTTTAGCAAGTGAAAATTTTGACTGAATGCCCTACTTGTAAACTTGCAATGGAATCACATTCTACTAGAGAATTGATGGAATGTTGCATGAAACAGATAGGTGAAGATTTTACTGAAGAAGACAGTGGAATATGTCAAAATTGTAAACATGATCTAAGAAAACATTCTGATAAAGAACTGGTAGAATGTACATTGGCATTCTTCAAATCAAATATTAAAAATTAGCGTATAGACTTAATTAAAAAATTAAAAAATATTTGTTCCTACCGACAACAAAATAGAGGTTATTGATATGAGCAAATTCAGGACAAAATAGAATTGATTTATTACCTACGAAATCAGATAACATGATAAAATTCAGGTAACTCAAAAGGTCAACCTCGAAGGTAATATCTAAAGAAGAGGTATTGAAATCTGGGTTCTTGTCGATAAATACAACTAGGTACAACAATTCCAAAAATCATTCCAGATGTCTAGATGAATAATTTATTCAATCTCTAGTAATAACAGATACTATTTTGACTATTGAGATTTACATAAAATTTAGTTAGTGATGTAAATTGTGTAGTATCAATCGAAATAAATGAAGATTTCATTTATTGAATGAATTTTTTGAAGCCTTTTACTAATTTGTAAATGAAGTTAATTATCAGATGAATATTGACAATTCAGAGATAAGATCAACTGAAATATTCTCATTATAATTACAAGAGAAGTTTGTTAACAAAAGTGAAGATGAATCGGTTGAATGGTTCATTTCCGAAAAAATACTCTTAATTTGATCAATAAAAAACAAGGATAAGAAAGTCAATTTAATTACAATTCGATCAATTTGATCCTAAAAAGTTTTCAAATTATGTTCCGATCAATACTCTTTTAGTCTAATTTTATTACATTACGGCTGGATATTCAAGTAAAACATTGTCATTTATTATGGCTAAAGCAGCAGCAAAAAAACCAGCAGCAAAAAAAGCTTCAAAAAAGAAATAAACTTTTGAAGCAAATTTTTTTTCTTTAAATTCTATTTTTCATTAATTTTAAATTTTTGTTTAACTAGACGATCACATGTTTATTATAATTATCTGAAATTTTTTTCCTTTTTAGACGTATTTTTTTCAAAGAAATTTCAAAATACTTAAGTGTTTAAAAATTTCAAAATTATTTGCTCAATGGAACATACTAAGGAATGTGAATATAGAAATTCTCACGATATGATTCATTCTAACTGTTTTTGCAAATGTCATAAAATTCTAATGATGGATTCAAAAAAACTACAATCTAAAACATTTTAAATTTCTCTCTTTATCAATTGTTTTTGTAATTGATTTCACTCTTCTCTTTTATGTCTGTTTGTTATGAACATGGATTCTTAAATTATTATTTTTATTCAAAGTCCTAAAATAGTGGCAACTTATAAAAAAATAATGCCACAAAACAAAAGATCATTTAAAAGATTAAGTGGTAACAAACCAAGTACAAAATCACAAACAATAGAAGATAGAATCAAAGATTTCATTTTACGTAATTCAAAAAACGGATACTATACAAAAATCTCAACAATATCTTACAAATTTGAAATACCGCAAGACAAAGCTTGGGAAATTGTTGGGGGATTATTAACAGATGGCACTATCGAATCAGTTCACGATGAGTTTACCGGGGAAATGAAATTATGTGAAGAAGGGAAAACATACCTAATTTTAAATCTAGAACAACAAAGAAGAAAGCAAAAATCACAAGAATTCAGTATGGGTAAAAAACGAAAATCTAAAAATAGTGCAGCAATATGAATTGTTGAATAATTTAACAATCAGCAAAATTTGTTCTACAAAATTAATTTTCTTTCATTCAAGCATTTAGAAATATATTGAAATAGCATAACTCTTAATTTCAGTTATGTATCAAAATTAAATAGATAAAATGAAGAAATATTCCAGCACAATTTTATTGATTTATCAATTAAAAAATAGGAAATATGGTATAAAATCATGACTCCCTTAAATCAGGAAAATAGGATTGAGCTTAACAAAATCTTGGAATCTATTGAAGATAGATTGGATAAAAATTTGATCAGATTGGTCACAGATTTAATTTTAAAAACAAATTGGACTAACAATATGACAATTAATTTGTATAAAAGTAACATAAATAATATTCCAGATAAATCTCTAAATGCATTCCTTTTAGGTAGTCATTATGGGCAAATTTATCAAATAGCATTAAATCTTGCCAAAAAATTAGAATTGATACTGTCATCTAACCAAAAAAACATTTTGAGGGAATTTGTGTTCTTTTTGGTTTTACTCTGTACAGAAAAAAAATGAAATTAAAATTGGATTTTCCAAACAATACCCTTAATTTTATAATAAATCTAAAATTTTTATGAAACAATGCAAAATATGTGGTAGTCCGTTGGGAAACGAGCCTACAACTATACAATTAGAAGAGCACTGGAAGAAACATCATATTTGGCACTGGCAAAACAACAAAGATAAAACACCGGAAGATGCGCTTTTAAAAAAATTATGACATATGGAAGCCTCTTTATTTTAGATGTTCCTTGAAATTCATATGGAATTTATCATTACTATATTTCATTACCATAAAGGTCATGATATAGACAAGGCGATTTTTGGAAAAAAATCTACTGAAAACAAAATCAATGAAGATATTCGAATTTTTCCATCTGGGGGATTGACAAAAAAGAATGGCATCCAGGAAAAATATTTGAAGGTAAATTTAAGAACCAACAATGATTTTAATTTAGATTCTACTTTCGGATTTTCTTTCTTATAGATTATCATCAATTGATGATGCGGATAGTTTGAAAATTGGAAATGTTATAGTTGAATTAAAAAAAGATGAAATCAAAAAGGCATTACAGAATCATATTATTGAGATTTAAAGATGAAACAATTTGTCGTTCATCTCCCATATTATCTATAAAAAACCATTAAACTGTTATATCTTTGGTGACTTGATATTTTCAACACACTTCTTTAATCAATTTTAAAATTATTCTTTATTTGTTTGAGACCAATAAAGGCTCACATGTTTTAATTAACTAATTAACATCTGAATAAATTTAAATTCTTGAAGAGGTAATCAAATTAATAAAATTAATTTTATAATCTAATAAGAACAAGCAAAAAACTTTCAATGTGGATAAATTTTTCAGTGTGTAATTCAAAAGGATTAATTTGATAAATTATTAGAATTAAACTATGTCTTTTGATATAAAATGGCATGGAAATTTTTATGGTATTTCATGGGCATATGAAAAGGACAGATTAGTAGTATCATTGGTGTTTGAGGACAAAAAGGCTTCTATAGCAGTTACCAAAGAGATCAATAATTGGAGTGATAAATTTACCAGATTGACAATTGTCGAGAAAGACAACGGTGAATATGCAATATGTTGTTATCAGGATCCACAAGTTTCAAAGAGTGAAAAAAATATCGGATTATATCGCTCAGGTATGCGTCAAACAGGTGGATACGAACAGGTAAAGCCAATGATTGAGGAGAAATCTCCATTATTACAGATTGCATTTGCTTCAGATGTAAGAGACATGACAACATATGAACAAGTATCGAGATTAGTTCGAATTAGAAAATGCAGAATCATATCAGAAAAAGATTTAAAAAGACAAGAATTTTTTTATGAAAACACAGCAGAAAAAAACAATCGAAATTAACTATCTGATTAACTGTTTTTACTGTTTAAAAAGAAATCAAATACTTTTTGAATTATAACAAAAATTTTATTCAATTATTATTTAACCTGAATAAATTCAAATTGAAATAACGTTTACGGCAAATATAATTCAGTGTTATAACAATAATCTGCAACTAAGTTATGATAAATTCATTTGGTTTTTAAATTATTTTTTGATAATTGTCAACATTTTATAGACAATGATGATAATTTGGAATTAATCATGAGATGGATTATTTCGTTTATTTATGCAATTAAAAATTAAATTAAAAATTGACCTGAGTCTATTTTAACTCCATTAATCTATTATTTTACTCTTGATATATTCACTAGGTAAAATAATATTTGAGTAGACATCAAATTGACAAAAAATAATTAAAAATATTCTCAATCAAAGAATTTCTTCATAAATGATTTTACCTATAATTATTCGTTTTCAAAAAAGCTTAAGTTAACAATCTATAAAGTAAGTTATTGAAAATAACTGAATTTAGAAAATCAAGTATTTTGTTGTGTGTTATTGGACTTGTCTTGACTCTTATAGGTATTACAATATTTTGGAATCCTCACGATAATATTACTAACATCATTTTTCTGAGTATGATTGGCTTGGGTTTGTTTATGCTAGGATTAGGTCTTTCTATTCTTAATCAAATTAGAAAAACTTCTATTCGATCTTGACATATATTTTAAAAACATAGTATTTTAAGGCAATAAAATTACAAGATGTTGGTTGGCTCAATTCACATTACATGGTTCAGGAGGATATATCCTAGCAGACCTTACTGAAGAACAGGCAAAAAAAGCAGATTTAGGAGTGGGCAAATTATTTTTAGCCCCCGTAGGCAAACTTGAAGAACAAAAAATGTTAAAACATTATTGTAAAAATTGTTCAGTTCAATTCGATAAACCGCCAAAAATTAGGTTGGAAGAGACCCCAAACGAAACAGTTGCAGATAATTTAATTTTGATTGAACGAGGCCAATATATCTGTCACCAATGCAATTCAACTATTGGTGAATACCGAGTATTTAAAAAACAGGATGAGTTAGGCGATGTTGGAAAGGCAAGATCCAATCAATAAATCGTAAAAATTGACAACAATACCCTTAAGTTTGGAAATGATTCAAAAATTTATCATGACAAGTATATTATATAAAATAAAATGTGATAAAGGCCATATAGCAAATGCATTAATTTGGGATGATCAAACTATTCAAAATTACATACAAAGTAAAAAATGTAATAGTTGTGGTTCCAATATACATCAATTCAATAAAAATTAGTAATATTTTTTTATTTTTACAAATTCCAATTTCAGTACTATAAAATTTTAAAAAATATAATAATAATTTCTTTTCTCAATTCCATGTTTTTTGATAGAAAGTTTGATTGGGATAATGGTGACATTGGGCTTTTCTAAGTTCTATAATGCAATTAGATTAATTGATTGGTATTTTTACAAAACGAGTTGTTTAGTAATTAAGATGATTTAGCAAATTTGAAATTATGTACTTTGTATTTTGTCTTTAATTCTTTTGGCATCTCTGCATATCCCACAAAGATATTTTTTTTTAAAATTTTCTATTTCGATTCTAAATAAATCTGAATTGTAATATTTTTCAGATGCCTGCATTCCTCCTGGTACTGACTTGCCACATTTTGTACAAAAGAGTTTTAATTGAAATTTAATTACTTTCTCATTTTTTTTTATTTTTCCAATAATCACAAGATGAACAAGATATTTTTAATATAAAAACAAAATTGGTAAATCCTGCAACAATCAACAAATACTTGTAATTAACTCGATCTTATCTCAAATTAATCTTAAAAATATGACTGTATTCAATAAGAAACAAAGCCTGAAAAGGTAATCCTAATTGATGGGTGATTAATAAGAAATTAAGTGGAATTTTATCAAATAGTAGAACCTGATGTAGAAAAACCAATAGTCATTGCTGCAATGCAAGACATGGGAAACGTCGGTAGCATAGTAGTAAATTTTATCAATCATAGTCTAAAATCAAAAAAATTTAGAATCGCAAAATCACAATTTCCTACTTATGTAGTGGATATGGGTGGACATATTGATTTACCAGAGGAAAGTTGGGAATACAAATATTCAGAAGGATTAATTATTTTTGGAGGAGGTACAGGTCAACCCCAAGATAATCAAGAATTATACTCACTTTGCCAAGATGTTCTTGACATTTCAAAAAAATATTCTGCTAAATTTATCTATACATTTGGAGGATTTCACACAAATCGAGTGTTGGACCATAATCCCAAAACTTTTGTTACTACAACATCAATAGAATTAACAAAACAAATGCAGGAATTGGGAATTCCTATAACTCCACAAAGATCAATTATTACAGGATTCAATGGATTAATTTTGGCCTTTGCAAAACGAAATGGAATTCAAGGAATTGGAATGTATGGTGAGTTGAATCATCCTGAAATTCCACAATACCGAGCAGCCGTCAGTATTATTAAAACATTAGAAAAATTAACCTATAGAAAATTAGGCAATATCAGCTATTTAGAATCAAAAGCATTGGAAATTGAAAAAAATTTTGAAAATTAATTAACAAGAGTAACTAAGAGCAAAAAAGGATTTGAAAATATCGTTAAAATTTTCAAAAAATGTTTTTTTCTAAGTTTGTTTAATTATGACAGAATAAATATCAGATTATTGTTCAAATAACAACTCAAGAATTTATCTTATAAAATATTTTTTAAAAAATAAAAGATATAATGTTCTTCTGTCATTAAAAAAATAAATTATTTATATCATGTATAGATGAATTTATTTTAAAAATTAATACCTACAACAATAATTCTACTTAAAATAACTAAAAAATCAAAATTAATAATTTATTTGTTTTATTCTTATTTGACTGCCTTTGGATTCAAGGAAATGGCCAAGAAAATTTTTTAACTGTTCACCAATTTTAAACCCAAGCGCCCCCTTCATCAATCCTGATTTTTCAATTATTGATGTCATTTCCAAAGTTATCTGCAAGTTAAAAAATGTCCATCCAGCTTTTGTAAATGGCTCAGAAATTTGAAAACCTTCCTTTACGTTACAAATTACCTCCAATTCAGACATTGCTTTTTTGATCAATAAAATTTCTTTATCATAACTTCTTGTACTTAACTGAAATAATGGCATCATAGAAACACATTTCCAAGAACCAGATTTTAAATATTCAGTATATATACAGATAAACCCAGAATTGAAAATATAGAAAAATGACTGAATTTATCCATGAACCTTACAATACCATTTATGTTCGTGATCTGATCAAAATGAGTCTTGATGATTTACTCAATATGATGGTAACACTTGAATCAGGTAATGCATATTGGGTGAATGGTGTAATTTTTGCAAGCTTTGCAATGACGGACTCTGAAGAATTAGCAAAAAAAGAGATTCAGGGTCAGACATATCTTGACAAAATAATATTTGCAAAATATGAAAAATATTCAAAAACAATAAAATTGGCAAATAATCTTGAGATGAACATATTGAATGTTGAAAAAAGCCATCTTTATCAGGATTTGATCAGATGGTTAAAAAAGCAACCAATATGGAATGAATAAATTATTTGAAAATAAATAAAGTATTTTAGAGCAGTGTAAAATATTTTAAAAATTTCAAAAATGATTAACGATATTCCGCTCCACAATCTCCAATTATCTCAATAATATTTTTTGCTTTTTTAGTAACCGCATATATATTATTTAGATCTTTAGTATCTAATTTTAATTCAAAAACATTTGCATTATCTTTCCTGTGTTCAGTTATTCCAAGTCTTGTGCCAATTATTACTCCTGCAATCATCGGTTTGTCTAAGATATATTTTGTAGCTACATTTGCAATACTGGAATTATGTTTTTTGGCAATATTATATAATGTGTGTAATAATTCTTGAAACAATTCCCAACCTCCCCATACATCAATCATGTTATAATATTTTTTTAAACTTAAAGTTGTTAAATCTGATTTATGTGGATTAATTACATCAATATATTTCTCGGATAAAAATCCTCCTAACAAAGTACCATACGTGAGAAGGCGTATTCCATGTTTTTGACAAAATGGAATCATTAGATGTTCTGGTCTTTGATCCAAAATAGAGTATTGTACTTGATTGGATTTTATCTTAAACCCTTTCTTAACTATTACCTCTACTCGTTCTGTATCAAAATTGGTCAAACCTAAATGTTTAATTTTTCCTTCACTACATAATTTTGACAAGTGATCAATGGCATCAAGATAAGCTAGATTTTTGTAATCCCACCAATGAAATTGAATTAAATCTAGAGAATCTACATTCATTTTTTTTAATGACTGGTCAATGTAAAACTCAACAATTGATTTTGTCATTGGTCCTGGATTTGGAACAAATTTAGTCAGAGCTTGTGATCTGATTAATTCTGCTTTGTCTTTTGCAAATAATCGTTTTCTAAATTCGCCAATATATGATTCTGCTGGACCATAGATATCTGCCAAATCCCATGTGGTAAAGCCCATTTTGTGATATTCTGTCATTTCATTAAGCGCCAATTCATGATTAATCTGTCCATGCCCACCTGACACTTGCCACATTCCATTCAAAATTCTACAGATTGATAAATCATCGGCTAAGTTAATTATTGAATTCAACACTACAAATATGAAAGTAAATTAGATTCTAATCTATTTTTGGTTTAATGGGGGAAAATAAGTTAAAAGTTTTTTTTGAATGTGTGTAATCATATTATGAAGAATCTCAAGGAGCAATCACCGTAGGTGAAAAAGTCATAAAGATCCTATCTTGATACAGTCAATCCTTTAAGGTCTGTTTGTAATTGGCAAACCAATCCAAATTTTCCATAGTATTTGGAGCAACCACATAAAAACCAGAATTATTCACTCCATCATGTCTGGTTTCATTTTGAATTGTTGTGCCATTAAAAGGTGTTAAAACGGTGACTCCTCCAAAGCGAGTTGCAAGCTCAGTTCTTATTTTTTCAAATTCTATATTTTCTATTATTGTGCCGTCATTACGTTTTGATGGTACTAGAATGTCGACTTTGATTTGTGGAGAATCAAAAACGTGAAGAGAGTTTTTTTTATTCTTAACGTCATCATGAATGAAAGGTTGTTTTGATGAATATGATAATTCTGAATTCATATTGTAAGTTATGTACACCATAAAAATTGCAGAAATAATGATTAGCGAAACAATGAGTACTAGAATCAAAGATTTACTTTGCTTATCCACAACCATGATTGACGGTATAAAATAAAAACATTTTATTTGCCCTTACCAATAATCTTATTTTTCGCCTATGATTAAAAAAGGATTCTTATTTTTAGAGTGTTAATTCTAAAACCTGCTTGTTTGCCTCAAAACTTTTTCATATCTATTAGTAATCTAAGTAAATCCTTAAGTTAAAAGGACTTTAAGTCAAAATTATTGCTAAACGAAGAATCACAATTCTTTGAAATTAAATTTATGGCTGAAAAAGTACATATTCATTATTGGCCACCAAATACTACAAAATGGAGTGAGTCGATTACTAGAAAAGTTGAACAAGATCTTAATAAAAACAAAGAGAAAAAAAGAATCATAATTAAAAAAGAAATAGTATTAATTGACAATTTTGAATTTAAAACAATTAAAAAAATAGGACTAACAATACCTTTATTCAAAAAGGAAAGCACAATGGTCTTTGAGGGCAAGTTTGGGAAATTCCATGCTCACGTACATATTACTACACGAGAGGAAGACTATCTTGAAATTTTTAACAAACTTGTACAATGGAGATCGAGATATTTTCCGGATAGTATTCTGTCTTAATATGTTATTGTTGATTTAGATTAGTAAAAATACTATATTATAGAATTGAATAATTATGAACAACCTTGATGATTCAATAGGAAATTTACTATTGGATCTTCAAAAGAATAATCCAGACACATTCAAGAAACTTTTGGAAAAAGCCAAGGAAGAAAATCCTGAACTTTTTGAAAATAATCTTGATAAAGATTTAGAAAAAATTAATGGGTTCGACCAAGTAGACAAATATACTGAAAAAGTAAATAAGAATTAGTTTTTAGTTTTCTGAATTCAAAGGATTTTTTAAAATTTAGACAAAAAGTAAAAAATTTAATTAATAATTTTAAATTTTAAACTTTAAGAATTTCAAATTACCGATTCTACGTGTAAAATATTTAACTACCTACAAAATTATTGTAATTGATTGTATAGACCTCTTGGAATTACAATTCTTGGAATTTTACATCTAATTGGCGGTTCAGTATCATTGATTATTGCTCTTGTAGGAGCTGCGATGCTTGGTGTCAGTGGGGGAATGGGTTACTTTGGAATGTTTTCTGCGGTACTTGGGGGAATATTTCTGATAATGTTTGGAATACTTGCAGCAATAGAATTTGTGATTGCAGGTGCATTGTTTTCGGGCAAACACTGGGCAAGAACTATTATCATTGTACTTTCCATAATCAGCTTAATTATGGGCCTAGCATCACTAATCGGAAACCCATTTTCCTTATTGACTATAATCCTTGATGCCTTTGTACTGTGGTATATGTGGCGCCCACATGTTATTGCGTATTTTAATGGCACATCTCCTACATCTTATCAATCAACACAGACATTTACTGAACCAAAAAAAGATTTACCAATTGATATTCTAAAAGAGAGGTATGCCAAGGGAGAAATCACAAAGGAAGAATTTGATAAAATAAAGGACGATTTGAAATAGATTTAAGAATTTTTTAAATTGACAGCATGTGATAAGTTAGTGAAATATGAAACAATTTAATTTAATTGTCTCGGGATATTGATCTTGACTTTAAAACCTATCAAAATCTTAGATTATAGCATTTTTGTATTAATTGTAATTTTTATGATACTTTTACTATTTGATTACAAATTTTTTCCTGTACCTGATCATTCTCAGTTAGAAAATATTAAAAAAATTTCTGAAATTCTTTTAGGAATTCTTGTAACATTATTCATTTTGGATTTATATGTGAAATATTGCAATGCAGAAAACTGGCAAGTGTTTTTAAAAAAAAATTGGTTTGATATAATTACTCTAGCATTAGTTCCTATTTTTTTCACTTTGAAAATGTTAAAAATAGCAATCTCTTTGGTAAAGCAATTAAAGATATTGAAAGTGTTTACAAAGATTATCCACAAATCAAAAAAACTCTCAAAAAAATAACTGGCATGTTAAATTTTTTTCAAAATTCATGATTATTGTCTAAATTATTGGATAAAATTTTGAGCCGGAAAATTCGTGAGCGAACATGTGTGTTTCATCTCTAAATAACAAAGAATTTTCTTTTTTAATGTGTTTTTTATTGTATTAATTTGAATATTGAGATTAATAAAAAATGATTATTCCGCACAATCTTGCAAAATGAAAGGAAATTTCCACTTTTTCAAGTAATACTTAAATTTTTAATCTCAGAATAACGATCTAACAGATTTGCGTTATTAGTTAAATCTAATTTCAACATCATTTAAATTTATTAAAATCATAAAAGCAACATGATGATAAATTGCAGAAATTGCAAAAAAATATTTTATGCAAAAAATGCATTGTTTTGTTCAACAAGTTGTTATGAATTCTATAGAAATGCAATTGAAAGAAATGTTATGCCTCCATTGGAAGAAAGTGCTAATCACATTGATACAATAGATAGTTCTGTTGTTTTAAGATTTGAGCAAAAAAGCTGCAATCATGAATATTCAAAAAATGGCACAATGAGTTGTAGAAAATGTGGGCACACCAGTGTTCTTATAAAATAAAACAATGATCTTCAGATTGGCGGTATTTAAAATCTGCAAATAATCTTGAAAATAAAAATAAAATCAGTTTACTAATAACCTTAAAACATTTTAGATACTGTTGAGGTTTCAAGAAAGTTGTAATTATTTATTTAAATCTAGATATCCAGAATCAATTAACTTAAGAATCAGTAATGCAAAGATTCAAGAGATGGCGCACTATTATATTAAAAAAATAAAACGTCTATCGGAAATTCCATCAAGATGTATGAATTGTAATGGTATAAATCTTGTAATAGATGCGATATTAGCTTCAACTGGGCCAACTCAGGAAAATACAAATTATCGACCCTCTGTACTGTGCCTTACATGTGAAATGCTTATGATAATTACACATGAATCTGACGTAGGACTTGGTTTACAGGCATCAACTGGAAATGAAATGACAATTAGGAATTAGATTGTAAAATAACTTGAACATCTGAATTTTGTAAAATGAATTTGATTAAATTTGATTTTGTGGAAAATCGGCATTTAGTCTAATAAATTTAAAAGTATCACTACAAACGATAATTTAACAATTGAACAAATTATTTTTTTTGATTATTCCACTATTGTTTTCGGGTTTTACCCATCTTTGGAATCCTGTTGGATATCCAGATGTGTTCTTTGATGAGGGTATTTACATGAGACGTGCAATAAATTTTTTAGATACTGGAAATCCTCAGGAAGATTATCTTTATGATCATCCTTATTTTGGCCAAATTGCAATTGCATCAATTCTCAAAATAACGAACTATCCTGGTTCACATCCATCTTCAGAATCAGAATCATTACAATCCCTGTACATGTCTCCTAGAATATTCATGGGATTGTTAGCAATATTAGATACGTTTTTGATTTATAAAATTGTTCAAATAAAATACGGGAGAAATTCGGCCTTTATCTCATCAATGCTCTTTGCAGTTATACCCTTCACATGGATTTTAAAAAGAATTCTGTTAGATTCAATTTTATTACCTCTTGTACTAGGATCCATTTTTCTTGCACTCTATTTCACTAAAGCAAAACAAAACACTCCTTGGATTATTTTTTCAGGTATTTTGTTAGGGTTGGCAGTATTTACCAAGATACCTGCATTTACAATGATCTTTGTAGTAGCATGGATTGTTTACACAAAGAGAAAAAAGTTTTCAGATGTATTGTTGCTGTTAATTCCGTTTCTATTTATTCCGTTATTATGGCCTGCAAACGCTATTTATCTTGATCAATTTGATCTGTGGCAAAAAGATATCTTGTGGCAATCACAAAGATCAAATGACATCTGGGGAATATTAGAATCTTTTTTTGTTGTTGATCCTTTAATGTTTATAATAGGTTTTTCGGGCATACTTCTGGCGGCGTTACGTAGAGATAAATTTCTCTTATTGTGGTTTATTCCATTTGTAATATTTTTAAGCTCATTTGGATACAAACAATACTTTCATTGGATTATGGTAATTCCAGTATTGTGTATTGCAGCGGGCATACTGCTAGAATCAATTTGTAATTTTAGATTAACGAAAAAAATCCTATATCCAGTTATAATATCCTGTATTTTGTCTTTTGGATTTGTCAGTACAACACTTTTAATTATTAACGACATATCAATAAATCAATTTGATGCTTTATCATATGTTTTAAAAAATTATGATGATGATGTAACTGTTCTTGCAAGTCCAGTTTATTCTTGGATATTATATGATATTTTTGATCGTGAAAATGTACCAAAGGACTACTCATCTATTTTATTTTATCCAATAACCACTGAAAAAACAGTGATAATTGAAGACGCACATTATAGAATTGATCTTAAAAGAGGATCACAACTACAGGCAACATTAGACGAGTCTAAGATAATCAAAACTTTTCATGGCACTGTGAGTAATTTTGATTCCAATTTTTATCCATATACTAGCATACAAGACAATTTTGAGGCTTCTGAGATAAAGATCCGTGAGGGAACAGGCATACATTAGTCAAATTTCTCAACTTAAAAATTTATTATGACATTAATCTGCTGAATCCGTATTGTCTAGTAAAAGTATTGCCGAAGTATCAATAGTAATTCCTACCTATAATGAGTCAGAAAACATCAAAGGAATTTTGCATTTAATTAAAGAACACCTTCCAAAAAATACCAATGTTGAGGCCATAGTAGTAGATGACAACTCTCCTGATGGAACAGGCAAAATTGCAGAAGCATACTTTGAGTCATTAAAGGAAAAAACAAGATATACCATTAATGTCATACATAGAAAAACAAAAAAAGGTCTTAGTTCTGCAATATTGAACGGAATACAACAGGCAAAAGGTAAAATAATTATTGTCATGGATAGTGATTTTTCTCATCCCCCCCAACTTATACCAAAACTTGTTGATGCATTAAAACAATCAAAAACAGACATTGTTGTTGCATCAAGATATCTAAATGGAGGTTCAATACAAGGTTGGTCATTAAAAAGAAAAATAATTAGCAAGATTGCAACGTTAATTGCCAAAAAAGGATTAGGAGTAAAAGAATCTGATCCGATGTCGGGATTTTTTGGGTTTCATAAAGATATAATCAAAGGAATCAATTTTGATGCCATAGGTTACAAGATTCTTTTGGAAATGATTGTAAAGGTAAAGGATGCTTCGATAAAAGAAATCCCATATACATTTTCGGATAGACAAAACGGCAAGAGTAAACTTGAAACAAAAACCATATTAGAATACATTCATGCAGTTTGGAATCTTTACAGATATGGAAAAAAGAATCAAAGAATTGAGAAAAGAACATCCGTTAAATTTGTATCAAAAGCAGCTAAGATTCTTTTCAGTTGGTGCATCCGGATTGGGAGTAAATTATCTTACATCAGTTTTACTCACAGCCAATTTGGATATGTGGTATCTTCATGCAACAATATTAGGAATAGTATTTTCAATCACAAGTAATTTCTTTTTGAACAAGTATTGGACATTTGAAGATAAAGATTTTACAATAAAACGCACAATTACTCAATTTGGTAAATTTTCAGCGTTTAGTTCCATTGGTGCTTTAGTCCAACTTGGAATTGTCTATTACTTAGTAGATGAAATAGGCTTGTCTTATCCAAGCTCATTAGTATTAGCAGTAATAACTGCTGCATTTAGTAATTTTGTTTTAAATAAGAAATGGACGTTTAAAGAAAAAATTTGGAGCTAGACACAATTAAAAAATAATTATCACAATAAATAATGAACCTTGCAAAATAATGCCATCCCATTATTCAGAGTTTTTGCGGTTATGCTCGTTCCATCCTGTATTCCTTTACCGCATACATAACATTCTATTTCAGTCACACTGGTTTTAAGTTCATTCTTTTTGTTAAAATAAAGATCTTGCATAACTGCAGATTTACTCCTGCGCACGATTGTAACAATAGTTCTCATATCATATAAAGGTACCGTACTATACCGTAATGACTCTACATACGTATAAAAAATACGTTCGAGAAAAACATTTCAAAGATAACAATCTAATCAATTTAAATAATGAACAATTCGAAGTGTCAATATGGGTGGATATCTTTGGAAAAAATCCAACAAAAATTATACCATTAGAGTTAACTGAAAACCAATTTCAAATATACAATAAAATTTCTAGAAACTACTCACATTCATTTCTATTCGAATCTCTGACTGGTCCTGATGTATTAGCAGAAACTTCAGTTATGGGATTTGACCCCCAATTGATTCTGAAAGGATATTTGAATAAAGTTGAAATCATAAAAGAAGGGAAAATAGAAACTATTCAAACGGTTCATCCATTTGAAGAATTAAAAAAAATTGTCGGAAAATCCGAAGATCGAAGTTATAGATACTTGGGAGGAGCTGTGGGGGTTGTAAATTATGATGCAATTAGACTTGTAGAAAATATCCCTGAGAACCATAAGTCGCCACAACCACTTATGGAATTTGGGATATATGATGATGGAATATTATATGATAATCTACATAAGAAATTATTTTATTTTTATAATGAAGAAAATAGATTCGATAAATTTAAAACAAGTGAAGGCCTATTTGGGAATTTTAAATCAACAGAAGTCACTCCAAATATGAATCAGGAAAATTTCTCCAAAATTGTAAACAAAGCCAAGAAGTATATTCATGATGGAGATATTTTTCAGGTTGTATTATCTAGAAAGTTTACATTTGATTTTGAAGGTGATGATTTGACTTTATATAAAACACTTCGGAATCTTAATCCGTCACCTTACATGTATCATCTAAAACAAAACAATAAAACAATCATTGGAGCCTCACCTGAAATGTTAGTCAGAATAACAAATGATAAAGTAGAAACATTCCCAATTGCTGGAACAAGGGAAATTACTCCTAATGAGAAAATGAATCAATTAATGGAATATGAATTACTGCATGATGAAAAGGAATTAGCAGAACATACTATGTTAGTTGATTTGGGAAGAAACGATATTGGCAGAGTCTGTAAATACGGAACTGTTAAACCTGAAGAATTAATGCAAATCAAACGATTCAGTCATGTTCAGCACATAGTAACACATCTTGTAGGTAATTTAGCGCCGGAATACGACATGTTTGATGCATTTAAGGCAGTGTTCCCAGCAGGAACTGTTTCTGGGGCACCAAAGGTCAGAGCCATGGAAATCATCGATGAATTAGAACCTGAATCTAGAGGACCATATGCAGGAGCAGTGGGATATTTTTCATTTAATGGATGTTGTGATTTTGCAATTGCTATTAGAAGTATTTTCATTGATGGTAACAAAGGATTTGTACAATCAGGAGCAGGGATTGTTTCAGATTCAGTTGCAGAAAAAGAATTCAAAGAAACAGAACATAAAGCTGGTGCATTGTTGCAGGCACTAAGGGATGCAGCAAAATGAAATTTCTCATTATTGACAATTATGATTCATTTGTTTACAATATAGCACAATACTTAGGAGAATTAGGGGTAGAGTGTGAGGTAATTAGAAATGACAAGATCACACTAGAGCAAATAAAAGAAAAAAAATATGATGCAATAATTATTTCTCCTGGTCCTGGAACTCCAGAGGAGAAAAAATACTTTGGAGTATGTAGCGATGTGATCAGAGATATGGGACCAACCACTCCAATACTCGGTGTTTGTTTGGGACATCAAGGAATAATTCAAGCGTTTGGTGGCAAAGTTACAAATGCCGGATGTGTAAGACATGGTAAAACTAGTCCAGTCAAACATACAAATTCAAAATTATTCAAAGATGTAAAAAATCCTTTTCAAGCAACACGATACCATTCGTTAGTTGGTGATAAAACTATAATTCCGGATGTTCTAGAGGTAACAGCAGTTGCAGTTGATGATGGTGAAATCATGGCAATACAACATAGGGATTTTTTGATAGAAGGTGTACAATTTCACCCGGAATCAATTATGACAAACGAAGGGAAAAAAATTTTAGCGAATTTTATAAAACAGGTAAAAGATAAAAAATGATTTCAGATTTAATCGTAAAACTACAACAAAAAAATAACCTCACATATGATCAAATGCAGTACGTTATAGAAGAAATCTTATCTGGGAGAACAAATGAAATAGAAAATGCAAATTTTTTATCCAGTCTAACAGAAAAAGGTGAAACTGATGATGAATTACTTGGCTTGCTGGATAAAATGCAAGAATTTTCCATCAAAATTTTACCAAAAAATGAGGGAAGGATTATAGATATGTGTGGAACAGGTGGAGACTATCTCCAAACTTTCAATATATCTACTACAGCGTCTTTTGTTGTTGCTGCCGCAGGGGGGATAGTAGCAAAACATGGTAATCGATCTAGTTCTGGCTTGTCTGGAAGTGCAGATATTTTTGAATATTTTGGATATGACCTAAATTCAGAACCATCAAAAATTGTATCTATCTTATTAAAGCATAATATTTGTTTCATGTTTGCACAAAAATTTCATCCAGCAATGAAATATTTATCACATTCAAGGAAACAACTCAAAAAAAGGACTGCATTTAATATTTTGGGCCCAATATCAAATCCAGCGGGGATAAAAAATCAACTCATAGGTGTGTATTCAATTGAGTATTTGGACAGACTACCATTAATTCTAAAGCGAAGAGGGGCAGAAAATATTATGACAGTTTGTTCTGAGAATGGAATGGATGAGTTTTCTACTATTGCAAAAAACAGAATATGCATTTTAAGAAATAATAAAATAATGATGAATGTAATTGATCCTCAAATATTAGGGTTACATAAATCGATACTCAAAGATATTCAAATTCAAACCAAAGATGATGCGATAAAATCATTTGTTGGGGTATTAAATAACACTGCAAATTCTGCTATGATAGAAACAACAGCTCTTAATGCTGCAGGAGGATTAATCGTTGCCAACATTGTAAATAATTTTGAAGAGGGCATAGACCTGGCACTTAACACAATCAAAAGCGGAAATGCGTTCAGATTATTAGAAAGATTTGTAGCAGATACTGGAGACGTTTCTAAATTAAAGGAACTATTATGACTAAAAATATTCTTAAGAAATTGGTAAATAATTCACAATCTGCGATTGAAGATGGGGTGTATAAAGTGAATTTGACTAAAAATATGAATAAATCCCACCAAGATTTTTTAAAAATAATTAAGTCAAACACGCATGCAACTTTACTAACAGAAATAAAATTTGCATCTCCGTCATTGGGTAAAATCAGAAAAATATCAGATCCAGTTAGCATCGCAAAACAAATGATTGAAGGAGGTTCTAAAGCACTATCCATTTTAACCCAGCCATATCTGTTTAATGGTTCGCCAGAATATTTTATTCAGGTAAGACGTGCAGTGGATGTTCCTTTATTGATGAAAGATGTGATGATCGATAGAATTCAAATTAATGCTGCACAAAAAATTGGGGCTGATTATATTTTGTTGATTCAATCATTATTTGATCATGGGTTTATCAAAGATATTGATGGATTTATTGAATATGGTCACAGTAAAGGACTAAAAATTCTATTGGAAGTACATACCAAAGAAGAGTTTCAAAATGCTTTAAAAACAAAAGCAGATCTTATTGGCATTAACAATAGAAATTTAGATACTTTAGAAATTGATTTGACAACGACCGAAATAATACTCAAGGATTACAAAAAGACAAGACCAATCTTATCGGAAAGCGGGATCGAGAATCCAAAGGATATTCAATATTTAAAAAGATGTGGGGCCGACGCATTTCTTATAGGTTCAAGCATAATGAAAAGCGATAATATCACAGAGTATGTAAAAAGATTGGTGAATTCTTATTGAAATATCCTAAAGACGGTCGATTTGGTGAGTTTGGCGGTAAATATATTCCGGAAACACTAGTTCCTGCAATCGAAGAGTTAGAGGAGAATTATCTTAAATTTAAAGATAATAAGGAATTCAAAAAAGAATTAAGTTATTATCTTAAACAGTATGCAGGAAGGCCAACCCCACTATACTTTGCAAAGAATTTATCAGAAAAATGTGGTGGCGCAAAAATTTATTTGAAGAGAGAAGATCTTTTACATGGCGGAGCTCACAAAATAAACAACACACTTGGTCAAGCATTACTTGCAAAAAAAATGCATAAAAAAAGAATCATTGCAGAAACAGGCGCGGGACAACATGGCGTAGCAACTGCTATGGCTTGTGCTGTTTTAGGGATGAAATCTGAAGTCTATATGGGTTATAAAGATACAATACGACAAAAGCTAAATGTATCTCGAATGAATATGCTAGGTTCCAAAGTTCATCCAGTGATATCTGGATCTAAAACTCTTAAAGATGCAATTAATGAAGCTATTAGAGATTGGATTACAAACGTAGAAACTACTTACTATTTGTTAGGGTCAGCAGTTGGTCCGCACCCTTATCCTGTTATGGTAAGAGATTTTCAAAGTGTGATTGGAAATGAAATCAAAATACAAATGAAAAAAATATCCAATAAAACTCCTGACATCGTTATTGCATGCGTAGGCGGAGGATCAAATGCGATTGGAACATTCTATCCCCTAGTAGACACAAACGCGGAGATTATCGGTGTAGAAGCTGCTGGAAAAGGATTAAAATCTAAATTTCACTCTGCCACATTGTCAGCTGGTAGTAAAGGAATACTTCATGGTATGATGACATATTTATTACAAAATAAAGAAGGTCAAATAACAGAGACACATAGCATCTCAGCAGGATTGGATTATCCTGGCGTTGGTCCTGAACATGCTTATTTTAAAGATATCAGACGAATAAAATATCATTCAGCAACTGATGATGAAGTAATAAAGGCATTTTTAACATTAACAAGAACAGAAGGAATAATTCCTGCACTAGAATCTGCTCATGCTATAGCTGAAGCAATAAAGGTTGCAAAGCAATGTAAAAAATCAGAATCAATTGTAGTTACCCTTTCAGGCAGAGGGGATAAAGATGTAGAAGAAGTTCAAAATTATTTGAATCAGCATGACAAGAATTAAAGAAAAATTTAAAGAATTAGTGGCCAAAAAAGAAAAGGCATTGATTGCATACATTATGGTAGGTTATCCCAATGAGAAATCAACCATTGCAGCAGTTAAAGGATTGATTAAAGGTGGGGCAGATATTATAGAATTAGGTTTTCCATTCTCCGATCCACTTGCAGATGGACCGATAATTCAAAATGCGAGTACGGTATCCTTGGAATCTGGAATAAAAATCAACAAATTCTTTAATATTGTAAAAAAAATTAGAAAGGAAACTGACATACCACTAGTATTAATGACATATAGCAATATTGTTTATCATATGGGATACCCAAAATTTATTGCCAAATCTAAAAAGGTTGGAATTGATGGTTTTATACTTCCAGATATGTCAATTGAAGAATCAAGGGAATATGTTAAATCCGCCAAAAATAAGATAGATACAATATTTTTGATATCTCCCAACACAACTAAATTACGGATAAAAAAAATCTCCAATGCATCAGCAGGATTTTTGTATTTAGTTGCAGTATATGGTACAACAGGAATTAAAAAGAAAATTCAGAATTATACTTTAAAAGCAATTAAAGATGTAAAAAAAATTACAGAAGGAAAGATTCCAGTCGGTGTTGGATTTGGTGTTTCAACTCCAGATGATGTACGGAGATATGTCAAAACAGGTGCTGATGCAGTAATTGTTGGTAGTGCTTTTTTAAAGTTAATTCAAAACACTCCACAGAATAAAATAGAATCCAGAATAGAATCATTTACAAAAACTCTTAAAAATCAAACAAAATCTAGATAAAAAGCAAATGATTCATTTAGATTTTTATGTTCTTTTTGCAGTGAACATAGATTAGAATCATGAAATTATCGGATAAATGAAATTTACTATAAGATTTTTGTTAAATAACCATTTGCTGTTTAATTCTCGAGTTATTAGAAACTTTTTTTTAAGGTTAACGTCCTTTTCGACTAAATCCAGGTATAATTTTATAGTTAAATGCTGAAGATGTTTGAATTTTTTTGATTGTATTTTCTTTTTTTGATTCAGTTTTTGTGTTTTTTATAATTTTAAAAATTTTTTCTACACGAGGTTTAATTGTCGTTTCATCGGCGTAAATGATATTTATTGATGATCTTTTCATTTTTTTGCTATTTTTTGATTTGTCATTATATACAGAGTTTTTTTGAGTCCACTTGATATTGATTGCTCCTGATAAAGTCAATTGTTCAAGTATGTGATCACTCAATGATTTTCCCATACTCTTCTATTATGGCTATGAACATAAGCGTATGGATCTAGATTTAGTTCCAATGTGAAATACAAAAGAAATTACGAGTCAACCATTTTTCTAATCTCTAAAGGAAATTATATTTTGAAGATAGTATTATGTCCTATCATTTTTTAGTCATAGTGTTTCATTTGAAGTTTGGTTGAGTCTAATTATGATTCTACCAACATATACCAATTTATTAAAATTCAAAATTCATAAAGTTCTGCATAGATTCTTCCTAAGAGAAATCTAATTTGAAGAAAGACAATATTAAAAATACTAATAAAATTTAAAAAATGACAATAAATATCCAGTTTAAATATGCATGCCTTTAAATGAAAATATGAAATTTTTCCACAATAAAAAGAATGATTGCATCCAATGTAATGCAAAATTCAATAACCATGATGACTTGGTAAAACATGTAAGGCATGAACATAAAAAAACAATCGTTGTCTGTCAATATTGTAAAAGAGAATTCATCCATGAAAAAGATCGACTACATCATTCAAGGGAGGAGCATAAACACATGTTATCAGAACGTTCTCAAAAAAACTCACATCCTGAAGAATACAAAACTCAAAGTAGAGTAGATGCATTCCGATCTAGGTTTAGCGATAAGCTTTAAAGAATAAAAAAGATAATCGTTCATAAAACAAAGTATTAAGATTTCAGATCTTGTATTTTTGGATCAAATAACAAAACATACAAAAACCGGATGTTCGGTTTCTTTATGTGCAGACGAAGTTTATTTTTGTAACAGGTGGAGTAATGTCTGGACTTGGTAAGGGTGTAGTTACATCATCAATTGCAAAGTTATTACAGTTAGCTGATCAAAAAGTCTCTTGCATCAAAATAGATCCGTATCTAAATTATGATGCTGGGACAATGAACCCAATTGCTCATGGCGAAGTATTTGTCACTGAGGATGGTGGTGAATGTGACATGGATATTGGGAACTATGAACGATTCCTAAATCAAAATATTCCAAAAAGCCATAACATCACAACTGCACAAGTTTATTCTGCAGTAATTGAATCTGAGAGAAAAGGAGAGTATCTTGGAGCATGTGTACAAATCATTCCCCACATCACTGATGAAATAAAAAACAGGATTAGAAAAATTGCTAAAGATGAAAATTTAGATTTTTTGATTGTTGAATGTGGGGGTACAGTTGGGGATATTGAGTCACTGCCGTTTCTAGAATCTCTAAGACAAATGCGAGTTGAAGAAGGCCCACAAAATGTAGTTTTTGTTCATGTGACACTTGCTCCGTCATTAGATGTGGTAGGTGAACAAAAAACAAAACCCACACAACATAGTGCACAAGAATTAAGAAGAATTGGTATTCAACCTGATTTCTTGGCAGTTAGATGTTCAATTCCATTAGAAGAAAAAACAAAAATAAAAATTGCATTATTCACAAATGTTACTTCTGGAGACGTATTATCGTGTCACGATGTAAAATCTATTTTTCAAGTTCCACAGATATTGTATGATCAAGGAATAATGGATTCACTGTTCACAAAATTTGGAAAAGTTGGAATGGTTAACGCATCAGCGAATTGGAACAAGTGGAATAATATTGTAGAATCTATGACAAATCATGAAAACCAGAAAATTAAAATTGCAATGGTTGGCAAATACGTCACACTTGCAGATAGTTATGTGAGTGTTAACCATGCATTAAAACACTCAGGTGCAAAAATTGGGAAATCTGTAGAAATTAATTGGATTGATTCCGAATCAATTACTGATTTTAG
Organism: uncultured Nitrosopumilaceae archaeon; assembly: GCA_963825095.1. Classification (GTDB taxonomy): domain Archaea; phylum Thermoproteota; class Nitrososphaeria; order Nitrososphaerales; family Nitrosopumilaceae; genus Nitrosarchaeum. The sequence goes on from CAWGRV010000001.1 coordinate 42,069, forward strand.
TATTTTATCAAATTATGATGGAATTTTGGTTCCAGGTGGATTTGGAGTAAGAGGGTCTGAAGGAATTATTAAAACTGCAAATTTTGCAAGAGAGAAAAACATTCCTTATCTTGGGATTTGTTTTGGATTTCAATTGGCAGCAGTTGCATTTGGACGAAATGTTTTAAACCTCAAAGACGCAAATTCCACAGAAATTGAACCAAATACACAAAATCCAATTGTAGATTTGCTTCCAGAACAGAAGGACGTGTTAGATTTGGGTGGATCCTTAAGATTAGGCGCAAATGATATTGTAATAGGATCAAATACCTTGGCACATAAAATTTACAATACTAATACAATAAGTAAAAGACATAGACATCGTTATGAGATTAACAAGCAATACATTTCTGAATTTGAAAAACATGGATTAATATTTTCAGGTGAAAGTGACAATGGAAAACGTATGGAAATACTTGAAATCCCTTCTCATAAATTCTATTTAGGAGTTCAGTTTCATCCAGAATTTAATAGCAGACCCGGTTACCCAGAGCAAGCATTTCAGGCGTTTGTAACTGCAGCATCTCAAAAATAAAAATTTGGATTTAAGAAACCAATTTACTTAATTTAATTAAAAAATTCTTAGAATGAAATCATTCTTCTGAAGGATAATTATTTGTTCTATTGTGTAACAAAATAATGTGACAGTTGATCATATTTTTAACATAAACTAAACGTAAAAAAAGTATTGACGTTTTGTAGCAATTGTGGCAAATACTATGAAAAAGCAGTAAAAGGTTTTTGCTCAAACATTTGCTATGAGATAGATCTGCAAAAAAGAATAAAACAAGCATGCAGTGAAGATATGACACATATCCAAAAAATGGCATAAGATTTAATGTACTAATTCAATTATTCTATTTTAGTTATCTCATAAATTTTTTGTCGTGCATCTCTAATCGAAACCTTCTTTTTGACATATCCTTTTTTGAGTAAATGACTAAGTGCAAGTCTAACTGTTCTGTCTGGGAGTAAAGTTTTATTGGCAAGATCTTTTTGTGTCAATGAACCTTCGTATTCTAATGTTTTTAGAAGAAGTTTGGAGCTTGGTGGCATACTAAGTAATTCTTCCGCAAGATGAACTTTCTTAGCAAGTGCAGATATTGCAGTTGAATCCTTTTTGAGCCTAATGATTTTTGCAGGGGGTAAAAATTGTGTACAATCAACCACATTATTTACTTTATATCTATCAAGTCCATCAAGTACGACCTCACAATGTAACCTAGCTGATATATCGCTAATTTGAATAGAACTAGTATTTGATACAATTATTGGTCTTCTTGTGATATCTAACGAATTTACAGAAATTATTTCAAACACACCAGAATCTTGGAATAACATAGGCCCCCCTGCAGACATTGAATAAGCAGAAGAACCAATTGGAGTAGAGACAATAATCCCATCACTGTTATCGTGCCATACCTCTTCATCATTTACGCGTAATGTATGTTCCATAAGCATTGCACTCTTTGAGGAAAATACTGCAACATCATTTAAAACAGGATAGACATTTTTACCATCAATTTTGACGCCAATCCTTGGAACTTCTTCAACAGTATAATTTTGTTTTTTTAAGATTCTCACATATGATGAAAACTCTTTAAGATCAACTTGTGCTAAAAATCCACTTGCTTCACCCTCACTGATACCTAAAACAGGTGATATGGAATCAAAGGATTTATGAAAATAGTTTCTGACTCCTTTGTCGCCCCCAAGAACTATGATACAATCAGCATGCTTTGCTTTTGACTTTGTATTAATTAGAAATGATTCAATTTCTGCATCATCAAGAATTTTTTTAATTGTTTTTGCAGCACTGTCAGGTGTACCTGAACTATAAATGCCTATTTGCATATAGAAATGAAATATTCTACATAATAAAAGTATAAAGTACTAAATTGACCTATACTTAACAAGATTGTAAAAATATGAAGCATTAGTTTCAACTAAATTCTTTTTAGGTATTTTTTGTAATCCTATCTGTTTAGAATCAAGAGCAGCTTGAGCAGAACCACCCGCAAAACATAATGCCCAAAGAAAATCTTTTTCTTTTAACATAGTACAGCAAAATGTTGAACAAAAAATATCTCCTATTCCAGTAGAATCAAAAATTTCTTTATTTGGTAGAGTAATAGAATAAATTTTATCTTTAACTAGTAGGGAGACTTCAGTTTTATTGGTAAAAATTATGTATTCTATTCCTTTTTTTTGAAGTGCCAGCATCATTTCATCATTGGTTCCACTTACAATCCGTTGAGATTCTTCTGGATTTACTTTGATTGCATTTACATTTGATAAATCAAGTTCAGTATTTTTCAAAAATATATTTTTTTCTGAATCCATCTGTCTTAAGAATCCTTGAGGATCAACTAGTGTAAATGTAGAATCTTTTTTTATTTTTTCAAATAGTTCATGAGAAATTTCGTGAAAGATAGGAGTAATCAAGGAACAATCTGAATTTATAGTAAGATATTCAATTGGGTCACATTCATTTAGTAATTTTAGAGTCCTATTGGAACCCGTGATATTAATTTCAAATCTAGTTGTAGGTTTGTCTGATAGAGCATTTTCAAAATGAATATTATTCTGAGTTAAATATCGCACTGGAAAATCTTTGCCAAATTTTGTGTAAAGTTCAACTTTGAAATTAAAATTTCTTGCAGTTATGCCCCCATAACAAGCAGCACCACCAATTTGTTCATAGGTTGAGCTATTAAGAGTAATTGTATCTATAGCACAATGTGAAAATAATGCCAATTTCATTGTATAAAATTTCTAACTATGATGATTTAGTTTTTTGCATTCTTTTCAAAACATTCTTGACACAATATGTTTCCCTTTAAAATTATCAATTCAACGTTAGATCTAAAACAGATATGACATAAGCCCCGCATTACCAAATAATGCAATATCTTATCTTAAATTAAAACTTGATTAATTTGATAATACATCACAGAAACCTGCATGTAAAATGTCATCATCTATACGCAAGAATATAAGGAGGCATATTGGATTATTTTTATGCCACTTAAACGTGCAAGCCGAGGTCGTACAAAAGGAGGAAAGGGGTCTTCAGGTACAATTCAATGCACAAACTGCGGATGCACAGTACCAAAAGACAAAGCAAAAAAAGTAACATCTAGACTAAACCTAGTTGAACATACTTTGGCAAAAGAATTACGTGCCCAAGGTGCATACATTGCATCTCCAATGGTGTTAAAATGGTACTGCATCTCATGCGCAATTCATTTTAAAATTTTAAAAATCAGATCAGAAGATAGCAGAAGACAACGAGGAAAACTACGATAATTATCATTTTCTTTTACGTGATTAAAATTAAGAACCTATGAGTTTGCCTAGCTCAGATCGTGAAACAGTGAATCATTTTTGACATCAATCATTGCTCTAATATTCTTCATCGCTGGGCAATTTAGTAATATTTTCAATATAAAAAAATGTTAGTGAATTTTGATTATATGGGTTAATTTTCAGTCAACATTTTAAAAAAATTTAGTTTTTGAATTTAATTTGTTTTTTCTTTTATGCTTTTAACGGTAAGGATCATTCTTTGAATAAGAGTAATTCCTGAAATTATTACAACTATAATTACTGCATATTCAATGAAACCAAATATCCCTATAATTGCAATTACAAGTAGACGTTCAGCTCTTTCCCCAATACCAATTCCTTGCATCTTTATGTTCAGTGCATCAGATTTTGCTCGTGCATAACTTACCAATAAAGATAAAGTAATTGCAAGCATAACCATAGATGGCTGTGCATATCCACCTAGCAGAATTCCAAAGAATATTGCAACTTCAGCAATTTTATCAAACATAGAATCTAGATAAGAACCTGTTTTGGAAGATTTTCCCGTTACTCTTGCCACTTGACCATCAACCACATCGAAAAATCCGGAGGCTAGCAACAATAGACCGCCTAAAATTATTCCAAATTCAATATCCAATCCATATATTATTGCAGATAAAATAGCAAATAGAAGACCTAACCCTGTCCAAAAGTTTGGGGATAAACCTGTGGATGCAAATACCTTGCCAATCTTTTCAAGTATAGGTTGCAATACATTTCTTAAATTATTTAACATGAATTCCACTCACACTACTTTCTAATAAAGTATGAATCTACTGTGAAGAGATTATGAAGAAATTAATCTTTGGTTCTATAATTCAACTTTTCTGAAATATTGATAATAGAATGATTTTTTGATTGCAACAATGTTTCAATGAATTAATAATATTAATAATATTAATAATATTATTTTAAAATGGTTTTATTCAAAACACCATATCTGGAAAAATATCTAAGACATACATAAAAAAATTTATTAAAATGTTAATAAAACATACATTAAAAATTTCATCTAGTAACATCAAAACCAAAAAAGTATGGAGAACCAATTAATACAGACAGACCAACAATAACTCCTAAAACAATCCCGACAATTACAAAACGTTTGTTCATAATTAAAAATAATTTAATCTCAGATAAAAACGAAATGATTTTGTGATATGTATATTTTGAAGCATAAACTATAGTGAAAAATTTCCTAATGTTCAATTAATTTATGGTTTTTTTGAAAAGACAATTTCTTTTTATTCTATTTTTACAGCTTGTTGACTATCGATCATGCATATTTTTCACTTTCCTAAGAAATTCGGATATGCGATTTAATCAATTCCAAGCCTAGGATTAATGATTTGATAATCCAGAAATTAAAAAATACAAGAACATGTAATGTAACCACAGTATGGTGTTACTGTGGTAACAGATACACCAGTGACATATCCGTTTAAAACAAAAATTCATAGCAATAATGAGGAAACAGAGATTTGATAAGTAATTCATGGAATAAATCGGAGGGGGAAAGCATTGCTCAAAAAGTATTAGGCAGGGTAAAACCTGATGTGCCCTTAAGATCAAAAATTGAATTAGCTCAAAAAAAATTGCAATTTCAAATTAGTAAATTGGAGGTGATCACTGAAAAATTACAGATGAAACATGACGGAATTTTTGAAAAAGTCGTTAATGCTCAAAAATTACACAACAATGCATATGCTCAGGCATACGCAAATGAACTTGTACAAATAAGGAAAATGAAAAACATGGTAAATGGGGCTAAACTATCAATGGAACAAATTCAGCTAAGACTTAACACAGTATCAGAACTTGGAGATATTGTAGTAACTTTGAGTCCATGCATGTCTGTAATTAAAGGATTAAGTCCATCCTTAAGTGGAATAATGCCAGAAGCAACATCATCAATGCAAGATTTATCACAAATATTAGGCGATGTTATGATGGGATCTTCAATTGAAAGCAACGACCTAATGAATCCTGGAACAGTAAACAATTCAGACACGTTGGCAATTCTTGAGGAGGCACATTCGATAATTGCCGGACAAACAAAATCAGCAATACCTGAAATTCCAGACAGCCTTAAACACGAAATTATTCAAAAAAGGCAATCAGATGTTTTAATTTGATAACGCAGAGTTGAAATTTACCTCAACTTCTTTTTACTTTTTTGAACCAAAATTTTTTTTATTCTAGATATTGTAGGATAACTGTATCCTCTACGTCGATAGTTGGCAATCATCATTTTCCAGTTTTTTAATCTCCATTGAGCTTGTTCAGAAGTAACAGAGTGAACTTCTTTTTGAATAATACTTTTCCTTCCAACCTTTAGTGTTCCAGCGTCTTTTGCAGTCCATCTATTTTTGGCAAATTTAAGACCAGTTAAAATTTCTGCGATTGGCATTTCTTTAAAGTACTCTTTCAATTTTTTAGCTCGATTTCTGTTGGTTCTTGTGATAATATCACCTCAATTACAGATTTTTCCACAAAATTCTTAGAACGTAATGGTTTATGAGATTCATGATAAATCAGATTTAACTAAAGCAGAAAATAAAAACAGGGGATTGCAATCAAATCCTGTTAACAGTTAAGAAATGCCATAAGGGAATTTTTACATAAGGTATTATAAATTGCAATTCCAAAAACCAAAGCACCGAAAACCGCTAAGGGAATCAATATGAAAATTTTAGTCTTAAGACCCATACCAAATTTTGGTCCTAATCATATAAAACTGTCACAAATTTAATCAATCGTAATAGTAAATGTCCCTTTAGTTTTTGGATTTTGAAGAAGTAAAATCATATCTCTTGGAATTAGATCTGATGATTTATTACATTTTACAGCCAATGTTCTAGGGCACACAAATTCACTCTTTCTAATTACAATGTCATCAGTATGAGTGAGAATCAAATTTTCATTACCCATACCTTCAACATTAAATTCGTGCTCCGCAACCTTGATCGAAAACATTACCTTTGAATTAGAACCCTTTCAGTTTTTCTTTCAATGACATAGGTAAATCTGCACAGCCGCATGTGGCATTAATCCCTATTATACAATCACCACTTGGAGTCAGATGAGAATCTTTTGTGATTTCGATTGTTTTTTGATGATTTGATCTAATATTTTTGTGACCAGAGAATTGAATTTCAAATTTCATGAAAAATAATTTACAATAAGACTTTAATTAATATTTAGAATTAATAGTAAAAAAATTTGTAAGCACTTTAAATTGAAAGTATTTTAATTTCCTTTAACTTTACAATTTGATTCTCCAGGCAAACAATAAACTTGAAATTTAAATAATTTTGTCATGGATGAAGTGCTGTGTGTAACACTGATGTACGCTAGAAGTGTTTCTATGTCATCCACCTTTGTTGGTATTTCCCAGGAATAAATAAAATCGCCATTTTTATTACTAAATCCATCAAACTCCCGAATTATATTTTCACCATAATCTTCAATAGTCAAGGTTACTTTTGCTCCTTCTATCGGTATGGTGCCATAAGTGATATGTGTAATAATAGTTTGGGTTGTTCCTCTCCGGACTAATTGTTGACCTTGTACAGAAACAGTAAAGTTTTCTGTATTGGCGTTGTTTGAAACAATATTGATAATTCTGTTGTTAACAAGATATTGAATTAAATAAATAAATTCCTGATCATTTATTTTGTTCTCCAATAACCATTCAAAAACTGTTACAAACCAAGTCGGTATTTTATCTGATGTCCTTTCATTATTAGTTAAATAAAAATATGTTAAGTATGTTTTTTTACCTTCAAAATCAACATAGACATGATATATGCCTTTTTTGAATTGATTGTTGACTAAAAAAATAGTTGAGTAATCTCCAGTTTCCAATAATGGAGTATGTAGAAATTCTTTGGAAGCATCAGGTTTGACTATTTCTAGTGACACTAACCCACTCTTCCTATATTCATTCACATTACCAAAAAGAGGAACAAAGGTGAATTCACCTCTTTCTGGAATGCGATAAGTATGATTTTCAGCAGGTATTCTGTTTTTTATTATTCCTTGTTTTGATAAAATTTCAAGAATATGAATTAAAGTATTTTCATTTAAATTGTTTTGTATTTTCAATTTTTCAGCATCATGTTTTATCCAAACAGGTATTTCAGTTTCAGGGTAAGCATTATTCAAGTGAGAAATAATTAGCAGACATACTAGAATGGAAATAATTAACATTTATTGATTATTGTTATTAACAAACAAAAAGATTATGAAATCTTATTCTAGGCACATAAGAGAGCAATGAGATGGTGATTTTGTCAAAATATAATATTCATATATGAGCCTAATGATGAAGATCATGAATTAAATTTTGTCCACTTTAAGTAACGCTTTAATTAAACTTTCAAAGTAATGAAATCAAATGCTTCCTGCACAACAAGGTTATGATAGAGCAATTACAGTTTTTTCACCTGATGGAAGATTATACCAAGTAGAATATGCCATAGAGACGGTAAGACGCGGAACTATAGCAGTTGGTATAAAATCCAAAGATGGAATTGTGATTGCCGTGGAAGAAAAACCTAGAAAATTACAAATATCAGAAACGGCTCAAAAAATTTTTCAAATTGATGATCATGTTGGAGTAGCTGCAGCAGGATATATCCCAGATGCAAGAAGTCAAGTAGATAATGCAAGATTCTTTTCCCAAAGTAACAAAATGATTTATGATGAAGCAGTGGAAGTCGAAACAATCGCGAAACATCTGGCTGATCAGTGTCAACAATTTACTCAATATGCAGGAGTGAGACCTTTTGGAGTTGCTTTAATTTTAGGCGGAGTAGTTAATAACAACCCACAACTTTTCTTGACAGACCCAAGTGGAACTTACATTTCATATGATGCAATTGCAATTGGTTCAGGTTCAGAACAAGTAACTGATTTCTTAGAAAAAACATACAAGAGTGAATTATCTCTGGACGATGCATCAACATTAGCATCAGCAGCTATTTATTTATCGAGTGACGATAAAGAAGGAACAAGTCATATCCGAATGGCTCAAATCAAATCAAAAACAGGCTTGTTTGAATTAGTATCAGATGAACAAATAACCAAATATGCAAAAACAGCTAAAGAAAAATATCCACACGAAAAGAAATAGTACACATATATCAAATGGAATAAATTTACTTTGAAATTATCTGTTGCAATTCCAGAGTCCGCATTATCTGATGAATCTTTAAAAATTGATAAGACTAGAAAAATTTCCGTTCTTGCACGAGCCTGTGCAATATTCAAAGTAGATACAATTTATGTTTATCAGGAAGGAAATTACAAGGAAGATGGGGATTTACTTGTCACTATTTTCAAATATTTAGAAACGCCACAATTTTTACGTCGTAGACTTTTCCCAAAAATGAATGAATTAAAATTTGCGGGAGTTCTCCAACCATTAAAAATTCCAAGTCACGTGACTCCGTCAAATGCTAATAAAATAAGAATCGGTGATGTGAGGGAGGGAGTAATCATAGGCATAAAAGGGAAACATTTTGTCGATATTGGGATTAACGAACCTATTCCATTTTTTGGAAATGGAAATGTAGGTAAAAGAGTAACGATTCAATTTAAAACCGTGTCTCCTAATTTTTCAGTTAAAGAAATTCAAAAAAGCGAATCTCCAGAATATTGGGGCTATGCAGTAAAAGAAAGAGACTAACTTGTTTTCATTATTAACTGCATGGAGTGGAAATATAATCATAGCATCAAGAAAAGGAAGAACAGCTACAAAAGAACAAGTTACAAAATATTTGAATTCAAACATTCCTTTGTTGCTAGTTTTTGGATTCTCCTCAAAAAGGAGTTCATGAAATACTTGGCGGTAAAATAAAAAATGTCCAAAATACAAAAACATTGAACTTTTTTCCAAATCAAGCAACTGAAACAGTACGTTTAGATGAAGCATTGCTAGGAACATTAGCTATAATCAATGCATATAATACATCCTAAGATAAAAAACATGGCTGAAAAAAGAAATTTTTTAATTTTTGCAATTGGTATTGGGATCATTGGAATAATTATAGGGGGAGTAATTATTTGGAATTCTGCAAATAATATCCTTAATCCTTAATAGAAAAAGTTCGTTAACCTGATGATTTTCTATAGTTAACCATATCTCATATGATTTATTAGGCGGTTAAAGACGAATTTGATTTAGTCATGGGACATCGAAAATATGCTCAACCACGCAGAGGAAGTGCCGCATACTATCCAAGGATACGTGCCAAAAGCATGGAAGCGAGAATTAGAACGTGGCCAAAGAATAACTCCGATGACCCAAAAATTTTAGCACACTGTGGTTTTAAGGCAGGATGTGTTCAGGTTGTAACTATCGATGATCGAGACAAAACTCCAAACGCAGGAAAACAACTGGTAAGTCTTGGAACTGTTCTAGTCACTCCCCCAGTTTCAATATTAGGAATTAGAGGGTATTCAAAAGACAATTACGGTTTACATGCAGAATTTGATGTGTATGCAGATGAATTTCCAAAAAATATTTCAAAAGAAATTCACTTAAAAAATAAAACAGGAGCAGTAGAAAATGCAGAAAAAATACTTGGAAAAATAAAAGAAGTTTTTGCAATAGTTGCGGTATCTCCACGTGCTGCTGGATTAGAACAGAAAAAACCATATATTTTTGAAGCATTGGTAAGTGGCGGAGATATTAAAAAACAATTTGCTCATGTCAAAGAATTATTAGGAAAAGAAATTAGAATTGATCAAATTTTTGAAACAGGTGCTACAATTGATGTTGCGGCAATTACGAAAGGTAAAGGTGTTCAGGGAGTTATACAAAGATTTGGAGTTAAGAAGAAACAGCATAAATCAAGAAAAACAGTAAGACAAGTAGCATCACTAGGACCGATTTCTCCAGCAAGTGTCATGTATTCAGTGCCAAGAGCTGGACAGATGGGATTTCATCAGAGAACAGAATACGATAAACGAATTATGGTAATTGGTAATACAGAAAATAACAAAATAAAAATAAATCCAGAAGGAGGATACAAACATTTTGGTTTAGTAAAAGGAGATTTTATAATTTTGAAGGGTTCTGTCCCGGGAACATATAGAAGATTAATCAAATTAAGAAGTCAAATTAGAAACACACCCATCAAAATTACCAAACCAAATATCTTGGAGGTTGTAATATGATGAAAACCAACGCATTTACAATCGCTGGAATCAAAGATGGAGAAGTAGAATTACCTCTAGTATTTTCAACTCCATTTAGAGCAGAATTAATACACAAAGCATTCACTAATCTTACATCTCATAAATTTCAGCGTCAAGGAAGACATCCTACTGCAGGTATGGATGTAGTAGCACGATCAAATGATCCACCTACAGGGCAACATACTGCACGTATTGCAAAAATGAAAGGTGGTGGAGGTGGAAGACAGGGACAAGCTGGTGGTGTTGCCTCTGTAAGGGGTGGAAGACAAGCTCACCCTCCAATTGTAGATAGAATAATCTTTAAGAAACTAAACAAAAAAGAAAATAAATTAGCTTTATGTTCTGCAATAGCTGCTACATCATCAAAAGATTTGATAAGATCAAGAGGACACAAGGTAGAAGGAATTGAATCTTTTCCAATTGTAATATCTAATGATATTGAATCAGTATCAAAAGCAAGTGAAATTTCCAAAATATTGAAGGATCTTAAACTAATGAATGATGTTGAGAGATTATTAACAAGAAAACCACGCACTGGAAAGGCTTCACTTAGAGGTCGAAGTAAAAAAGTTGGAAAGAGCGTATTGTTTGTTACAAAAGATTCTTCCAGTATTGGTAAAGCGTGTGGAGCATTACCTGGAGTAGAGGCAAGAGCCGTTAGAGACTTGAGCGTGTTAGATTTAGCGCCTGGTTCAGACCCAATTAGATTAACAGTGTATTCAAAAGCAGCAATTGAAGAATTTGCAAAGATAAAATCCACCCATCTAGAGTTAATGGTGAAAACAAAATGAATGTAGAACAAGCAAGTAAAATCATTTTGAAGCCATATATTACTGAAAAAACATTTGCAATGATTGAAAATGAAAGTAAGATTTGTTTCATTGTAGATAGAATGCAGCAAACAAACCACAGATACTAGAGGCAGTTGAGACATTGTACAATCAAAAAGCATCTAATGTAAACACAGCAAGAACAATCTATGGAAAAAAAGCATTTGTTCAATTCGAAAACACAGAAAAAGCCAGAGATTTGGCTACAAAGATAGGAATGCTATAATATGGACAATCAAACTTCAAATTTACTAACAAAGGAGAAAAAAAATGGTTAAAGAATTTCTATATCGAGGATTATCTAGGGAAGAATTGGACAATATGTCATTAGAGAAGTTATTTGTGATTTTTAATTCTAGACAAAGACGATCACTTACACGAGGAATTACGGATGATAAAAGAAAGTTAATTGAAGAGATAAAGTCTGCAAAAGCAGGAAAAACAAAAAATCCTATCAAAACTCATTCTAGGGATTTAATTATTTTACCATATATGATAGGTGTTACAGTCAATGTTTTTTCAGGAAAGGAATTTACTCCGGTTCTATTAAAGAGTGAAATGATTGGTCATTATCTAGGAGAATATGTAATTACAAATAAAAGAGTCTCACATGGTGCACCTGGTGTTGGCGCATCAAGATCCAGTCTCTATGTGCCGCTAAAGTGATTATATATGGGCAGATTCAAATACGCATTTCAAAACTTTGATTCAACAAAGCATGTGCGTTCTTCAATAAGAGAAAAAGACATTTCACATAAGCATGCTCGTGAAGTGGCAGTGGCAATAAAGGGGCTTTCAATTGAAAAGGCACGCGATTACTTGCAAGCAGTAGTCAACAAAGAAAGAGCAATTGCATTTAAAAGATTCAATAATCAGGTGGGACATAGATCAGACCCTGGGATGATGTCAGGACGTTATCCTCAAAAAACAGCAAAAGAATTTATCAAAGTATTAGATAATTTAGAATCAAACGCAGAATACAAAGGAATGGATTTAGACAGATTAAGAATTGTAAATGCAGCAGTTCACAAAGGAGTTACTTGTAAAAAGATTCATTCCACGGGCAATGGGAAGAGCTACCCCAAAAAATAATGTATTAACCCACGTAGAATTGGTAGCACAGGAGATATGACATGTCAGCAGTAAAAAATGTAATCAAAGATAATTACAACATGATGCTTCTAAAAGATTATCTAAGAGTTGCAATTAAAGATGCAGGATTTTCACATGCAGAGATTCAAAAACACCAACTGGAACAAGAGTTGCACTACATGTAACACGACCAGGAATAGTAATTGGAAGAAAAGGGTCTGGAATTAGAGATCTTACGGATAGACTTGCAACAGACTTTGGATTGAAAAATCCACAGATATCTGTAGTGGAAATTGACAAACCAGAACTTTCACCAAGTGTAATGTGTAATAGAATGGCATCACATTTAGAACGTGGAACAGCATTTAGACGTGCTACCATGTGGACCTTAAAACAAATTATGGAAAATGGTGCAATGGGTGTTCAAATAACAATTTCAGGAAAATTACGAGGAGACCGTTCAGCATTTGAAAAACACAGTCAAGGAATACTTCCAAGAGCTGGACATCATGCAGAGGTTATTGTAGATGAGGATATTGCACATGTAAAAACTCCAATGGGGTTAATTGGAATTAGAATTAGAATTGCAAGAAATGAAAAATATATTCCAGAATTTGAATTTAAGACCCAAAAACCAAAGAAACCAAAACAAGTTAAGGATGCAGGTATTGGAAAAATGAGAGACGAGACAGAAGTAGATCGAAAAGCCACGAACGAGAGTCGAACAAATTGCAATAGAGGAAGAAAAAATGAAAGAAGCTTGAAACTCTTGAAGAAGAAGAGGCGAAGTTATTAGTAATGACACGATTAAGTATGAAAACAATAAGAGAATTAAATGAGAAAGATCTTAAAAGTAAGATTCAAGAAACACGAAGTGAGTTTGCAAAATTAAGAGTAGATGGATCAAAAGGAACATTAAGAAAAGAAAGCGGAAAATTAAAACCTCTTCGACAGATATTGCAAGAATGATGACTAGATTAAATGAGATGGGGGGAAAATGATTACGGCAGAAAATATAACATCTCATGAATTAATTGGATTGCAAACGGAAATTATCGATTCTACAAATTCACAAATAATAGGATTAAATGGAACCATAATAGATGAAACAAAATCAATGATCACTATCAACACAACCCGTGGAACTAAAATGATTGCAAAATCAGATAATATTTGGAAATTCTCAATCAATAACCAAGATATTATTTTGGATGGTTCAAAAATTACCAAAAGACCATTTGACAGAATTGGAGGGAAAGCATGACAATAAACATTGGATTAAAGGTAAAAACACCAAGTAGAGAATGTACAGACATGCATTGTCCATTCCATGGTAAATTCTCTGTTAGGGGAAAATTGTTTGATGGAAAAGTGACAAGCAACAAGGCAAAACAAACAATTACATTGCAAAAAGAATCCCCAATTTATATATGAAATTTAAAAGATATGCAAGAAGTAAAAATACAATTCATGCCCACGTACCTCAATGTATTGATGTTGAAAGAGGGGAATCATGTTATTAACTGCAGAATGTAGACCGATTTCAAAAACTGTATCATTTGTAGTTGTGGAGGTAAAAACATAATGGCAAAACAAGTCGTGCAGATGAAAAGGAGTTCAAGAATTTCGTCCTTATGTTACAAGAGCACTTCCTATTGGTGCACAAGTAGTATGTGCAGATAATACAGGTGCAAAAATTTTAGAAATTGTTATGGTTCAAAGAAATAAAGACAAGACATGCGCATTATCCTGCTGCGGCAGTTGGAGACTTTTGTAATGTGGTAGTTAAAAAAGGTCCAGCAGAATTAGAGAAAGCAGATATATGGTGCAGTTATTGTTAGACAAAAATATGCAGTTCGAAGATTAAATGGGTCAGAGTAACATTTGAAGACAATGCAGCAGTTTTGATAACTCCAGAAGGAGAAATCAAGGGTACTGACATTAAAGGACCAGTTGCAGTAGAAGCGACGGAAAAATGGCCAAGAATAGCAAACTTGGCATCAATGGTGGTATAAAATGAAGCCAACAAAAATGCGAAATCAATGATTCATCATCCAACTTTTAATACAAAAAGTAAACAATTAGGTAGTCAATCTATCTGAAGAACTTCGAAAAAAATATGGTAAAAGAAGTGTCGAGTCATAGAAGGAGATGCGGTAAAAATTGTCAGAGGTGAATTCAAAGGAGTTGATGGTAAAGTATCAAAAGTATCTACACAAAAAAGTAGTGTAGCCATAGAAGGAGTAAAAAAAGAGAAAACAAAAGGAGATAAATTTGACGTGTATATTCATGCATCAAATCTGTTAGTTACTAATCTAAACACAGAGGATAAATGGAGAATTGCAAAATTAGAAGGAAAAAGACCAGTAGAACAAACCAAAAAAAATCCTGAAAAAATTGTAAAAAAAGAAAACACAGCAAAAGTAAAAAATGAAAATACAAGCAAAGAAACAAAAGTGACACAAACTCAAAAAAAGGAGAATGAAAAATAATGGTAAGCATTTCTGGAAGTAAAAAACTAAAAAGACAAATGGCTCCTCAATTTTGGGGAATTGCAAGAAAAGATAAGAGGTTTGTAATTACTGTAAAACCAGGTGCCCCATCCAAAAGAGCATTCAGTGCCAACTGCAGTATTTCTAAGAGATGCTTTGAAAACTGGTAACCACATTAAGAGAAGCAAAATCAGCAATTTATTCAGGGAAGGTAAAAATTGATGGAGTTGTGAGAAAATCACTTCATCATGGAATTGGATTGATGGATGTAGTGGAACTAGAAGAATGTTCCAGAAATATATAGACTTGTTCCATGGAAGGATTAACTGTACTTAAAGCCAGTAAAAATTAAAGAGTCAGAGAAAACAAAAAAATTAGTTCAAGTAGAAGTAAAACAACCCTTAGTAAAGGAAAACGCAGATTAGGATTTCATGATGGTCGTAACTTTAATTTCTGATACTAAAGTTAAATGTTGGAGATACATGTTTAATGGAAATACCGGAACAAAAAATTCTTGATAGTTATACAGTTAGAAAAAGGAGTTCAAGTTATGGTAACAAGCGGAGTTAATGCAGGACAGGTGGGTAAAATTGAATCGAAGTGAAGACTGGAACATTCATTCTTACCAAAGCGTGCAGTTTTGATTTTGGTGAAAGACAAATTGAAATTCCAACAAACATCGGTAATGGCAATAGGTAAAGAGATACCGATAATTCAAATTAAGTGATATCTATGTCCCAACAACAGAATCCCCAATGAAAAAAATATCGTTAGAGAAAGTGGTACTAAATATGGGGGTAGGTAAATCAGGAAATGTTATTGAAATTGCAAAAAAAGCAATAGATCATATTTCAGGTAAGAAATCATGTTCACGCGAAGCAAAGGAGACCCAAAGAGAATGGGGAGTAAGAAAAGGGGAACCAATTGGAGTAGCAGTCACAGTCAGAGGACAGGATGCAAGAGACTTGTTAAAACGATTGTTAGAAGCAAAAGGAAATCAAATAAACGGAAAGTCATTTGATAATTTTGGGAATTTCTCATTTGGAATTAAGGAACATATAGATATTCCAGGTGTAAAATATGATCCTCAAGTTGGAATTCTAGGGCTTGGAATATCTGTAACTTTGACAAGACCAGGTTATGGAATTAGAAAAAGAAGTAAGCATAAAGCAAGTATTGGTAAATCACATGCAATAAAAAATCAGGAAGCAAAGGATTATCTAGCTAGAGAGTTTGGAGTGACGATAGCATAATGGCAAAAGACAGATCATATGAAGCAACAGGTAGAAAGAAGCATGACTTTGGTAGAGGATCTAAATGGTGTAAAAGATGTGGGGATTATACTGCTGTAATTCAAAAATATGATTTAATGATTTGTAGACGTTGTTTTAGAGAAGTTGCAACATCGTTGGGATTTAGGAAGAATATGTGATATAAATGCCAGCACAAAATGTTTTAGCAAATTTATTTGTCACATTATACAATAATGAAGCTCGACGAAAAAGCGACTGCATTATTCTTCCAACTTCAAAGTTAGGAATTGAGGTTTTAAAAACTCTACAAAAAGATGGCTACATTGGTAAATTTGAACATATTAATGATAACAGAGGAGGAAAGTTCAAAATTCACTTATTAGCAAAAATTACAAAGTGTGGTGCTATTTCACCAAGATTCAAAGTAAAAAATGATGAATATAATGATTGGGAACAACAATACTTACCTGCATATAATAGAGGAATGTTATTGGTAACAACAAATCAAGGAGTTATGTCACACCATGAGGCGATAAACAAAAGATTAGGAGGATTTTTGATTGGGTATGTCTACTGAGCAAATTGAAAGATTTAAAGAAATAATTGAAATTCCAAAAGAAGTTAATGTAACATTAAAGAAGCATATGTTACATTTTCAAGGACCATTGGGGAAAACATACAAAAATTTCAGAAAAATACCTGTAAATATTGAAGTCACGAATGGAAAAATAATACTAAAATCACAAGGATATAGAAAAAGAGATTATTCAATCCTGCATACCGCAAGATCAATTATTAGGAATATCTGTGAAGGATTAATCACAGGCTATACAATTAAAATGAAAATTGTATTTGCACATTTTCCAATTACGGTCAAAGTCCAAGATAAAACAGTTTTAATTGAAAATTTTCAGGGAGAACGATCTGCTAGAATTTCAAGAATAATCGGAAACACAAAAGTGGTTCCAAAAGGTGAAGATGTAATCATAACTGGAGAGGTTTGGAATGATGTCACACAAACTGCAGCAAATATAGAACTACGTAGCAAAGTAAAAGATAAAGATCATAGGGTTTTCTTGGATGGAGTCTATGTATATGAAAAGAAAAAAGGGTTAGAAAAGTAAAAATTACTTTTTTTGATTTTGTTGCATATGACTCTTGATTCTGAATTTGCAAAACAAACTTTATCGCTTATAGAACAAACTCTGGAATTGTATAAAAGTGCGGGAGCGTCACCAAGAGTTGGTCAATTGTGGGATTGTCAAAATGTTGGAGATTTTCTTTGTGGTTTTTTTGTCGGAGAAATGATGGGTTCTGCTCTAAGTGCATTTCAAATTGTACATAAACGTGAACCAACCGCAGAAGAACATATAGAAATAATTGAATTAGTAGAAAGTTACGCTAAAGACATTAAAGAATTTTTTGCTAAATTTAATAAATAATATTAAATATTGAACACATTTTCAATAGGCGCAAGGATTAAATCGCTTTTATCAAGGTAACAACTTGTGCCTCCCTAGACTCAGCGTGGTAGAGCATCCGACTGTTAATCGGATGGTCATCAGTTCAAGTCTGATGGGAGGCGCACTTTATTCCTAATTTCGAAATTTGAAATATTTATTTTTGAGAATTTAAAACCATATCATAAATTTAGAGTTGTATTTCAAATTTCGAATTTTGAAATATTGATCGATTAAAACAATTTAGTGTACTCTATTAGACAGGATAGATCTAATAGTAGATCGCATATCAAGTTTAATGCAGGAGGATTACATTGGCCAGAACTAGAAGGGCCAACAGATATTGTGTAGATTGTGGTGCAAGATTGGTGTATTATCCTAGATTATCCAATCCTAAAGCACCAAACGAACATAGAGTTCTAGTTTATGCATGCCCAGATTGTACAGAAGATTTTGAAAAACCAAAAATGTTTTCAATTAGAAGGAATCAAGTAGATGATCCACTTGAAACTGTGGAAATCGAAATAACTCAAATTCAGAAAAAAAATTCCTAATAAAAAAACCTTAGATATTTAATAAGTCAAATTTAGAATATTGAAAAAAAGGCAATTAATTGATCAAATTAGAATACAATTTCAATATAATACCCAGACTTAATTTACGTGTTTATAGAATATTGACACAAAAAAGAAAATTTTGTCTAGGCATAGAAAATGCATTGATCATATCAGAATTGGCATTATTGGTTTTTATTGTAAAACAACAATAAGTAAAATTTTGAGATAACCAATCATAAAGGTAATTTAACAGATGTTGATTTCTCCCATTGTTTTTTATTTTTTCTAAATTCGAATTTAGAAATATTTGAAAATAATGCAAAAAATCAATGATACAGTTTAGAATAATATTAGCCTAATAACTAAACTTCTTTTAATGAGTAATACTAGAATGAGAGATAATATCGAAAGATGGCTAATACATGAGAATTATTCATTTGAATATGTCAAAAATCCTGAAAACAGTTTTCAGATACTAATAAAACATGCAGGATCAGTAGGAATTCCCGTTGAAATATTTGAACCAAAAGGCCAACTGGGAATTATTGTAATAGGAACTAAAGTAATAATGAAAGATAATCAAATTGCAAGATATTTGACCTTCAATACTGATGAAAAAATTAAGTTTGAAATAAAAATTAATGAATTTTGTAAATCAATACAGGCTATCAATAAAATTATCACCGAAGATGGGAAACAAAAAGTAGGGGTTTTTGTTGTGTTAGATGATAAGGAAAACATTAACCAGCAGACAGTTTTTGATGCAATTGAAAGAGTATCTAAAATGTATGATAAAACCTCCCGTTTTATCATGAAAACATTCTAAAAATAGGAATAACAATAGGTCGAATTCATGATTTGTCGATGTACTTACAAAAATATGAGACAAAAAGAATCAAAATTTAAGAGAAATAATTTTTCAGAATAAATTAATCATGTAAAATTACTGTAATTTGGATGAATTCACATCATAATTTTTCTTTTTTTATTGGAATAAGGGGATTAGCTTTCATGCCTGTATTAAAAACATCATCACTATTTCACTGGGACATCGGGGTGGTTTTGTGGTTGCATTTCATAGTTAGGCACAGGTGTTAAACCCCCCTAAAAAATGCCTAATTTTGATAATATTGCATTATGCCTACTAGTTGAAATATTGATGGGGGGTTGAGCTTTTATGAATAAAACCGATTATTTTTGTGAGTTCAAATTAATAATTTCTTTAATAATGAAGAACCTATTTTGTAAAAATGGGGAGTAAAACAACCTCATTTAATGTCCAATAGAAAATGCAAATAGTATCGGAACTGTAATAATTCCAAAGATCGCTGCAATTTTAAGCAAATCTTTTTTTTTCCAATGGTTTGAATCTGCCCATAGTGTGTAGCATTTTTACTTGTTTTTAATTCATTTGATAAATTTTCAGAAAATTCATGCAGAAAGTTGTTCAAAAGAAAATTATTTATTTCACATTCAGCCGTATGCCAAATGTTTTTGATTAATCTACTACCAGAATAGGTAACGATGTGATCTGAATAATTGTAATTTCCATTGCTGTTTCAATGTATTTGTACACTCAAAATCCGATAAATTTTATCATTAGTAATGTAACGAATTAGTTTGCAGATCCAATCAAATATACAGTGACATTTGACTAAACTACCAGAATTTCATGAATTTTTGATGGAAGACTTAGAGATTCACATTCAGAATCAAATTAATTATCGATTTTTACGATATATTTTGACATTCAATATGAGAAATGAAAACAAGATAAATCATTGATTCATCTAACAAAACAACAGACAACAATCGATTCTGCAATAATTTGTAATATTTATAGGTGATCGCAAAAAAATTATTGTCAAATTTTACTAGCATTGAAACAACTATGTATGACTTTATCCATATAACCACAATGAAAAATGTAACTAGACATGGTAATTTCCAGAGCAAGAAGATCTGAAGCAGCTAAAAAAGCCGCACGTACCAGGAAAAGAAATTTGGCCAGATTAGCAGCTGAAGCAGCAAAAATGGCAGCAAGACGAAAACGTAGCAGAGCTGCAAAACGAGCAGCTCTGTCTCGCAAGAGAACAAGTGCAAGGCCAACTGTTGCAAGAAAAGTAGTTAGACGAGCTGTTGCAAGAAAAGTAGTTAGACGAGCTGTTGCAAGAAAAGTAGTTAGACGAAGACGCTAAACTACTTCCATGCCTTTTTTCTTCAAAAATTATTAAAATATTTCTAAATTCGAATTTAGATAAATTGAAGGTCTAGGTTGAATTCATTTTCAAGTCAGGCATTACAAAAACATGTTCGGGTTTTATTTTAAAAATTATTCTTTTTTCATTGTCTTTTTTAAATGGATAGTGTTTTTGTCCCAAATATTGTGATGCTAATTTATCTGCATGGGCATAGTTGTAATCAGGAATTATTTCCTCAACTGTTCCTCTAATTGTTGTCATTTCAAGGGAATTATTGTTAGAAACAACAGAAAATGCTACACGAGTATCCCTTAAGATATTTTTATGCTTGACTCTACCCTCAGCAGTATTTACTAAAATATACCCAGAATCATAGTTTGCCCATACTGGTGAAACTTGTGGGCCACCATCCTTCATTATGGTTGCAATAAAAACAATATTATTTTTCTGAAATAATTGTATTGCTTTTTCTTCCAATATTTACCACATTTACAATTTTTTTTTAAATAAAATCATGTTTATTTTTTGTTAAATGTTTTTTATATGAAAAAGATGTAATTAGAATTGATGAGATCAATCCTGGTTGGAATTTTCCATGATATTTGTCATGGCACGATTCATAATTTCCATTACCAAATACTGTGAATAGTTTTTTGGGTTTTCTCCCTTGGTTTTTTTGGATTTAATCGTATTTGTAGTAATCATTCTCAAAATTTTTTCAATTTTTATAGAGGTATTATCAATTACTTTTGAATATATTGATTCAAAATCATCAGGAGCTACATAACCAAGTAACCTTGTAGATGTGCTGTAAAATTTGGTAATTGCACCACGTGATTCTTCAATTTTAGCAATTTCAATTAAACCAGATTCTTTTAAAATGTCAAGATGATGTCTGACAGTAGTTAATGCTTTTTTGTATCCCGTTTTTTTTAACTCAGTTAAAATCTGGTCAGCAGATAAAGCGCGATGATAAAGAATTTCAATAATTTTTGCTCGTGCAGGATCTTCAATTGCTCGTGCATGTTTTATGCTTGTTGTTAGTATACGATTTACTTTTATTTTTTTTTCCAGTAATGTGGACATGTTATAATTGGTTCAATTCTGATCTAAAAGATCCTCATATCATATTTTTTTGTCTAATCACATCAATTTTTTTTCGTTATTATTATTTTGAGATTACTATCAAATTAATATAACCATTAGCAATTAAATTATAATAAATAGATAAATTTCATTACCACTAATATAATTATGATATCATAATGATAATTATCATAGTGGAAAATGATCATAAAAAAAATTGAAGAAATTTGAAGAGAACCCACATATGAAGATAAATTAAAGATATAGGGTGTGTGAAAATAATTCAAAAGTAAAATTCGAGTTGAACTTAATTTTTTGAATACTCTTCATTTCAGATTAAAGGAATTTTTCAAATATTCTTGCTACAGGTTTAATCCAGTTAGTTTTTCATATGCAGTAACATATCGATTTGTCATCTTTTGAATTATATCGTGTGGGATTGCAGGTGCTATGGGTTCTTGTCCCACATTTCTTGCATCATCAAATTGTTTTTGGTAACCTTGTGCGGTTAACCAATCACGCAGGATCTGTTTATCATATGCCTCCTGGATTTTGCCAACTTTGTATGAGTCCTTGGGCCACAATCTGTATTCATCAGGACCAATTGAATCTCCTAATGTGATTTTCCCATTCAAAATTCCAAATTCAAGTTTCAGGTCAGCTAAGATAAACCCCGCATTTTCAGCAATTTTATACATTTGGTTGTAAATATCAATTGAAGTTTTTTCTAGCCAGTCATATTGTTGTTCAGTAACTATTTTCATTTCCAAGGCTTTTTGTTTGTTAATTGAAATATCATGCTCAGATTTAGTTGTGGGATCAAAGATTGGATCTAAAAGTTTTGCAGCGATTGTAGTATCTGTACCTTCAGGAAGATTTACCTCACCTTTTTTCCATCGACTGGCCAAACTACCATAAAAATAACCACGAACGATACACTCAATTGGAAGCATTTTCATTTTTTTAACTATAATTTCGGTATCAGATTGTCGTTTAACAAAATGATTGGGGACAGGAAGTTCATTAAACCAAAATTCTGCAAACTTGCATAGAACCATTCCTTTTTTAGGGATATTTTCTCTAAACTTGACATCATAGGCAGAAACTCTATCTGAGAACTTGAAGAGGAGTGTTTCATTGTCAATGTCATATAGATCCTTTACTTTTCCCGATGCCAGAAATTTCAAACAAAATGTCTGTACTCCAATTGAATTTAACTGCTCTGAAAATATTCAAAGGATTAAAACAAATCCAAAGATTTAGTTCATTATTCTTTAACTTTTTAAAAAATATTCAATGTTGCAACACCAAAATAAAAACCCGCTGTAGTAAGGGCAATACTCCATATACATGACCCTATTAATGTGAAAATTAAAAATTTGACAGGGTTCATGTTGAAAATTCCTGCTGGAATCGATACTAATTCTCTAATTCCTGGAATCATTCTACCAAATACTACAGATTTATCTCCAAATTTTTCAAACCAATTATCAGCTTTTTTCAGGCTTTTTTCTTTGATTTTTATATATTTTAGATATTTTATCAGTCCTACACGTCCTAATCTTTTAGATATAATGTAAATTACGAATCCACCAACAGTAGCCCCTGTACCACCTGTTACTCCTACTCCTAAAATGTGAATTGCACTCATTTCATTTTTTAGAATACTATATCCAGCTAAAGGAAATACGGCCTCGCTTGGGATTGGGGGAAAGACTGTTTCAAGAAGAGCTGCAAAAAAAACTCCAGGATAAAGATTTTGAGATATTAGTGAGATAACCCATTGGATGAATGTATCTATTTCTATCAATTTATTTTTCTTCTGTTAAATAGTAATGTAATTCAGTATAGCACTCAGTACAAAATTCCTGACCATTTGTGTGATCACAATCGTAAACTTTCGATGAATTGTTATTACATTTTGCACAAATAGGCATCATGATACACTAGGTTTAGATTTTTTTATCTTTATTACGCCTAATACAATTATGATTGCACCAACTACAATTAAACTACCTCCTTCCCCAATCATCCGGGTAGAATTTTCGGAACCAGATATAAGGGATATTGAAATTGCACCTCCAATAATTATTAGAATTCCAGTTATTATCAACATTGTTCCTAAGCCCTTGTAGGGCGATTTCTTTGAAATGAAAAATGCAATTATGGATAAAATAATTGGTGGAAATCCAAAGACTATACCTCGTGTCATAGCATCAAATGGCAAAAATCCATTTCCAATATTTCCTCCGCTAACAATTACATCTGCACCATAAATTGACAACAATATTATTGAAATTCCAGAGAGAACATGTGGGATAGAAATCGACATTATCAATTTTTCTGTACACATATTTAATAAACCTATTAGAATCAAGTTAAGCTGGATTCACATTAAAATTACCTTTAATGGTCTGTAATTTTGACAATAGCTGTTCTATTGTTTCTCCCGAGTTTCCTACCAAATTAAAATGTCCTAGTTTTCTTAAAGGTTTACTAATTTTTTTACCATACATTTTAAGAAAAAGATTTGGCACTAACACATCTATTGGTTTGTATTGACCTTCAAAATTTGTTGAACCTAAAATATTATACATTATTGTAGGATAGATTAGGATCGTACTTCCTAAATCCAAGCCCAAAATTGCTCTAAGATGTTGTTCAAATTGAGATGTTTCAGTTGATTGTAGTGTGTGATGACCAGAATTATGTACTCGAGGTGCAATTTCATTTATAATTATTTGATCATTTTGTGTAACAAACATCTCTATTCCAAAAACGCCTGCCCCCTTTAGAACATTCATCGTAGTTTTAGCAATTTCTTCAGCTAGATTTGCTATGTTTTTACTTACTCTTGCAGGGGCAATTGTTAGACGTAAAATATTATTTTCATGAATATTTTCTACGAGAGGATATGTTTTGATCTCTCCTTTTGTATTGCGTGCAGCAATCACAGATACCTCTAGTTTAAATGGTATGAATTTTTCAAGCATTAAATTTTTTTGGTTGAAAAAATTAAATGCTTGAAAAATTTGTTCTGATGAATCAATTTTAAAATTTCCTCTTCCGTCATATGCATCACGTCTAGATTTAAGCAGAGGCTGGAAATCCAAATTTTTTCAAACCTTCTTCTAAATCCAAAATTGAATCAACTTTGATAAATTCTGGAACAGGAAGATTATTTTGTAATAAGAATGATTTTTGTAAAAATTTATCTTGAATTATTTTCAAAGTTTCTGGAGATGGGTTGATTTCGGTGTATCCTTCAACAGATTTTAAGACATCACTATCTCCTGACTCGATTTCATAGGTGAGTATGTCTGATTTTTTGGCGAGTTCAATTATGGCTTTTTTGTCTTTATAGTCTGCAATAATTTGTTCAGCGCCAACTTGTGATGCAGAACAATTTTCAGTAGGATCCAAAACAATCACCTTTGAGATATGCTCTGGCATTTTCTTTGCAGCCTCAGTTATCATCATCCCAAGTTGACCTCCGCCGATTATTCCCAGTATTTTTCCCATCGTGATTTTCTTGATTCACTATTAAAAATAGGTAATGTTGATTGAGGTAAATCAGTTGTTTTGAAATAGCCTCAAATTATTTGGATGTAATTCAGAATGACATACACAACATAAACTATGAAAATTTTGAGGTGAAATTATGCCCCATAATATATCGGAAGATCTCGAAATGGACCATTTATTAAAAATGACCACAATTATGATAAATAGAATAAAAAATAAATTATTACACGAGAATCAAAATATCCATTGTTAAAAATTGCAGATATACAATGCTGTCAATTCAATAACACAAAACGTGAATTTAGCCATTATAGATAATAAGACGATTTAAATTTCTAATTATATTGAGAGATTCAAACAAACCAATTATAGGGATTATCATGGGATCAAGTTCAGATTCCAGAATAATGAAAGATGCTGCTGAAATTCTAGATGAATTTAAAATAAAACATGAAGATCAAATTGTTTCTGCTCACAGAACACCAGTTAGGTTAGAAGAGTATGCCAGACACGCTGAGAAAATGAATTTCCGAGTAATAATTGCAGGTGCTGGTGGTGCGGCTCATCTACCTGGAATGATTGCATCTCATACGATAATTCCTGTGATAGGAGTACCAATAATGGTCTATAATGACAAACAGACTGAAAAAACAACTAACGTAAAGTTTTCCTCCTTTGGAGGATTGGATTCATTGCTTTCAATTTCTGAAATGCCTTCAGGTTCATCAGTTGTTGCAGTGGGCGTAAATAAAGCAGGGAATGCTGGAATCTACGCCATAAAAATCCTAGCAAATGAATTTCCAGAATTAAAAAAACAATTAAAACAACACAAAACAAAAAATCATGAAAGGGTATTAAAAGAATCAGAACAAATGAAAAAACAGGGTCTAAGAAAATTTGTTCAAAAAAAATTCAAATGAATTTTAAGTCAATAATTTAAATTGGATGTTTTTATTTTGAAAGATCTCAATTAGTTTAGCTGTTTGTTCTTTACCTTGTGTTTCTAAACTTAATGTAACTCCTGCAGAACCGGCACTAATATTTGAGCTTAGTCTATCATGTACAACCTCCACAATATTTGCATTAGCTGCACTAATTTCATCAACAATTTCTTTAAATGCACCTGGCCTGTCAGGCAATAAAATAGATAATTTCAATAATCTACCCATTGCAGCTAAACCCTTGTCTACAATTTGCCCTAAAAGATACATGTCAACATTTCCTCCTGTCAATATTGCAACAACTTTTTTGCCAGGAGAAGGTTTTACTGAAATTAAATAGACTAGCCCCACTACGCCTGCAGGCTCAACTACAAATTTCATTCTTTCCATCAGTAAAAACATTGCCTTGATAATTTCTGAATCATCGACTAGTACAATATCATCAATTAACTTTTTGATTACTGAAAATGTAATTTGACCAGGGGTTTTAACAGATATTCCATCAGCAATTGTTCTTGTGCCACCACTTGATGTTAAAGAGCCTCTTTTAAGTGAATCATACATAGATGGAAACGATCTTGATTGTACACCTATTATTCTGATTTTTGGATTTTTTTTCTTTATTGCAATTAAAACTCCCGCAGTTAACCCACCACCACCAATTGGAACATAAACCTCATCTACATCCGGTAAATCTTCTAAAATTTCCAATCCTATTACACCTTGTGCCGCAATGATTTGTGGATCATCAAATGCGTGTATCATTGTTGCACCTGTTTTTTGTGCAATATCTTTTGCTTTTGCAGATGATTCATCATAGTTAATTCCTTCTAGAATTACATTTGCGCCATATCCTCTTGTGGCAGATACTTTTGAGGGGGATGCGTTTTTTGGCATAACAATTGTGCATGGTATTTTTTCTAAGGATGATGCAAATGCCACACCCTGTGCATGATTACCTGCAGACGCTGCAACCACACCTCGTTTTTTTTCATCAGCAGATAGTAATTTTATTTTATAATATGCACCACGAATTTTAAATGAACCCGTTTTTTGTTGAAATTCTGTCTTGAGATAAATTTGTGAGCCTGTAAGAGTACTAAAGGTTGGCGAATATACCAATGATGTTTTTCTCACATCATTTCCTCGCATAGAATTTGCACTTTGGATTTCCTCATATGTTGGGTTCATCAGAAATTTTTCTAGTTTGTAGATATATTTGACTTCTTCCATTATAAAATTATATTATCCCGCATTTTTATGCGCAAATTTAGAAAATGACAAATAATTACAATTATCAGATATTGTATGCCTAGGAACAGTCCATCTGAAAAGATATCAGAAATAATGATTATTCTTGTTTTTTGTAAAAATATTCATCTTTACAAAGATTGTCACATCAATAGTAAATTATAAAATTCATCTAACCGTTTTAGAATATTTTCTTTAACAGAGTCCGACATCTTTCGAGGATCAAATAAACCTTCTTTTGTTTTATTTCGGATGAATTCAATATCAAAAGTACATAGACATCCCTCTTCTCCAGTAATCAATCTTGTATCATCAATTAATACTGGGCTGGTTTGATATATCTCAACCAATAGATTATCTAATTCTTTGAATAGTTTTGTTTTTTTATTTGACAGATCTTTGAAATCTACCTCTATGTCATTTTCAATTTCATTGTAAATTTTTTCTCTTAATTCATCATTCTCATAAAATATTTCAAATAATTTTTGATAGTCAAAATCTCTATAACCTTTTTCTTTTAATTTGTTTAAAATATAACCATCGCTATTATCTGACAATTCTTGTTCTTTACTTTTTGTTAAATCTACTATATCAGATAATTCTTTTTGAAATTGTAAGACACGTTGATCAGGTTTGTAATATAAAAGAACATGATATTGCAATGACATGTGTCCTGAAACAAGATAGTTTCCTTCTCTAATTTCAAATTTGGTAAAAATTCTTCTAAGATCATCATTATTTGAAATTGCCACTTCTTGGACTGACCAATCTTTCAGATTTTTTAGGATGTTTTGATAAAAATTGCTAACCGGTATTGGATCAAAAGTTTTTTGTGTCATAATTGTTGCATCCCCCATCATTACCTTCACATCCGCCATTTTTGTAAGATTTATCATTTTTGTAAGAAAAGAATCCTGAATTTCATCATTTTTCCTATTAAGAAGTTGGATGTATTCATTTGCTGATCTCGTGCCCAATCTCATAAAATCTTGAAGATTTTAACTGTCCTTAAACTTTACAGTACTAGCATCTCTTAAATAGAAATTTATGTGAAACCCAAACAGATGGTGTTTGGAATCTGGTTCAATAGTATTTGCAACCTAATAAATTTGCAGTTTAAGCATAATGCAAATTATGACAATTGGAAAAAAGACTTTTTGCACCTATTTTCTAATAAAACAATGTGATAATAATGTCTAAAAATAACGAAATCGATAAACCTCAAATTACAAAAAAAGATGAGAACCAACCCAAACATTCAACTCCAGATTTGGTAGATATGCTACTTGAGAAAAAAGAAGAAAAAGCAATAGATTCCGAAACGATGATTTTAGAAACACAAAAGCGTGTTTGGGCAGTCATAAAAACCGGATACGAATATTCAGGTGTAACTAATGAGGCTGAAAAATTTCTAAGAAAAAATGTTTTTTCTAAAATGGACATGATTGTACTTTATGCTGATTTAGTAGGTTCAACTACAATGGCGTTAGAATTACCCGAAGACAAATTAGCTATTATCATTAGTTCATTTTCTCAAGAGATGGCATCAGTAATCAATCTTTATGGAGGATATGTTTTAAAATTTGTGGGTGATGCGGTTATTGGATTTTTTCTTGCCTCGGAAAATCCATTAACTTCTGCAGATAAAGCAGTTGGTTGCGCAAAATCCATGATAACTACAATCCAAAAAGGAATAAATCCAATTTTAAATCAATATGATTATCCTGATTTAATGGTCAAAGTTGGAATGGATTTTGGACAAAGTATAGTTGTACGATATGGTTCAAACCCAGAACAATCCGATGTGGATTTAATGGGACCAGCAATGAACATCGCTGCAAAAATTCAATCTTTGGCAAAACCGAATCAAATTTTAATTGGAGATGATGTTTATCGTAAATTACATCCTGTTTCTCAAAATTCCTTCAAAGAGATTGTTTGGAAAAATAATGAATGGAAATATCGTTCAAGATTGACTGGAGAAATTTACAAAGTTTATGAATATGTTAACTAAACAGTAAATCGGCCAGGGCATTCCACATGCTCGTAATGATGTTCTGAAAACTTTTCTCCTATAACATAAATCACAATTTTATGTAGATCCTTTTCCAAGATATCTTTTTTACATCTAATGCATGTTTTTGATTCCGCCATGAGTATTTGCGATCTAAAATTGGAATCTATAAGGATCTGCGATCAGCTCAATTTGAGCTAAAATGACAATGAATTCACTATACGGTATATCAAACGCCTAAAGACAAGGCAAAAATATGGCAATAGAATACCTGTTTTATGGAAGATTTATCGATTAATCACCTAAAAGATATCTATGGTCTAAATCCAAATATTCCACATCTTGCGTTACAATTTCCTAGATTACCTCCAGGATTATTCAATCCAATTTTCAAAATTTTTGAAAATCCAATGAAGGAAAAAATTGCTGAGGAAAATATAATTATTAATAAAAAATTACAAGGATTTCAGTCAGCGTATCAAAGACATGCATCTGGATTAATGACTATGAATTCATCCGGAATCATTCCACCTGGACATCCATTATTTAGCCTACAGAATTCAGTCAATGTACTAAAAACTGAAAATGATAAATTATTTAAAGAAAATCTAGAATTAAAGAAAAAACTAGATGAAAAAGAAGCTCGTTATCACAACCCCTAATCAACAAGGATTATCAAATGCTTAACATCCAGACTTTCATAATAATTCTTTTTTGATAAGTATATGATTCATTGATTTCAAATACAAAATTAGTTTGTAACTCTTCAAAACATTCAGATTAATTACAATAAGTTGGCATGCTAACTATCATATCTAAAATTAATAATAAAATCCCAGTAATCATAAAATGATACAACATTACTTAATTTGTATTTTAAGAATTACTAACATCTAGAGATATTCATCATCTAGAGATTTAGTATCATCAATTTCTGGAGAAAGTATCTGTAGATGATACAATATAGAATAATTAGGTTTGTCTTGAGTCATATTTTTCTTTAAAAATTTTGTATTTAACCACGATGAACGATTTATCAGTGAATCATCTGACAATTATTGTAAAAATCTTGGGATCTTTTTTAGAACATAGGATATTGAAATTCTCCCAGGTCCTAAAACAATCATTGAGAGACATCCTGCTAAAATTAAAGTCTCAAGTTCAACCCCTCCTCGTCCTGAAAAACTTGTCGCTCCTTTTGCGACAAATATTGCCCCTAAGATAACAATTGATAACAGAGAAGCTGAAATTCGTGTCAATCCCCCAATAATCATTAAAATGCCAGGTACAAATTCGGCTAAAGCTATTGGAAATTGCATCTCTTGAGGAATTCCTAACTGCCCTAAAAATCCTGCAAAATCAGGTTCAAATTTTCCAAGTGAGTGTGCAATAAAGATACAACCTAAAACAATTCTTATACCAAAATGAGTAATGTCCTGAAAAATAGAATTACGAATTATACAATCAGTCACTGTAGACATTATCCAATCTATTTGTTATATAATATAATAGGAATTATTGTAAATAAAGGTTAAATATGAAAAAAAAATTATTTTATTGTGGACTCCAAAATGGATTATTGTATCGTTAACTTTAGCTGTAATTTTTGCCCTTGTTACTCCTTTTGAAACGGCGGTTGCACAAGATACAGAATCTAACGTGGATGATAAATACAAGGAGGCGGAACAAAATGATGGAAAATCTTGTCCATCTAAAGAAAAGAAACCCACCAATATGAGTGGAAATATTTGAAAAGTCCAGTTCAACTATTTTTTTTGGTTATTTGTGACGGATAATTTACAATTTTAAAAAGAGAAGGTTTCTGTGTGTTCAAAAATCACATACTCGAAAATATATCTTGAACGATAATAAAAGTAATAACCATATGTATTCCACGGAATCAGATGGCCGGAAAATGAGAGGGTCATCGGAATTTCTTAAAGACACCGGTCTTACGTCTCATTTTTCATAAAAATACTATTTTTTCATACCAAAAAATATCAGGTATAAAAAATTAATTAAATGCGATCTAAATATATGCAATCTAGGATCATTTTATCTTTATATAATTAAAACACGTAATAGATCCAATGGGTTTTAGGGAATGCGTTCACTGCGGTAGAGAGTTTGAAGATGTGTTTAACCGACGAATGTGTTCTAATGAATGTTCATCAGAAATATCGTCCTAGTTTCAAAACATATTATTTATTTTGAAAATAAAAAGGAGTTTTTCGATTCTCATCGATTTATAAAAAACCCATCTTTTTTTAGTCAATTTTAAAACAAAAAATATCAAAAATTCATCATAAAATCTTTGAAATAATCATAAACGTTTTAGCTGGAAAGAAATCAAAATTAATCATCCACTTTTTTTGATATATTTACAATATTTAGTACAATTCTTGTGTGAAGTTTTTAAAATTTTTTGAATCTAGTTATTGCCGTAAAACATTCCAATAATTTTGGATCAAAACAAGCTTGACATCTATTTTAAAGATTTTAAATTTTTTTTACAAAATTTGCATATCAATGAATTCGTTTTACGCCCACATGCCATACATTGTTTTGTATTTCCTGAAAAAACCTCCTTGTTTGAATTTTGAATCAATCTTATTATGATCAAGACAATAATTATGGCGATTGTACCTACGATAATGATTCCGAGAACCATGCCATTTGTATTGTACAATACTATTCAAACTTATTCTAATTCATCAAGGAAATATGCTTTAAGAGAACAAACTATTCTAAATTAAGAATTATTACAAACTTCTATTTTGTCTTCTAAATACATAATTATCTCTCCGCATCTGTATAATGCAGTGATTTGCTTCCCATTGACGATTACTATGTAAGATTCACATTTCAGCTTATTTATCAGGATTTTTGCCATAATTTACAATGATTTGTGTAAACCTAATGATTAAGAAGAGTATTAGTTGTTTTTTGACAAAAAAATAGTTTTATTTTTTTTTCAAATCGGATTTGGGCGGATTAAGGGACCAAAAGAATAATGCCAAACAAATTGGGATCATAATCAATATTGCCGCAATTAATGTAATTGAATAAAAAGTAGGATCCAATCCTGGAATGAAAGGACCTGGAAATACAGCATATAACCATAAAAATCCAATAAAAACAAGTATAAGTTTATTCTTTTTGATGAGTTTTTTTATCGACAATCGTCTTTTGTTGATATAACATTCTTTACATCGAGTCTTATCATCAATCATGCATGAGGTACAACACACCTTATCGCAAAAATAGCAAATGTTTTCCCCAAACAAAGAACCACAGAAATCACATTTGTTCATACTTTATTGCCTACTATCGATCGGTTATTAATTTTTAAATTCATTATCATCTCACATAATCATCAATTTACGCGGATTCTTCCGTGTAATAATACATTAGTTATTGTTAGAATTAGTTAATAGAATAATTGTAATCGTTCAAATTTCAAGTTCTTCATTCTAAATATGTTAAAGGTTATAATTCTAGGTTATCGGAATAGATTTATTATATTCAAATTTAATTTTTAACATGGTAAAAACTCCTGCTGAAATATGGAAAAACAGAGTAATTCAATATAGAAAAAAATGTCAGAGTATTCTTGAATTATCCAACAGTATCAGATATGTCGGTGTAGTAAATTCCTACGGTAGAACATTAACAGGAATTGTAAGGCCAGATGTAAAGCCACTGCTAAAGGCTGAACAGGTTAAAAACGAATTTTTCATAATATCTACCTTGATGACATTAAGGAGAGATACAGAAAATGCAGTAGGTAAATTGGAATACGTTTTATTACAGCATCAAAAAGTTTCAATCATAATTTTTCAAAAAGATAATGTCACATATTATATTTCAATAGACAGAAAAACAAAAGAGATAGAGAAGACAATAATGTTAATTAAAAAGACGATCTAAGC
Organism: uncultured Nitrosopumilaceae archaeon; assembly: GCA_963825095.1. Taxonomy (GTDB): domain Archaea; phylum Thermoproteota; class Nitrososphaeria; order Nitrososphaerales; family Nitrosopumilaceae; genus Nitrosarchaeum. The sequence continues at coordinate 75,317 of CAWGRV010000001.1, forward strand.
TGGCGTAAATCCTTGATAACCGCTAGTTTGTTGAGCTTTATCCTCAAAAACTGGTTCAAATAATGAAACCAAATAATCATCAGGGTCTAAAACAATAACATTTTTTCCTGCATCTCTATCAATAATATCACGATAAATTCTCACACCCTTTGATTTTAGCTCTTCAACCGCAGAAGTTAGATCGCCTACCAAAAATCCAATCGTTATTCCATTTTCTATAGAACTCCCAATATGTTGTGCAGTCAAGGATGCAGGATGTAAACTAAGTAAGGCACCAGACGTCCCGAGGTCTACCCAAGATCGTCTTTGTTTTTTTATTGGTAGACCAATTATCTCATGATAAAATTTTAAGGATTTATCTATGTCTTTAACTGCTAAAATCACATTTCCAACTTTTTTAATATTCATAGTTCATCTATTCCCAAGTATGTTAAATTCTTTGTCATTGTACTTCCACCATTGTTTCAGTTCTTTCTACACCGCTAATTTTTTGAATCTGGTTTGTGACGTCCTTAATTTTGCCTAGGTCTTCAACTTCAATAATGGCTACAGCATCAAATTGCCCACTAGTTGGAAATGAGTCAGAGACAAAACTTATCTTTCGTAACCTTGCAGCAATCAATTTTTTTGGTGATTTTACTAGAATTATTGCCCTCACCAACCCATGTTGACCTCCACTTCAATTAATGTTTCAGTAGATACTATCTCTTTGATTTTTTTAAAATCAATAACCATGTTGTTTATCTCATCAATGCTACCATGTAATATTACACCTATATCTGCACGACCTGTTACTATCATCACATCTTTTACTATTTTTCGTTTTTTCTTCAGGATTTCAACTACGGTGTCTGCTTTTCCAGGTTTTATAGTAATAAGACAGAGGGCTTTCATATTTAGTATAAAATGTTGGATCGAATAAAGATTGCCTTAGTCATACGAGTCTTGAGATCGTGATTCCTCAAGATATGCTCTTCTTTCTTCATTAACTTTTTCCTGATCGATAATAATGTCATCATCAACTATTACAATACCCATATCATCAATTTCCTCTTCCTTTACTTTTTTAATTTTTGATTTTGCCTTAACTGGTGTGGCTTTTGCCTTAACTGGTGTGGCTTTTGCCTTAACTGGTGTGGCTTTTGCCTTAACTGGTGTGGCTTTTGCCTTAACTGGTGTGGCTTTTTCTTTAGTAGGTTTCATTTTTATTTTTTTTTCAGTCATTAATGTCGAAAAACTAGAGGCTGACTTGTTTTTAAATATTATGCAGAATTGTTTTATTAATTAATAATTAGAATATAGTTAAAAATTTGCCTTCAATATCGATAATCTAAATTTTTTCGTTATTTCTCAAGGATTCAATTTGAAAAAACTGGATCAAATGAACAGTAATTTCCAAAAATGCATTAAATTAGAAGATTGATTGGAAATGCAATTTTCTTGAAATTTTCTAATTAAAAAGTACAAATATTTGACACATAAGCGAATTTTGACAACTCATACATAGTTACTAAAAATCAGAATTAAACAAAATTATTGAATGATGAAGATCTTATTCCAGTACTTGAAAAATGTATAGAAAATGATTCTGGAGATTTGGGAAGAACCCGATATCTAATTAAAAGGATTAAAAAAAAGCAATTGATTTTTCATTCAGATAGAATTTATCTAGAAAGATTAGTAAATTTTGAACAAGCAGAAATATCTGATATAGACATCGAGTTAGAAAAACCAATTCAAACAAAACTACAAACTGGTTTTATTAACTTCATTAAATGTAATTCCTGTTCCAACGACATCGTATTTAATGAAAAGGCAATAAGGAAAAACAATGTTTGGTTCCATGAAAAATGTTATGAATCCACAAATTACATAAAACCTACATTTGGAAAAATTCAGGAACCACAGCCAAGAAGAATTCAGGAACCACAGCCAAGAATTCAGGAACCACAGCCAAGAAGAACGAGATATGATACAATCCCAAAAAAAATCATAATAAACAAAACAACTAAACCACAGACTATCTTTACAGCATCTCTTTTGGCATCATTAGTAGTATCAGTGTATTATCTTTTAGGAGAAATTGCTGCAACCATTGTAGGAGTTAGTGGAACATCGATTTTCATTGTCACTTACAAATCTCAATTTCAGGTATTCAAAAAAGAAAAAAAATATGTTGGAATAAAGACATCAGAAAACTTAATCAAAACAGGAATTCCAGGATTTGAATCATATTTATCAAATGGACTGAAAATAAATAGTTCAATTGTAGTATCGGGCTCACCGGGTACCGGAAAGACAACATTTGGATTACAATTCTTGTATTCTGGTGCCAAGGATTTTGATGAACCTGGTGTATACATAACCATGTCACAAAATATTGAAGATATAAAAAATGATTGTAAATCATTTGGATGGGATTTTGATGATCTGATTCAAAAGGATAAAATTTTAATGATTGATGCAAGACCATTTAAAATTCATAATGAGACAATTGGAAAAGACGATTCTTTGTATCGAGGGGAACAACTACCATTTGAGCATTTAACAAAATTACTAATAAACAGTATTAAAAGAATAGATGCCAAAAGAGTTGTAATTGACTCAGTTACAATTTTGGCAATGCAGTATCAGGATAAATTTTACATGAGGCAAGGATTACAGGGAATGATCCAGGCTTTGGAGAATTATGGTGTGACCTCCTTGATAATATCCGAATTTTCAGAAAGCCCTGAAATCCCTTTGGAATGGTTTGTCACATCTGGGATTATTCAATTACGACACACAAGGACAGAAGATACCATGGAAAGATCAATACAAATCACCAAAATGCGCGGAATTAAACATAGTGAGCAAATTCATCCAATAGTTTTAGGGAATGATGGATTATACATTTTTGATGTGTCTGAATAAATTCAAAAGTAATTGAATCAACAAATCTAAAAAGTAAAAGATGCCAGCGGGGGGATTTGAACGCCCGACGGCCCGGTCTTCAGCCGAGTGCTCTCCCAGGCTGAGCTACGCTGGCACAATAAATTTTCATTTTGTTGAGGAATTAAAAGTTGTCTTTACATGACCTGTATTGAAATTATGTACACATATGAATAAATTGAAAAATAAAAATCCAGTAAAATTTAAGCAATACTCAAAAAATACGAAATAGGAACAATGATAAACTATTGATAACTATATCTTCCAAATTACGTCTTTGTGTCCTTTTCTTTTGTTCACTACTCTGCCTAAAACAAAAAAAAGGTCAGACAAACGATTAATGTACCGAATACAATTTTGATTGATTTTCTCCTGAGTATGTAACAGCACTAGTTGAGTTTCAGCTCTTCTGATAATTGTTCGTACGTAATGAAGATGAGATGAAACAATATCTCCACCAGGTAAGATAAAATTAGATAGTGGGGTCAATTCTCTTTCAAATTTGTCAATATTGTTTTCTACGTTTACTACCATTTCAGACGAGATTCTGTTCTTATTATCTTTTAAATTTGCATTTGAGAGATCTGCACCAATTACAAACAATTCATTTTGAATTTGATTTAAGAGAAAAGATATGTCAGAATCTAATTCATAAGATAAAACAATTCCTAGTGCAGCATTTGTCTCATCAATAGCACCATACGCCATAATTCTGGAGTCAGATTTTAAGATTCGCACATTCCCTTGCAAACCAGTGCTTCCATCATCACCTGTTTTTGTATATATTTTCAATAAATATGAAATGTATAATGAATTATTATGTTGTGCGAATTCTTTATTACTATTTAGATAAAAAGGTAACATATGTACAAGATGAGAATCACGTTATATTGCAATACAGGATTCAAAAATAACAATATCAACATAAAAGATAAAAATAAAATTTGGAACTATCATGATATAATGGACAACTTTTCAGAGTTTTAAGAGATTGATTTCAGATTTTTTCAACATAGCCGCAAATTTAAAGAAAATTCCCCGTCAGGGATGGATTGATAAATTATCATTAGAAAGACCAGAATCTGTTGCAGACCATACGTATTCTTTGGCAATAATGGGTATGATTTTTTCAGATTTAGAAAATTACAATACAGAAAAAATTTTGAAAATTATTCTTTTACATGATTTAGCAGAATCAATAATTGGAGATATTACTCCAGAACAAATCTCAAAAAAAGAAAAAAATATGTTAGAGGATAAAGCAATTAAAACAATTTTAAGAAAGTTACCATTATCACTTCAAAAGCAATATGCTTCGCTGTGGAAAGAATATCAAGCAAATAATTCAGATGAAGTAAAAATTGTACATCAGTTAGACAAAATAGAAATGGCATTGCAGGCAAAAATTTATTCAAAAGAGGGGTACTCTAACGAAAAACTTTCCTACTTTTTAAAATCTGCAAAATATGAAATAACTGATCCAAAATTATTAAAATTATTTATGAAAATATCAGAGCAACATGACTGAAGAAAATAAAGATGGATTGATTGATGCTCAAAAACAGGTGATCGGAATACTTTTTGAAGTCATTAAAAGATTACAAGCAAACAATGACTTAGATGAGGAATATTTTCAGATAATTTTCTCCGACAATAATACAAAAAATAAAAGAATAAAAGAGATATTCGATGAAAGAAAAATAAATTCAGAGATTGTAGGGAGACTCTTAGAACAGCTAGAAATTTAATTTTACGAATAATACAAGATTTAGTCAGAAATAATTCTGAATCGTGCAGTTTGATCAAATTTATCTTGAACATAATGTGACATATTTATCACTCTAACTCTAGAATTCTTGTTTGTCCAACTACCCTCATTTTCAAACCAGGATTCAATGTCATCTACGTCATATCTTTCACCACTCTCTAAGATAGTTCTAAAAATTGTTTTAATTTCTTCAATGTCTTTTTCTTTTAGATTGTGCTTATCTTCGATCATGGTAGTGATTTCGTTTAATTTTATTATTACATTGTTTGTAAGAGGCATAACCATCATCAATTTAAGATAGTATAACTGTCTTTTGAGACATTGTTTTTATAACAATTTAATCTTATTTTGTTTGTGCAATATTTTCAGGCATTGAAAGTAGGACAAAAAAGAGTAGCAATAGCAAGAGAGTACCTTAACAAATTAACAAATAATAAAGCAATGCCAGCGCTTGCTTTGAGGGATAATAAATCAAACATTTGGGATCCAGTAGGCGAAGAAAATCTTTATGCCTTTGTTGATGAGTCTGCAGGATTTGTTTTAACTGATAACAGTGGATACATACTTGCACTAGTAGATAACACAGGCACCTCAAAAACAATTATTCAGGGAGTAACAAAAGAACAAAAAGAAAATCTGATCAAAATATTTCAAAATGACAGCATTTTAGAATACAAAGGAAAGGTAATTCTTCCAGTATAATCCCACTAGTAATTTTTTACCTAAAATATTTAAAAAATTAGCGTAACGCTTTTGTTATCATAATATTTAGAATAACAAATGGCAAAATTTACTCAAGAGATTGAGGTAAGTGGGCATATTATTGATTCATCCATTCTTACAAAAATATTTGATAAGATTATGGATCTACATGGAGAATTTCAAGTAGAAGAAATCAATATTGGAAAAAAGAAGAAAGATCAATCATATGCTAGATTATCAATTACAGGGAAAAATCAAAAACATCTAGATGAAATATTAGAAACAATTTATCGTGAGGGTGCAGTATCAAAAATTCAGAAAGAAATTCTTCTTAAAAAATCACCAAAGGACATGGTTATGCCTGAAAATTTTTACAGTACAACAAATAATCATACACAGGTTTTCTATAATGATACTTGGATTCAAGTCGAAAATATGATGATGGACAAATGTATTGTAGTAAAAGATAATCGAGCATTTTGCGTACCAGTAAGAGATGTAAAAAAAGGAGATCAAATCATAGTTGGTGAAAATGGCATAAAAATCACTCCACCTGAAAGACCCAGAGAAGGCGTAAATGTTTTTGAGTTCATGGGTAGTTCAAGCTCAAGTGAAAGACCTACTCAACATATTGCAAAAAAAGTAGCAGAAGACATCTATAAGACAAAAAAAATGGGCGGCAAAATTGTAATCGTTGGTGGTCCTGCCATAGTACATACTGGTGCTGCAGATTCAGTTGCAGAGTTGATCAGATTAGGATTTATTGATGGGCTCTTAGCCGGAAATGCTTTGGCAGTTCACGATATTGAATATGCCACACTTGGCACATCACTTGGAATGAATGTGCATGATGCAACGTTGGCCTATCATGGACATAGAAATCATATGGATGCAATAAATGCAGTTTTTCGTGCAGGCTCAATTGCTAATATGGTAAAAACAAAAAAACTGACCCGAGGAATAATGTATCAATGTGTAAAAAATAAAATTCCTTTCGTTTTGGCAGGATCTATCCGCGATGATGGACCATTGCCTGATGTAATTACAGATGTTGCAGAAGCTCAAAGAGAATACAAAAAAATTCTCAAAAACGCAAACATGGTAATCATGATTTCAACTATGCTTCATTCTATTGCAACTGGAAATATGTTACCTGCGAATGTTAAAGTCATAGTGATAGATATCAATCAGCCAACAGTCACCAAGCTTATGGATAGAGGAACATGGCAAGCATTGGGAATAGTTTCAGATGTAGGTGCATTCTTACCAATGGTAGTAAATCAAATTAAAAAACAAAAAAAATAATCTATGGCATTAAGCGTGGATGTTGAACATGAATTCCATCTCCATCCAAAACTATTGGATGAATTTGCTCACTATGTTTAATTCCGCGCATTTTGGTGATTTGTATTGATCTTTCCATGGTATCTTCTGTCCTTGTGTGTCGTAATTGAATAATCCCAGATGTGACAAACCATTCCAAAGGGATTTCAGGGCTTTCTGAAAATTCGGATATTATCAAGGAGGTCACACCATAATTCTCCAAAGCCTGGATCATTCCCTGTAATCCTTGCCTCATGTAAAATTTATCCTGATACTGCATTGCCAAAATTGTAACTGAGTCAATTACAACTCTTTTGGCATCTATTCTTTTAATACTACTAAGAAATAATTTTGTTAAATGCTCAAATGGTAGTTGTTCCCCTCGATACAAAGAATCGTCTTTTCCAATTGTCTCATTATGAATTTTAAATGGTCTTGCATCAATCATTAAAATTTTATCCTTTTGAATCAGATCATCAAAATCCCATCCAAATGATTTACAATCATTTTTTATATCTTCAATATTTTGTGACATGGTTATGTATACACCAGGTTCATCAAAATCCTTGGCACCAGAATACAAGAATTGTAATCCAAATGTTGTCTTTCCACTTCCAGTAGGGCCTGAAATTAAAACTGACCTTGTTTTCTTTAATCCTCCAGACAATAAAGAATCTAAACCTGGTATTCCAGTCTTAACTTTAGAATAGGTAGAATCCATGTCTAACAGGACTAGACATAATTTTGTATATAAAGAAGGGGACTTGTTTAATTCTTACAAAAAAAACACTGAGGCTAGAGATGGATATATTTTGAATTTGTCCATAATGATTCAAAGAGTAATTTCATTGAATATATCATGGATTGAGAATTTGTCCACATTGCAAAAGGGGCTGCAGGTGAATTTGAATTTTTTGTGAAGAACAATAACTCAGAGTTGTCTTTAAGAAAGAAACATAGATTGTTTTGGATATCATTGTCCAATTTTTTAATATTCTTTCTTTCCAAGTCATCAAATATATACACAGTTTTTTCTGAACATGCACTTAGTAATCTAAAATGTTGTTTTGATTTAACAAAGAATTCTAGGAAATCTCCATGATATAATTTTATAAAATCCTTTTCAGAACCAAGTATTAGAAATTCATCTTTGAAATTGTCAGTCATTTCAGTGATTTTTGATTGAATTTGATTAGCACCCTGTAACATTTGGAATTTTTCGTCAATTTCCTCTCCTGTTGAATCCAAAGATTGGAATATTCGCCCATAATTCAGATAATCCTTTTTCCATTTGTTCTAGCGTCTTTATTCTTTCTTTTTCAGAATTTACTAAAATCCAGATAGCTTTGGTTAATGGTAACGCAGTAAATTGAATTGGATGCTGAAATGTTGCAGATACAATTCCTTTGTTTTGTAATGCAGATAGTAAATGATATGTTTCTGTTCTAGGTAACTTTAGTGCCTTACAAACCTCAGGTGCGGTTTTTGCCCCATATTTTCCAAGAAAGATAAACACCTTACTTTGATTGGCAGTCAAACCATATTGTGAAAGTTCTGCTTGAACTTTTTCTACTGATAATTTGTATTCATAAATTTGACTGTCAGGAGTAGAATCAAATATTGAGATTTGATTTGTTTCGTTTTCCATTTTTTTCAGATCATTCTTTGGGAAGGACTAGGCTATATTGTAGTATAGCTAAGAATTTTTGATCGGATCGATCATATTTCTTATATTACTTAAATATAAAGTTATTATATAAAATATTATTATTTTACTTAAAATTAACAAATTTTACCTAATTTTTATCAAAATTCTTGAATTTAAATAAATTTAGATAAGATCGATGCATAGATAATTTGGCAACACTAGATTTTGTATGAATACATGTTTTGGACCCACTGAGCCTCAATAACAATCAGATAGATATAGAAGGAAAGTAAAAAATAAAAATTTTATGGGTATTTAGCCGAGATTGGAAATGTCCGTTTGCAAAATTTCAAATCATGTAACAATACAAAAACAGTTTAAATTAACTTCCTTGAAAATTTTTTTAATCCGAATCGTTATTTGTAACATATATTGTTTGCAAGTGAATGTTAAAACATGATATAAAACATAAAATTAGTATCAATAAACGTTTTAAGAAATTTGGAGAATAATTTGATTGACACAGTTTCTATCTATAACATTTCTGGAATTGGTATTGCTCTTGTAATGTTAATAGTAGCTTCAATAATAGATGTTTGGAAAAGAGAAATACATGATTATTACTGGTTAGGATTTGGAGTTATTGGTGGGATTCTAGTTTTTATAAATCCCGATATTTTTCCACACCTCTTCAATATTGGAATAGCCTTGATCATTGCTCCATTCGTAATTTTGGTATGGAGGATTGGATTATTTGGAGGAGCAGATGCATTTGCTTTAATTACTTTAGCAGTGATTGCACCATTAGCAACGTTTTCTCAAAATCCAGTTACACCATTCACATCGCTTGCTAATGCAATAACATTATTTGCAATACCATTTCTTATCAATATTTTTAGAAACTTGATTTCTATTGCTAGAAATAAAAATATTTTTGAAGGGTTTGAAGAAAATAAAATAAAAAAAATAAGTGCTATGTTCTTAGGATATAGAGCAAAAAATCCAAAATTTTGTTTTTCGATTGAGAAAATTGAGGATGGCAAAAAGAAATTAAATATTACAATTCACCATGCAGAAAATGAAGAATACTGCATAAAACCTGATACTTGGGTAACTCCAGGAATTCCATATATTTTACTTATTACCGGAGGCTTTATAATCCAGTTATTATTCGGTGATGTTTTATTGGGTTTGTTCATCAAATAACCTTGAATTCTGAATAAAAACCCAAAGATTATGCTGTAATATTAAAAGACATACTCCATCTTATGTTCCAAGTCAATGTTACAGTTCCTAATGACAATAGAACATCATGAAAACATGTTTGTATCAGATAGTACAATAAATGAGTCTAAACAAATTACTTCTCAAATATGGTTTGACACAAAACCAGGCAAAAGTATTCCTATATCTTAGCAAGACGGGAATCAAAACTGCATCAGAAATTTCAAAATCACTGGATGTTCCAAGGACTGAAACATATCGTTTACTTGATAATTTACAAGAAAAAGGAATTCTTTTTTCAATATTTGGTAAGCCAACACAATTCAAAGTAGTTGAAATAAATGAAGCCATCAAAATTTTAGTTGACGGTGAAAAAAACAGAATTAAAGAATTAGAGACAGGAGCAGATGATATTATAAAATTATGGAATTCTGTTACAAAGTATGCAGACAACAAGGAAAAAATCGATGAAAATAAATTCCAAACACTTCAGGGAAGAAATTCAATACTAGTGAAATTAGAACAAATGGTAAAAGAATCAACAGAAAGTATTCTAGTTTTAGGAACAGAATTAGATTTTAAGAAATTTTATCATACCGATTTTATAGATCTCCTCCAAAAAACAAAATCTGATCTTAAGGTACTTAGTGACTATAACAAGGAAAAGCACCACATATTTGAAGACATTCCAGCTAAACGAATTAAGAAATTAGAAGACGTAAACCGAGAAAATTTCTGTTTCATTATTAAAGATGATAGCGAAGTTATTTTCTTTATTACCAATTCTGACCTCAAAGAAAAACTTGCAATTTGGACAGATTCCAAAGCATTTGTAATTACTTTACGATCATTGTTTAATTTATTATGGACAAAATCACACTATGTAGAAGAATCAAGTATGCAATCAGTCCTTGAAGGTGAAATTACTTTTGAACATAGATTAAGAGAAATCGAACAAGAAAAAATCATATTAAATTATTTACAAAGTGTTTTTAAATTGACAGAAACAGAGATGGAAAATAAAAGATGATCGTAAGATCACCTATCAAACCTAACCAAGAAATCACAAGTGGGAATAGCGATATCATCGTAAAATATGGTTCAAAACAACAAGACAGAAATCAAATAGACAATTCAAGATTAGATAGAACCGTAAAGCAAAAAGGCAAAATTGATCCAGTCCAGATCATACTCGCAGTAACAATTTTTGTTTTTTTGATAGGATCTGTGTACATCCTTTTAGGAAAATTGAGTTTGATAGCAATGGGAGTGGCAGGAATCCTTACAGTATATCAATTCGTTGAAGCAGCTAGAAAAACAGATTCAAAGAGCTCAAAACCTAGGCCATCTGCATTTTTGCTATTTTTGATAAGTTCTCCATTCTTTGTTGCTTCATTAGTGATTTTTGAAGGAATCAAAATAATGGAAGAGGAGCCTTTTGCAATAATTCTTCTTTGGGCATTAATGTTCACTTTTTGGTCAAGTTTCTTGTTTGTTCCTATGGCTATAGCTAATAAACACCGAGAGGGCATACTTCCAAGCTTGAGAACATTTCCAAAGGTTTCAATAATAATACCTGCATATAACGAAGAAAAAGTAATTGGACAAACCATTGAGGCACTACTAGAAACAAGATATCCGAAAAAAGAGATTGTTTTAGTAGATGATGGAAGTTCGGATAATACTTTGAGTGTAGCAATGCAGTATAAAGACAAAATCAAAGTGTTGCATAAAGAAAATGGAGGAAAAGCATCTGCCCTAAATTATGGACTGCATTATTCAACTGGAGAAATTGTAGTTATTGTTGATGCAGATACCATTATTGGGAGACATTCTATAACTGAAATTGTAAAAGGATTTGAAACCAATGATGCTATTGCAGCAGTTGCAGGCAATATCAAAGTGAGAAATAGATTAAATTGGATTACAAAATGTCAAGCATTAGAATACATTACTGGAATTCAAATTATAAGACGTGCTTTTGATACTTATGGTTCAATTACTATTGTACCAGGAGCACTTGGTGCCTTTAGAAAAACATTTCTCAAGGAATCTGGGGCATATACTAAAGATACCATAGTAGAGGATTTTGATCAAACCATAAAGATATTAAAATCAGGATTAACAACACAAGGAAGCTCAAAAGCTGTGGCATATACAGAAGCTCCATCTACAGTACGTGATTTTGTAGCTCAAAGAAAAAGATGGTACCGTGGAAATATTCAGGTGGTACAAAGACATTCAAATGCATTAATCAATCCTAGATTTGGACATTTACATAAATTATCATTTCCATATATGATTATAGGAATGTTCATCACACCAATTATAGGATTTTCAGCAATAGCAAGTGCCATCATTGCATCTCTCTTAGGAGATTTTGTATTAGTAGTAGAATTTATTTCAATTTTTACGATTCTTCACATCCTCACAACGGCTTTAGCAATTAGAATAGATGAAGAGGATCCAAAATTATTGTTCCATGCAGTGTTTTTAGTTTTTGGATATAAACAAATTATGGACGTGTTGCTTTTGAGAGCAATCTTAGAACAACTTAGAAAGAAAGAGGCAATATGGACAAGTGCAGAAAGGGTAGGAGTCTATCTAAACAAAGTTATAAAAATATAATAAAAAAGTGGTACAATAAATCACAGCGTTAAACCAAAATTACACGTTGATTGATTTGTAGTATGTACTAGATTTCCAACCACATTCATTAAGTTTGAATTTGTTTTCACATTTTAGACAAAGATATTCAGTTGAAATCTCTGGAAAGAATTCAGAACAGTTATTACAAATGTAATGATTAGTCATAACACGATAATCAACACCTAATGCTTTTATTTCCTTGTGGCAATTTGGACATACATCGTTTGCATAAGAATTTTCTTCAGTTATGTTTCCACAATTATAATGTTCAATTAGTTTTCCTAATTTGAAATTAGAACTTTTACAGGCTGGACAAAAAAATAATTGAGTTATTTTAACAGAGTCACATTGATTGCAGGCAATTTCTTTTTTTTCACCAATATTGACAATTTTGTTTTCATTTTCAAGTTTTTTTAAATATGAAAAAACAAATTCATCAGAGGAACCAATTAATTGACATATTAAATTAGAACTGATTTGTTTTGCAGTTTTAATTATAAAATCAACATGATCTTGAATTTGTGTTTGAGCCTCATGGGTTGCCTGCTTAAACAATTCAATTTGTGTCGATTCTTTTTGAAAAAAGTCCTGCTCCCTCTCAAGTGTTTCAATAATTTGTTTAACATTATCAAATCTAATTGGTTTTTCTAAATAGCCAAAAGCCCCAAGGCGAATCAGATCTTTTATTCCTTCATCTTCCTTTTCTGTAGCAGTTTCCAAGATTACACGAACATTTGGTTTAATCTCCAATATTTGAGAAAAAATTGAATGAGCATCCATGTCAGGTAGAGTATAATCGAGTAGAACTATGGGTTGCTTTTTCTTATGCACAAGTTCTTTAAAGGTTTTAACAGCCGATTTCCCAGTCGTACAAATATGAATTTGATTGTAATCAAGTTGTTCTAAATAATGTTTCAAAAGATCTCCTGTTACAGCACTATCTTCAACGATTAAAACATCATCTTTTAAAACCATTTAAATCATATAAAACAAGAGTCAATAAAAAGTTCACGTTTTTCCTAATTTATGAAAAAATGAAGTAGTCAAGTACTCACAACAGATCAATCTAAATTAACCTAGTTTTTAGTGAGAACAATGATTCACATTCCTTCATTAGTAATTGGATCTGGAATTGCATCAGTTGTAATAATCATTATTTTTGTGATTTTAAATACAAACATTCATCAGGATGAACTTGCATTAGTACCAACACCTGAAATTCAAGAATCAGATCATCCCAAAATCACAATTGATACACTGCTGAAAAATGGATCTCCCATTCTAGGAAATGAAAATGCTCCTGTAACATTAATTGAATTTGGAGATTATCAATGCTTTTACTGCAATAAATTTTTCCACAATACCGAAGAGTCAATTGTTAAAAATTATATAGATTCAGGTAAAGTCAAAATGATTTTTAAAGATTATACAATAATAGGTAAGGATTCAGTTGCCGCAGCTAATGCCGCACATTGCGCAAATGAACAAAATTCATTTTGGAAATATCATGATATATTGTACAATAATTGGAAAGGTGAAAATACAGGTTGGGCTTCTTCTGAAAACTTGCTAAAATTTGCATCTGATGCGGGATTAAATAGTAGCGAGTTCTCTAAATGTGTCGTAGCTTCAAAATACTCTTCAACTGTAGCGAATAGTAATCAAGATGCAAAAGACTTGGGATTGACAGGAACCCCAGGATTTTTCATTATAGGTCCGAATAAAAATGTCACAAAGATCGGTGGTGCCCAACCTTATGATGTTTTTGAGGGAATTTTCAATTCAGAGTTAAAATAGGAAGAGAAGAAGATATTTTAACAAAAAATAAGTCAATATTGCAAAAATCCCATAATAAGCAAGATAAAATTAACTCAATATCCTTATATGAGTATAGACGGAGGCAAGCTTAATGGCAGCTGGAATCGATGACATTGCAATTTACATACCAAGGTTATACATAGATGCAGCCGATTTTGCAAAAGCCAGAGGACTGGATCCCGAAAAGCTCCAAAAAGGTTTAGGAGTATCGCAGATGGCAATTGTAGATACTAATCAGGATCCAGCATGTCTTGCAGCAAATGCATGTCTTCAAATAATGCAGAAAAACAAGTTATCTCCAGAAGATATTGGAAGATTATATGTTTCAACAGAATCCTCATTTGATGAATCAAAAGCAATGAATTCTTATGTTATTGGAATGTTAGAACAGGTTTATGGTCATGGTGCTTTTGAACACTGTGGTGGAGTAGAGACGAAATTTGCTTGTGTTAGTGGCTCGTATGCGCTTTATGATAATACTAATTGGATTAGAGCAGGAGAAGCAGAAGGAAAAGATGCGATAGTTGTTGTATCAGATATTGCAAAATATGACATGGGCTCTAGTGGTGAAATGACGCAGGGTGCTGGTGCTGTAGCAATGTTACTCAATGATAATCCAAGATTATTGGCATTTGATCCTAAAGTTACAGCAACTTCAATTAAAGATGAATATGATTTTTATAGACCATTTGGAAAAGAAACACCAATTGTACATGGTCAATACTCTAATCTTTTGTATATGATCCAGGTACGAAAAGCACTTGAGATTTACAAGAAAAAAGCCATATCATCAGGGTTAATAAAATTGGAATCAGGTGAAACAATTTTAGATCATATGGATTATCTCAACATGCATCTGCCATACAGTAACATGGGCAAAAAAGCACTTGCATATCTAGTAAGACATGAATGGCGTCAATTGCCAAGATGGAAAAAAATAATCCAAGATATGGGAATACCAGAACCAGTACCAAAAGACCCACGTGGAACAATTGAATCAGTATTAGGAGATGAAGAATTTATGGCAAAAGATCATGAATTTACAAAATTATTTACAAAAACAAAAGAATTCCAAGAAGTCTATGAATCAAAATTGGCAAGTTCACTAATTGCATCAAAGATGATTGGAAATCTTTACACCGCGTCATTGTATCTTGGATTTAGAAGTTGTCTTGAGTTTGAGTATCAAAAGGGAATTGACCTGAATGGAAAACGGGTTGGATTTGGTTCGTATGGAAGTGGAAGCAGTGCGATGGTATTTAGTGGTTCAATCCAACCCAGTACGAAGAAATTGTAAAAAATATGAATTTAGAGGCAGAACTGGCTCCAAGAAGAAAACTCACACTACAAGAATATGAAATATTACATGAGAACAAGCTTTCCCCAGAAGAACCAATGTTACACACAAAAAAAGAGTTCATTCTATTAGACGTCAACACAACTAAGGAATCACGTGGCGAAAGACGATACATATTCAACGAATAAACTAATGCAAGAAGAATCAAATCCAATCAAAGATTTTTTGTTTAACCATATAAAAAATTCAGAAAAAAATATTCAGGAATTAATATCTCAATCAAATTTTGCTGAAATAACTGACAACGTTTTAGAAAATTGTTATGACAAAGTAATTTCGATGGGAGAAAAAGAAGAAAGTTTAGGAATTTTAGCTACTGGCTTATTGCACTATCTTTTAACAAATGCCCTAGTATCGAGTCAAAGAAAAATAGAATATGGTGGAGTACAAATAGATATCATCATACCAAATTTAAAAACTCTTAAAATTGATCCAAAAAAAACTTTGATAATATGCATACCAAAAACTACTGATAAAAATATCATAGAGCAGAAACTAAATCAACTACAAAAGATTCAACCTGTTAAAGATAACATTTGGCTGGTAACTACAAAGAAACTGAATTTCCAAAACAGAACATATGTTATTGAACAAAAACATGCATCATTTTCAAAAATAATTTATGACATTGCACAATTTGTAAATGTTCAAAGCCATAATACATTTAAAATATTACGTATTTGAAAATTCAATTTAGTAAAAATTTAAAATCAATATTTTTTTTGAAAACACGATAAAGCGATGCATCACTCATATCTTCTATAAATGGGATTGATCCTAAAACTGGGACATCTGTTAAATTTTCTAAATCTCGTTTTAGTTGCTTCACATTATAACCATCATCATCAAAATTATTAATCACTATTCCCTTTATTGGAATTTTATATTTTTCACACATCTTACAAGTCATCACGGTATGATTAACAGTTCCAATTTTTGTTTTTGTAACAATTAACGCAGGTAATTTCATATCTTTAATCAAATTTGTCACAAAATAATTTTGAAGAATTGGAGTCATTATGCCACCCATTCCTTCAACTAGTATCATAGAATGTAGTTTGGATAATTTTTCGAATCTGTCTAGAATCAGTCTAATGTTTGGTTTTATTTTCAAACTCTTTAATGCAGTATACGGGGACGCAATAATTGGGAAGAATTGTGGATTTAACAGCGTTTCTGGATCATTTACTTGCGCTGAATTTGCTAAGATTTCAACATCTTCAGACTTGAAACCATTTTTCTGTGCAATTCCTGCAGCAAAGGGTTTCATAATTCCTACATCAACCCCCATCTTTCTCGAACGTCACTGCCAGCCCAGCAGCGACGTATGTTTTTCCTACATCAGTATCAGTCCCAGTAATAAAAAATGATTTCATCAATTATTCAACAAATTTTTGTAGATTAATCTTTTTTCATTTTTAATCTACAAAATGATGGGATATAGATCAAGTATGGAAAAAGAATAAAATACATATTGTATCAATTTTTAGATTCTTTAAGAAATAACAATAAATTCGCCCATAAGTTTTTTTATCAGATCTAGAAGAAACTAACAGTGACAATAAACATACAAAAAAGAATCATAATAACTTTAACGATCATCCTAATTGGAGTAACAATAACAAATATCCCATTTTCATATTCAGAAGTACAAAATAGTGTACCATTAGTAATGACAAATAAGGATGGAACTAGTTATGAAGGAAGCAATCAATCAGATAATACAGAGATAAAATCTGGAACAATAATAGTAAATAGTCCATCAACAAAAGAAACTACAGTTCATGGATTATCGTCAGATGGTAAAATCAGGGTAGAAATCACTGCTACCAATCCCATTACTAATGAACCCATGTCAATAGATATAAAATTCAGAGATTCTAACGGTGCACTAAAAAAATTTGCAAACTATGCCATTCTTGTAACACAAAATAACAAAGAGGTTCTTTCAGTTAGTAATGTTTATGCAGAAGATGGAAATGGAAAACACACCACAATTCCATTAAATTCGAATGGACAGGTAGATTTCACCATTACATTGCTAGGGTTTGGATCAAAAGAAGACCAAGGTAATTGGATGGGTCCAAAAGGAGATGTATTGATGTTTAATGTAATCCCAGAATTTGGCACAATTTCCATGTTCATATTAATTGTATCAATAATAAGTTCAATCATAATAACTGCAAAAAAAGATACGATGTCTTTAAGGATATAAAATTCATTCATATAAAAAAATTTAGAATTTGAGCAAAAATTCATTTGATTAAAAAATAATCTTAAGATAATTTCATCAAAATATAATCACCAGATCAAACTGAAAAATTATGGTTTTTTTAATTAAAGAAACTGAATAACATAAAAAATGAATAGACCATGAAATCTTCTCAATAAACATTTGAATTCATGAGTATCATTTGATTTTCGAAATAATGCAACCATAGTTTAATTATTAAGATAATATAACAAAACAAGAACAAATTGAAAGAAAATAGCTTTGTGTGGCATCCAAATACACAGATGAGTGAATGGACTTCATTTGATACAATTGTTAAAGCCAAAGGAATGTGGTTGACAACTTCAAATGGAGTACGTCTTTTAGATGGAGTTGCATCAATGTGGTGTAATGTTTGGGGCCACTCCAAACCAGAATTAGTCAACGCCATTACGAGGCAAAGTAGGAAAATACAGCATTCATCAATGTTTAATTTAACAAATGAACCGGCAGAAAAACTAGCTGAAAATTTGATTAAATTATCTCCAGGAATGCATCGAGTATTTTTTTCAGACAATGGCTCATCTGCAATGGAAATTGCATTTAAAATTGCATTACAGTATTGGAAAAATATAGGGGATGAAAAGAAAACAAAAATTGCCACACTAAAAAATGGCTACCATGGAGACACATTTGGATCAATGTCGGTTGGATATGTCCCAGAGTTTTTTGGAAAGTTTAAAAAACAATTATTCCCTACTATACAATTCCCAGTTCCAAACAGATATAGGATTCCAAAAGGCTACAATTTTTTAGATTATCAAAATTTTTGTTTAGACAAGATTGAAAAAGAATTTTCCAAAGATGATAAAATTGCCCTGTTTGTTTGTGAAAGTGGTGCCCAGGTTGCTGGTGGAGTAATAATTTTCCCAAAAGGATTTCAAAGTAAAATAAGAAAATTGTGTAAAAATTACAATATTTTGCTAGCCTTGGATGAGATAGCAACAGGATTTGGTAGGTTAGGTTCCATGGTACAATATACAGAACAAAAAAGCATTCCAGACATAGTATCCTATGGAAAAATGTTAACAGGTGGATACCTAACAATGGCTGCAACTTTGACGAATAAAAAAATTTATGATTCATTTCTTGGTGAATTCAATGACATGAAACATTTTTTTCATGGACATACATTTACAGGTAACCCAATTGCAGCGTCTGTGGCAAATGAAAACTTACTATTATATCAAAAAAATAATCTAATTAATAAAATCCAAAAAACATCTAAAATTTTTAAAATGTATCATGACAAATTTTTAGAATTAGGAATAGTGGGTGATGTAAGACACAAGGGAATGCTTATGGGAATAGAATTAGTAAAAGAAAAAAATAAGAAAATTCCAATCAATTCGAAAATATCAATAAATAAAATTTTCTATGAAGCAGGTAAAAGGAATGGAGTGTATCTGCGAACATTAGGCAATATTGTTATGATTGTGCCACCATTAGCAATATCTGAAAAAGAGTTAGATTTACTGTTAAGTAAAACAATAGACACAATAAAATCAGTACAAAATAAATTGCATTGGATTTGACAATATAATAATAATTTTGAAATATTTGTTTCCAATTTACTAACAATTAATTTTATTTAATTTAAAGAATATTTTATAGTATACAAATTATGTTAGATTAGTTTTAATCAGAATCAAAAACATTAGTTTTCCTTTTTGAAACTCAGATTAGGATGTGAAGAGATTATTTATTTCAAATGTGTAACAAAAAAAAGTTACAGATCACCATATTTTTAATATAAACAAAATCTAAAAAATTATTGGCATTTTGTATTAATTGTGGAAAGGACATGGAGAAAGAATATTGTATCAGTTGTGGCGGTAAAGTAATTGGCTTTGATGATTCAGCTGCGATTTTAGTAAGACATGAAAAAAATGGAATTAAGGAATTAGATACAAATAATCTCATAAAACTATGGAATTCAGTAACAAAGTACTCAAATGATAATAATTCAGACAGTAAATTTCAAACATTAAAAGAAAAAAATTCATTTTCTGCAAAATTAGAACTAATGGTGAGAGAATCGTCAGAATCCATAATGATTTTGGGGACCGAATCAATTTTTAAAAAATTTTTACAGAAAAATACTATCAAACTGTTAAAACAAACAAATTCAGATTTAAAAATTCTTAGTGATTTTCACAATGAAAATAACCATTCGTTTCAAGATTTTCCTCTGAGAACAATTAGGAAGATTGGAGATATTAATAAAGAAAATTTCTGCTTTATAATTAAAGATAATGTTGAAGCCATTTTCTTTATTAGTAATACGGGTTTTAAAGATAAACTTGCAGTTTGGACCGATTCAAAATCATTTGTAACTACATTAGGATCTTTATTTAACATGCTGTGGTATGACTCTGATCAAGCAGAAGAAAAAAGTTCAAAACTAAAGGTAGAAACCACTGTTGAACAGAGAATGCAAGAACTTGAACAAAAAAAAATAATATTAAATTATTTACAAAGTGTCTTTAAACTAACAGAAAAAGAATTAGAATCAAGTAAAGATCAATAAATCAAACAAATAGAGCCAGTAATATAGGGATATAATCGATTAAAATTAAAAGATAAATTTTTTGATTTTAAGAATATGCTGAGCATACTTTTAGAGGTTTACCAAGTGAATAAATTTTATTATTTTAATGATGAATTAATAACAATTGATTTTATGAGAGAACATATTGATAATTAATTTTTTATTTTTTCAAAAGATAAATTCATCAAGAAATTTCTTGATGAATTTTGTTAGCTTTATCATAGTATTTGATTGCATCTTCATGTTTACCTAATTTATCAAATGCAGTACCTTTGTTAATGCAAGTTACCTCAAATTTACCTAATTTAGCAAGAGCGTTACCTTTGTTAAACCAAGCAGGTGCAAAATTAGGTGTAATTTCTATCACTTTATCATAGCATTTTATTGCATCATCATATCGACCCAGTTTGGAAAAAATATTACCATTGTTAAACCAAGTTGATGCGTTATTTGGATCAATACCTATTGCCTTGTCATAGCATTTTATTGCCTTTTCATATTTACCCAAATCAACAAACGAATTACCTTGATTAATCCAAACAGATATGTCATGTGGATTTTTTGCTATTGCCTTGTCGTAATATTTTATTGCATCTTCATGTTTACCTAATTTAGTAAGTGTGTTGCCGTTAGTAATCCAAACATCAGAGTAATTGGAATCAACACTTATTGCCTTGTCATAGCACTTGATTGCCTCTTCATGTTTGTTTAATGTGGCAAGTACATTTCCTTTGTTAAACCAGGCATCTGCATAATCAGGGTAATTCTCAATTGCCTTGTCATAGCACTTGATTGCCTCTTCATGTTTGTTTAATGTGGCAAGTGTAGTGCCTTTATTTTTCCATGCATATGCATCATTTGGATCAATACCTATTGTCTTGTCATAGCACTTGATTGCCTCTTCATATTTACCCAAATCGACAAGTGAATTACTCTTGTTAAACCAAGCATCTGCATAATTTGGATCAATCACATTAACCTTATCATAGCATTTTATTGCCTCTTCACATTTACCTAATTTAGCAAATACAACACCTTTGTTAAACCAAGCATCTGCATAATTTGGATCAATCACATTAACCTTATCATAGCATTTTATTGCCTCTTCACATTTACCTAATTTAGCAAATACAACACCTTTGTTAAACCAAGCATCTGCATAATTTGGATCAATCACATTAACCTTATCATAGCATTTTATTGCATCTGAATATTTTTCCAAGATGACAAGGGTATTTCCCTTGGTAATCCAAGCATCTGCATAATTTGGATTATTCTCGATTGCCTTATCATAGCATTTTATTGCCTCTTCATATTTATTTCTGCCTCCAACTTCATTCCCTTGAGTAAGCCAATCAACATCCATCTTTTTTTTAAACATCATTCAATATTTCTACACATTATAAATAATCATATCTAAAATTCTTACCAAAAAATTGGTCTTAAAATAATAAAAAATGTTAAAAAACCAGTAATTCAAAAAATGCTTTAAAGTGTTTATTTGAGATTTTAAGTAACCAAATATTTTAAAACTTTTGAAAAATTTGAATTTTTACTGGTAATTCATTTTTTAGATAATAGTTGAATCTATGATTTAATTTAAAAAAAAATATCAAATTACAAATTTATGTTAATTACGCATGTATAAACAATTATCCATACATATATCTTTTTTAGTAGAATTTGTTTCAAAAATATTGTGAATGAGATAAAGAAATTAATCAAAGAATCACAAGAAAAAATATTTTCAGGTTTAGGAATAACATCAGATGATGTCGAAAAACTCTTCAACATTCCAGATGAGTATGTCAAAGAATTAGCAAACGCTGCCAATGAGATCACCAGAGATTTCAATGGAAAGAAAGTCGACATTGAGCAGTTAAATAACATTAAAAAGAATGGGTGTAGTGAAGATTGTTCATTTTGTGGTCAATCTGCATTTTTCAATACTGGTATTGAGACATATCAATTACCATCTGCCGAGGAAGTAGTAGCTGAGAGCAATTAAGGCGAAAAATGAAGGAGCAGAATCATACTGTCTTGTGGCAGCATGGAGAGAACCATCAGTTAGAGATTTTGATAAAGTCTGCAACATCATCAAACAAATCAATGAGAAAGTTGGAATTAACATAGAATGTAGTTTAGGATTTCTTACTCCAAATCAAGCAAAAAAACTTAAAGAACTTAACGTTAAAAGATACAACCATAATTTAGAGACTGCCAGATCTAAATTTGCAGAAATTTGCACTACACATACATTTGATGATAGACTAAAAACATTACAAATTGCACGAGATGCAGGATTGGAATTATGTACTGGTGGAATTATCGGTTTAGGAGAGACAAGAAAACAAAGAATGGAGTTAACATTAGAACTAGCCATAATTATGCCCGAAGAAGTTACAATAAACATATTGGTTCCGGTTCCCGGAACCCCACTGGAATTACAAACAAATTTACCAAATACCGAGATAGTTAAAATGTTTGCAGTAACAAGATTTCTTTTGCCTGAATCAGTGATAAAAATTTCAGGAGGTAGAGAAATCAATCTTGATGATGACGGTCAAGAATTATTACAAAGTGGAGCAAACGGAATAATTACATCAGGTTATCTCACTATGGGTGGAAACAGTCCCGAAAAGGATTTTGAGATGATAAAAAATATGGGTCTTGAAACATAACCGATATTTCAATAAAATCCAATACGTATAATAAATAAATTTTAAGAACAAGCAATAGTATTATGCGTCTAGATTTAATAGCTTATTTTCAATTTAGAATGTAACCTTGAATCATAAATTCAAATTTGTTGATTCTGAAATAGAGCAAATTAAAAAAAACAATCTCTATAGAAAATTAAGATATGGTAAATTAGATCAAAGCCACATAACAATTAATAAAAAAAAATTACTCAATTTGTGCTCAAATGATTATCTGGGAATTCCGGTCACAAAAATACAAATAAAACAGATGCAATCAAGCTCTAGATTAATTTCTGGTAATGATGAATCCTACAAGGAAATTGAGGAAAAACTTGCAAAACATAAATCAAAACAGGCTAGTTTAATTTATCCGACTGGATATATGGCTAATTTGGGTGCAATTGCAACAATTGCAAAAAAAGGAGATTTAATTTTAAGTGATGAGTTAAATCATGCAAGTATTATTGAATCATGCAAAATAACCGGATCACAAATTTCAATTTATAGACACAATGACATTGAAGATTTAAATAAAAAACTCAAGCAAAATGGGAAAAATAAATTTGTCATCACAGAAGGAATTTTTAGTATGGATGGTAATTTATCCAAACTAAAAGAAATTACGGAAATTACAACCAAAGAAGGAGCAATAACCATACTTGATGATGCACATGGAGATTTTGTGCTTGGCCAAGATGGAAAAGGAACTGGAAATTACTTAGGAGTTGCAAAAAAAATTGATGTGTATATTAGTAGTCTAAGTAAAGGACTTGGGTCATTTGGTGGATATGTTGCCTCTCAGAATAACATCATAGATTTGTGCATAAATAAATCAAAATCTTTTATTTATACTTCAGCACTTCCTTCAGTTTTGGTAGATTATTCACTAAAAAGATTCAACACAAACAGAGAAAAACAAAGAAAAAAATTAATGAAAAATATTTTTCAATTAACTAGAGGATTAAAACAGATAGGATATAAGATAGATTCTAAAACACAGATTATTCCCATAATTGTCGGCAACGAAGAAACAGCGGTAAATTTTGGAAGATTTCTTTTTGAAAAAGGCATTTTCGTTCAGCCAATTAGATATCCAACCGTGCCTAAAAATAAAGCACGTCTGAGGATATCAGTTACTGCATGGCTATCTAAAAACGAAATCGACGATGCATTAGTTATTTTTGATCAGGCTTCAAATAAATTTAAAATTTGAAATAAAAATTATAAAAAAAATTTACAAGGGTAGAATAATTAAATAACACAACTAACATTTTATGAAAAATTAATAGTAATAATCAACATGTAGAATTTAAGATTAAAACCCTCAGATTCCCTGTAAATACCAATAAAAATAAGGTTTTAGTGTATTACAAATTTTTTTCTTCTCAATTTCAGAAGGAGAATCAGATACGGCTTGAATTTTTCCTCTGAGATATTCTTGTGTAATTTCACTTTTTAAATGAGATTGAATCGAAGTCAGGATTTCAATGATTCTAGCGGATTCAACATTATCAAAATTATTTAGAATTTGATTTATCTGTTTTTCTAGTGACACTATAATTTTAAATTAAATCCCATTATTATTTTATTATGAAAAAAGTAACTTTCTCATATGATATCCTCGTCAGCCCAAGTAAGACGAAACTTTCCAACAACTTTTATTATTTGTAATTTACCGCCTTTCTTAAATCTTAATTTATAGGAATTTTGAGAAACATCATAAATTTCCAGAGAAACATCATCATCAATTGTTTCAAAAATTGCAGGATTGTGCGATATTTCTTTCCAATTATTCGGTTCAAAATCAAGATAAAATTTTGTATAAAGTAATCCCATCAGTAAATAAAGTAACATGCCCTAGAATAAAAATTAGACAGTTTTTAAACCAAAATATTCAAGATGGATCTTGATAGTCTCTTGGCATAATGTTCCAAAGATTACCCATCACTGTAGGATAGATAGTATCATAATCATTATCCGAATAAATTATTTTAAAGGTTTCATGAATCAATTGCTGAATAGTCAAGTGCTCATCATGATACAACATGCGTTTGGGATTTTTGAGAGAGTCCAAAATAGTAAATCCAGTATCAGTTTGAATTATGTTTTTCAATAATGAATTTGCAATTGAAATCTTTTCATTGACAGCCTTATGTCGATAGTCTGTTTCAAGTTTTTTAATATAATTTTTTAAATTATGAAAAGAAGTATTTGTTAATCTTTCAAAATGTTGCAGAGATTTTTGTTCATAATTAAAAGATGGAACATATATTTTCATATTCCCCTGTTTTTTAACTGAAATCAATTCTTTTTCAAATAAAGAATCCCTCGTCTTTTCAAATGTGGCTTTTGCCATATACTTCGGCACAATCATTTTCAACAAGGAATTATGGTGCACATCAGGATATTTTTTAATAAAGTCTAAAACAATCCTTTCACGCTCGTAAAGTTGAGAATTAATCTGAGTGTAGGTCAAATAATCTAGGTCGACCTAGTATAAGCAGGTCATGTATTTATTATTAACTAAAAACATTATCACATATGAAATAGAGTAGGCATGAATATCTCAATACCTCCTGAATGCTAAGCAAATTCCTTACTTGATGATATTAAATTATCCAAAAAATGAAATTAAAAGAATAAACATTGTTTGCAGACAATATAGGAATTATTTTAAGATCCTCGCAGGTAATTTAGGAATATTTTTTCCTGCTCAATTTCTCTTAATCTATGCTCAAAAGTAATTTCAGAATTTAATGAAAAATGTTTATTTAATTTTTCAGTGCTAGGTTTTGGGTTTGAATCTTTCACAAGGTTTTGATTAGGATATATTGAATTCTTTGAGGCAGTTCTATAGATTAAAGGTTTTGTAATTATTGGAGTAATAATGGTGGTAATAAAGCCGATAGCTATGACTACTGAAAATAATGACTCATCTATTAGGCCCATGGAATAACCAATTGATGCAATTGCCATTTCTACCATTCCCCTTCCATTCATAAGACAACCTATTGCGAGACTTTCATGATTTGAAAATTTTGTAATTCTTGCTGCAAGAAATCCTCCCGCAACCTTTGATGCCACTGCAGCAGATAATAGTGTTAAAAGGAGCGGTATAGAGTTTGCAAGAGACTTTAGATCAAATTCTATTCCAATGAATACAAAAAATATAGGGGCAAAAAAACCAAATGTAATTCCTGAAATTAATTTGGAGTTGTGTGTGTGAATTTTTTCTCCCCAAAATTTACTACCAAAAATCAATCCAGCAAAAAGGCACCAATTATGAAGTGAAGATTGGAATAATGGGCAAATAATGCTATTGAAAATCCAAGCACCAAAAGGATTCCTACACTTGCTTCTTTAGTTCTAAATTTTTGAATCAATGGTTCCACTTTGTTGGAACTCACGTTAGTCTTTTTCATCACAAAAATTACAGCTGCCAATACTGCAAAGAAAAGTGCAATTTTTGCCCCCATAAATCCTACTTGGGCATA
Source organism: uncultured Nitrosopumilaceae archaeon (assembly GCA_963825095.1). Taxonomy (GTDB): domain Archaea; phylum Thermoproteota; class Nitrososphaeria; order Nitrososphaerales; family Nitrosopumilaceae; genus Nitrosarchaeum. The sequence goes on from CAWGRV010000001.1 coordinate 101,756, forward strand.
ATCAAAACCTTGATTGTTAGCTGGATATATCAAGATTAAAGAAAATACAACCATTGCCATAATATCATTGATTAATGCTGCAGTTATTACAGTAGTCCCAATCCTACTCTTCAAGATTCCAAATTCCATAAGGATCATGGAACTTACGGGTATTGCCGTAATTGAGAGTAGAAGACCAACAAAAAGCGACGGAATTTGTCCCAATCCAAAAAGTGTACATAAATGATATCCAGAAATGAAGGGAATTGTGAACCCAATCACAGCAAGTACTAATGCAGACTTGCTTGCCTTTCGAATTTCACTTAGCTTTAGTTCAAGGCCGGCCATAAAGATTAAAAAAAAGACTGCCACATTAGCAAGAACAGTCATAGTGTCGTTTGGTTCAAGAATGGCTAAAAGTGATGGTCCCAAAATTACACCTGCCAACAGTTCACCAACAAGGGAAGGTTGCTTCATTCTACGGAATAATTCTCCCAACACCTTTGCCAGGGCAAGTGACAGAGTAATAATTAATAATAAATATTCTATTTGCAATAATTTTGTTTTGCAGTTGAGATTAAATCATCGAGTTTTTTTAAAAAAACAACATTTAGTATAAATATTAAAAATTACCGTTTTTATTTTAAAAACGTGACTATAAAATTAGTCGGTCATTGTGTCATAAAAAGTGCAGATTTTCCCTTTGATTCTAAAATGGAGATATAAAGTAATTTTAATTGTAATTTTTCATTTGTTTCAAATGTGTTAGTTTGACAAATCATAACATAGATACGCTCATGAAATTATATTTAGTAGTATGTTATACTTGAAACATACATCCGTTTAATTTTTTGATAATAAAAGTAAATTGTGGATAAAATAAGTGAATTTCTAAATCTGTCTTTTGGAACTCTAATCTTAATCAAGATCTCCCCCCATGCTAACAACGTGCAATGTTATAAGTACAATAAGCAATATTGATAAAATTACTTGTCCATGAACTAGTCTACCAAAGAATTTGAGATTTCTATCAGATTCAAACTTAAGGATGATTCCGCTAATCATAGAAAAAATCATAACTAACGCAAGTGAAAGTGATACCGAATCTATTCCACGTAAAAGCAGTAATCCATGAGACATGCCTGCAAAAAAACCAATCGAGTTTAACATAATATGAAAATTCAACATTGGTTTATACATTGAAACTCCAGCTTTGGATATTTCACTGCCAATGCCCACCTTTAATAGCGGAAAATTTTTGATTGCATTAAAACCGACAAACAATAGATTTGCAACAATTCCGGTTCCAATTGAAACCCATCCTAATGTCTGAGCAGAACCATCATTGTGTTCACTCTCTGCAGAAGCTGAAATTGGGAAGAGCATTACAATTGCAATTAAAACTATTATATTATAATGTAAAAAATGTGAAAAAAAAATCATTACAATTAGGCCATTTTTTTTGTAGATTTATTCCTTGCACGATATATCTTGTATGCAGAATAACCAACAACACTTGCGATGGCAACTAAAGTAATGTATAGAATCGTATTTGAAAGATCAGGTCTGCCAATTTCCTCTCCTTCCCTTTCATTTTCTCCGCTTTCTCTTTCCCCAATTTCGTTTTCTTCATCATCACTTTCAGATTCAGCCATAGCTAATGCAGGTATGATGGTCGATATTGCTACAAGCAAGAGAAATACAATTTTTGATTTATTCATCTGGTAAACTTCCCACAATCAAATTTAAAAACAATGAGATCGTTTTCTATTAATGAAATTAGCCAATCCACTTAAAGGGAAGTTTTTCTGAAATATTTGACAATTTAGAATGTAATTGTTATATTTTTTGAGTTTTAAGCTTCTCAAGTTCAGGTAGGATCATTTTTTCGATTATAGAGTCATCATTTATCCATATACATGGAAAATTGTTTGCTCTGCAAGCCTTTCCACATTCTTTATCTTTAGTAATCAGGATCATGTTATTTTGTTGAGCATATTGAATTATGTTAAAATCATGACCTAATTTTTGTTCCTTTTCTTTTAACTTCTTTACAGATTTTGCCTCATAGCCAAGAAGTTTTAATTTTATATCCCAACCATCGCTTGTTTCATCAACTAGAATTTCCATCATTAATGCTGATTTACATCATAATTTAACTAAATCTTTTTCAAACTGTCTGGTGATTTTGAATATTTTTAGGATGCATTAACTGTTTTAACTTACTCAATCCACGTCATATGAGTGAAAAGAAAAAAAGTAATTGGAATTGCGGTAGGGATTTTTCTTTTAATTATCGCAATACTTGGTTTGCTGTTTTACTATTCCTACACTCAAATTCATGTTACACTAAATGATGCAAGACTTCACAGTATAGATTTGGCACCATTCTCGTGGTCAACCCTTCTCAAACTTGGGTTAAATGCATTAACTGGAAATTGGTTAGGCATAGCATTTGATCTAGTTGAAGGAATAAATTTGAATTTATTATTTGGAGTTACAAATAATGGATTATTACCAGTATACATTCCTGATTTGTCGTATGATTTGTCATTAAACGGTGTAAATGTCGGAAAGGGATATGCCACAATTGATGCTACGATTTATCCAGGACATACAGAAGAGATTTCTGCCTTACAAAATCTTAAAAAAAGCAGCTTCTCGCCTGCAATAAATTCTATAGTGAGTAATGATGGTGTAATTGAACTCAAAATAAGCGGTACCGCATTTTTCAAATTATTTGGACAGAGTATCCCAGTACCATTTGAATCAACAAAACAAATTTCTATCATTGATGAAATTAAAAGTCGTCTAAATAATGAGATTAATTGAAACTCCGTAACCTTTGAGAAATTTTACGTTGTAGTGGTTTTTGTGATTTGGTAGAGTCATAAAATACTCTTGGTAAATGTTAAAGCCGATTGTTCAAATCCAATACTTTTGTAAAACGTGTGAGATTCTTTTCGTTGGTTTCCTGATTCCAATCTTATTCTATAACATTTTTTCTTTTTTGCAAGATTTATGCAATGTTGCATTAATTTTTTTCCAATACCTGAATACCTAAGTTTTTTTGTTACAATCAATTCAGGAATATACATCTCTAATTTTGCACGATTCAGTCTTTGGAGATAGATTATACTAACTATTCCAGTAATTTTCTCGTCTTGTTCTGCTACAAAAATAACTTTTTTAGAATCTGAAAAGTAGTCATGAATTTTATTTTTGAATATTTTTATTTCCTTATCGTCTAATGGTTGTGGTCTTTCTAATTCATAAAGGAGATTAAGAATAGATGGAATATCTTTGTCAGATGCTTCTCTTATTGACAATTCCATAAAAACAATAATGTAAATTATTACGTTTAAGTAATTTCCAACAACTCACACATCGTACTAACGTAAGTTATATCGCACTTTTTGTGCCTGCGAGGGGGGCTTTCCCTTTTTATTCTCTGTCAATATATTCTTCTATTCCAGGAGGTTCTGGTGCAAGGCCCTTTCTTTTTCTTATTTCTGCAATTGCTGTAGCAGTGCTATAGACTTTGGAAGCTCAGTCCAAGCCTTAAACGAAGTATTCCAAGTTGCACGTCCGGCGGTCTGTCCCCTCATTGCTTCTGAAAGTGTAAATGTTTCAGATGCTGGAATTTCACCAACAATAATGCTTGCAGCCCCTTTTTGGGACATATCAAGAACCTTCCCACGCTTTCCAGATAATACAGTAGCAACATTTCCTACCAAATCGGTTGGAACTCTAACCTCTATTGCAAGCATTGGCTCTAGTATTGTAGTTCCAGCAGTTAATAATGCACCCATACAGGCACGTCTAGAAGCAGGACCTAACTGAGATAAACCTCTATGAGCAGTATCCTCATGAGGGACAAAATGTGTAAAAGTAAATTTACAATCCCTCATTTGTTCCTTGCATAAAGGACCTTCTTTCATAACTTCCTCAAAACCAGAATTAATAGAATCAGTGGATTCTTGAATAAATTGAACACCCTTTGTCCCATTAATCATTACATTTCCACGTGGATCTAATCTCATAATTCTCTTTATAGTATCAGTGTCCCAACCTGCACCTTTCAGCAAGTCCGATACCACCTTCTTGTCTTTCATGTCACTGACCTCACCGGTTCTAAGCATATGGCCAATAGCAGGTTCTAGTGGCTCTACTTTCATGAAAATTTTATTGTGACGATTTGGTGATTTTGACATTATTGGTTCGCATGATCCTTTGACAGTTTCCCTGTAATTGATGAGTGGTTCAGATGTAATTACTTCAAGCTTTGTATCTTGTATACGATGAGTAGCCACATCAAGATGAAGCACCCCCATTCCTGCAACAAGTGTCTCACCAGTTTCTTCATCAATTTTTACGACCAGATTAGGATCTTCAATAGTAAGTTGTTTGAGAACTTCTACCAACTTTGGCAAATCTTTTGGATGCTTCGGTTCGATTGCAATTTGAACAACAGGCTCTGAAACATATTTGACTCCCTCAAACATCGGTATTCCTTTGATTGATGAAATAGTATTACCTGCTCTCACTTCGGTCAATCCCAATAATGCTGGAATATTTCCAGCACCCAATTCGCCAACTTGTTCTCTTTGATTTCCCATGAAAAAATTTACAGACTGAACTCTACCTTCTCGTTTTGAATCAATAATGTTAACTGTTTGCCCATCCTTTATTGTTCCTGAAAACAATCGTCCAATTGCCACAGGTCCAGCTGCAGGATCCAATACCATGTTGACAACCATCATAATTGTTGGACCATCATCACTGCATGCCAAAAGGGCTTTTCCAATATCTGAATCCAGATCTCCTTTCCAAATTTGTGGAATTCTATATTTTTGAGCAACATTTGGTGGAGGGACATGTTTTACTACCATACCCAATACAGCATCAGCCAATGGCGCTCTGGCTACTAAATCATCAACTTTTTCATTTTTATATGCTTCAATAACATCTTTGAAAGTAATGCCTTTTTCTTTCATGATATCCACGTTAAATGCCCATTTGTCTTTAGCAGATCCAAATGTGACACTAGCATCTTGGATAGATACTTTCCATTTGTCTTTGTACTCAGGCTCTGCATAAGTCTCAACTAATTGATTAAAGCTTGAAACTACGCCTGCAAGGGTTTCTTGCATTTTTTCTGGGGTTAAACGAAGTTCCTTGATCAACCTATCTACTTTATTGATAAAGAGAACAGGTCTAACTCGTTCTTCTAGTGCCATTCGGGTAACTGTTTCAGTTTGTGTCATTATTCCTTCTACTGCATCACAGACAACAGTTGCCCCATCAATTGCTCTAAGACTCCGAATTACTCTTCCACTAAAATCAACGTGGCCAGGAGTATCAATCATGTTAATGACATATTCCTTGTCTTTTTGTGTAAAATGTAATGTAACGTTTGCCTGATAAATTGTAATTCCTCTTGCCTGCTCTTCTTTATCAAAATCCATCGCCAGTGCTTTTCCAGCTGCAGAAGGAGCAATAATTCCAGAAGCGGCTAAAAGACTATCACTCATAGTAGTCTTTCCGTGATCAACATGTGCAATTACACTAAAGTTACGAATTTGTTCTTTATTTTTAATGATCTTTAGCACTTCAACGGTTGACTTGAATTTTGCCATATTCGCAAATCCAATTATTCAGGTATTAAATCTTATGAGAAAATTAGATCAGTAAATCATTGCATTACTTGCATTTCGCAGTTGTTTTGATAAAATAAAATGGCATTCTTTTTTTCTCCTTTTTTTAGCCTCAAATAATGACAATAATTGAGAAAAATATACATAATAAAGTAATTGAGCAATTTTGTTTTTGGATTTTATTTGTGGATGAATAATATTCAATCCAATGTGTTTCAAATTCTTTACAAGTTTCTTGTTATGAGAATTTTTTTCTTCAAAGATTATTACAGTGTCACCTTTTGCTACAGAAAATAGCTCCATATGAGCAAATTGTTCGATTCTTTCATAATGTGCATCAAATCCAAGAAGTTCGTAGATTTTTGCAGCACAATACATTGCAAGAGGAAATGTGTACATGTTTCCCAAGACAAAAACTCTTTTCCCAAATGTAGATTTTTTTGCATCGTTTAAGGCTTTTTTAAAAATTCTAGGATTTTTTGGAATCAAGATGTGTTTTACTAGAGATATACAAGTCAAAGCACTTTCCAAAAAACTTATACTTCCTGCAGTAAAAACATCAGAATTTGGAAATTTTAAAATAATTGAGTTGTTGCAAGCATTAGCCAATCTACTTTTAGGGTTGGATGTAATTGCTGTTGATTTTTTCGTCATTTTTGCAACTTTGATATTTGAAATTGTATTTCCGGAAATTGAGATAAAATAGACTCTTTTATTTCTTAGAATAGATTTATTTTTTAACAAATCAAGTGGATCAAAAGACTTAACTTGAAAATTTGAAAAAATCTCAGCAAGCATTGCAGATACTAGTGAATCGCCACTACCAGTAAACATAATGTTTTGTTGTAATTTTCTAGAAAGAGGTGTTGATGGTTGGAATTTATTTAAAAATTGGGGTTGAATGAAAATATCCCGCTCATATGCTTCCAAAGTTCTCATAACAAGCATAGAACACCACCCACATATTAGAAAAACTGATAGTTTTGGATTTTTATATCGAACTATAAGAGTCGAGATGTGGAAATTTCCGTAGGGCACACTCCTGATTCAGATGATGCATTCATGTTTTATGGAATGTTTACTGGAAAAATTACATCATCAGATTTTACGGTACATCATGTGATTGAAGATATTGAAAAATTAAACAGAAAAGCCGCAAATCCTGAACTTGATGTTACTGCAGTTTCAGTTCATGCATGTGCTTACATTTCAGGATATACTGTTTTGAGAAGTGGAGGAAGTTTTGGAATAGGTTACGGACCGATTGTTACTGGGAGAAAACAAATGACTATTGATGAAATTAAAAAAGGAAAGATTGCAATTCCAGGAAAAATGACATCGGCATTTTTACTACTTCAGTTAATGATTGGAAAGTTTGATTATGTAGAAATGAATTTCAAAGATATCCCTGAAGCTGTAAAAAATGGTAAAGTAGATGCAGGATTAGTAATTCATGAAACTCAGTTGTCATATGAAAAAGAAGGAAATGTAAAGATTTTAGATGTGGGTGAATGGTGGGATAAAAAAACAGATGGACTACCAGTTCCTTTAGGAATTAACGTTATGAAGACGAGTTTTGGAATGAATTTGATTCATAAATTTGATCAATATTTGCAGGCATCAATAGAATACGGATTAGAAAACATCGATGACGCAATAGATTATGCTATGCAATACAGCAGAGGCAAACCACGTGCTTTAATTGAAAAATTTGTAAAAATGTATGTTAACCAAATTACTGTAAATATGGGAAATGTTGGTGAAGAAGCAATCAGAAGAATGTTTGAAATGGCTAAAGAAAAAAACTTGGTTCCAGAATTCACACTTAGTATAGCCATCAAGTAATTATATTGCAGAAATTTTTACAATATAATGGGAGATGGGATAGGAGGGCCTGTAATTGGATGCTTGACAAATAATACATTTGAAATTCTTGTAACACATTTTCGTAAAGACAACAAAGAAGAGTATGCTAAAAAAGAACGAATAGTTATTTCCAAGATAGACAATCCAGAGGAACCACAGTATCAAGAAACAACACAAAAAGATTTGGAAATGGCATTAAAGGGGAAATTTGTTACATGTAATGTACAATACAGAGACAGCAAAACAGATGCACTTGTTTGTAACGTTTTTGTTCAGAAACCGCCAGAAGGTTTTGTGTAAATCAATTGTCACAATTTATTGACCTCTATTTTCTAACGACAGATAATTTTGGACTTGGCTATCACATGAAGACAAATTTTTAAAACATTTTTAAAAATACTTTTTAACTATCCTAAAAACTAATTTTGTGGGAAAAAATAATCAAAAATCAAAGAAGAGTAAATCAAAAAATTCTAAATCTATTACCATTGGAGTTATTATTGCCATAATAATTGTAAGCGTTATTCTAATTACATCAATTAATAGTACTACGAACAATAATCAAAGCACACTTTTTTCTATTGATACAACTGGAGGATCTCCAATATTAGGTTCAGAATCGGCTCAAATAACCATAATAGAATTTGGAGATTACCAATGTCCATTTTGCCAGAAATGGAATCAAAATACAAAACCACTAATTGAAAAAAACTACATTGCGACAGGAATGGTAAAGTTGGTTTACGTTGATTTCCCAATAATAGGCTCAGATTCAATCAAGGCTCATGCGGGAAGTTATTGTGCAGATGAGCAAGATCTCTATTGGCAATATCATGATTTTCTATACTCAAATCAAGGTCATGAAAATAACGGATGGACGAATCAAAATAATCTCAAAAATTTAGTATCAGGAATAAACAAATTGGATGTTGATTCATTCTCAAAATGTCTTGATTCTGGAAAATACGAAAATAGAGTTAAAGAAAACAAAAACATTGCAATAAAAAGTGGGGCCACATCCACACCATATTTTATCGTTATTGAGCCAGATGGAAATAGAATTCCGATATCAGGAGCACAGCCATTTTCAGTATTTCAAGAAACCATAAATCAAATACTTGCACGGCAACCAAAATAAATTTCAGATTCTAAAAAGGTTTAGACAAATAAAAGATTATCAGACACATTTAAAATCCAACGATTAGATTTCAGGTTAGAAGTTGACACATTATTCCATGTGTTTCAAATTACAAAATTTTTGTTATTTTACTTAATTGCGTTATGTGATTTTTCAACCTTATGTTTCTTGGTAGGTTTTTTTTGTTTATGAATTCCTTTTGCTGGAGGATGCTCTCCATAAGATTCTTTTTGAATTCTGATTTTGTTAGATGCATCTGTTGTTTGTTTATCTTTTTTAGAATCTTGAACCGGATAATGGCATACCATTATTACAATTTTAACCCACATAATAAAGGATGTGTGAATTATCATTTAAAATAGGATTATTCATTCGTTAATAGTTATTTAAGATGTAGTAGGCATATTCACAATCAGAAGCCTAAAATTAGATTTTAAAAAAATTCATTCAAAAAATGGATTCAGTAGCAGATATTTTTGATAAATGGGCAATAAATGGTAGGGCAGAATTAATGGAAAGAGAGCATGGAAAAAATGTAATAAAATTTTTAGAAACAATTTCCTTTGATAAACCGTTTTCATTTCTTGATGTTGGATGTGGTAATGGATGGGTAGTCAATAAAATTGCCAAAGAAAAATTTTGTTTAAGAGCGATAGGAATAGACAAAAGCAGAAACATGATTTTGCAAGCCAGAAAGGCAAAAACATCAAAGAAAGAAAAGTACATTTGCACAGATATTGAATCGTGGAAATATACAAGAAAATTTGATTTTATATTTTCGATGGAATCAATTTATTATGTAAATTCAACGAAAATTGCCTTGAAAAATATTTTCAAATTATTAAAATACGGTGGAAAATTTGCTTGTGGAACAGATTTCTACAAGGAGAATAAGGCAACTACAAGATGGACAAAGATGATGAGAATTCCTATGCACCTACACTCTAAAAAAGAGTGGAAAAAATTATTTGTAGAAGCTGGATTTGAGGTAGAAATTACCCAAATTAAAGACTTGAAAAATAGGAAAAAATGGAAACGAGATCATGGGACTTTATTCATTGTTGGTAAAAAATCAAAAGATCAATCAATCATAACAAGGAGGAAATAACGTCTAAACAAATTTAGATGTTGTCTCTCATTTCAACGGCTCTATGCAAAAACCAGAATTAATGAAAATGAACTCTTGAGAAGGATGATAAGAATAACGTGAGTAGAACCTAGAACGCACAAACCTATTTCATCTTTAGATATAACTTTATACTCGCTTATGTAGCAATAGATTCATGTTAAAATTCAAATGCAGTTCAGTTGGATTTGATTGTGGTTTTGTTGCCAAAGGTAAGTCAGAAGACGATATCCTGGCACAATGTGCAGCACACGCATTAAAAGATCACAATATGAAACCAGAAGACATAACACCAGAATTAAAAGACAAAATCAAAAAAAATATTCACAAATCACTATTTTAGAGACGATAAACTCTCACCATTTTTTTCTTAGAGTTGTAACTATTAAAAAATTAGTTTGATTATGTGACCTAGTTTTCCTATTTCATTAATATCAAAATAATGAACCAATTTTTGCCCTTACAAGTTTTATATAATTTACAGCAACCTTAAGTTTACATCTAATACTATTTTCATATGCAAACTGTAACAACCATCATAACAATAATTCTATGCATGGTTATGGTTCTAGGAATTTTGATCGGATTACAACACATAATATCTTATCAGGCTCAAATTGTGTTTGATGAATACAATGCAATACATTCAACCCAAAAAAAATTAAATTTAAATACATCTTTCAAAACCTCCTCTGAAACATCACCATGACCATAGTTTCTACAAAATGGGCTAAACAAGCTAAATGCACATAAAAGAAATGATTCCTGATGAATGAAGAACCTAAATTATTTGATCATATTAGGATAAAAATTTGAAATTATATTTCTTCCATAATCAATGTATTAAGTAAGATTTTTTAATATCAGATTTTTGTTTTTACTTACTATCTTTAATTCTTGGATCCAAATAGGACAAACTCAAAAATCTATGTTTTATTCAACATGTAAGGAAATGTAAACTAGATTTTACCTAGAAATTGGCATCATGGAGGTTTCAGAGGATATCAAATGTGACTCACTCTAGGTTTCATGATACCTTCTTTAATTAAATATTGAATTCCTTGAACAAAATCATTATCTCCAATTTTGCCCAATGCCCACCAACCAGCATTACTTTTTATCCATTCTGGAACTTTAGAGCTTGCTCCCTTCACATAAAATGTAGATACCAGAATTTGATTTCCTTTAATTTCTGCAAATACCTGATAGTTTCCAATTAGAGACTCACTGGTTAATAGCATGATTGTCGAAAATGTCCCATCTCTGGAAATAGTAGTGATATTTTCTTTTGATTCATCAGGCTTTACTACTGTTAAAGTCAATGCTCCTTCATGTTTGTCCGTAAAACTTCCAGTGATTTTTGCAAACTCTGTAGACCGACTATCAGGAAGAGTGTATGTGATTCCATTGGATGCAAGTTCTTCATTATCAGAAATTGAAATTATTATAATTTGTTTTTCTATCAAATATTCAATGGAATTTAGGAACTCGGATTCAGATATATTATCACTTGCCCACCAACCCGCATTATTTTTTATCCACATCGGAATTTTTTGATCAGATTGTGCATCAATTAGAGTGAAAAATGGAACTAACAAAAAGGCAATTATTAAAAATAAAAATTTCATAAACCCTCTGTCAAATTATTTGCCCAATCATCTTGAAACGATCCACTTGATCTCTTGTTGTTACTCCTATTCATAATTCAAGGATTCTAGAAAATCCAATTTCTAAAGTTTTTCTATTCATTAAGAGTTCTTTCACAATTTGGGCATTAATATTGCCTGAAATCTCACAATAACCCGTTTAATTATAATCAAATTTTACATGTAGAATCTATGATACTTACCTGTGTTCATTGCAGAAAGAGGCTAAACTATAATGTTACAAGAGCAATCATTAAGAATTTTTACCACAAAAAATGCCTATTTCACGTAGCATATTTCATAAAACTAGACCGATTTTTCTAGATGATCAAGTACGAATCAGCAGACTGTGAGAATATGATGGTGTAATAAATCTTTAAGTGAATAAGATTTTTTTAATAACTATGATAAACATAGAAGATTTGAAAGTCTGTGCTGATTGTGGGACAGTATATTATGGAAAATTTTCAAAAGAGGTATGTCCAAAATGCCACACAAATGATTTTGAAAAGGTATCTGGATATGATCCCTAAATCTGGAGAATAGTGTAATTAAATCAGGAATAGATCTGATCTCTTTTTTGATTATGAAATCTATTTATGTGAATCATTGTTATTGGAGAATTTTTTGGGTAGAGTTCTAGTGATACATTGGAACTGTAAATTTAATCAAGTTCACCAAAAGAGAAATGAAAAACCAGGCTCTTGATAAATAGACCTAATAACCACATTAACATTCTTCGTTGTAAGTTTTTAGAAGTCCATCAGTCTATGAATGAAAAAAGATCTAACATCTATGTATATATTATAAAAAATTTATTTAAACAAAAGTACATTTGTGTCAAGTTAATAAACTAAGATGTAAGCAATCTCTAAATCCAAATTGATCAAACACCAAATAGTTAGAGCTTTAAACAAAATTTGTCTTCATGTTTGTTCTAAGGTTCTAACTTCTTTTCTCATGTAAAATCTAAAGAAGGATTTGAATTATGTTTGGCATTTAGAAAAACAAAATATTCAATCACTACATAAACAAATTCTCATAACAATCCTCATATGTTAGAACATCTCTAACAATCCGTTGACTAATAGAACATACAAAGAAAATAAAACTCTAACAGATATAGAAAGGATGGATCTCATGCTTGGAGACGTTGTGATGAGAAAAAAATTAAAAGAAAGCATCAAAGCGATGCATGAACTAAATTATTTAGAAATTGAATAATAAAGAGTAGATATATCTCGAATTGTTAAATCTTCAAATTCATATAATAACCAAAAAAATAAAATGTAAATGTTAATTTTTTTGATTAAATCTTTGGTAATTTTTAATAATATGAGTGGTTTAGATTGAGAAATGACCATTAGATTAATTCTTTGTCATCACTGACAAATTTGTCCATAAAATCAACATCAATGTCAGCGTAACTTAATACAAGAATTGTACTATAGGACATATTGTCAACGCTGTCATCTGAAATTTCTGGAAAGATTAAATGAATTTAACATGTGGGCTTCTTGTTTTAATAATTTCAGTATTTGTCATTACTAGTTTTAACACGAATATCTTTGCTGAAGAAGTAACTATTCAGACGCCATTGAGCCTTGGTAGTAATCACCAAGGCAAAATGTTAACAACTCAGACATCTTCATTTGATGGCTCCATAATAATATTTTTGACCTTCACAGAACCACTAAAGGGAGAACATATGACAATACATCCAGTATTTACTGACAAAAATGGAAAATCGATAGAAGATATCATCTATGATATTATAGCAACTCAAAACAGTCAAGTCATATTATCAAAAACTATGGTCAATCAACGTATTGGTAGTCCTGCTCATCTAACCCAAGTATTACCAAGTGATGACAGAGTAAATATTACAATTACATTAGAAGGAATGGAAACTCATCCAATCATAGTCTCTCAAGGTGAACCTAGTGATAGTGTTGCGATTCCTGAATTTGGAACAATCGCAATGATGGTTCTAGTTGTTTCAATCATAAGTATTATTGTAGTTAACACAAAAACCAAAATGTCCCTCAAATTAAGGTAATATTCAAAGATGAAAAACACTATTGTTAAATCATCTTTGCATCATTTATGTGATTATTATCCTGGAACTAATCCCAACTAGAATTCCAACTAATAAAATAATAATTCCATTTATTTCTTGACCAATCTTTAAGTAAAACAATAGACAATACTTGAGAAAATAGATTAGGGTTAAAAACTATGATGCATTAAAAAATAAATTAAAATAACAATATTGCATTTGCATACAATAGTTTTCTGAAAATTTAAGAATTTGAAAAATAATCTCTGTCAACCTCTTTTACCTCAAATAAACTCTAGTTCTATAATTTCCAAGTATAGTTAAACCATAATTACAACGTCAAGATTACTAGTAGAGATGTTTTTAACTTCGCTAATCAAGTAATATGGACAATGCATAATTCTAAAATTTTCATTTTATCTGTAGCTGTGATCGTATTTTCTCAAATTCCTATCTTTGTTTACGGTGATGGATTTGCACACGAAGTTCTTCCCCCTGCAAGCGTAGGAGATAGAGAAGCTAGTCTATTTATCAAAATCAGCCCACCTATTCTAACCAATGACACTGTAGATGATAAATTTCTAGAATTACGTCTTTTTGATGCAAAAATAGGAACAACAATCAAACATACATCATTTTTTGTCACAGTTGATAAAAATGGGGAACTTTTGATGAGAGATTTGTTTCATACTCATTCTGGCAATATGACCATAAAGATTCAATCTGCATCAGTAAACGTAAATGATGTTATTGTGTATGGTGATCAAGAACCATTTCAAGGAGGATGGACTGCAGTAAATGATCAAATTACCATCAAAGCTCCAATCTTACTGGATGCAGGATTGTATCACTTTAAAATAGAGATTTTTGGAATCGACAATGACAAAAATATTTTTATTCCCTCAGATGCTCCAAAATTTGATTCTTGGCTTAGCGTTGGGGATATTTTTAATCAGACAGTTTCAGGTAACGGTCAATCTTATAATGTATCGGTTACATCATATTATGATAAAATAAATAATTTTAGTTATGATAATTCAACAAAATCGCTCTCTTTTTCAATGCCATTTAATTGGGAACCGTCACGACTAGAAAAGCAAAATATCTTTGTTCATGAAGAAGTCCATGTTCCAACTTCATTTAAAGAATTTTCTGAAACTGCATCATACAAAGCAAGTGTAAATGGTTTTCCAATAACCGGAAAAATGTTGATTGCAGATCCATATTCAACTGAAAATACACTAATTCTTCATTTCTTATTAAACAAGGAAAATATTTTAGATATTGCAAAAACTCAAAATTCTGAAACAAAAACAATGGAATTTAGTTTATCTCCAGGTGTTGGAGAATTTATTGATAAAAATTCATTTGATATTAAATTTGACAGTGGTGCATCTGTCAAAGTTCAGCATGAATCAAACCTAGTTACAGGTAAAAAAACACCATTTGAGGTAACATTTTTTGATAAAGATGGGAAGTTACTAAAAAATGTCAGGTATGGTTATAGAATTGATGATATCCAGGGAACTTCAATCTTTGAATCACAAAATCCAGATCCAAATGCATTTGGCACACTGGTAACGGAAGGTATAGACAACCCTGAATTTGAGTTCAACTCTCCAGGCAAATACAAGATAACCGTGATATTTGTTAGTTATGGGGGGGATAATTTACAAACTTACTTTGGAGAATCGTCTGCTCTGTTTGAAGTAGGTACAGATACGAGTAATCATACAGGAACTATGGTGATTCCAAGTTGGATTAAAAATAACGCTGGCTGGTGGGCAGATGGCAAAATTGGAGATCAAGAATTTTTAAAAAATATTGAATATCTTTTAGATATAAAAATAATGAAAATCCCATCAATCTCAGAAAAGTCTACTCTAGGTTTAAATGAAATTCCTAAGTGGATTAAAAATAACGCTGCTTTGTGGGCAGATAATAAAATTGAAGATATTGACTTTGTTCAAGGAATACAATTCTTAATTAAAGAAGGAATCATAAAGATAAGGCCATAGGTGTCAAACAAACAGTTGTAAATTTGTTTATTGATGAATGTAAGATCCCTAGGTATAAAATTGTGAGTTTCAATTTGGCAAAATTATTTTAGTGGGAATAAATTGAAATTAATTCATAAAATTACAAGAGAAAATTATAGTAGAAAATTTGATTGTTTTGTTTTACAGAATAGGCCAGGATTTAAAAAAATGAGATACAGAAATCTTTATAGTTTTGGAATTAATCCAGATTTACCTGTAACTACAATAATACTTATGATTGAAACAACTAGAACCATCATTGCGATTGTTCCAAATTCAGGAACTACATAGGTACCCATAATAGATATTTTATCCGCATTTGCAGGAAATGAAATTGCAAGTGTTCTATAATCTTCTGTGCTTGTTTCTGTAAATTCAGCATTTTTATCATCAACAGTTACAAAGAATTCTTTATCACTTTTATCTGATTGTTTAGAATCAATCAAAGTTCTTGGCAATTGGAGATAGAGTACTCCTGCAGTATTTCCTTTAAGGAGGAAATCTAATGAGGTTTGGTCGATGTTGACGGCTGTACCAAATACTTGACCTCCACTAATCACGTAACTTGACTCTTTATCAGTATTAAACACAGGAATTACCCCAGAAGAGACATCCAAGTCAGTTTGCGGGGGGATGTTAAAGGAACCGGTTGTCACAGAGGCTTCATTTGAAGCCTTACTTGTACCAATGCTGTTTATTGCTGAGACTCTAAATGTGTATGTTGTATTTGGAGAAAGTTCTGGTTGAACGAATATAGTTGAAAGTCCTATGTTTTTGGAAAGAACAATCCAAATATCGGATGGATTTTCTTTGTACTCTATTTTATATCCTGAAATGGAAGGTTTACCATTGTTTGGAGGACTAGTCCATGAAAGTTCCACATTATTCTGTGAATTTACGCTTGCATAGAGACTTCTCGGTGCGTCTGGGACAGATGAAGATTGTATAGGAGATATTGCATAGGAAACGCTTCCAACGTCACTAGAATATCCTCTATAATCTATACTCATCTTAACATTTGAAATACTTGTCGGGTTAGAGAAACTAATCAATGTGCGTGATGATGGATTTATTTCCATTGAGTAGGTCTTACCATTTGAATCAAAATAAAGTACAGCCCCACTAACATATGTTGAAACAGTTGCCCAAATTCCAGTTACCTTATCACTAGGAGAGGAAAAATATTTTGTCTGAGGACCAGAATCTGAAAATCTTACATTGTTGAGAGAACCAGGAGGTTGCTGACTAGTATTAACAATTGCACCAGTTGGGAGATAATTTCCTATAGTCGGTAGAGTGTCTATATTTTCATAAGCAATACTTCCAACATCACTAGAGTATACTCTATCAGTGATACTCATTCTAACATTTGAAATACTCGTTGGGTTAGAGAAACTAATCAATGTGCGTGATGATGGATCTATTTCCATTGAGTAGGTCTTACCATTTGAATCAAAATAAAGTACAGCCCCACTAACATATGTTGAAACAGTTGCCCAAATTCCAGTTACCTTATCACTAGGAGAGGAAAAATGATATGCTTGAGGACCAGAACCTGAAAATGTTACAGTATTAAGAGGTCCTGGAGCTTGTTCATGAAGATAAACAGACGCACCAGTTGGGAGATTGATTAGTGATGGTGGTGAAAATGCATTGGTTGGTATTGCTGTTATATCAACAGAAGGAACACTTTGGGTAGAACCTGAAAAGAGTGCCACAACACGAAAGATGTAAGGTTGATTCTGTCACAAGGCCAGAAATAGTATATGTTGATGTCAATCCAGTATTTTCAACAATGTTTACATATGCATCACCCATTTTTTTATCAATTTTGTATCCGATTATTTGTTCTCCATAGGTATAAGATGGAGCAGTCCATGAGATCCTAACTTGTGTCGGACCAACTGTAATGCCAGTTATCCCCGGAGCAGTTGATATTTGTGGAATAATAGATGCAGTATTTGACGAGCTGCCAACTCCGTTGGAATTGATTGCAGATACACGATAATTATAGTTTATACCAGAATCAATACCAGTATGATAAAATGAGGTTTGAGGACTTCCAGTATTTGATACCAGAATTCTCCAGTTACTTGAAGTACTATATTCTATTTTGTAACCAATTATTGAAGAGCCGCCGTTACTTTGAGGAGTACTCCATGTTAAAAAAATACTTGTAGGTGACACAGTATTTGCGATAAGTGAAGTTGGTGCGGTTGGTACTGTTGTACCTTGTAATGTTGTAGCTGCAATGATATTTGAGGGTTCACCTAGATCTGTAGCACTTAATGCATAAACTTGGTAAAAATAAACATGATCTTGCATTAAATTTTTGTGGGAATATTTTGTCAGCTGTGGTACCAGTGTTTGAAACCAACTCTTGAAATGATCCCTTATCTACAACGTACATTATTTTGTATCCTGTAATTGGAGTGGCAGTGTTGGGAGCTGTCCATGAAAGATCAATTTGAGTT
The DNA here is from genome assembly GCA_963825095.1 of uncultured Nitrosopumilaceae archaeon. Classification (GTDB taxonomy): domain Archaea; phylum Thermoproteota; class Nitrososphaeria; order Nitrososphaerales; family Nitrosopumilaceae; genus Nitrosarchaeum. Next base: position 119,740 of record CAWGRV010000001.1, read on the forward strand.
GTAGATACTGCAATTGCACTAAAATTGCCAGGAGCATTTGGGTGTGCTGCACTTACTTCAGATGAAAAAGATGATAAAACAAGGGCTAATGAGATTACGGATAATATCAGATACTTTCTAATTGACAATAAATATTCTAAATTATTTTTCTTAAGAATCTGAATCATTGAATTCTAATTTAGAAAATGATTATTAAGTGACGCTTACATATGAGTAAACTTGACATACAGATTCGTCTCCTTTATCAACTATTCTGTAAAGCAATAATCTAAAGAATAAATTTCACATCAACATTAAATATTCGTCAGAATCAAACTTTTTTGAAATAAATTGAATGATTTGTGACTACAATTTTGAATTTATAGATTAGGATATACTTCAAAAAGGTTTGTTGAGAAAATATGATCAGTTAACTAGTAACAATTTAATCTATATCCTGATGAATAATTTTTCAATTTAATCAGATTTTTTTCTAATAAATAACCATTTTCAAATAGTTAATTGTTAAGAAAAATAATAGAAATTTTGTTCTATTAATAGTAGTCTTGTTCCACACAATTAAATTATGAAGTAATTCCATCAATAGAAATAGCATAACACTATCTTAATTTTTTGAATCTTGTGTTGTATTTTTCTTGTTGCCATTTGATTAATCCGTGATTAGTTTTAATGTCGTATGTTGTCTCTTCCCATGTTAGTTTCTTTTTTAAGTTATCTTCAATTTTTTTCCTTATTGTCTTGACTTGTAATATTGCATTTTTTTTTGCATTGGATTTATTTTTCCCTTCTGCAGCAAAAAATTTGTCTTTAAAAAGATTGGTGGTTTTTATTCTGGATTTTCTAACGATTTCTTCTACTAAATCAAAATGTCCTTGTTCATGATTTAGGAGGGATTTACGGTTGTCATTACTAATACTTTTCGTCATCCAAGATAAACCAGGAATAAAAACTGCATGAAATTGCATATCTAAAATCTCAAATTTGAATTTCCCTCCAATTTCAATGTGATCTATGATTGGTTCAGATTCAAATCCTATTGCAGAGTGAGCTGAAGCCCTTGATTTAATATTAGATTTTTTTTTAAAATCATTCCATTTTAAATTTCGAGTTTTAGACCAGGTAATTACATTAATTTTTGAATTTTTAGATAAATTTTGCAAAACTTCCATCTCATTGTCAACCCAATGATATGTTAGTTTATCTAATAAATGCTACTTACGTATTGGTAAGTTTTGTAATCAGATTTACCTTTAATCATTTGAAATCGTCTCTGCAAACAATCTACCTTTTGCAGTTACCTCGATATTAATTTTAGATTTATAAATAATTGATTCCACAAAACCTTTGTTCTCTAACCAAACAATATGTTTTGCAAGTCGAGTATAATTCAGATTGGTTTTAAGTGAAAGATTAGTTTTTGCAGATGGGCCGTTTTCGCTCACGCTCTTCAATATACGAGTTAATGTTGTTATGCTGGGTTTAAATTCACTGTCTATTTTTTTATTTTTAATAATTTCAACGGTTTTAGGATTTGCAGGTAAAACGACAATTTTTTTTGGCACTGTATTTATGTAAGATAATATTATAATAGTTTTTTGATCGGTAGTATTCTCATCATTATAATTCTCCATGTTCATTGATTAATACTGAGAAATCTGGCGAATAATTTTCCTTAAATCAAAATGTCGAGGTTATTGCGATCTATTTTTTCCGTACTAGTTTACTTTTAGGCCACATAATGAAAAGCCATTCATCTTTGAACTTTAAAAATTGAGGTGTACATCATTCCCAATAAGATGATTTTAACTAATAGGAGTTTTTAATATGAATTTCTTAAAATCATATAATATTCTGTTTTTGCTTATTATTTATCAGATGAATTATCCGTATTCCTTTTTAGTTTAAAATAAGAAAAATTGACGTCGAGAAGCAAAATGATCTTTTTTTCGATTAATCCGTCGGGAATTATGTGAATTTGTTTCTCGACGCATATTAGTTTCACATATGCAGAATTAATCACAGGCGCGTGGAATTATCAATCAATAAAGATTAGAAATATTTGTAAAATTTGTAGATACAATTAACGGTCAAAAGAGGCAATATTAAAAATAATAATGACATATTTTTTGAATTTTAGGATAGAAAATATCAAATTTATCGACAGGTTAGGAATTAAAACCTGACTTGGGGCCTTTTTTAATTAATTTTTGGTAGATGTATGTTTAGAGTGGACCTGCAGTAGTTGGCAATAAAATACCTATTATTGTAGCACATGCCCATATAATGATAGCCACTATTAGTGATTTTATCCATCCAATTTTGTATAAAGATCCTAATGCAATAAGCCACACAATTCCAGCAACAATCGCAGTCTATCAAACCATTTCCAATCAAATAGTAAGCAACAGTATAGACGATGGTACCAACAATTGCAGTTACAAAGGCTCTACCAATTCCTTCTTTTTCACCAAACAGTTTAGTTACCAAATAAACAATAATAGTAGAGATGAATAAACCAATTAAGAAAATAATGATAGTATTAAACTCGTTCATTTTTTAATCCTTGTAAGCAAAATCAACATCAACAATTCGCTACAATGTTATAAGATAATTGCTTACAGAAATGTCAGTTAAACAGACAAAAATGTTTTTAAAATTATCAAAACAATCTATCAAAAGTGATTCACCTAAATAACACCACACACTCTAATTTGTGTTAATCAATGAGTAAAAATGGAACTTATGTTGGAATTGGTATTGCGATAATTGCAATAGTAGCAGTATTTCTTTACACCAATATTTTTGAGCTGGCGAAACCTTCAGTAGATCAATCTGTTGGTTCTACCAAGGATGCAATATCAAAGATAGAAGGTAAAGATGTCGTATCAGGAGTAGAAAAGATTTCTTCAGATATTCAAAATGAAACTTCTAAGATAGAAATAACAAGACCTTTTCCTTAAGACAGTAAATTCAAGTGTTTAGAATCTAATCTGTAGATTCATCATACTTTTCATCTTCTTCATAGTTTTCTTTAAGATTCAGCTCATGTTGTTCTTCTTTCATCTCTTCTTGTTCAGATTCCCTATTCTCAGAAGTGGTTGATTTCTCTTTGACTTTTTTGAATTTATCCAATAATCCCATAGCAATCTAAATATTGTATGAACTTAAGCATTATGAAAAGATGTAAAATTTATTTATCTGAATGATGTTTTCTTGAATCTTTCTTTGTTGTCTTGACTGGATTTTCTACTTCTAGCGTTTTCTTTTGCTTTATTTTTAGGATTTTGTTTTTTCACTATTAATTCCTTTTTAGAATATTTTTTTAACGAATCCATTATTTTCTTTTTAGAATCAATTTTCAATAATTTGTAATATTCTATGAATTTTTAAAGATTATTAGATGATTTAATGAGTTTAGTTACAGTTTTCCAGAGGCCATTTTTGCGCAAAGTTATTAGGTTTCAATTTTTGTGCCACCTGAAATATACCTCTAATTGTAAACAAACGTTAAAAAATATCCAGATGTTTTGACTTTTACGTAACCCGTATTTGAAAAAACACCATATGTAAAATCTATGCATTATCTGTGTAGTTCTATGAGTTTGCATATATGAAATGAATACACCGAATACTATGAGGACTTGAAAAAATAGATTAAAGAGAACCGTCAAGTTGAGAAGCAAAAGGTATGAAATATGATGATATGAAATTAAGGCACCAGTTGAGATCTTAATGACATCATACTTACTAGGATCATTAGTACGAATAAGAGTAAAATTTTCTTCAATAATTTTTTTGAGCCTATAAAAACTTGAGGATTTACTCAATAGAGTTGTTTTCTTCCTTGATAACCTTAGTAACTTCTTTAATGAGATCCTCATCTTTCTTTACCAATTCCTGTAATGTTTTCCGATATTCTTCAGCACCCCATTTATCTAAAGCAAACATTTGTTTTACTAAGTTTACAATGTCTGATTTATTTTTCTGATGATCATGTTTTGCATTATCTAAATTATTCATATAACCAATTCAAAATTTATGGTCGGTAATAAAACTTAAGTTTTGCACAATTCAAAATTACAGGTCACTGATAAGGTTTTTGAAATAGACACATTAGTCAATTATTCATACAAATTTGTAATTAATTGATTTATAGGTTTAACACTATTGAATTATAATGTTGTGGGGAATTGTATCTGCACTCGTTGCAATTATAGTGATAGTAGTACTAGTCCAATTTTTAGTTGGAATTGTCTAACCAAATTTCATTAACCATGTCATCGATGGTCCTTCCATCATAATATTCCCTACCGAATATATCAAAAGAATTTTTTGTAACGATGATATTTTTCCGTGTCTTTAAAGCAAGTTGCCTATTTTGTTTTCAAATGATTGCTTCTCTTTCTTTTCAACCAAGAATGATGTCAATGACTAATTATAGTTTAAATATCTTATAAAGTACATTTTTTTGATGGACTTCATGTTAGAAGAGGAGTTAATTGATTTGATGACTTTTTGCTTACAAAATCCTGAATCACCTGAAACATCAGCTAAGAAGAAAAGAATCACAGAAATAGGACAAGAACTTTTCCTAGATGGTGGGATAGATGCATTGGTGAATTTTTTCTTTTCAATAAAAAATAGAATTATAGGTGAAATAGAAAAAGATCCATCTCCACTGCGTCCGCTGTGGAATGGATTAACTCCTGAGTGGGAGTACTAGCCTCGAATTGAGAACTTCTAGCCTCTGCCAATTCTAAAAATGGCCGTGCTGCATTTTGGGCATGTACCCTTTAGGGCGGGTTTACCATTTTTCATGGTATATGGTTTTGCCCCTTCAATGTCTCTTTTATCTCGGCATTTTACACAATATCCTATTGTCATAAGCCTACTACGCACCAGTTCTATTAGCGAGAACTTGTTAAACTTTTTTCACTATGAGGCAAACTGCAGATCTTAATTTTTTCAAAAAACCTAATTTTCAGGTTCGATTATCCATGTATTTTCGTGGAATAAACAATTTCTCGTAAATAAAATATGATTGGGATTAACTAGTTATTTTCATATTTACAAATTCTGTCAGAGCATCAGGTTGCACAAAGCTTTCCCAAACAAAAATTTCTGCAGTATAAACACCTGAAATTTTTGGCATCCAAGATAATGATGGGCTAAATGTTTGTCCAGGATTAAGGGAGCCACTTATCCAGCTTAGCGATACAACTACACCATATTGATCTTTAACTTGAACGATATAAACAAACTTTTGAGTTATCTCTTGATTGTTTTTAATGTCAGCTGAAATTTGAACTTGTTGATTTACGTTGACTTGATCGGATATTTTAGCCCCAGATGAGTTCTGAAGTCGAGGATTTGTGATATCTACTCTTTCCAGATTAGTGAGTGCAAATGCTTGAGTGATTGAAATCGTACAAATCAGCATAATTGCAAAAATTCCCAAGATTTGTCTCATCACAACTATCTGAAATTTTTTTGTTAATAAAGCATTTCTACACTTTATTTTGATTAATTTAGATCAAAATTCATTACAATACACCTAGAAATAAAGGAAATGAAATTAAAAAAAATCTTTCAATTGTATACTTAAATTTTGATTCTATAATAGTCCCAACGTTCTGGATCAAACTTTGTCACAAATTCTGCATTTTCTTTATTTATTCTAGCTGCAATTACATCTCGCAGGGCAAAACTCGTTAAATGTTTGTATTTTTTTGCGTGAGCCTGCATGATAAACATATGTCTCATCTCACTGCCACCGCTCAAACCCCAATATCCCATTTTTAATGCCAAAGGTTCTAAAAATATAGTATCATTAAGACCATAATTCTCATCTCTAATTTCAGGCCTTAACCGATAATTTTCTAATGGCCCTCCCTTGGCAAAACCCACAATATCTCCCCTGCAATCGTTTAGTCTGAGAGTATTGATTATTACATTTGGATCCTTTACCGATTGTTCAAAAGATTCTTTTCCAAACTGAAGTGGTTTTGGCAGCTCTAAAAAGATTGAATATAATGATTTTATAAATTCCGGTGTTCTTCGTGTTTCTATGTTATCGATAGTTGGAACTAGTTTCATGTTATCATATGCATAGTTTGCTTGTATTGTGATTTCTTGCTGTCGCAGATTCATAAATGACAAAACTGTATCAAAAAAATTCTTTCTCATCTGTTTTGGCAATGAACTAAGAATGAAATGACACATCTCTGTTTCTTTATTTAATAATTCTTCAAAATATGCTACTGAACTTCTAACAATAAGAGAAGGTTTCCATGCCAAAGCATGCGCGTTCATTTTTGCCATTTCCATGGCCTTGGAAAAGTTTCCTAATGCATATCCACTAATTCTGTCAACTACAGAAAGATACCATCCTAATTTCATAAAATGATTTTGCTTTTCTTTATTATTTTTTGTTAATTCTGAATTTTTGAAACATTCCATGATTTGCCTTTCTGCATTTTCTTTAATATCCCCACTCCAAGGGTATGTTGTCCTAAGTATCAACACTTTGATGATTTCAATATCTAATTGTGCAGTATCTAAAAGAGTTCGTAATTTTTTATCAGATGAAATAAATTTCAAAACACTTTCTTCGTGTGGTTTATCTACGCTCTTTTGAGGATCAAAGTCATGAAATAAAGCTGCCGCGTATAGATACTTAATATCTTCAATTGAAAATTTTTTAGAGGTACTGTTTAGATTTGCAGATAATAGAGATACAAATGTGACTTCTAATTCATGATTGATATTATGATATCCATAATAATCAACGCCCAGTCCTTGGGTTTCAAATAACTCTATTGTATAGTCTAACATTTCAGTAAATGCATCTTCATCCATACCGCTTTCTACTATAAGACTTAGAATTTCATTTCTCATTGTATGGGGAGTTGCAAATTCCTGCAATGAAATTCGATCACAGTTGGTATTTTTAAAGATGTTCACTATTTTCTGGTGAATTTTTCAAATAATTAGGAATTTACGATAATTTTTGAATCATATTTGAAAAGAACGTAGGTATTAAAAAATGATTTTGCTCAAATCACACTTTATACTAAAAATACTTGCTTGTCAAATGAGAGTAAAGATATTATAAACTTGGAAATTGATTTTTGTAAGTTCTTGAAATGTCGTTAGAAAATGAAAAAATTGATCGTTCAACGTGGGTTATCCTTGTAATACTAAGTTGTTTGGGTCTAATCGCAATGTATGCTGAAACAATGGTTCTGCCTGCAATTCCAACATTCATAGTGGACTTTAACATGCCATACAACACATCATTTTGGATTTTATCTTCATACATGATTGCCGGGGCAGTTGCAACACCAATTGCAGGTAAACTATCAGATGTGTATGGTAGAAAAAAAATTCTGTTAATTGTATTGTCAATATACTCTGCAGGAATTTTAGCAGGAGGGTTTGCAGATAGCTTACCATTTATGCTTGTTGCCAGAGCAGCTCAAGGAATAGGAATTTCAATGTTTCCAATAGCGTTTGGAATAATTAGAGAATCTTTACCGGAAAAAAAATTAGCCGTTGGCCAATCAATATTTACCGCAACATTTCCTGCAGGTGCTACAATAGGATTATTGGTAGGGGCAAATCTAATCCAAAACTTTGGATGGCACAGTACATTCTTCACAGTATTTCCAATTGCAATAATACTTGGATTGTTCATATTAAAATTCATTCATGTTGGACCATTACCAAAGATTTCAGAAGAAAAAACTTCAATTGACATCAAAGGATTCTGTGTTTCTTGCGATGACAATAATTTCATTTTTAGTCGGTATTTCATATATTGAAAATAATACTGGACAAGTTTTGGAATCACTTGTCTTCTTTGCAATTACAATTATTTCATTGACAGTATTTATCACAATAGAAAAAAGAACCAAATTTCCACTAATAGACTTGAAATTATTAACTAATAGAATTTTGTTTTTTGGAATAATGATTCTACTCATAGTTGGATTGTGTACATTCATGGTATATCAAACAATACCAATCATGATACAAAGTCCTCAACCACTTGGTTTTGGTGGAACAGAACTCACAACAGCAACAGTTCAACTCCCGTTTATGATAATTTTTTTAATTGGAAGTATTACATCAGGTTTTGCACTTGATAAAATTGGTAATAAAAGACTTACAGCAATTGGCACCATAATAAGCACTATTGGATTTTTTAGTTTACTCTTGTTCCATTCGGCTGATTATATGGTAATAATCACACTTGCAATAATTGCCGCAGGCTTATCACTTGCATTCATTGGAGGGTTTAACATCGTTTTAGTATCTACACCAATTCAGGTTGCAGGAATTGCGCTTGGAATGACATTACTTCTAAATTTAATAGGTCAATCAATTGGGCCATCCATAGCTGGAATGTTTCAGCAAATGAACAGAGCCACAATAGATGGATTTTCTGGCAGTTTCCCAACCCCAGAGGCATATAATTTGATTTTCCTTACGGCTTTTGTAATATCTTTAATATCGGTTATTTTTGCCCTGACATTGAACAGAAAATTTGTAGCCAAAACATTTCTCAACTGATATTATAAAATCAAGATTTGACTCTGGATAGATAATCTGACCAAAATCCAGTTGATTCAATGAATTCAATAAATCATTATCAGTAGTCAGATTCAGAATTTTTGAGCTGATCCTTTGTTAAAAAATTGACATGAAAATGTCATGTATTATTACGAAACACTCAAAAGAATTATCAGTTTTTTCCTGTATGTTGTCAATCGATTTGAATTTACTCAAATGTCTAATTGAAGTTAATGAAAAAAATTCTCAGAGTTATTCCCTCTATCTTAATGGGATTGCATATAATATGATTGATGTAACAGTTACACATTCTCCCACACCAGTAACTTCTCCTACTACTCGTGGAGGAGTTTATTTTTCGGATAAATTTGCTTACAAAATAAAAGGAAATGTAAACGACACATCAATCATTTCAAAATTATCTAATACAATGTTGGGCCCAAATACAGAATTTGGTGAAATCAAAATCACTACTCAAATTGAAGATGGTGGAAAAAAAATTGACTTGTCTTTATTCACAAATTTAATAAACAGTGTACAAGAGCCATCCAAAATTGAATTAAATATGATCATAGTAAGATTAGAATCTAGTTAAATTTTGCCTAGATACAAATCATATTTTTTACGTAGTTTTTCATTGGATAATATCTCATATGCCTTGTTGATTTGAACCATTATTTGCTCTGATCCTTTATCGTTGCTTCTATCAGGATGTGTCTTTTTAGCTAATTTCCTATACTGTTTTTTTATTTCTTCCTTTGTTGCGTTATGTGGAATTTCCAATATTTTATAGTAATCAGGTATTGTTTTATTTTGAGATTCGATTCTAAATTCATTTTCTTCTGGTGTATTATTTCTGGATCCAAATTCTTCAAAATCATCCGACCAATCTGAATGATATTTTTCATATGTTTTATCTTTTTTTGAATCAAATTCTTCAAAATCATATGTTGTTTTTTTCCTCAGAATAATATCTCTTGCAAGATAAAGTAAAATGATTACTACGGCTATTGCGAACCCTGCAAACAAGATAATTTTTTGTTGGTCGGTTACAACTAATTCCATTTGAATTTCTTTTTTAGTTTCATCTTGTTGTCCTGACACAAATTGGCTAAAATTCATTATAATAACGCATATTATTACAAAACAAAGATAGCGCATTTTACTACGTTAATCGAAAATCCTCTTTAGCAGTATTGAGAACTACATGAGTTACAGTATTTTCCACATTTGAAATTGATGACAGTCCTTTTACAAATTCGCTTAATTCACTTCGTGATTTAAATTTTGCAATGATTAAAGTGTCTGTATTTCCAGTAATATCATAAACTCCACAGACATTCTCGATTTTTGATAACTCTGCTTCTATGTCCATGATTTTGTTTTTTTTTGCAATAATTTCAATGATCGCTGTTAAATTATAACCTAATTTTTCATGGTCTATTAGTGCAGTGTATCCTTTAATGATTTTCTCTTGCTCTAATTTCTTTATCCTTGATAATATGGTTACAGTAGATATCCCTAGTTTTATTCCAAGCTGTCTTGCTGACAATCTTGCATCAATCATTAAATTTTTAAGTATTAGTTCATCGGTTCTATCAAATTTCATATGATTTCTAACTTAAAAATATATTTAAATTTTTAGAGATTAATTAAATACATGTTTAATTTTGGTTGCCTTTAATGCAATTTCTTTTTTTTATAGATCATTTAGATTTAAAATAAACAATTAATAAAATTCAACATGGAAACCATTAATGAATTGATGTTAAATGGCCAAAAGTTTTTAGAATCTGGTAATTTTGACGACGCATTAGGATATTTTGAACAAGCGTTGTTATTGGATCAAAATGATCCTGAATCTATGGAATTTTAAAGCCATTACACTACGTAGTTTAGGAAGATATGAGGAAGCCTTAGAATGCTTTAACAAGTCATTTGAAATCGATCCAAGAGACAAAAATGCCTCCTGATTTGCATTTTCCACCACGGTACTATCTTGAGTATCTTACGCTCAAAAAGCAGAGTTTTTATATTATTTGCCGACGAGCTTTTTAAATAATATTCTAATGGTTTGAAAATTTCCTACTAGTTATTATAAAGTGACATCCTGTAATACTATAATGGTATTGCAATCAATTAATGCTGATAATTGTCCTCGTTGTGCAAAAAATACGTTATTAACCGACGATGTAACTGGTGAAAGGTTTTGTGGGAAATGTGGATATGTCCTTTCTGAAAAATCTCAGGAGTCAGGACCTGAATGGAGGTCTTTTACACAAGATGAACATGGTAACAAAGCAAGGGCAGGTGCACCTACATCTCTAACAATGCATGATATGGGATTATCTACCATAATTAATCCTATGAATAAAGATGCATCTGGAAAACCCCTCACAGCAACAATGAAGAGCACAATTGAAAGATTGAGAACGTGGGATAGTAGAAGTCAGGTTCATGAGTCAGTTGATCGAAATCTAAGACAAGCATTAAGTGAACTTAACAGATTAAAAGATAAACTTGCACTTTCTGATGCGGTGATTGAAAAGGCAGCTTATATTTATAGAAAAGCTATTGAGAAAAAACTAGTACGTGGAAGATCGATTTCAGCAATGATTGCATCAGCACTATACGCTGCATGCAGAGATACAGAAACACCAAGAACTCTAAATGATGTTGGTGAAGCAGCAAATTTAAAGAAAAAAGATATTGCAAGATGTTATAGATTACTTCACAGAGAACTAGATCTAAAAATGCCGGTAGTCGACCCAATTCAATGTGTTGCGCGTATTGCAAGTAGAATAGGGATTACAGAAAAAACAAAACGCTACGCAGCCAAGGTTCTAAAAATTTCTCAAGAGCATGAAGAATCAGCAGGAAAAGACCCAATGGGATTGGCAGCAGCTGCATTGTATTTGGCATGTGTCAAAAATGGGGAAGATATAACTCAACGAGACATAGCAGAAGCTGCAAGTGTAACCGAAGTGACAATAAGAAATAGATACAAAGGTCTGAAATTAGATCAAAATATGGACCTATAAAATTAAAGTTGTTTGAGAACTAACTAATTGTGAATCTATATTATTGAGAAAACATTATCAAAACAATATTGAATAAAGAGATAGAAAAAATGTTATCACAAGCCTACGAACTTTGTGAAGACGGAGATTTTTCAAATGCTCTGAAATTATTTGATTTAGCATTAAAACGAGAACCTGAAAATATCAATATGTTGATAGATAAAGGCGTTACATTGCAAAATTTGGGCAGAGTAAAACAGGCAATAAAATATTATAATCATGCATTACAAATCAATCCAAAAAATCTAGATGCATTAGTGAATAAAGGGGCATCATTACATGTGAGTAAACAATACGAAGAAGCAATCAAGTGTTATGATTTAGCTCTTAAGGTAGATAAAAAGTGTACAATTGCTCTTGCCTATAAGGGATTATCATTGGGAGAGTTAGGAAATCTAACTGGAGCAATAAAATATTTTAAAAAAGCATTATCTATTGATCGAGATTATGATCTTGCTAACGTCAGTAAAGAAATGGCACAGGAAATACTTCAATCATTAAAAAAACAAAAATCTAAAACACTGTAACATCACCGGGTACTGGCTCTCGTTTGTTGATTTTCTCATTGGATTCAAAAAATTCTTTATGAACTGTGTTTTGATGGTTTCTTAACTTTTCAATAGACTCAAATCCCAAATGGCATAGATAACATTTTGGTTTGGATTCATCTACAAGAGGCAATACCATAATTACTTTAGTTTGTTTACCTACTTAATTCTTGAGTCGACAGTTAAGGAATATATCCTTTAACGATGGGCGTACTATATGTTAGAACAATTAGTAGCGGAATCTAAAGCGCTAGAACGGGCAATATCGGGAGAAGAATTATCATATTCAGACGGTCTTGAGTTAATGAATTACGACAATCTTCATATTTTAAGCGCTGTTGCCGATATTACAAGAAAGAAACTAGTAGGAGATACTGTAACTTTTGCTGCTTCATATTATATGAATTACACAAATGTATGTGCCGCAAGCTGCCAAATGTGTGCATTTTATAGAAAAGAAGACGATAAAGATGCTTACACTCTCACTCCAGAGCAGATTGAACAGCGTGTGAGTATTGCAGAAAGTTTGGGTGCAACTGAGGTTCACATTGTAGGTGGATTTCATCCAAAACTTCCTCTTGAATATTATGAGGACATGATAAAGATAATAAAGAAAAATCATCCTCAATTAAAAATTAAAGCACTTACAGCAGCTGAAATTTTTTATTTGTCAAAACTGACCAAAAATTCCACCAAAGAAATTCTTTCTCGTTTTAAATCTGCAGGACTTGATTCTATGCCTGGTGGAGGTGCTGAATTATTTCATCCAGAAATAAGAGGAAAAATTGTTAGGGGGAAATGTTCAGGACAGGAGTGGCTAGACACAATAGAGCAAGCGCATAATCTTGGGATTAAAAGTAACGTTACAATGTTGTATGGTCATATTGAAAAACCAGAGCACATTATTGACCATTTAATAAAAATTAGAGAATTACAAAAAAAGACTGGAGGTTTTATTACATTGATTCCTCTTAAATTCAGTTTGGATAATACTGAGCTTGAGAAAGAACATCTAGTCAACAATGAATGCTCATCAGTATATGATCTGAGAATTATTGCGTTATCTAGATTAATGCTTGCAAACGTTCTAAACAATATCTCTGTCTATTGGGTTGCATATGGAAAAAAACTTGCACAAGTTGCATTATCTAATGGCGGAAATGATTTAGTAGGAACTGCATTTTCTGAGGAAATTTATCGTGCAGCAGGAAAGCCTTCTACATCTTCAGTAGAACGAATTAGCAACAATGGTAAAAGAAATTGGACGTCAACCTGCACAACGTGATACATTTTTCAATATTATAAGAAAATTCTAATTTAATTTTATTTATTGTCTAAGATGCTTATTTATAGACTCGACCTTTTCTTTCATTGTTAGTTGTTTATCGTTTCGTGAATCTATTTTTATAATTACTTCAACTCTATTTACTCCTAAATTGTGAACTACTTCCATAATTTTTTTAGCAGATTCATAAATTTTGTCGATATTATTTGATTCTAAGATTGTACCCATTGAGTTTATTTCATATCGTACTTCTTTGATGTTCTGAATGACTTCAATTCCTTTTGCAATGTAAAAACTTGAACTTGTGGTACCAGTTCCAATTGGATATATACTAATTTCTGCATGAATCAATACTAATTACACACTAAATCTAGTTAGATTAATTTCTTGTTTTTACAATTACCTGTTTTAAAGCAGGTTTCTTTAGGAATTGAAACTAACTAAAAACGGCATTTCCATCGCAAGTTCGTCAGTTGTATTGACAGATAGAACATTTCAAAGTCATCATCAAAATGCTCATTTTTGATATTATACGAATAACAATGAATTTACTAAAAAATCATCTAAAGGAAACAAAATAAATTTAACTTATCTTTCAGATTTCATTCGGGTTGTTTTCGAGAGATAATGCCGTTTTAGTTCAAACATGTCTTGGGCCAACTCATTTTTTAGAAACTTATGTGATTGGTTTCTTTTCTTCTTTTTTTGGGCTACCCTTTCTTCTTCGAGCTCCAAAACTAATCAAGATTAACAAAAATCCAACTCCAATTAAAATTCCTGCCAGCGTATTTTGATCTTGAATTTCTTGTTGTTTAGTCATTAAATCTATTATTTCCTCCTCAGTCATTCCTGTATGACCTAATGGTAGTACCATATTGAGATAGATCATGATGACAATACCTACAATTAACATAACGATTCCCGCACTAAGTAATTTTTTATCGGCTAACATGATTACCCCATCATATGTTAAACTTTATCATATATTAGGAAAGTCATCAGTGCTATCAGATAAAGTTTGTAAAAACTTGTTTTCTTTATATTATTAAATTAAAGAATATGTTGTTTTGTAGAATTGTCATTAGAAATTTAACATTACAGCCAATATTTTTTATGGTATTCTCAAAACAGCCTACATTTCTACAGTTCAATCAAAATAAATTAAATTAGTTCACAATCAAATTAGAATTGTAATTACAATTATTGTCATACTTGCCAATAAGCCAATTAAGGCAAGTTTACTATTCTTACTCCATCCCTTTTTGACAGAAATAATTCCCATCATTACATCTTGATTTTACTGCGCAATTAAGTTTTTAGTTGTTGAGTGTAATTAATATTAAAATTTTAGTGATAGAGAATTCAAAATTCTCTATCACATAACTGTTTGGCCGATGTCAGTATTATGTAGAAATTCCTATCGATATATTATCTTAGCCTATGTAAAAAACTCATCAAATTTTAAATTAAATTTTTTTGAATTTAGATTCACTAATTATATAATGAATACTTTAATCTATCTTACGAACTTTTGGTGACGCTTTCAATGTATCACCAAAAGAATAGGGAGATTTGTGGATTATTGGCAATATTGAAACATTGTCACCTATCATTTTTTGAATTTCATCGTCATGTACAGATAAGGTTTTACACTTTGGACAAAACCAACCACGTCCCTTTATAAAACTGCAACATTCAATGATTACATTAGATCCACATGCAGGACATTTAGAAGGGTCATTGTGAATGTACTTCACAAAATCAAAAACTATTCGCTCTACACTCATCACATTTAATCAAATTCATTGTTTTAAAAATTATTGGTGAAACTCAATTATGTTAGAATAACAATTTCATTACTTAATAATATAAGAAATAATATTGGTTTTTTATCATAATAACGTATTGAATTTGGTTTATCCAAATATCCAATAAAATTGAAACCAAAGTTAATTTTAAAGTAAAAAAAATACATCATTATGAAAGCATTATTCAAGAAAGAAACAAGAGCAGATCCAGAATCTGATCAGAACACATATTCAAATTTTATGTTAAACCGTAATACTAATTTTTGCTGTGAAAAATTCAAAAATTATTGTAAGAGATTTACAGTTTGGAGTTATGAACAGGGAAAGTTTGCCATAGTAGATCAAATTCAGCTATGAGGACCACTCTGTACAATCCATTGATTTTTGTCCTTTTTGTGGAGAAAAAATAGAATACGAAGAGGAAAGTGAAACAAGAATTAAAAAATAGAAAATCGTTTTCTTAATAAATTCAAAATTTGCCATAAAATGGTGGATTTATGAAAATTAGAAATTATCCGTCATAAGATATACGTAGAGTTCCAACCCGTTCACATCCAATTAAAATATCATCAGGATCAATTTCAAGTTCAATATTGTCAACCAAAATAACATCCTCACCATCACCACAAATTATTAGGTCTATCTCATTGTCATCTTGTAAATAGATTACATCATTTCCATTTCCAGCATTAATTTCATCTGCTCCATTTCCTGGAACAACATAATCATTCCCAAAGTTTGCTTGAATTTTATCATCACCATCACCACCGTAAATAAGATCTTCCAAGGAAGTTCCATAAAGGTGATCATTTCCATTGGTACCATCTATTTTACAACCAGATGATAATTCACCACAACTACCATACGCGATTCCAGTGGGAATTACAGTAACTAACAAAATGCTGACAATTACATTAATTTTTTTTAAATTGAACATTAATTGTTCCTCTTTTATCTAATATTTCAACTAAGAGATAATTTTTTAGAAAGAAATTGGGAATTAATTTTGGAATTTTATTTTCCCTCGTCTAGAAATATTATATTATGATAAAAAATGTTATTTGCCAAGCAAATGGCGCAAATCTAAATTTAACATATCAAGTAATTTTTAAATCTAATATACCAAGTATTTGATACTTTATTGTTGAAACCGAAATCGAATTATTATAATGTAGAAAAAGTAGCAAGTGAGATAAAAAACTTCAAAATACAAGGAGCAAACCAAATTGCGCTTCACAGCTTGAAATTCATAAAAAAATACGTTAAAAAGAATGGATTTGATTCTAATTTTTCTCAAATGACAGATATTCTGGAAAACGCAAGACCCACAGCAGTGGTGTTGCATAATTGTATAGAATCTATTAGAAAAAATAAAACTTTGACCAACATTGAAAATATAATTTCTTTATTGAATGTATCTCATAAAAAGAACATAAATGTTAAAACAAAATTGAGGGGTAAATCCACCATAATGACTTATTGTCATTCAGGAGAGACTATGTCATTGATTAAAGATTTAGCCAAACAAAAAGAAATTTCAGTATATGCATGCATCACAGAACCATTAGAGCAAGGTTTGATAACAGCGACTGATCTAAAAAAATCTAAAATCCCAGTCACATTAATTGGGGATAATGCGGCAGGATTGTTTATGAGAAATATGGATATTGTAATAGTAGGAGCTGATGCTCTGAGAAAGGAGGGAGTGGTAAATAAAATTGGTACGAGTCTGTTGGCATTTGCAGCATATCAAAATAAAAAACCGTTTTATGTAGTTGCAAATAGTTGGAAGATGGATAAAAGAAAATTTTTTAAAATTGAAGAGAGATCGTCTTCTGAAATAAATAAAAAATTAACTCACAAGATAAAAGATATTGTCATTCGAAATCCAGCCTTTGATATAACTCCTTGGAAATTTATTTCATACATAATCATGGAAAATGGGGTGTTTCGTCCATCACAAATAGTGAAAAAATTGAAATGAAACCAGATGAACAATATTTTGATTTTGTGGATTATAGTTATTCTCCAAAAAACACAGATGTTGTTTGTTTGTTTAGATTTGAACCTGCAAAGAGAACAACAATTAAAGAAGCTGTAGGAAGAATTGCATCCGAAAGCTCCACTGGTACATGGACTACATTAACAAAATTACCTACAAGAATGAAAAAACTTCAGGCAGTTTCTTTTGATGTAAAGGATAATTTTGTAAAAATTGCATATCCGATAGACCTTTGGGAAAAGGAAAACGTTCCGCAATTTCTAAGTGGTGTTGCTGGAAATATTTTTGGAATGAAGGCAATCAAAAATCTCAGACTAGTAGATATTTCAATTCCTTCGAAATTTTTAACGAATTTTCGTGGACCTGAATTTGGAATAAATGGAATCAGAAATCTGCTGAAAGTTAGAAAAAGACCAATCACAGGTGCTGTAATAAAACCAAAAATTGGATGGTCTGCCTTAGAACATTCTAAAATAGGTTATGAAACATGGATGGGTGGATTCGATGTTATAAAAGATGATGAGAATCTGACATCAACAAAATTCAACAGGTTTGAAGACAGGCTTAAATTTACATCTAAAATGCGAGACAAGGCCGAAAAAGAGACAGGGGAGAGAAAATCAGCACTCTTCAATATCACTTCTGAGACAAAAATGATGGAAAAACGTGCAAAATTACTCCATGAATTAGGATGGGAATTTGCAATGATTGATGTAATCACAGTGGGAATGTCAGCCCTCCAAACTATGAGAGATATATGTCATGATTACGGTTTGGCAATACATGCACATAGAGCAATGCATGCAGCATTAGACAGAAATCCAAAACATGGCATCTCAATGATGGTTCTTGCAAAAATTATGAGAATGATTGGAGTGGATCAAATCCACATAGGAACAATTGTCGGAAAAATGAGTGGCAGTAAAACAGATGTAATTAATATTAAAAATCAAATAACTGAAAAGAAAATCAAAGAGAATCGGAAAAACTTTCTGCTTGATCAAAACTGGTGTCCTTTAAAGCCTGTTTTACCAATTGCCTCTGGTGGACTCCATCCAGGATTAATTCCCAATGTAATCGAGACTTTAGGTGTAGACATTGGCATTTTAGTTAGCGGTGGGGTTCATGGGCACCCAAATGGAACTAGATCAGGCGCCATAGCTTGTATACAATCAATTGAAGCTGCTATGAAAAACATACCAGTTAAAGAATATGCAAGTTATCATACAGAATTACAACTTGCTTTAAAAAAATGGAATTAGATAAAGCATGATTGACAATCTCATATTATCTGTCAATCACAAAAGTTCGTTCAACAATAGGAATCTCTTCTATTTTGTGAATTAACATGTCTGTCTTTGATCCTACACCCATTGGTGGTTGATTCATTAAGATATTTTTTACTCTTTTTAATCGGTATTGTTTTTCAGCATAGACTGTAAAAAGAACTTCTCCCTTTTTTACAAAATCTCCATTTTTTTTGTTAAACATAATCCCAGCACCTTTATCCTTGGGAGCACCTGCAGCACGTCCAATTTCAACAATAATTCGATTTTCTATCCAAAGTACTTGTCCTGTTTTTTCAGAACGTACAAGTAGTGTATGTTTACCAATTTTAATATCCTCAGGTTTTATCAGTGGATTACCTCCTTGTGCCTTTATTATCTCACGCATTTTTGTTTCTGCTTTTCCTGATTCAAGGATATCTTTTGCAAGTAAATATCCATTTTTTCTACCCGTCATTTCAATAATAGCCCCAGATATACTACAGGTTTTATCTACAAATCCGGCATACTTTTTTGATTCATTAAAACTTCAAGGGCCTCTTTTGCTTCAAGTGCTGGCCCTATGGAATTTCCAATTGGTTGTTCCCCAAATGTAACAACACAATGTGCGTGCATTTTTAATCTATTTCCAAGTTCAATTATGTCCCTAGCTAAGAGATCGGCCTCGCCGGTGGTTTTCATTTTTGCTCCTCTACCACAAGGAATATCCACCACCAAGTGAGTTGCACCAACTGCCTTTTTTTTACTCATTATTGATGGTAAAAGAAGAGGATCAATGTGAAGTGAGAATTCGGTTTGGACAAAAATATCATCTGCTGGCGCCAGTTCAAGTGATCCTCCCCATGCAATACACCCGTTGCATTTTTTTACAACTTTTTCTAGTTTTTTTATGGTCAGATCAACTGGCATTAGAACCTCTGCACGATCTGCGGTTCCAGCAACAGATGTAATTGCTCTAGAGGATGTTTTTGGAATTGTATAACCTAAAGCAGCAATGATTGGAACTACCAACAATGTAGTCTTATCACCTGGAACTCCGCCTATACTATGTTTGTCTACAATAATCTTTTTGTTAATCTTTAGTCTTTTACCAGTAAGCACCATAGCACGTGAAAGACTGGTAGCCTCATCAAGATCTATTTTTTCAATATGTAATGATGTTACAAACGCAGAAATTTCGCTTTCATTGAGATTTCCAGCCACTACATCTTTGACTATTTCAGTAATTTCTGGATAAAGTAATCTTTTACCAGAAAGTTTGTTTCTAATAAATTGTAATGATGCAG
Source organism: uncultured Nitrosopumilaceae archaeon (assembly GCA_963825095.1). Taxonomy (GTDB): domain Archaea; phylum Thermoproteota; class Nitrososphaeria; order Nitrososphaerales; family Nitrosopumilaceae; genus Nitrosarchaeum. The sequence goes on from CAWGRV010000001.1 coordinate 139,609, forward strand.
GAAATGCAGCAATCTCTACATTTACTTGCATATCTTGTTTTAACAAAAGATCTTTTCTTACTTCTTCAGTAATTCCTACATAACCACTTTTAACAGACATGGATGAGATGTTGACAATTGCAGTGATTTTGTGTTTTCTTCCAATTGTGACCCTTTCAGAAGCGGTAATGTTTAATTCATCGGCATCTTTTTTATTTAGAAAAACAAATGGCTTTCCACCAGAATCAATACCTAAAATTTTAACTTTTAATTGCATTAATCATAGTTTTTTACTCTTATCTTTTATTATTTTGCTTCAAACAGAAAAACTAGAAGGAAGATACACTTAGAACCATATTTTGAATGATCTAATTTTATAATTATTCAAGGATCAAATTGATTACTTCTTTAAACTAAATCCTTCAAATGATTTTATTTCTTTAGATATCAACTTTAATAAATTTAGATTAATTCATTTTAAAAAAACAGATCAATCACAAACCAGATTTAATAGAAATTACAACATAATTTCCTTTTTTTGCACTAAAAATTCCAATCAATTTTGCCATTATTCCATATTTTGTGTTTCTAAGATGAATTATTTTGTTTGCTAGATCACCTTCAACGATTTGGGCAGTACCTGAAAGCCAATCCCCTTTTAGTTTTCCTGAAAAATTTGATGCTGCAATTTTTACTTTATTGTTATTTTTTATTCTTTTTACCTTACCAGTAAATTCTCTAGTAACCACCCAAATCAAACCATCTTCTTCAACAAACCAAATTGGTGTTTTTACAGATAGGCCATTTTTTTTAAGTGTCTCCAATACAATATATTTTTCGTTGTGAAAAATTACCATATAGTATAATCCAATTCAAAGAATGTAAACCTTGGTAAATAAAATAAATTGAATATCATTTGATAGAGATGGTTGTTGAACAATTGACAATTTTGATTTTTCTAAAATTGGTTTAAAGACAAATAGAATGTATGTAATTAATTCCTGTGTAGTTTTAATTTAGATTGGAGGTTACTTAGAAATTAGAAGTAACAAATATTTGTAAAACCTTAAGTTCATAATGTTTCTCTCAGTTATAGATGAAAAGATCCACCAAGGGAATCATTGCAATTATTATTGGCCTTGTAGCCTTTTATGGAATAATGCTGGCTTTATTTAATACTCCGTTTTGGGGATATTAGATTGAAGCACAAATCAAATTTGTGAAGAAATTGACCAACGAAAAAGAAAGGATCATTTAGATTTAGTTTTTATGTTAGAAATTCAAAAAAGTTGTGAATAAAATGAAAATTATTTTCATGACCTTAATTATCATATTTTTTTCAGTTTCAACTTTTCCTGTATTCTCACAATCTCCAATTACTTCAGAACTTAAAAATAACTTTAATGGGACACAGAGTTGCAGTGGCGGATGGAATGTTTCAGGATATTATTTACCACTAGAGTCGGATTATACATCCAAATTTATTCCAATCACAGTAGACACGAAAATATTTAATTTTAAGAGTAATTTTGTGGATGATGTAAAAGCTCAAGGATGGGGCAGGACCATATCTGGGGATTATCTAGGCTCATATGATGGAGTTTTTCATCTCAGTAAGACTCCTTTAGACTCCCTGGGAAATAATTTGGTAATTGGAAGTATTGCAACAAATCCACAGAACATAAAACTTGGAACAAAGATTTCAATTTCAACATTACCATCACCTTGGAATGAAATAATTTTTAGTGCTAATGATACTAGTTCCTCAATTACTGGAAAACAGATTGTGGTATATACTGGCGATGGATTGGATGCCAAAAATGAAACATTTAGAATTACCAGCGATAATAATTCCATTTGCTTTGTTGATGAATCAATTCCAATCAAGCAATTATCCCAAGAAAATGATCAAAAGATACCAGATTGGATTAAAAACAATGCAAAATGGTGGTCTTCAAACCAAATTGATGATCAGACATTTGTAAATGGTATTCAGTTTTTAATCATAGAGAATATTATTGATGTTGAACAAAATGGAGGAAAATCTGATCAACAGCAAAATATCCCTAAATGGATTAAAAATACAGCTGGTTTTTGGGCAAATGATCAAATTAGAGATAGAGAATTCATTCAGGCTTTGGAGTGGTTAATCAATAATGGAATTTTACACATCCCACAAAAACAAGAACTTTCATCAAATGTAAAAATGGCTGGGTGGTGGTTATCCCAGTATGGGACTAGTAATCAATATGGGCAAAACCAAACAAATACAAATTATTGGGTAAGTGTAGCGCAAAAAATGTCACAAAAATTTCCCGGATCAAAACCAGGTGGGATATTGGTGATTGGATACATAGAAGGAGCCAATTCTGCAACAAAGACATTATTGCCCTTTCCAAAACCATCTGGAACATATCCAAATGTGAATTTTAGTTCAATTGACACTATAGAACCACTTTTAGAAGCTTATGATAAAGCCGGACTTGAAGTATACTTGCAAGTTGAATCGGCGGATGCAGATGTACCTATGTTGATGGATTTGATAATGAAACGATATAAACATCATCCATCAGTGATAGGCTTTGGAGTAGATGTAGAATGGTATCATCAATCAAAATACCCAGGATATGGGAAACCACTTACAGACGATGAAGTGATTAAATGGGCAAACAAAGTCAAAACTTATAATCCAAATTACACTCTCACACTAACACATTGGGATGCAACATATCTCTCAAATGCAAGACCAAACAATGTATTGTTCCTAACAGATAGTGAACATATTGGTTCTCTAGGAGCAGCGATAGGCAATTACACAGCCTGGGTTGATCATTTTGCGCCTTCTCAAGTAGGTTTCCATTTAGGGTACCCATCAGATATGGATTGGTGGAATGAATTAACAGATCCAGCATTGTCAATTATCAATCCTGTTATTGAAGCAAGACCAAATGCAAACATTGGCGGAGTATATTGGGTACACTTTAGTGTAACAAAAGCATTTCCAATAAAATAAAAAAAATAGATTATTTCAGTCTTCGATAGATTTCCTTGAATTCATCTGCTAGTGTATATGATATATTCAAAAAATGTGTTAATTGATTCATTGTTGTTTTTTCTCGTGAAAGTTGGCGTAGGATAGTCAATGCTTTTTGGGGAGAATTGTCAATCAAATTCATTTGTCCAGACCAAGTCTTGAAGGCTTCATGAACATCCAAACAAAAATTCAGTATGAATTGTTCAGAGTTAGGAATTGGATCGGTTGATTTTTGGCTCCTGAGAAGGATAGCAGACAACTCACGAAATTCATTACGTCTGTCTATTAACAACATGTCTAAAGCTTGTTGTATTTTTCCATCTTCCAGCCCTTGCTTTTTTAAAACATACAAACCAGTTGTGCTCATAATATATGATACTCAATAAAGAAGATAAGACAATCGACAAAAATCCTGAAAATATATTAACATTTGTTGAAATAAACAAACAATTGTTAAGAAAATTAAAAAATAAGTTAATCTTTCTGTTCATAGTTCCGAAAAGATTTTGCTAGATTAGGTTTAATCAAAATAACTGAAACAGTAACCTCAAAGAAATTTTATTGTAATCTTTTTAAAATTTCTTAAATTTTTTAGAATTTTAATTGAAATAATTTATCTAAAGTATCAGTCCAATAGTTCTGAAAATCTATTTTCAACATAGTCCCAATTTACTACATTCCACCATGAATTGATAAAATCTAATTTTTTATGTTGATATTGTAAATAGTATGCATGTTCCCATAAATCCAACCCCAAAATTGGTATTTTTCTTCTTGTCCAAGGACTGTCCTGATTAGGTGTAGTAATTAATTCTATTTTGTTAAAGGTTTGATTGAAAACTAACCAACACCAACCACTTCCTTGAATAGACATTGCTTTATTTGAAAATTCGATTTTAAAATTATCAAAGTTATCAAAATAAACATCGATTGAATCCTCCAATTTACCACCTGGGTGTCCATCATTGTTTGGAGTAAGAGATTCCCAAAATAATTTATGGTTTTCAAATCCTCCGCCAAAAAAATTAACCGCGTTTTGTATAGATTCAGGAAGAATAGTTAGATCAGACAAAATTGATGTGATGTATTGCGGGTGAAATTCGCCGGAAATTTCACTTAATGCCTTGTTTAATCCATCCACATATGCTTGGTGATGATTTTTGTGATGTATTTCCATTGTTTGTTTATCAATATATGGCTCCAGATCACCATATGCATAAGGTAATCGTGGCAATTCATATTTGACCATAATCTAATAAGTAAAAGTCCACATATATTTTTCAAGCTTAAAATAAGATAAATCAAGATTCCTTATGAGTAAATTTAGGTATAATTTCAACTCAATTTTACTTAATCATAAAATCACAAATTCGTTCTGAAAATGATCACAATACGTAGAAGGATATCTAATCCTAAAAATACCACAAAATAAAAAAATGATTAAAGTTTAGATAATTCATGGAATTTATTTTAGTTTTTTTAATAATAATTTTGATTTTTGGATCTTTGCAATTAACAAATATAATCCTTGCAAGCGAATCCAGTTTACCTCCGTTAAAACAAATTAATTCTGGAATAAAACCTACAGAAGTTAAATGCAATGATGGATTAGAATTAGTGTTAAAACTTTCAAATGGAAATTCTGCATGTATTAAACCGTCAAATATTGTGATATTGATCGAGAGAGGTTGGGCAATACACATTTTACCTAATATAGATTCATTTAGTAAAAATTCAGATTTATTCCAAAACGGAACATACAATGTTAAAACAAGTTTAGTAGATTATGATGATACCAAAGGTTTTCTAGCCAGACCAATATCAAATGGTACATTTCCAGGAATCATAATGATTCATGAATGGTGGGGATTAAATGAAAATATGAAAGAAACAGCAATGAAGCTTGCTTCCCAAGGATACGTGGTAATGGTAGTGGATCTGTTTCATGGTAATGTAGCCACAGATGCACAAAAGGCAATGGAAATGGTTTCGGGCTTTAATGAGCATCAAGCAATTGAAAATATGAATAACGCTGTTAGTTACTTACAAAATAGTGAAAACATTAACAAAATTGGTTCAATTGGGTGGTGTTTTGGAGGAGGACAATCATTGAATTTGGCTCTAAATAATAAAAATATTGATGCTACTGTGATTTATTATGGAAAATTAGTTACAGATAAAGAAACACTTTCAAAAACAAAATCCCCAATTTTAGGAATATTTGGTGAATTGGATCAGGGCATTCCAATTGAAAAAATTAATGAATTTGAAAATATCTTAAATGAACTTAAAATTCCAAACACCATCCATATTTATCCAGGAGTAGACCATGCTTTTGCGAATCCAACGGGTCCACGATACGCGCCTGTAGAAACAGAGGATGCATGGAATAGAACTTTGGAATTTTTCAAAAATAATTTATCATGATAAAATATCATAAATTTGAACAAATGGATTTGCACAAAAGATAATTTGAGCTGAAAAGGTGACAACTCATACTACAAAATGACTACAATGGTAAAACTAGGAATTAATGATCTTGAAATGTTGTATTTAGGAATTAGAGAAAATAAGGCTTTTAATGAAAAAGATATTGAAAATTCAGAGTTAAAAAAATTGGGAACAGGAAGAGTGCTAGATTTATTGGCTTCACTAAAAGAAAGAAAATTAATTGATTTAAATAAAGACGGTTCATTTTTTGTAACGAATTTAGCTAAGCATGCTTTATGGACTGACGAAATTCCTCTATGGTTGAAAATTTTACGGTTATTAGAAATCAAATCTGGCAGTATCGATGAAATTGCAAGGATTTTAAAAAAATCAGAAATTGAATTGAATAAGCAGATTGAAAAATTGAGAAAAATGGAATTAATTCTAATGTTACCAATAAGAAAAGAGAATATGATTATCAAAACATATGAAATACTTCCAGAAGGAATTGAGAAAATCAAGAAAGTTGAGGAACATGGTTATCAATTCGATTTAGAAAGGACAGATAATTCAAAAATTGAAATTCAGAAATTACTTGATCAAGTGATTAAGGAAATTTGCGAAAATTTTTACGATGAATTAAAAACTCGAGACATAATTTTAAAATTATATCAAATCAAAGAAAAATTATAATTTACTTTGACTTTATTTTATCATGGATTTGAGCTAGAATTAGTTCAGCCTTGTCTTTGTTTTCATAAGTATCTGAGGTTTCATCCATAATCGTATCTATTTCATAGCTTTTGTCTACTAGAATATTTGCGACATGATCATCTAGAGTATCTTTCCCAATTAGGTAATAAGCAAAGACAGTATTCTTTTGACCAATCCTATGTAATCTATCTTCGGCTTGCCTATGAATTGCGGGACTCCAGTCCAATTCGGCAAAAATTACGTATTTGGCTCTGGTTAAATTAATTCCAACGTTGCCTGCTCTCAGCCCAGCAATCATCAATTTGGATTCACCTTTTTGGAATTTGTCAATTTGATCCTGACGAAAATCATCCGATTGACCTCCAATAATTGAAACAGGTGAAAATTCCTGAAGACGTTCATGGAGTAATGTATGAATCACTTTATGATGACAAAATACAACTACACTTTCTTCAATTTCCATGATATTTTTAACAAAATTAATGACATGCGGTAATTTTGCTATTCCAGCAATTTGTCTTTCGCTTTGAATTGCTCTTTGGTAGGATGCAGATTTGTCAAAGGCTGTTTCAGCATCCTTTTGTTCTCCTTCTAATTTAGTCCATATTTTTCCAAGTTCTTCAAAGTAGTATTCTGCGTCAGCATCAATTACCTCCTTGTAACGAACTTTATCTTTAAGTTCTTTTAGAACATCAGATTTTTTTCGTCTTAGCATTACATGCTTTTGTAATTCATTTCTAAGAGAAGCTCGTTTATTTTCCAAGACAATTGCCTTGCCCTTATCATTTACATAGCAAAAATATTCACAAAATTCCTTAAAACTACCTAGCAATCCAGGTCTCAAAATATCCACGATAGGCCAAATTTCAGAACCACGATTAAAAATAGGAGTCCCAGAAAGACCTATTCGATAAGAAAGTGATGAGAGGGCAGCCAATTTTTTAACTGCCTTATATTTCTGAGTTGTTTTTGATCTTAGATTATGAACCTCATCACACACTATAGTTTTGATATTGAGTTTAGATAAATCAGAGAGACGTTTGTAAAGTAGTTCATAATTTATGATATAAAAATCAGTGACAGGCAGTTCTTTTGATTTCCCGGTTCTAATAATTGTGGATGTAGGAGATTCAGATTCAATAATTCTTCCATTTCGACTTTTTTTCTTTAAAAATTTTGAGATTTCTCGTTCCCAGTTATTTAATGTGACCAACGGTGCCACAACAAGTACAGGAAATGTTTGCTTTTCTGTAGCCACATATGATAAAGTTTGAACAGTTTTCCCTAGACCCATTTCATCTGCAAGTAATGCATTGCCAGAGGATTTTAATAAAAAATCCAAACCTTCTTTTTGAAAATTTAACAGTTTCCCTCTAAATTGTTCTCCGGGTTTTGCACGATGTAAATTATACTTTATTGGTGGGAGAGGAGGTTTTGGAGTGTATGTTTTTACAATTTTTCGCTGCCAAGCAGATTTTGAGAGGATTTCAAGAGGGTACCGATCCATAATTAATTTTATCTGTTTTACGCTTTCCACACTATCAGGAATTATGACTTCGTTGATGTTTTCACCATACCATGCCTCAGGAACAAGTCTTGAGATCATACTTACAGCACGTTGACCGGTAATCTTCCAGCTCCATGTTTTTGAGTATCTGTCTAAAACATACTCTAATGTACCAAAGTTTTCCATGGATGTCGCCATAATTTGTGGATTGACTGTTTTTTTGCCTTATGAATCTTGATATTTCTTACGATCACAGAACCAATTCTAATAAAACTGGAATAGTTAAAATATGATAGAATACATAGTATTTGGCATCAAAAATTAAAGCCTAAGAGATTTGACTCAAAATTCAGTGAGGTTTATCCATAGTATGAGGTGGGGTATTTTCATCATGGCAGTCGCAATGACAAAGGTAGGTTTCATGGTTGTTTATACAATCAATGCATTCATAGTGTTTTCTTCCCTCACACGCTCCACAGATCATAAAGATTGTAGAAAGAAGATGAATTTGTATTTTATCTATTTTCTACAAGGATTCTAGTAATCTACTTCACTTCTTTGCAGTAATCTGTTTGTTAGCTCAACATAGCCTTGTGGATCAAGTTCTTTTGCAAATCCCTTGTCTATATTTATCAGATAAATTGAATGAAGATGAGCATTTAATATATCGTCATAATCTATAAGAGGATTTTTGTAGTATCGGTCACATAATTCTTTAATTTTTTTTACTTCAGAATTATCTCTTGCGTTTGGGGGAAGAAGAAAAATTTTGGGAATTGGGATGATACCTATCACTGGAGTTGCTAAGGAGAATTTTGAGCAATGTTTACTATATCTAGCGATTTTACTCATGATTCTGGCACTAAAATAATCAATTGTATCCATTGCATGATCAGGAGGGGTAAATCCCGTTTCAATTTCAACAATTGTGGTTCCTCCTCCTTTTTTTGCAAAAATATCACATACTAGAATATCTGAAATTTGTTTTTCAACTTCTACTGAATGTCCTCTTGCAATAAGATTAGACGCACAAATTAGTTCAAGAACAGAGTGATTAATTTTTACCAGATTTTTTTGATACATGCTAATTAGTTGCTTTCCAACATTGTTGAGTTTGGGCAAATCCTGGGCTTTCAAATTTTTAGATAATTTATCAGTCAGTTCATAGACATCTTTGCTGAATTTTACTAAATCCATATAGTAAAGGTAAATTGGAGATTGGGGTTTAAGAACGTGTACGAGTTTTAGAAATTGACCAATTTATGAGAAGACTTACTAATAATCAAAATGGACAGAATCGAAACAATCAAAATAAGAATAGCAATTGAACCAAATTCTGGGATTACACTAGTTCCAACTATTTCAAATGTACTTTTTTTATCAATAGGGTAATCTAGTTTAATTTGCCTAGAGATAGAATCACTACCTACTTCAGTATATTCTGCAATTTTTCCATTATACAACACAGCAAAAACAGTATCATCGCCAGATGCAGATTTTGAATCCAAAATGTATCTTGGAATATTGAAAATGATTGAATCTACATCCTTTCCATCAATACCGAGTTTGATTGTTTTTGTATCTAAATTTAATTTGCCTTCGGTACTAGTAACTACCCCTGTTGTAATTTTATACGGTACGCAATAGATGCGCCCATTACTTGCCATAATAGAGATTTCATTAGCAACATTGCATTTGTTTGCTTTATCAATAATAGATGGAACTAGAGTGAATTTTGTCTTAAACAACCTAGTATCAGAACCGCTTTGTACTTTAAGAATATAATCGCCGTCTTGTTTCCAAAGAGGGCTTTCAGTGTTTAGATCCAAAGAAAAATTACCGTCACTGTTAGGTGAAAATTGTTCAACAGTAACCACGTTTCCAATAGGATTGGTAACTACCGCTACTATTGGTGCAACACTATTTTGAGGCCTCAAATAACCACTTACATGAATTGTCGAATAATGATCATAAATTTGTGAATCAGTCCAGACAATTAATGGGAATAACTCTTTGTAAAGATCAACATCATATGAAGAAATTATAATACAATTAGGACAAGTGATTTCAGATTCAGCATAAGTCAAATCAGCAAACCAGAATGATGCAAAAAAGAATAGAAGGATACCAACAATAAATGGTTGCACTTATTTTCAGTAGAATTATAATATTTATAGATTATTGAGGAATTATTCTTTTCAAAAAAATATTACAGAGTATAATTTGCATAAACAAAATCAACAACTAATCGGTATGAATTACTTATCAGTTCTACGCGGACCTTATAACCAAAACAACATTACCAAAACTAATGAAAATTGACATTCCATTAGCATGTCCTTCCTGTGGAGGGAAAATGTATTCGATTAGTTACGAGACTACATTTTCAGTATTAAAAAAAAGAAGCTGGCAAGTTTGCAAGGAATGTAATTTTGAGAGAAATTCAGAAGATTTTAAAAAATCCATTTGTTGTGTTTAACAGTGATTAAATTAAAATTTTAGCGCAAATTAAAAAGTTAAATATTAAAATTGTAAAAGATCCAAAATTAAAATATCAGTAGCGCTAAATGCAACTAAAATAAAATTCAAGATTCCTTTTTGAAAATTCGTATTGCCTCCAAATGAGAACAGTTTGCCTTTAATCCAGTACCATGATGAAATTTGTAGAAATTTTTGAATCCGGGACACTCACAAGTATCAGAGGTTACAAAATAAGATTTCTCTGGATCAGATGAAGATTTTATCTGATAAAGATCATTATCAACCTTAACAACACCTCCACTTTCAACTAATTTTTTTGCCTTTCGTATTGTACTTGCACTCATAGTATGTTTAGATTCCAGCTTATTTTTTATCTTTTAATTTTTTCATAACATGAGCCCAATCATCATTATCCTCTTTACCCTTAGAAAGTGCATTTTCATAAAGTAGTTCAAAAACCCAATTAATAATCTCGTTCCATATAGCTTTGAGCGATTCATCATCTGTCCAAACTATGCTTGCTTTTACGGCAGTCATTGCTAAAATATTGTTGGTGTTTTTCTCAGGAGTCTTGTTCCATTTTTCAATTACTCTATCACAAAATTCTAGAATTTCTTTTTTTGTCAATTCTAGACTATCAGGATTAAATGATGAGTTTTTTGCCATAAATAGTAAATAAAGTGAAAGTAAATTAGAATTGTGTTAGATTTAACAGTTTTAAATAAAAATCATATTTACTAAAAACATATGTAATCTTTCTAAATTAAAGATGATCTTGAAAATATTATAAACTGATTTTCCTACTTGTGTGTATTGGCTTTAAAAAGATATCTTGCAAAAAGGGCAATTACTTTGTTTGGGGTATTAATGATAACATTACTCCTTACCATTTTGATGGTTGGATCAAATATGGATACAATATTAAAAAAAGGAGTTGCAATCGATGTAACAACTGAAATTAATTCAAATCAAGAACTGCATTTTTCTTCGGTGGATGAACGTCAATCATTTATTCAAGAACAAATCGAACAAAAAACTAAACTCTTAGGATTAGATGAACCATGGTATTCGCCTTCAAGAATTGCTTTGACAATGTACAAGATATTATTTCTTGATTTTGGTCATGCAACATTTCTAACAAGCGATTCTGGCTCATCAGATGTCAAAGAAATAATTTTAGAGAAATTACCAAAGACCATTCTATTATTTACAACTGCCACAATCATAATATCTGTAATAGGCATATTTTTAGGAGCACTTGCGGGAAGCAAAGTAGGTTCGAAAATTGATAGAATAACATCGAGTTTTGCAATAATCAGACTCTAGTTTTCCTGTATGGTGGATAGGAATATTGATGATATTCATCTTTTCGTTTGTATATCAGATTTTTCCTGCAAGAGCAACTCCCTCAATTCCATCCACGGATCCAAATTATATTTGGGAGTTACTTTACCATATGACTTTACCGTTGATCACAATTGTGATAATTGGTTTTGGATCATGGGCATATTTGGTTAGAAATTTTATGGTCGGAGTTATGCAAGAAGATTTTATTGTGGCAAAAAGAATAATGGGAATCAGTAAGAAAAAAATAATTTATACTCATGCATTAAAAAATGTGGCACCCCCTATTGTAACTATTCTTGCATTAAGTCTTTCAGGATCACTTGGAGGAGCAATCATTACTGAAGCAGTGTTTGACTGGCCAGGGATTGGCAGACTTTATTTTGAGGCAATTTCAGTAATGGATCTTCCAGTAATTATTGGAGCTACTTACATGTTGACAGTATTTTTTCTAATCAGCATATTTGTTGCAGATTTGCTTTATGGATATTTTGATCCAAGAATACGTACAGGTACAAACACTCCATAAATTTTTAACAAAATTCAAAAATAATTTTTTTAAAACCAGATATAAAAAATAATTATTCTTTTATTTTTTCATTATTGTTTTTTGTTTGTTGCTTCTTTTTTTGTGACTTTTTTTCTTCTTGTTTTCCATATGTGTCAGATAGTAACTCTTCATTTAGTCGATCTAGATGCATTGCAATATACCATGCATTTGGATTAACCATAATTCTACTACGTAAAACTAATAGAAAAGTATTTTCAAGACAAGTAAAATTTTAAAAAATATGAAAGTATTATTTCATTCAACCGTTACTGAGAGGAATTATTTTTTATGTCCTCTAAAAATATTAAATAAATTTACGAAACATGAGTTGTAGTAAATATAAAAATAATAAGTTATGAGTAAATGAAAAAATGTTTACTTTAAAATTGTTATCACATGAATGTTTCATCAATTGGTGATATATAGCACAACAAGAAATTTAACAGCAATGTTTTAAATCAGATTTTTTTCCGTAATTGATTTGTTCACATATACAGGTGTCTTATCTCATCAAGTAAATTCCATTACTTCGCCTTTGTCAATTTTTGCTTTAAATTTTTCTTTATCTTTTTCTCTTTTATCCTTCATATTGTAATACTGTCATACTTGAATTTAAACAAATATGTTATAATTCAGTAAAATATCAAACACATTTTGAGAAGTCTAAAATTAAGATGATTATCCTACAGACATACAAAAGATTACCTAAAAGAATTTTAAAACATTAATCATGTAAAATTGATTAAAAAAATTGAAATCTAGTCATCGTTTTGTATGGTGCCTATACCCAAGCCGTCAATTATGGTACATTTGACTGGATTTGATAGATTGACATTAAATGTCTCATTTTTTTCTTTGAGTGTTTCGCCCATAACAGATATTGCCACTGTCTTTGCTGTCTCACCCGCTGCAAAGTTTACGACTCCAGACTTCGATGTATAGTCAGTATTTTTTGCAGTTCCATCCGATGTTGCAAATTTGATTGATGAGTTGCCTGTGGTATCACCTGTTCTTGTTATTGTAAAACTAAAGTTTGTGGTTCCAGAGTTGCCCTCCTTTAAAGAGACATCATTAATGCTAATGTTTGGTCTGCACCGGATCCCCATACCATCATGTCCAATGTCTTCCTGTAATGGATTTGCCAGGAACTAAATTTGCCTGGTTTCCGATTTGGAAATGTTTTCAGGAGATTCTTCAAAAAAGTATGATTTGTTAGATTTTGCAAATCTACGAGGTTATGTTGTGTCTGATGAATTGATTGGAATTACAAAAAAATGTGTTCAAATTAAACTAAAAAAGCAAAAACAAAAGGATGAAGAATTTATTGCAAAATTTGGGCCAAAATCACAGTGGTCATAGGACATATTGTTGAATTATGAAAATGATGACTTGGACAGTTGAGTCTGATTGCAAACTAGATGAATTTGCATAAACTAAACACTGGATAATCATTTTTTAATCCAAGTGAATAGCTTTTTGTTTTGCAAAAATCAAATCCCATGTCTAGACCAACTTGATGCAAGTCACCACCAATTACAATGCCGTTGGGCTCTGCCAATCTATTTATTTTGCAACACATGTTTACAGAGGGTCCGATGATATCTATTCCAATGGTATTACTTGCACTCATCTGATCATAGGGCCATAATCTAAACGAATCTATAATCAATGCATGGAAGTTTCTGTTTTGCAAGTTTTTGACATAACATGCTGTGACCTTCACAAAGCGCTAATGCACATCTAAAACATTTTCCGATCTCAAGTTATCTTTGGATACTGGAAAGCAAAATAACAAACAGTCCCCAATATTTTTAATTACGATTCCGCCAAAATCAGAAATTATTTCCGCAGTATGGTTTAGAAACGTCTCATAATACAAAGACATTTTTTCCATGCCGACTCTTGCAGCAACTAGTGTAGAGTTTACCATATCTACCATGCCTACGCAGCACGGAATGGGCTCTTTTGATACCTGAACAGTATAAGAAATTTCCAAAATTTGCTCTATAATTGACTTTTCAATTGGAGTATCTAATTTTTTAGAATATTCGTCTATTGTCTGAATCAAACTAGCCATAAGTTATCAAGGGCTTGCTTCAAGTTATAGTATCTCAGCGAGAATTACCAAATTCATCAGATTTGTTAATTTGTTAGCTGATTTGTTAGTTGTATAGATAAAATGAGACAAAACTTTTTATTTCATTTTGCACTAACTGGGTCACGAAAACAAGATTAAATGCCTTTCTTGTAATGTAGATGCTACAGTAATTGATGATCCAAAGTATAGTGGGTTTAGAGGGTTTTGCACTCTTTGTGGTGGTAACTGGCCAGAATCATAAGAAATTGACTCGATACATACAAAGATGATGACTAGTCCAAAAATACTTGATTATTTGGCTATTTTATTTTAATTTTGAACCATTTTGAAATTCAAGAAAGCCGGAAATTAAAATTTAATTTATCGTATTAAAGCATGAAAAATAAATTATTCCAGATTCAAAATCAATCTATCAATTCTAAAGTCAAATGAGTTTATGGTTTCCACTTTGAAACTCTGTTGTTATTTGTATCACCAATGTAGATGTTTCCTGATGAATCAACTGAAGTAATTCCGTTTGGTGAATTAAATTGTGTATTTCCCGAACCTAAAGAGCCAAACTTTGAGACAAATACTCCGGCGCTAGTGAATTTTTGCACCCTGTTGTTTGCTCTATCATCAACAAACACATTATTTGATGAATCTATACCTAGTCCGGTTGGACTGCTAAACTTGCCATCAGTTGAACCTGAAGAGCCCCATTTTGAGACAAATACTCCGGCGCTAGTAAACTTCTGAATTCGGTTATTACCAGTGTCAGTCACGTATACATTTCCTGATGAATCTAGTCCTAATCCGGTTGGACTGCTAAACTTGCCATCAGTTGAACCTGAAGAGCCCCATTTTGAGACAAATACTCCGCGTGCAGCAAACTTCTGAATTCGGTTATTACCAGTGTCAGCTGACGTATACATTTCCTGATGAATCAATAGCAATTCCAGTGGGGTTGTTGAACTTGCCACCAGTTGATCCAGAGGATCCTGATGCTTCAGTAGATATTCTGGCGCTAGTAAACTTCTGAATTCTGTTATTGCCCGAATCAGCAATGTAGATATTTCCGGAAGCGTCAACAGCAATTCCAGTGGGGTTGTTGAACTTACCATCAGTTGATCCAGAGGATCCCCATTTAGTCATAAATGTTCCAGTGTTTGTGAATTTTTGGATTCTATTATTTCCCGAGTCCGCCACTATGACATTTCCAGATAAATCTAATTCAGTTCCTCTGGGGGTTGTAAATTGTCCGTTACCAGTTCCGGAAGATCCCCACTTGGCGACAAATTGTGGAGTAGATGCAACTGTGATTGTATATGTCTGAGTCTTTACTGCTTCAGAGTTGCCAGCCGTATCTTTGGCAAAGTACTTGAGTGTTGTAGTTGCAGATATCGGAATTGCTGCAGAATATTGGGTGCTTGATGTAGTTGGGATAGAGCCATTTGTGGTATAGTAGATTGCTGCAGCCTCATTTGCTGTCAGTGTAACTGATTGTGCAGTATTGTAAGTGCCTCCAAGTGGTGCAGTCCGTGGTAATTGGTGGTGTGACATCAGATATGATTACTGTAACTAGAGCCGTATCAGTTAAGCCA
>CAWGRV010000002.1:0-18950 GCA_963825095.1 uncultured Nitrosopumilaceae archaeon
ACTTGTCAACAGTTGTTTAGTCGGCAATGCCCAACTGTCTAAACTGTTGAAGGAAAGTGATATATCAAAAGGTTGACCGTTAAACAATTCCAGAAAATTTCAAAGACTCTTCCTTCAGAAATATAGTAGATTGTTCCGCTTCGATTGGGTCCTGTAATATGAAAGCCCTCTTCATGAATAAAACTTTTAAGATTGTCTTTTGTTCTTCGTTTCTCATTCCAGCCATCTTTAATTTTTTGAGAGTAATAATGCTCATAATGAGTATAGATCAATTTTATTTACAGTTGAGCCTTTAGTGATCTTCCAGTTTATTTTGTTCCCGGTTAATTTAATTTCAATATGACTGCAAAAATTTGAATATTCAGTCATTTTCATTTTGCTGGACACATGCGCGAGTCCGAGCCAGAAATCATCAGAAAAGTAGTGCCCACTCTCGTATGCTAAGTCAATTAATCTGACAAGTGCGGATCCCCAATCACGATGATCTAAAAAATAAATGCATTCTTCAAATAGCCCATGTGATTTATAATATCGGGTAAGTCATCGATCAAAGACCTGATTGCCTGTTCTGGTGAAAGTTCGAGCTTGGTTTTTTTAAAAAGATCTCAAATAGCCCCATAATAGTTTATTGGTTAGTTACGCACAGTCATATTCATTTATACAAGAAAAATTTCTTCCTCCTCAGGTATTTCAAAACAAATTGTTCGTATAAATCATTTGCCGCAATTTCTAGAGAAAGCTCCAGCATTTTACTTTCGGGGGTAAAAAATAAGGAACTGTCGTCCTTCGGTAAAATGCTTTTCGTAATGGTGTCGATAGATCCAATTTTTTCAAATGGGTGTTCCGAATTAAATTTTGCACTCAATGAGTCAAATGCCTTTTGAAGAAATTTTATCGTCGAAGACGAGATAGCGACTATTGATGGTGGGGAAAAATGAAGAAGTGCGGGTTATTTTTGGATAAAAATGACTGATTAATTTCATTTTACCCGGATCAAATACGACTACTCCCAGATTCACAAATTCACCACTAACCCTATCAGGCAGGAATCGTGAAAACCTGGTACTGGTAAGTATTCATTACATTATTTTTTTAAGTCCTGATATAAAATGTTTTATATGTCTGCGATTTTGACATTGTGACTCCACGCTTTTTCATTGGCAGTTAATAATATTCAGTATTTAATCGGCCGCTCTTATTATTTCCATTAGAACAGGTACGGACTCCAGGGGACGAATATTCACATAGTTAATGCGTGCGCGGTTCTCTAGTATGGTCAATTCAATCTTACCAGAGAGTTTGTTGTTTCTATCACAGGTCTAGGATCGTTTCGATCCTGTATATGCCTGAACTGTCCTGCATATTCCAGCTGCGGTAATTATGATTGAAAATTTCACCCTCGTCGAAGCAAAATGAAGTTGTATTATTTTCTTTCATACTACAAAGTAAACAGAATTAACAGGCAAAAGGAGGGTTAAATGACCTAAAAGAAGGGCTTATTCACGTAGGGATTGTCTATTTGTCTCCGAAAAATATGATCTATTGGCGAAACGAAATAAAAATTGAATAACTATTGTGGTGAACGAAAACCTTTAGTAATATAGTTTTAAGATCGAGAAGATCTTTTGGCCATTTGTATTCATCTAGCAATCGCTGTTCAATGAAATCGAAGTATCTAATTTTGTCGAAAGGTATAAGATATGTGTTTTCAGGACTATCAGGAGTACCGCCAATTCCAAAAGCCACATGAAGAGGCATCTTTAATTTTGTTCTGAATTTATTATATACGACCCTCTTACCTATAGTCGACCATTCTACTCAGTTTTCATAAGTTCTCGTTCGCCATTTGCATTCAATAGCAAAAAACATCTTCTGTGGTGAGGAAGTAAACATCCTGAAAACCAAATCGGGATTTCGGCTTGATACTGGATAAATATCACCAAAGTGTTTATCACTCCGCCATTCCTGGAGTAGAAATTTATGCTGCGGAAACTTACTTACCACCGATCGTTCGAATAAGTATCCTTTTTGCAGATTTTCCTGAATGATCGTATGGATTTATGAGGGATTTCAAGAGTGCTTTTTTCTTTTAAACGATTAATTCGGTCTTTTCTTGTTTTAATGTCAAGCAGCATATCTGGGGACCCGGTCATATTTAATCATGTCTCTTAGATCGGTGAGGGATATTTTATCAATTCCTACATGACACATCCTGTGGCAGTTTGAGCATACCAAGGCGAGATCATCTAAAGTAGTTACACTTGCGGCTTTAAAGGTCTTCAATGGAGTAGATCTATGGCATTCAGACAAATCCTGTTCCAATTTCCCCATAAAATTCTTCGAACTCAAGTAGGACAAGCTTCGCAAGCTAATTTTCCTGTTAACTGATAAACAAGTTCCTTTTTATGTTTAATAATCTTAGGATTACGTTCACGTACTTTATGAAGCTTATATAGTATTCCACCTTCTTGTACAGTATCTTTTCTGGTCAGGTCGTCCTCTTCAATTTCATATATTTTCTCTTTCAAATTGGGGTTTGCTGCTATCGTTTTTATTTGAGACGCGAAAGAATGCGAAGTTTCAATTTGATCTTTGAATTCGAAAGAAGGACTTCTTTGTCTAATTTTGACGACTTGTCATTTCTTTACCGGAATAATTTGGGTCAAAGTCAGGAAGTTTGAGAGCTTTAAGTTACGCCATTTGTGTTGCGAAATTTTTCACGATCAGTCCTGTCTCGAGAAAAGCGGCAGGGGGTTCAGGGTTTTACTTTCTTCAAAAATTTTGCGATTGCTGCTGTACACTTCCCCGATTCTTAGTGAAAAAAAGATCTAGTGCGAGAATTATTTCATCTCTATGCCATTTGGGATTTTGCATTTACTTTCATTGATGAAACTATTTTCCTGATGCGGCGATAATCGCCCTAAAGCTCTCTAGGCCAGCTTCTAGATTCTGAACTATCTCGCGTGGTAATATATCTGGATCTGGTAGGTTGTCGAGGTCTGTGAAGGAATCGTCTTTAAAAGTGATATATGAGATGTTTTATCCCGAGTGGTGATCTCTTCATATGAAAATTTCTGCGAACTACTTTTGTGATTTTGTTCATGTAGAGTTCCTTTCTTTTATTTCGATTTTTGGGATTGTAACACTTGATGAAGTCAGAAAGGTCTTCGGGTTTAAGCGGATCTTCTTTAGTGTGTGGTGGATGTTGGTCCTGTAATCGTAGATCGAGTTTCCTTTGTCCAGGGAGTTTTGGCGGAGGTTTTCCGTCAAAGAAGAGCACATTAGCCTTTACGCCGTTGGCGCAGAAAATTGCGGTTGGGAGACGAGAAATTGATGAGGTTGTCGTCTCCATGAAACTTTTTATGGACTGTTTCCGGACATGATCTTCAAAGAGTACATTGTCGGGTAAGACAAACAGCCGGAAAAGCCAAATCGTTTTCAACATGGCAAATCCACAACGTCCGAGAATTGATGTTGTTTATTACGGTCGTCACCCAGAAATCCTGGCGGTTATAAGTAAGGCTTCCTTTCCTGCTCGACGACTTCATTAGTGAATGTCATTGAACTCTCTTGAAGGTGGATTCGCAATACATAATCATATTTGATTTCCGATGAAGCAATTAGGGAATCATTCGGGAAATCATGGTCGCACCATCGATATCACCGATATTATGCAGGAAGAGGTTCATCAATGCAGTTGTGCGTGACAATTTCATTTCCCGCAAATGTATCATTTTTAAAATTTCTTCTGTGCTCTATCCAGATCATTGTTTTTGAGTAATCCAGTCATAGGCTGCTAAGATAATCTCCAGTACCACAAGCGGGGTCAGCAATCGTTTTTATGGTTCTGGTCTGGAACATCGACCATTGCCTTGATTAAGGATCGGGGAGTGAACATTGTTTGTTGCCACTTTTTGTGCTTCTTCTGGATTCTTTTCTAGGAGACCTTCATAGATATCTCCATCCTTATTCTTGGACACCGATCAGCACCCAGCTTTCTGCATTGATCAGTGCGATCAGCTTAAATAGCTTTGCTGGATCTGAACTCAATTCCTACTTTTGGCGAAATATCTGTCCCAGAATGCCTTTCTCTTTTCCGAGTTCTCTGAGAAGTTTATTGTACTAGATTCTAATCTCACTTCCACTTTGTCGTCAGTGTGTCCAAGACATGCATTTGGAATTGGCATTTTTCTGGTTATGGGGTGGCTTCGATATATTCATCTGCCCATTTTAAAAACAGCAGGTAGGTCAGCTGCTCCAGATAATCTCCATATCCCACTCCATCATCGCGGAGAGTGTTGCAAAAAGCCCATACTTTACTTACAATACCAGGAAGCATTTGTGATCTTGTTTATTATTCATATATTATTCTGACTATGGAATTTTTCGGAGATTTTGATGTTTATACTAATAATATACATATAAAAACTTCTTAAGGCAATTTTCCCCTCAAATTATTTTTCAGAAATGCTTTGTTTTAGTGCTGTAGAATCTAAAATGTTTTGTGTTATATTTTTTCCAGATCATCGATTACATGAACACGATTTTCAACAGCTTCTATAATAACAAAATGCTTTTGATGGGCAATGGGAATAATTTCTTGATAGAGGGAAATGCCAATGTTTGCTCTGACTGTTTCAACAACATACTTTTTAATTTCGCCTTTTATTGTGGTTAGAAGACAATAATACAGATATTTTGAATATACAAAATTGGGATTCGGTTTATGATTGTGCATGAATAGGACACTGAATCTTTGTCAAGTCCAATAAGTATATTTTTACCAATTGTTCCATTGGGAAACGAATATCTCCGTTTTTTCAGGTTGAATCTTTTCTGAAAGATTGATAAAAATCGAGTCTAGAAATATATTTTTGAGATTTAAACTATTATTTTTAAATTGTCTGGAAATCAAGTTGAAACATAATGAAAAACGAATATCAGAATGTTTTGGCATTTTGTGATTGATGTTCCCAATCTTATTATGTATGTCATCCAGATAGTTACCCACTTCCATCCTGATGGCAATCTTTCAAAAATCAGTGTTTGGATTAGTCAATTTTCCTCTTAATGCTCATTTCAAAACAGATTGACGGTAAGTTTAAGCTGTTGTTGAACTAGTTCCAAATTTTCAATTCCTTTATCTAACTCACTAAAAAGTCCGATCTTTTGAAATTATTGCATTTTGTTCTTTGATTGGGCGGATATGCAGTGGGATTCTCTCGATTGTCTTTGACGAAATATATAACGTCTTACTGTTACAGATAGATGTCTTCAGTGTGTATCGCATCTAAAGGTTAATAACATAAGAACAGGCATTGGTTCGATAACATTCGGATGATTGGCACAATTCTAGAGTTGCTGATTAAGTAAAGCATCATTTCCTTTCCAATAGGCAGTTGTAATCACTGTCGATACCTACAATCCGAATGTCATCTTCTAACTATAAACTCTTTAGAATATTTACCATTGTAATTGTCAACAGTCGTTTCTGAATCAATATCTGAAATTGAAACAAGGTGGTAAGCCTGGGCTTCTTCTGAGGAGTGTTTGGTTATGTAAAACCATTTTGAACTTTTGCAACATTTTCAAAAAATATCCTTTCCCAATGATCCAGCTTTAACCAGTAGTTGATGTGTTCCTCTATTCTAATTATATCTATTGGTTTTTCTTCCTAAGGCGATGTTATATGCTGTGAAATATAATTTTGAAAATATTAAGCTGCAAGCGCTTCATTCAACTCCCCAATAATTTATCAGTGCGATCTCCGAACAACTGCCACATACTTCCTAGTCTGCTTGTTTGTTGAAAGGTCGAGCTCGAAGTCATCTTTTTCAATATGGAACGAACTTGCGACATAGTCTTTGATCATTCGAGCCATTGCATTTGCTCTTCATTGAACTTGGTTGTTGTTCTGCTTGGTTCTGGATACCCAATCCTGAAAGTCTTTATCAACGGTCTTGTCAAAGCCGGTCAGTTTAGAGTCAATGCCGGAAACTTTCCGGATCAAAGATACGAGAGCGTAGCTCATGTCTTGGCTGAACCATTCGCTTGCTTCAGTTGTGCATAGGCTTGCCAGACTAGGAGCGGAGCGAGTGCAGGCTTTCGATCTTTATCTTTTAGTACAAGTCTTTAATCATGGTGAATTAGTTCCGGCTTGATATGGTTGACCATAGAATATTTGTAGGGCAGTGATTTCGTCTTTATGCGTTTCAATCCATGCAGTGAAATTCTGTATGGTCTGGATGCTGCTGCTTCCTGATCCTTAATCCACCCAATACTTTTGATTTGATCTGTATTGAGAGTATCAATAATTGGTCATATTTTGCGAATGTCCGTGATATAATTCCTTAACTCTGGATTGTGAAATACCGCGACCGCTTCTTCGATAAGGCTTTGATGTTGCTTAGGCGATAAGATTTCGACTTTATCTGGATCATACGCATTTAGGAGTTTACCCACGACCTGGTTAATTGTAAACCCCCCAGCTTGCTGTGTAAATGTTGCCTTTTCTTTTCAGTGATCTGTTTATCTAATCGAACCAGACGGTTTGCCAAGGTGCTAGAATATCTTCATTCGTGTTGCCCACGGCTATATTAGTCCAAAGATCATTAAGACTCATGCCGGGCTTTTTCTCCAAAGGCCGACTCCTGTTTTTTGTGAGCTTTCGAATGCAGATCGCATCAATGATTACAAAATGATCCTTGGTAAATTTTGCAGAAGGTGTGCCGGTGGATTTCAGTTGTTCAAGTGAGCATGTACGAGTGCGACGACCTTTCATTTGGTCGTAATAACTCCGGGATTTTACATCACGCATAAAAACGAACAACTTCAAGGGACGAATGGCTGTACCCGTCGCAATCATATCGACGGTGACGGCTATTCGAGGATAATAGTCGTTTCAAATTGACTTAAAACAGTCTTCGGATTCTCTTCACTTCGATAAGTAATCTTTTTGCAAAACTTATTCTCCTCTGCAAATTCTTCCCGTACGATTTCAATGATATCTTCAGCGTGAGAATCGGTTTTGGCAAAAATCAAAGTTTTCGGAACCTCAAATTTTCCATCTGCATCAATACGGTCTGGAAACATGGAAGGCAGATTTTCCTTGATCGCTCGTATTATTCCTCGGATCGTACTTGGATTGACAATATCCTTGTCCAGCTGTTTCCCGCTATTTCCAAATCCTCATCAATCGCTTGCCAGAATTTTTTACGAGTTAATCGTTCACGAGTATTTGACTTTTTCTCCAATTTTAATTTTTGCTCCTTTGCTGTTATTTCGGTTTCAATGGTAAATACATTGTAAGGCACGAGTACGCCGTCGATCACCGCCTTCTCGTAACCATAGTCGCTAACGAGATTCTGGTTGAAATATCCGAATGTCCGGTTATCTGGTGTGGCGGTTAGTCCGATCTGGAAGACATCAAAATAATCCAGCACTTGTTTCCAGAGATTCTAGATTCTCCGGTGGCATTCGTCGATCACGATGAAGTCAAAGAATTCGATCGGGACTTTTTCATTATACACAACTGGCGCTGGCTCTTTTAAAATATATTCATTGGGGTTAACGTCTTCAGCACTTTCATCTAGGGTCGTTCCTTTAATATTGAATACATTCGCTGAATGGTCGATATGTACACCTGGTTATCCGGAGGTATAAAACTACTTTTTAGTCGGTCGCCCATAGAGTTCCGTGATTTTGCGGTTATCATCATTGGGGACAAAGGACATGAATTCCTGTTCGTTTGCTCGCCTGAATTTTTCGTGTTTACCAGGAAAAGAATTCTGCCAGCCGTCGCATATTTTAATAAGCGGTAGACAAATGTGATAGCGGTAAAGGTTTTGCCTGATCCGGTGGCCATTTGGATTAGCGCCTTCGGCCGATTGTCTTAAAGGATTTTTCGAGATTATTGATCTCTATTATCTGGCAATCGCGTAATCCTAGCACCGGTAAAGTCGGCAAATCTTGCAAACGATCTCTTAGAGATTTATCCTGTCTTAACAATTCTCTGAAAGTCTCCGGCCTGTGAAAAGTAAAGACATGTCTCGATCGGGGTTTCGGATCTCTGTAATCTGTAAACCGCGTTACATCTCCGGTACTTTCATAGACAAATGGCAGCGGCTGTTTATTCTCTAAATATTTAAGTTTTGCTTTGGCATATCCTTCAGACTGCTCTTCATGGACGGTTAAGTGAACCGCTTCTTCCGAGCGCTTGGCTTCAATCACACCCACCGGTTTCTTATCAACAAAAAGCACATAATCCGCTGGTCCGATATCCGTCTGGTATTCCTGTACAGCCACTCCAATACCAGCATTGAGATTAATACGCGCCTTGGATTGGATTACCCAGCCACAAGCGACAAGTTGCTTGTCAATAAGATCTCTGGCAATCTGTTCGGGAGTTTGGTTGGTCATTGAATCATCTGGGATAAGCCTTGCCGATTCAAATTACGCCAAATCCTTTACTATTTATGAAGCCTTCCTTCCAAATATAATTTTTAATTGCGATACCGATGTCCGTTTAAATAATAATAGATTATTGAGATTTCAAAATACTTGACTTTGGATTTAAATGAATTTCGCAGGCAGAATTAGATAAATGTTTATATGTTAAAGTTGACCCAGGCGTTGTGGGGATTTTAGTGCTCACTGAATAGAAAGCAATAAAGGTATTGCAGCCTTCCTGGCTATTTCAGGCGAAGATCTACTTAAGAATTTCAACATCATTTCTAGTTAGTCACTTTGTCTATTTCATTAATTATTAATTCTGCTCTTTTCAGTAGAAAGTCGTTATAATTGTCTGTTTGATAAAGCTCTTTTTTAAGTGGGATGAGGTTGCTTCCTAAAATATTATTAAACTCATCCTGTGGGATTATATTAAAAAAGTAGTCTGAGGGACTTTTTTTGGATATTTTTTTATTTGAGTCCGCTGGCAAAAAGCAAAAGTTAACAAGACTGAAAATTTTACTGTGCGGGAAACCTTGTTTTTTCAAAAAAGCGCTTGGAAATATGTGATGGTATTGCTTACGGTTATATTTTGAAAGTGCTTGTGTGATATCAATATTAGTATTTTTTATCAAATCTGTAGGTCTATGTTGTGCCATTAAAAGTAAAAATGCTCTTGTAATTGAGTTGGCTTTTGAAAAATTCGTTTCAACAAGTTCATTTGCGGTAACGGAGTATTTTGCAGCTTCAGAATATTGGAAATTGTTTTTTCTAATACCAATTATAGTTTCTATATCCGAATTCAGTTTTTTAGTTGTTTGACCAGTTGAATACCGATTTGAAAACGATGTTTTCCAAAACCATTTTTTTAGTTCTTTATATTGCTCTGCGGTAATACTGCCACTAATACTAAAAAATTTACAGAGCGGTACTATTTGTTGTTGAGTAGGCAAGAAATCTTGATGTGAGCATATTATATCTGTTGAAAGGAAATCTATTGTTTTACGAAGTGATTCACAACAAAATCCAAGTATCCCTTACCTGTTCACCGGTTAAATTGGTTATTGATTGTGTAGTTGTGTCGTTTTGAATTAATCCAGAAATTGCCTGTAGTAGTATATTTTGAGTAAGGTCTCCAAAGTTTTTCTCTTCTAATTCGTCTAGCAAATCAGTAATTGATTCTAAAAGATGAAAATCATACGTCCAAGTCTAAGCCGTCATTAGGTCGAGAGTCGTTAACTTAGTTCCTGTATTATTTATCCGTTCAAATATAATTCCTACTTCCGCCTTTTCTCGATTTTTTATGGTTACAACAGGCAATTCATAGTTAATAAACTTAGAATAAAGTTCTCAGCTTCATTATGCAAGCTTGCTTTTAATGTTTTTAGGGATTCAATAAGTTTTGCTCCATTGAGAAAATTCCTTAAGTATATGACGCTATCAGAATTGGTATCTATTTCATTTTTTGGAAGAAATGATTTGGAATTAAAATCATAATAGATTTCGAAAATATCCAAATCCGGGTTGTAATTCTCACTTGCTGATTCCTGCTCTGTTTTGTCACTGAACGTAGCATAAATAGAAGAGATCCTTTGTTGGCCATCCAAAACATAGTTTACTGGGTATTCAATCGCATTATCCGGTATATTATATCCAGCAATATTTCTTGTATGTTTTAGTCTCTCACTCGTGTGCCACAATAATATACTTCCAATTGGATAATTTTTTACCACACTGTCAAGTAACTCCAGAATTTGATTCTGTTGCCATACATATGCTCTTTGAAAAGCTGGGATTCTTATATCACCTGAATTTATACGATTGATAAGTTTGTCTAACTTTTCTGCTGAAGGATTCAGTTCTGGGGCTTTCATTTAAAATTAATTTTGAGATTAATTATTTCAAAGAAACATTTGTTGCTTTAATAATTAAATCGTTTGAATTACTAATTGGTCTTATATAAACGTTAACGTTCAAACTTTCTGAAATTAATGCCAAATGGATTATTTTAAAAAAATGAATTAATATATTTGTTTCATGACTTTCTATTATAAATGAGTCACCTGGAAAAGCTAATTTCATTGTAAACCGTGGGAAGTTAATAAAGTTATTGATTATCAAAGTATTAAATCTACAGAATCCTAGAACAAATTTCACTAATCTTGTATGGTAGAATATCGGGTGGCTTACATATTGCATCAGGTTTAGCTTTCGAAAATTATTTTACATTTAAGTCTTAACTATATTATAGAGTTCCTTTCGTCCTGCTACTTTCAAGTCTTAAAATAGATTGCGTTTTTTATATCCTTAAAAATATTTTATCCCCAAAATCCTGTCTATGACTTTCCAGGATATTTTTGATAGCGAACTGCTGCATTTGCCATATTCTCAAACGAAAGAATCGTTCAACGCGTCTCTAAAAGACTTATTACAGAAATATTTGAAATTGGTGGAATCACTTGACGATACCTCCATTGATATTCCAGGGCTCGACCATATAAATGGGGTCTTTGTAAAAGAAGCACAAAGGAAATTTGTCCCCGGTTTACTTGACATCATCGAAATATACCATTCAGGGCGTCCTGCAGAAGCTTTCAAGAGATTAAAAAAGGTAATGAGTGAGGATATTAAAAACTATTCGGAGATACTTTCATTCAGCACATATCCCGACAATCATAGTTTTTTTAGGATGAGGGTGAAAAAAGGGAATTTTGCGTTACCTCGTAAAGAAATGTTCCATATACCTTTTGAACTTCGGGGAATGGTGGCAATACAGAGATACAGCATCCCTGGATTCCCATGTTTATATCTGGGTAGTACCCTGTACGGTTGTTGGGAAGAGTTGCGGAAGACCCGATATACATGAATTTCATGCTTCTCGTTTGATAAATAAAAAGCAAATCAAGTGCATTGATCTTACAAGTCCAATCCCCGAAGGACCGTTTAAGAAATTTACCAATATTGATCATGCGACGAAACAAAAGATTTACTACTATTTCATGACGTGGCCTTTAATTGCCTCTTGTTCTGTAAGAGTAAACGACTACAGCAATGCGTTTAAGTCGGAATACATTATCCCTCAGCTGCTTTTACAGTGGATTAGGGAAACTCACACAGTCGATGCAATTAAATTTAACTCTACACATATCGATACGCATAAAACAAAATCTACAGGAGATTTTTCTAATCTGGTATTACCTGTAAAGAAAAACAGAGAAAAAGGCTTTTGCCCCGACTTGCAATCAATGTTTGAAATGACTGAAGCTGTGTCATGGCAATTATTTCAAGACGCTTTGGGGGGGCAGGCAAACGAAGATGCTTTTTCGGGCGGAGAGCCTGTTAACAATAGGATCGGTAGGCTCGAACTCATCAAAGGTCATGTTTACCCTTATAGTTATTCAATATTGGGAAAACTGGAACAGTTTCTAAATACTATGAAGACTTTGCCGATATAGGATTGTTGGAAAATATTTTCAGTGGCCGGTAAAAATTGTCGTTCTGTCAACAAAGACTTTTAAGAGGGTTGACTCGATAAACAAAATCAATGAATTTAGAAGGCATAACGCAAAAGGAATGGGCGGATTTATACCTCCAGTTATATGCGTATACCGATAATTTGCTAAAATCGTACAAATGGTTCAGGTGTGGTGTCAAGGATACCTACCTTAAAGGTAAGGAGCCTAAAGATTATGTAATGGAAGCGGTGACGAGGTTTCTTGAACACCCAGAGAAATATGATCCGGAAAAACGAAGTTTGTTGGGGTATCTAAAAAAGCATATAATTCGAACGATGGCGGGAAACGACGCAAGGAGCGAAGAAAACAGGGTTTCCGATGATCGGCTAGCTTCGCGGAAAAGTTAGGAAGGCATAGACGATGATAATGAGGTACATGATGTAGTCCCTTATACAGAGGTTATGTATGATGATGAACTTGACTATAAAACAATCATCGATGACGTGCGAAAAGTGATTGAAAAAGACGAGCAGGGGGTTGTAATCTTTGAGAAAATCTGTTGTGAAGGGCAAAGGCGGAGGGACGTAATTCAAGAAGAGAGTTGGACAGATGATGTATTTGATAATGGGATGAAAAGATTGAATAGGGCTCTGGTTAAAGTAGCCAAAAAGTATGCTGTAAAACTAAAAAAATGAAAAACGAAGTAGATTTCAACAGGGATTATTTTATCCGACTGTTGCTGGCAGGTGCAGAAGGTGCAAGTAGTACACCTCAGGGGGCGAAGGAGTACTTGGAGAGTGAAGGTTTAGATTCCGCGGAAATTATGAAATCGGGAGTCACGGATATAGAAGCTCTGCTAATAAAAATGAAGTCGGCGACGGTTATCAAACAAAGTACAAAGAGTTCCAAAAGGTGGACGCACCCTTCGGTTGTTAAATTGATAGAAGAATCCGGAAACCCTGATCCGTTGGACGAAATTCGTACGCGGGCGCGCCAACTTGTACTGATAGGATTTGCTAACGGGTGGGAGGGGCCACCATTTAGCCCGATTGATTTAGCAAAATTAGTTGGGATTAAGGTAACTCCACAGGATTCTGTACCGGATGCTTGTATCGTACCAATTGGAGAAAGTTTCGAAATAGAATACAATCCATTTCAACAACCAACTCGCATCAATTTTTCTATTGCGCATGATATCGCTCATACCCTATTTTCTGATTGTGCGGAAGCCATTAGAAATAGGGAACCGGAACCAAATGAAAACCGTGAATTAGAACAATTATGTAATGCAGGGGGAGCGGGATATTATTGCCATACGCGATATTTTCAAATGATGCCAACAGCGTGGACGCTTCAATGGATGGGTTGATCGATTTGGCAAAACGATATAAAGCCTCACTAGAATCAGTCTTCATTCGATATACTGAAGTCGTTGACAGGCCCTGCGCAATCCTAATTGGGATTTTTAAAAGCCCAGACAAAATTGTAATTGATTATTGGAAATCGTCGAGGCATTTGTCGTTCTCATTACCTGATTTAATCGAGATTCCTGAAAACTCGTGTGTTTATGAGTGCGTTTCGCCAGGTTGGACGAGTAGAGAATCAGCGGAATGGTCGGTATTTAAAAATAGGAATTTTACGGCTTACGCTATAGGCATCTCACCGTACAAAAGAGATAAAAAATCAAGGGTCGGGATATTGCTAATTCCAAATCTATTTGCAAAAGAAAGACCGGATGCAAGGAAAATCGTGCTGGAGTACGGGGATGCCACAAAACCGAGAGGGAAGGGGAAAATGATTATTGCTCAAGTGGTAAATAGTTATGGTGCTTTAGGATTCGGTTTTGGCTTGTCATTGGCGAAAAATTATCCCGTCATAAAAAAGAAATTGGAGGAATGGAAATCTAATAAAGAGGATTTTATACTTGGCAATAGTCAATTGATAGAGGTAAACAGCAACATTTATGTTTTTCAGATGCTAGCTCAAAACGGTATTAGGCCAAAAGGCGATGAAGTGTTACTCAAATATCCTGAGTTACGTAAATGTCTTATAGCACTAAGAGAAAGGGCGCATGATCTAAAGGCGTCGGTCCATATGCCGGCGATCGGCGCAGGTCAGGCAGGCGGTGATTGGCATATTATCATTGGTATGATCCATGACGAGTTGGTGAATTTTGATATTAAAGTAAACATTTACTTGTTGCCAGGCAAATCGTTTAATCCTAAACAAAGATCTCACTTAACCATATTTAAAGAAGATTCAACATGGGAGACAGGAAAATAGTAATTGTGCTTAGCGGCGAAATCTGTACCGGAAAAACGACCCTGGCCGACAAACTGGAGGAAAGGTTCGACTTCAAACGATGTAAGACGCGCGAGGGTCTTGCTTATTTTGCCGAAAAAGAATTAAAAGGAGCAAAACCTGACAGAGCATTTTTGCAGAGCTATGGCGAAAAGTTAGATAATGAGGGTGGAGGTAAATGGGTACTTGATTATTTTGGTCATGTTTATGGCAAGGACTTCGATAAGAGTAGTTGTTATTTAATTGACTCTGTAAGGATCTTACAACAGATACAACATATTAGGGATGCATATAGTTTTTTTGTATTTCATATACACCTAAAAGCGGCGCCGGAAACACTAGAAAAGAGATTTTCTGAGCGCGGTGAGATTACAATCCTTCCAAGAGAAGAGCAGAAGGCAAAGTATGAAAAATATAAATCTGACAAAACTGAACAACAGGTACGGAACCTAGAGAGGGAGGCCGACCTTGTTATAGACACTGACCGTTGTAATGCTGAAGATGTTCTGGTGAGGGTAACAAGTTATTTCACGATTGTTGCCGCCGACGCACAATGAGTTGGTCGATGTGATCGTCGGGGGTCAATTTGGGTCTGAAGGAAAAGGGCAGATTGCTGCCCATATTTCACCTGGTTATGATTGTTTAATGAGAGTTGGTGGTCCAAATGCAGGTCATACGGTCTTTGCGAGACCATATAATCATGTGTTCCACTTGTTGCCTTCGGGTACCTACAGGTCACCAAAAGCAAAACTGCTAATTGGGCTGGTGCGATAATTAATATTGATAAAATCCTGGAGGAGATCCGCACTTTCGGAGTAGAAGTAGGAAGATTAGTGATCGATGAGGACGCTGTTATCATTTCCAAAAAAGACGTTGAGGAGGAAAATAAGGTGAAGGATATTATAAGTTCCACGGGGCAGGGGGTTGGGGTGGCGACTGCGGGAAATATAATTTCGAGACTGCTTGGGAAAGACGACCACAAAGCAAAAAATTTTGAGAAGGAACTTCGCGGATTTTTAGGGTGTACGGAGAGGAATTAGAAGAGTTATACCGTGATAACAAAAAGATTTTACTTGAAGGGACGCAAGGAACAGGGTTGAGTTTGTTTCATGGTATTTATCCCTCTGTGACCTCCCGTGATACCACCGTGTGGGGCACTCTTTCTGAAGCGGGTATTTCGCCACGTAGGGTTAGGAAGATTATTATGGTCACAAGGACTTATCCTATTCGTGTCGGGTGGACCGTCCGGACCCTTTGTTAGCAATGAAATTTCCATGCAGGTTGTTGCGGATCGTTCTGGAAAAAATGTCGATGAACTTATCAAGCGCGAGAAAACTACAACAACGAAAAAAGGATAGGCGCATTGCAGAATTTAGTTGGTCGCTTTTTCGGCAGGCTTGTGAATTAAATTCGCCGACTGATATTGCACTCACTTTCACGGATTATATTTCGATTAAGGAATGAAGGTGTGCGACACTACGATAAACTTACCGAAGAGACGAGGAGATTTATTGAAGAAATAGAGAGCTGTGCCGGGGTTGAAATTTCATTGATCGGAACTACTTTTGATTACAGGGCGGTTATTGATCGCAGAAATTGGATATAATGGATATAGAAAAGTTTATTGCAGAACGCTCCTTTCTTTATCATTTGACGAGTAGAGAGAATGCACCTAATATTATTGAAAAAGGGCAACTATACAGTACAAATGAGTTGGTTCGATTATCTAATAACACAGGAATATGAAAATATTTTGCGAAAACGAAGGTCAGCACATGTAGAAATAATGATAGGGGGGGAACCTCATTTTATTAGAGATCAAAAGCCAATATCAGAAATAAATTTAGCAAAATGTTTGACTGATGGCTGGAGTATCGGTGATTTTTTATATCATTTAAATGACAGGGTATTTATGTGGCCTACTGTAGTCCGGTTATGGTCACATTTTAGGACATACGCAGATGAAAATCCTGTGATACTTCGGTTTTCGACAAAAAATATTTTTGATGCTAATCCACATGTAAAATTCTGTAGGTTAAATTCAGGAGCAACTCGGTCGAACTCTTATTTAGGTGGAGCACCTCCTATGAGGGGTGCGGCGACTTTTTTGCCTGCCGCCGAATTTAACAATGCTGTGAGGGAGGTCGCTGAAGTCACTTTTGAGAAAACTTGTAGAATTGCTGGAGATTGTTGATTCAGGAGCAACACTGAAGGAAGATTTTACAAGGTGAATTAGTAAAATGAATTCGTTTTATAGAAAGTAATTTTTAGAAAATTGCCGTTTTTCTTTAATTATTAAAAAAACATATTAAATAGGAATTTGTCAAATTGGTGGACGAATTAATAAGCTTCAAAGAGCAAGGTCTTTCGCATTGAAAATTTGGAAGTTCCTAGGAATTTAGCGCCCTTTTACAATCATGTGAGGGTACCAAATTAATATTTAGTGCAAGAATTGAAATTGTGCAAACATTTATATATACATATAACAGTGTTAAGTTTCAAGCAAAGTATGAGCTATTCTTAGAAGAACGCAAATCTACATTTATTATCACTTTGGCAAATGGAGAGACACTAATCATCGGTCCTGCCGGCTGGCTTACAAAAGAGTCTCGTACTATATGGGTTCAGTTTCTTGGCTTAGAGGATAAGAAATATGACTATGAACTTGTGCAGGCGATCGGTGAAGGCATGGAGTTGGATATATAAATAATGAGGGCCGCTCTTCAGCAGCCCTTTAACTTATAATTCTCAAAATACATTCACCTCCCCCGCATAATAGCTGTCGGATACCCTATATAATCGGTCGATAGAAATCCGATATAGGCCTGCACCCGCTTACTGGTGAACCACTTAACGTCTATCCTGCAGTAACCTCTTGATCGCTCACCTGCATTGAGATTAAATACCCATTTCTTGGCCTGCCTACTATAGAGGGCGATAAAAACCTGGTCATTGGCCCTGCTCTTGCCGATGCCGCTGTCGTCGGTCCACTTGAAAAGGAGTTTACCTTCTTTGGGAGATGACACGGTTATGCCTGGTGCAAGGGCAGGATTCCCTGGGTGACACCAATTTGCTGAAGTCGATCGCAGTTTAGGTGAGTCGCAGTTGTAGCAATTGCGGATATTCTGTTTGAGGATTTTTTTGAAGCTTACATTGTTTAACTGGTCCATGAAATCTTCTAGGGGTCTCATGAATTTGGTCATTAATATAGTCTTCAGCTAAATTTGAAACCGGCGAGGGCACACAGGTGTTTTGCGTTGCGTTACTACAGTGCCTGACTCCAGGTTAATCTCCGGTTGATTGTTTTCTTCGGTCAATTGTTCGTTTTCCATTGTTTTGGATTTTTTTTTTGTGGTTTTCATTGTTTTGATTTTTTTGATAATTAAATTTTTGAAAAGGTTTTTCAAAGGATTAGTTTTTAAAATGCGATGGGCATGGAGGAATCAACTAAATATTTCCCCAGGTAAAGACTGTTGGAGTTTGATTGAAAAGAAATTGGAAGTAAATCCAAAATAGACATGTATGTTGTTTCCTGGAACGGATCCCACGTTCAGCCTGTAACTTTCATTTCTTCTTGTTATTTCGGTTTTACAACCCAGTCACACGATTCTTGCGCAAAAACAGGCTATAAGGGCGTCGTCGTCAAACTTCGACTCCGCCTTACCGCGAACGTTTTTCCAGCTGATTTCAAGGATTCCAGGGGAAGTTAAACTTGCAAGGACTTGTTCACCTGCAGACAAATCGCCGATACTAATAACTATTTTAGAATAATCAATGGTAATGTTGTCATAACTGCCGTAAATCGCTTTCTTTGGGTTTCAGCAAATACTTCGCTAAAGTTTTTAATATTTGAATGATTTCCTTTATAAATCAAACCGATAATAGATCTTGCAGGATTTAGAAATTGCATCATTCTTTTGAATTTTTCCTGTACCTCCAGCGCGCCGGGTGTTTCTGCCTTCCTTTTCTTATACTCTTTTATAAAAGTTTTACCGTTACGACGAAAAAAGACAAAATCTCCTAGTCGGCCGGTGATTCCACTTAACGGCCCGTTTCCCATAATAGCCATGATTTTAATTTTTATTGGTGTTTTTTGAAATTTTTATAATTACCTGCGTTGGTATTCATTCAATATTTTTTTTAAGTCAATCTCCTTATAGAATATCTTTTTGCCAATCCGGGTAAAGGGTAAGATCTTCTTAGTTCTCCACCGCTGTAAAGTCCGACCACTGATATGCAACCTGGTCAGGATATCCTGTTTGTCGAGCCATTTATCTTCCTGTCCTTGTTCGACTATGCCGTTGTTTACTGGCTTCGCTTCAGATATGTTATTCATAGGTTCAATTTTTTAAAAGCCCACCCCCGCGCGTGCGGGGCTGGGCTTGGACGGAATGGTTTTCATAAGTACTGGATTTTTTTAACCCTTATGACAGATCAAATATGTATATGAATTCCAATAGTTTTTCCCAGTCTCATTTCAAACTGGGAAAGATTTTTTCAATGTCAATTTTAGTTCTCTCAAATACACGGAAATATATAAAACCACTTCCTGCTAAAATATTTTTCCTAGCCTTTACTCAGACTGGGAATTTTCGGACTATCCAAATCAATTATCAGTTACTCTCTAGACTCCAAAACCAAAATGAAGAGAGTCTTTAGGAAAAACTTTTATCCCAAATAAAAAGAGGAGGAAATGATTACAAGTGCGCCAGTTAAAGCCACAAGGAGACAAGTGAAGACACTACA
>CAWGRV010000003.1:0-10050 GCA_963825095.1 uncultured Nitrosopumilaceae archaeon
CCACCAATAAACCTCAAAATATTGCAGGATTGTTACAGTATTTTAATTCACCTGCTATATCGGTACTTTCAGGTGGTACTGCAACAAGTTTCACCGCAATTGATTTGACCACAAATAGTGCCATTCCTACTACAACGTTACAAAACATTATTGTAGGTTTATTGGTAACATTTACTCCTGCAGCAGCAGGAGATGTTGTTCAATTTAGACCAACGGGTTCATCTGCTACCGCTAATCTGCCTAATATAGTTGGAGTATCGGCAGGTATTGCTCAAAGCCAATACATAGTAATGATTGCAGGGGTTGGTTCTTCAAAGCCTGAGATTGATTATATATTAACTTCTGGATCTGATGCCGTATCTGTTTCTGTGGCCTCATGGGCTGGAGTATCAAACAGCGCTTATCCAGCTCTGGTAAGTTAATAAAAGGAGGTTGTATCGATGTTATTTACATATAGATACAACCTGATTTTATATAATCCAAGGATAGTCCGATGTCCTATACAGCACAGCAACTTATTACCCGTTCTTGGTATTTGTCAGGAATTGTTGCAAGAAATCTTCAAACTCCTACTGGAGACCAAATTACAGATGGGCTTGCTCTTCTTAATGCTCTTCTTGATTTCAAACAAATTGAAACGGATTTAATTCCTTACTACAACTACATCTTAATGGATGCCGTACCTCAACAAGAGTATTATTTCTTGCCTTATGTATCTGAGATAGAAAGCATCACCTTTAATATCAATGTAGTACGCTACCCTATGGAATATGTTACGCGCACCAATTATTACGGTAGCTCACGTGTGGATAATATTTATACCTTACCGTTTAGTTGGAATTTTAATCGCCAATTAAATGGAGGAGAATTAGCGCTTTATTTCATTCCAGACCAAACCTATCCATTAAAAATGATGGTTAAGTTATTCTTAGTGGACGTCTCATTAACCACTGATTTAACCGATATCACCCAAACCGGCCTTCCTTATACATTCATTAATAGCAGTAATCAGGGGCTTGATACTGCTTATATTGAGTATTTAAGATACTCATTAAGTGCTTTTATGTGCAGTGAATATGGGGTTCAATTTAATCCTCAGTCTCAACGCATTTTGGATAGTTATAAAAGAAAACTAATGTATGAAGGGCCACCAGATTTATCAATGAAAAAAAGCTCAATATTGGGCGCAGACCAGCAACCAGGATATAATTTCGGAGACGTAAATTTGGGCCGTGGCTGGCGCCCTTCATAGGAATAGGTTGACGTCCTAATAAAAATTTGATATTATTACTCTGTTTTAATAACGTAGAAAATAATGATAGTTAAAGTTTGTAAAAAACATGGTAATTTAACAGAAGATTTAGCACATAAAGAAAAAAACAAAAAACTTGTTTTAGGATTTATGTGGCGTTGTAATCAATGTAAATTTGAGAAAGATAGACGATGGAAAGGTTTGAATTGGGATCAACATAAATCATCTGCTGGTAAAGCTCGCAATGAATCAAGAAGACAATATAGAGAAGGTTTAACAGATATTGAACCAAAAGCAAATCTATGGTCTCGACAATATCGAATAGATAATCCTGAAAAACATAAAGAATGGGCGCGCATTGGACGAGAACGATTAGGATCGTTACGAACTACAAGAGAAATAACCAGGGTTAGAGGTATCACGGTTGAACAGTATTTTATTTTAGAAGGTAAACAACAAGGATTATGTGCTATATGTGGAAAAGAAGAAACCAGGAAAAATAGAATAGGACAGCAAGCGCGCTTATGTCTTGATCACAATCATGAAACAAAACAAGTTCGCGAACTACTTTGTCATTCATGTAATCAAGTCGTAGGTCATAGTAGGGAATCTATAGAAATCCTCCAAAAAGCAATCCTCTACCTCCAATCCCACAAACACGTCGACACCATCGACATATCCCCTAAATTAGTCGAAAATATGCAATAATTTAAACACGATAAGGATGTCTCTTTGGGGACATAAAATGACAAAAGATGAACAATTGGCATTAACTAAATATGATTTAATGTTTGAGTCTAGATTAACTCGAGTAGAAACCACCTGTGAACAATTAGTTAAAGAAGTTAAAGAGGTTAAGACTGATATAAGATGGATATTAGGAATATTAATTACTTTTAATACTACATTACTCGGATTAATTGCTAAAGGATTTCATTGGATTTAATTAAATTTAACAAGGATGTTGATATGCTTGAAGACGTAACCTTTAAAATGAGAAATGATACCTTATCTCAATTAGACTACATTAAAAACGCCGTTAAAGCACCCAGTCGCTCTGATGCCATTAGGCGCACCATTGACATTACCAATAACCTAATCAATGCTATAACGCAGGGAAATCGCATTTTAATCGAATCTCATGATGGTAGTAAAAAACAATTATCAATTTC
Organism: uncultured Nitrosopumilaceae archaeon; assembly: GCA_963825095.1. Classification (GTDB taxonomy): domain Archaea; phylum Thermoproteota; class Nitrososphaeria; order Nitrososphaerales; family Nitrosopumilaceae; genus Nitrosarchaeum. Next base: position 2,425 of record CAWGRV010000003.1, read on the forward strand.
AGGGATGGCTCTATGTGATTAATAATGATGACATCGAAGAAGAAATAATTAATGATGAGCCGTGTTATCATGAAAAAGAGGTTAGCGATAAAGATTTATTCATCTTCGCAGAACTTATTCTTCTTGGTATAGGAATCTTATTCTTTGTTGGTATAATGGTTGAAGTGTTTATACATGATAGCAATGTATTTAAAGCATGTAATACTATTTTACCTCCTATAGCAACATTAGTTATAGGATATTATTTCGCTAAAACGAATTAAAGGATTATCATGCCAGTAGGACGTGGCCAGAATTTCAAACAAATACCAATCAATGTAGTTGGTTCAAGTATTTTCGGAAGATATCCTAAAATTTCAGTAGAAAAAACATATAATATGTTTTCCTCGGATAATTTTCTTGTGCCTTATGCGGGCTATCAAGTAGGATTATTAGCCAGTAAGTTTGATAATGAAACCGAAGGAAGAGGCATATTTTCAAGTATTAAATTTGAAAAATTAGTAGTCGTTCTTGGTGCTAATGTTTATTTGGTCACCGTTAATTTTAATCAAAACTTACAAAAAATAACAAGCTCTCAAGTTATCTTTATTGGATCGCTGAACACAGCAACGGGTCCTGTTTATATTACAGAAAACAATACACCACAGATTGCACTCTCTGATGGAGTAAATATTTATATTTACGATCCCACTCAAACCCCGTCATTTCAATCACCTACATTAAGCTTTACGCCAGGTTACATCACTTTTCATGATACTTATTTTCTATGTGCTGCCTCTAATGATACTTTTGGAACGGTTACATCACAAAATAGTTGGAGATTATCATCAAATAATGATGGTCTTTCATGGCCAAATGATGCTTCACACCAAGGATTATTACAATCAAAGCCAGACAATACACAAGCTGTTGTTCGCTTCCCATCTAAAGGAAATATGATATTTGTAATGGGTTCTATTGTCACTGAAGCATGGTTTGATACCGGAGCTCAGTTATTTCCCTATCAACGAAACAATCAATTTAATATTGATTATGGATGCCTTTCACCAGCTACTGTTGCTTACATGGATGAGATTGTAGTATGGCTTGCTTCTAATGAAAAATCAGGGCCAATTATTGTTTATTCAAACGGCGGTATGCCAAAACAAATAACAACCGATGGCATTGATTATTTATTTTCTACTCTTCAATCTCCTGAGGATTCACAGGCATTTTTATACCGTCAAGACGGTCATCTTTTCTATCACATTAATTTTTATACCGATAATTTATCGTTATTTTATGATTTTAATACAGATAAATTTTACCACGCCTCAGATCAGGATTTGAATTATTTTATTGCAGCAGAAATAGCCTTTTATAATAATCAATATTATTTTGTTTCAAAAAATACAGGTAATCTTTATGTATTTGATACCCAATTTTATACTTATCAAGATACAGACAGCCTTGGCGATCTAGTTACCTATGAAATTCCAAGAATAAGAACGTGTGCTAATGTGCGTTTGCCATCACAGGATTATTTCATTGCTAATGATATTGGATTCACAATAGAATCGGGTGAAACTAATTATGACCAACAAGACTTGGGTCCTCGTTATTGGATAACTCAAGATGGGAATAATCTAATAAGTGAGCAAATTGATACTACTGATTTTAATTATCTTATTTTTGAGCCTAACGATAATTCAGGATTTGGTCCATTATCTTTACCCCGCGTAGACTTATCGATATCCATTGATGGTGGAGCTAGTTTTAGCAGTGATTTTCCTTATGTGCTTAATGCGATAGGTCAAAGAAAGAACAGGCTTATGTGGTGGCAAATAGGTCTTGTTAATGATTTTGTGCCTATGTTCAAGTTTTGGGGTATTGGAAGGTTTGTCGCAACCGATGGCCTTGTAAATATACGACAATAATTTAAATGTCATTTATGAAAGTAAGACAATAAAGCAAATAATATTCCTGAGCAGCTTATGATTAAAGTGCCTAGTTTTATTGTTATAGAATTTATTTTTTGATCTATCTCCAATCTAAAATCATTTATTTTTTGCTCTAATTCTAAAATATTTTGTTTTAATTCCAATCTAAAATCATTTATTTTTTGATCTAATTCCAATCTAAAATAATTTATTTTTTGATCTAATTCCAATCTAAAATCATTTGTTTGTTGATATAACAATGATTTTGCTTCAGTAAACTCTTGTCTTAATTCAAGCTTTAAAATTCTTAAGTCTTTATCTGTTGCCACTCTATCTTCAGTTAAATAATTAATTTTTTGTTCTGTTTTTTCTGTATTAACTGTATTTTGTTGCATCTGTGTCTCCTATTTAGAGACATCCATGTCCTATCTGCTATAATTATATCATATTTAGTCAAGGATGAATGAATGTCTACACAAAATCCTCAATCAATATTTCCTGATTTACCCAGAGAAGCTCCTGTTTTAGATAAAAGTGGAAATTTTAACGCATTATGGTCGCTAGGATTTAGCGCTCTATTTCAAGCATTGCAAAAAAATTTCAAGAACGAAGGTATTGTATTTCCTCCATTAACAGCAACACAAATGTCAACCATTCAAGCTTTATATACCAGTTACATTGGAAGTTCTTATGCCACATTAGTAGCCGCATTGCCTGATATCAGTGGTCAAACAGTATTTGATTCAACCACCCTAATTTCAAATCAATTTGTAATTGCCACAAATGGAGCAGCAACTCCTTTAGTTACTCTAGCTAAATGGGTTCCTTTTTCAATGATGTTAACCAATGCGGGAGACCCAAATGGTTCGGTGGCTGGGATATTAAACTGGCTTTGTTATGATAGTACAGATAATATTATGTATATCTGTACTACATCCGGTTCATCTAATGGAACGCCAAGTCCACAAGCGGTTTGGACGGGAATAAACAGCGCTAGTGATTCATTTTTGCTGTTATAATAAAAATAATAACATAACACAAGGACTGTGATATGAGTTGGTTAAGCAATCTTTTTGGTGGTGGCGGAGGATATAAAAATCCAGTTGATGCCGCGATGCCTTATTTTAATAAAATTCCAGAACAAACAAATCCATATCAACAACCATTTTTTGAAGCCGGTAAAAATGCGCTTCCTAATTTGGAAAATGAATATTCTTCTCTTCTTGGTAATCCAGGTGGTAAATTAAATGATATAGGACAAAACTTCCAGAAGTCTCCTGGATTTGATTTTGCCATGAAACAGGCTCTTGATAGTATTGGTAGGAAAGGCGCTGCCACTGGGGTTTATGGTAGTCCTGAGCATGAGCAATGGGCAATGGAGACCGCGCAAGGGCTTGCAAATCAAGATTATTATAATTGGTTAGGTCAGGCTACTGGATTATATAATCAGGGACTTTCTGGAGAACAGGGACTTGCCCAAATTGGTGCTCAATCGGGGTCGAATATCGCTAATATGATTGCTCAAGCTTTAGCTCAGCAAGGAGGATTAGCCTATACAGGTCAACAAAATCAAAATCAACAAAACAGTTCTTTATGGAATAATCTATTAAAAGGCGCAGGAGGACTTGCGTCATTCAAGCCATTAGGCGCGACTGGTAATTTAGGGCAAATGGCCTTCCAAAAAGTTTTCGGTAATGTAGGGAGTTAATATGGCATTTACATTACAGCAATTTCAACCATCTGGTCCTTCAGAATATCCATTTAATGATTTAATTGGAAAAATACTCGGTGGTTACACAGAAGGGACTAACGCTCAATTTTTAAGACCAAAATTAGAAGAAGAATTAAAAAAAGCTAAATTATATAATGAATATTATGGGCCAAATATAGAATCTCAAATAGGACTTCGCGGCGCACAAGCAGAAAATTTGGGTTCATTGACACAAAGTCAAAATATTACGAATAGTGAATTAAGACAAAGATTGCATGAGCAATTATTAGAATCTAAATTATATAATAAATATTATGGGCTAGATATAGAATCTCAAATGGGACTTCGCGGCGCACAAGCAGAAAATTTGGGTTCATTGACACAAAATCAAAATATTACGAATATGGAATTAAGACAAAGATTGAATGAGGAATTATTAAAATCTAAATTATATAATAAATATTATGGGCTAGATATAGAATCTCAAATGGGACTTCGCGGCGCACAAGCAGAAAATTTGGGTTCATTGACACAAAATCAAAATATTACGAATATGGAATTAAGACAAAGATTGAATGAGGAATTATTAAAATCTAAATTATATAATAAATATTATGGGCTAGATATAGAATCTCAAATGGGACTTCGCGGCGCACAAGCAGAAAATTTGGGTTCATTGACACAAAAACAAAATTATTTTAATCAATTAGTTAATTCAAATCAACAAGAGGGTCAACCACCTCCAATCATGGATAATAATCAGGGCTACAATCCAATGCAGCCAACAAATCAAGATATAATTAATAAAAATTATTTTGGAATTGATACATTTACTCCTAGAGTGCAAGCTCAATTAGAACAACAAAAAAAATTAACTGAAGAGCAACAAAAATTAGAAGCTAATGATATTCATGGGGCACAATTGGATTTACCTAAATTACAAAAAACAGCAGATGCATTAGAACGACTGATTAAAATAACCAATAACCCAAAGAATGAAGAATTATTTGGTCATTCTGGATTATTTGGCCTAGGTTCTGATTTTGCTGCGAATAGATTTACAAAAACAACTACTAATCCTGCGGCAGGGGAATTTCAAAATCTTATATTAAGTCCAATAATGAACGTAGAACAAGAATTATCGCAAAAAGGTAATCAATTGGCATTAAAAACAGCACTGGGAAATAAGGCTAATTTTTCAGAACAGCAACCGGTTGCTCTTGCAAAATTAAAATCAGCATTAAAAGAAATTAATACAGCCATTGAAAAAACTAAAAAAATAGCCAATAAAAAATTTAGTTATTCACCAAATGATATGGTTAGAGTTGAAACACCTGATGGTATAAAAGTCATGAAATATTCTGAAGCCATCTCTTTGGGGGCTGAATAATGGGTAAATATAAAATATTAGGTCTTGCCAATGCTCCTCGATATAAAATATTAGGGAGGGATAATGAGCAAGAAGAAGGAAATATTCAAGATACTCCTGAAGAGCAAGCCTATGAGCCATCATCGGCTACAGGGGCTTTTTTTAGATCTGCAGGAAGAGCAATTCCCGAAGCTTTGCAAAATGTAGGCAACAAAATGTCAACCACTTTTGCTCCATTAGATGAAGCATACAATAGAGCTTTAAAAAGACCTAATGTAAATAATGAAAGAAAAGATATAATTCCTGAATTTTTACAAGAAAAATCAGGAGATAAATCACATCCAATCGCTCAGTTTTTGGGATCATCAATAGGATTTTTACCACTTGGTGGAGCAACTATTGGCGCTGCTCGTTACGCTATCCCCGCTTGGAATGCCATAGCAAAACAAGCAATTCCTTCTTTAATTAGACGAGCTGGAGTTGGTGCTGTAGAAGGAGCTGGACTTGGTGCTATTTACTCACCAAAAGGACATGAGGCAGAAGGCGCATTAACAGGTGGATTAATAGGTGGGGCAGGATATGGCATGGCGCCTCCTATAGCTAAATTTATTAAAGATTTTCCTGGAAGATTTAAAAGTATTAGAGATATTGATAGATTAAAATTAAGTTTAGATGAGGCTGGAATTAGAAAAGAAGAAGCCAATACAATACTTGAACAAGCCAAAAAAGAATCAATACATGATTTTAATACTTCAAACCCTGATAGTTTAACCTTTAGGATAAATGAAGCAAAAAAAGCAAATGAGCAATTAACGCTTCAAACAAAACCGCCTGAAGAGCCTAATATGCCACCAGCTCATCAATTTGAAAAAATGGAACCTAAAGTAATAGAATTATTAAAAACAAAAGAACAAAATCGTGCTGATATTGAAAAACAACTATCTACTCATTTAGGTGAAGGACAATTACATCACGAGCGATTTGGAACGATTGTTGGTGAAGAGCGTAATAAATTAATTAATGAAAATAAAAATGATTATAATGTATTAAAAAATAATTTAACTAATAAAAACGTAGTTATTGAAAATAAAGGAAATGTTTCAAAATCATTGCAAGATGTTAGTGATGCAATAAAAAGTCACGGTATTGAATCTAAAGAAGTTCAAAAATTAGTCGATGATATAAATAATATATCAAAACGAACCATAACTCCTGCTAATGATTATTTATCATTAAATAAATCAATAAATTATGAAGCTCATGAAGCCTGGAAAATAGCCAAGGAACATCCAGATGCTCTTGTTAGAGATGCATCCTATAAACGTTATGAAGAATTAAAAAAACAAGCAGATATTACTTATAAAATACTTAAAGAAAATATAGGAGAAGAAGATTCTAAATTATTAGAAAAAGCAAACGAACAATTTAAAAACATAATTATTCCTATGAGAAAAAATTCTGTTTTTAAAGAAATCGAAAAAACAGGAAAGGTAAAAGGAAGTTTGCTTGAAAAATCAGTTGGATCTGAAGAAGGGATTAAAATTCTTCAAGAAATGATTGAAAATAACCCTGAATTACAAAGATTATCTGTTGGTCAGAAGTTTGCAAACGCTCCCGAGAAACTACAAAACCCAAATGAATTATTAGAAAAAAAATATTTTCCAAATATGCCCAAATTAAAAGATTTACTTGAAAATCATCAAAAAGCCATTGAAGAACACAATAAAGCAAAAGAATCATTAGAACTTGCAAAAATACATGATATGGAGCAATCAATAATTGCTAAAGAACGAGAGGCTCAGCGTAAAAAAATACAAAAAGAACATGATAAGAAACAAAATGATGCCATTAAAGCCCAAAAAGAACATAAAGAAACTGAAATAAAAATAGAGAAAATGGATAAAAAACTAAAAGAACTTAATGAAAAACAAAATAATACTGATTTATTAGATAGAGAATACAAAAAAATACAAGAAGAAATCAATGCTGCAGAAAATGACAAAGATAATCTTAAAAAGAAATTGATTAGACTTTCAGTTCTAATTGGTTCACTTGGAGGAGCGGTGGCCGGAATTAAAAGTATTATGAAATAATGATTGATTTATAATCTTTGTGTTTATATTCAGTCATAGTCATATTCCATCAATCAAAGCCAATGGCATGCTTTCCCGATAATAAATCCTATTATAGATGTATAAAGAGGCATTGCGATGAGACCTAATAACCATTTAAAATGAGAATCTATTTTATCTTCTAATCTTTCAAATTTTTTATCAACCTGCTCAAATCTTCTCTCAATTTGTTCAAATCTTTTGTCAATTTGCTCAAATCTTCTCTCAATTTGTTCAAATCTTTTGTCAATTCTATCTAATTGTTTGTCAACCTGCTCAAATCGTCTATCAATACTAATAATTGCGTTTTCAATAATTGACGCTCTTGTTTCTAGGTTATAAAAATCTTTTATATCAATAATGTTGTCAGACATGGTCATTTTCTACTTAATTATGATTAACCATTATAAATGATGCTTGTAATTTACACAACAAAAGGACATTACAATATTTATTTGATTTGGTGTAAACTATAGCAAAGTTAGTGGAACATATTTTACAAGGACGGTACATGGC
>CAWGRV010000004.1:0-173942 GCA_963825095.1 uncultured Nitrosopumilaceae archaeon
TACCTAGACAATTTCCATAATCAGCCTATGCCAGTAACCGCATTTTTGAAAAGCCATCTTGCTTGCGTATCTTTTTCAATATCTCCAAATCTTAAACCATCAAAAATAGCAATAGGTCTAGTTCCAGCTGAAAGAATATCTCGTATAACTCCTCCAACGCCGGTTGCAGCCCCTCCATATGGTTCAACAGCAGATGGATGATTATGGCTTTCAATGTGGGCAGTTATGACATACCCATTACCAACATCTAAAACTCCAGAATCGTAACCCTTTTCAGAAATAACTAGTGGTCCTTTCATTGGCAACATCTTTAGATGTTTCTTTGAGGATTTGTACGAGCAGTGCTCAGACCATTCAGCAGCAACAATTTGCAATTCTGTAGATGTTGGTTTTCTTCCAATCCTAGATGTAAAATCAACTAGTTCTTGTGGTTCTAAACTCAATTTTTGACACCAATTGTGTTAATCAGAGATTTAAAAATCAAAGAAGAGGGTTTGTTATCAATTGGATTAATTTCAGATTCAGTTGCTCTTTCTGGATGAGGCATCATGCCAACCACATTACCATCTTCATTACAAACTCCGGCAATTCTATCCGTAGAACCATTTACTATTTCACTGTATCTAAATACAATTTGATTTGTTTTCTTTAATTTTTTAAGGGTATCATCATCAACATAATATCTTCCTTCACCATTGGCAATTGGAATTGGAATTTTTTGGTGCAGTTTTAATTTATTTGTAAATGGAGTCTTGTTATTTTCAACTATTAGGCTAGTCCACCGGCACATAAAATTAAGGGATGTGTTTTTTAGCAATGCACCAGGTAACAATTCAGCTTCTACAAGAATTTGAAATCCATTACATACCCCTAAAATTGGAATTCCTTTTTCTGCCATTTTTCTGACGTCGTTAATTATTGGACTATGAGCTGCAATTGCCCCTGATCTCAATCTGTCACCATAAGAGAATCCACCAGGAAGGATTACTGCATCAATATTTTTTGGTAAGCCTTTTTCATGCCAAAAATACTCTGCATTTAGTTTGAAAACATCAGTTAATACATGATACATATCCCGATCACAATTACTACCTGGAAAAACTATTACGCCAACTTTCACGATTACTATTATCTGCAGAGATATTTAATTTGAATCTAGTCAAAAAATACCAAAACACGATACATACTGATCGCTTAGTTCACAATCACAAATAAGATCAATCGTACAATTAGCACAATAAATTCACATAATTGGCAATAAATTGTCTGGATAGTCGTCAATCATTCATAAAATTATTGTAACAAATAAAATAAATTTCAAAGTATTTTAATATTAAAATAGGTACAGTTAAGCATCAAAAACATCAAGGGTCACTTTACTTACCATTGGATTGTAAATGCGTAATTCATTGCAAATTTCTTTGACTTTACTTTTTGCAGATTGTTTATCTTTTTCCTTTATTGTAAATTTTAACATTTTTGCAGTTTTAATTGTGGTTATTGTTGAATTGGTACCCTTCAATACTAGATCATTTAGAATAGTTTCACCCTCAGGATCACTAATACCAGGTTTGTTTTCTATTGTAACATGAACATTAAAAGTAGTCATGAATAGTTTAAAAAATTAAAGCGAGGTTAATCTATCTTCCGACTAGTTTTGTACTTCACTTAAAATGAAATCTAGGTTTTAACAAAAAAGAATAAACTCTAAATTAATAACAGTCTTAATAAGTTGCTTTGAACATAATTAAGTAAATGAAAAACGATGAGGAAAACGATCCAATATCCATTTCAGACAGAGTAGAAATTTTATCAACCGAAGATCAAAAAATAAAGGCAGTTGGAGAAATATTAAGTTCAGATTCAAGCAGAGAGATCCTTAAAATTTTATTTAATGATGCAATGTCAGCGAATCAAATAGCCCAAAAAACTAACATTTCATTACCACTTGTAATATATCATTTAAAAAAAATGCAAGATTCGGGAGTGGTAAAAGTCGCAAATGTTGAAAAAAATACCAAATCAAGAGACATGAAATTTTATACGGTAGACAAGCTTGCAATAATTATACTTCCATCAAAAATGTCTGAGCCTGCTAAAAATAGTAAATCTTTGTTTAATTCTTTTACAAGAATCCATAGACTTGCAACACTTGGTGGATTGTCCCTAGCTGCATGGTTTTCATCTCAGATTATCCAAAAAGGATCAACATCAGAAAATGGCATAGGACCATCTGAACCCATGATGAATTCTGCTCCAGCAACCCCAGAAATGGCTCTTAAAGCAATGCCAGCTGATGAAGCAGGATCAGCAATATCCTCTGCAATGCCAGTAGCACCTACACCAGATCCATCAATTCAATTATTGTGGTCTGTTGTAACCGTTTTGTGTGTAATAGTTGCAGGTCTTGTAATTGAAGTAATCATTTCCAAGAAACATAATGCTAGATTAAAAATCAAATAATTTTGAAATTATGTCAATTGATTAACGGGTTAGATTTTATGAAGGCAAACAAGATAGTCTTTGATTAAATAAGGAACATATCATGCAGATATTCTGAAATTTGTCACTAATTATAGGACATTGAAATTTATATCAGATTATTTTGAAAACAACAAATTGGCAAGATCAAGATATTGGAAAATAACTCCCGATGAAATGACAAAATTCGTTTATAATGAAGAGAAATTACTGAATTGGGAAATAAAATGCATTCGAGAACCCGAGGTAGAAGCAATATTCATCGGGATTTTTATGTACAGAAATGGTACACCATACGACTACGAGTCCGTTAAAGGAATTACATATTATTATAACAACATAAAACGAAGTGAATTACCATCAATTACAAGTTTCCTTCAAGAAAAATTTGGTGGAAAAGAAATGGAAAAGGGAGAAAGGATTTTCCTCAAAGGTTCAAGAGAAATTTATTCAGCAAAAGACATTGCATCCTTAGCTAAAAGTATGGAACAAAAGTTTAAAACCAAAGCCATCATATCATTAGAATTCCAGGATTTGAGTCAGGAGGAACTCAAAAATGCAGGATTACCAGAATCAAAATTACTGCCGATTCCAGGCAAATAGATAATTTAAGATGGAATAGTTTGAGATGTCATCATATGAAGGTCTCAATCAACACATACAAGAATTAAGAAAACGTTTTTTAAGAATAATTTTAGTAGTAGGAGTAATTTTTGTATTTGTTATTTCATGTCATTTGTACCCATTTGATTTTGCAGGGATTCAACTTTATTATCCTACATTAGATCCTGTGAATAACGTTGCGGCACAGATTACAAATCTTATGAAAAAAGATCTAGTTCCAGAAGGAGTCCAACTGATTCAAACAGAACCAGGACAAGCACTCTTTGCACAAATTTATGTTGCAGCACTTGTTGCAATACTGGTAGGTATGCCAGTAATCATCAAAGAATTGGCAGATTTCATAAAACCAGGATTAAAGGAACATGAAATTAAATTTACACAGAATATTTTACTCCCGACATTAGCTTTATTCATTATAGGCTGTGTCTTTTCATATTTTTTAGTAATTCCCTACATGCTAGAATTCCTCTACAGTTATGGAGATGCATCTGGATTGATTACCTTTCTCAACATTATGGATTTTATTACATTTGTCTTACAATATTTGCTTGCATTTGGGTTGTCATTTGAGATTCCAATGATAATGTACACTGTTTCAATGACAGGAATAATTGATAAAATATTTTGGAGAAAAAATCTAAGATTTGCAATACTAGGAACCGTGATTTTTGGGGCAATAGTTACTCCAGATGGGAGTGGAATTACGATGTGGTTTATTGCAATACCGATGATGTTGCTATATCTTGCTGGAATGTTAGTAATCGAGCATAAAAAACAAAAAAAGATTTAAATCTTAAATTGAGGACTATTCATTAGATGGTTTTAAATAATTTTTTCCTTGCAATGCCAGGATTTCAAGAAATATTGATAATTCTGATTTTGGCAGGAATATTTATTTTTGGTGCAAAAAAAATCCCAGAATTGGCCAGAACACTAGGCAAAGCAAAGGGCGAATTTGAAAAAGGAAAGATCGAGGGAGAAAAAGAGATTAAGGATCTTAAAAATAAAGAATCAAAATTAGACTAATTTTCCGCAATTAAAGCAAACGCATCAAGGATTTTAGAATATTCTCTCAACACATTTGTTTTATTAAAAAAATAAATTAATTGTGTCATACTCTTTAGTTTCCAATCAACTTCAATGATCATCTTAGTGCCTTGTGGAATGCTTTCAAATCGTTTGATGATATGAGTGCCTTTTGCATCACCCCCAATAACAAAAATTTCGTGTAAAGTGGGCTCATCAATCACATGTTTTACCATCATTACAAATTCTCTTCCAGTAATCCTCATATGTTCTTCTACAACAGAGATATTTCCACGTACTGAGATTTCTCTAATGGAAGGAAAATATTGTGGAAGAATTTTTTGAAAATTTTTATAGTTTGTTACGATTTTAAAGACTCTATTCCTATCTGATTTGATGATTTTTTCAATAATACATTTTGGCAATTACAAATTAAAAAGTTCCCCACCGAGGGTATAAACTGTGTTCTATGCCAAATTGATCCAGGCACTTTCCTACACCATGATTTACAATGTCATCGATAGTTTTTGGTTTTGTATAAAATTCCGTTACAGGTGGCAAAATTACAACCCCTAATCTAGAAAGCTTAAGCATATTTTCAAGATGTATTGCAGATAGGGGAGTTTCCCGTACCATCAGAATCAATTTTCTGGATTCTTTAATTGTAACACCAGCAGCCCTTGCCATCAGAGTGTCATCATAGCCATTTGCAATAGATGAAAGAGTTTTCATGCTACATGGTGCGATTATCATTCCATCAACCTTGTGTGTACCACTTGAAACACTAGAAGCCATATTTTTTTCATCAGAGATATTTGTTGCAAGAGATTTTACATAATCCAGTTGAAATTCTGTCTCCATTGAAATACATTTTGTAGCCCATTCTGACATAATAAGATGGGTCTCAATGCCTAAGCTTTTAAGATTCTCCAATAAACGAATTCCATAGATAACACCTGTGCTTCCCGTGATTCCAATAATTAATTTCAATAGAAGACATGAGGAGTTCAGACTATTTATCTATTAGACGACAAATAAAATTTGGTGCTAGCAATTAGATTTCTTGCTTATCATGAGTTCCAAAATCTAATTCATTTCGAGTTTTTCTTCTTTTAAGCCACAAAGAAAATCCTCCCACAGCCATTGCAGATAGTAAAATTACTCCAGTCATCTGTAATTCAAGAAGATATAACACAACCAGCATTTGAAGTCATCATAAGAAAAATATTGTGGTTATCTAATCAATCTAACCTATTGAAAATTAGCTATATTAGATCCTGCTTTCTAATCATGCTGTGATTAAAGATTCTGAGAATCAAGAAAATCATTAGCAATTATTCAGATATCAGAATAGGAGTGATGGGAAGTCATTCAGCACTTGAAGTAATGGATGGTGCAAAGGATGAAAATTTTCACACTGTTGTTTTGTGTCAAAAAGGAAGAGATGAACCATATAGAAGATTTGGAAGATTGGCAGATGAAATTATTATTTTAAACAAATTCAAAGATATGGCATCACCAAAAATTCAAAAAAAGTTGAGAGACACAAATACCATCGTCATTCCACACAGATCATTGACTGTGTATTTAGGATACAAAAATTTAGAAAATTTATTTAAAGTACCAATTTTTGGAAATAGAAAATTATTCCGTGCAGAAGAAAGAACTGCCAAACGAAATCAATATTTTTTATTGGAAAAAGCAAGGATAAAATTCCCAAAACTATTTCGAGACCCAAAAAGCATCAATAAACCATGCATAGTCAAAGTCCAAGAATTGAAAAGACCGCTGGAACGTGCATTTTTCACGGTATCATCCTACAAAGATTATAAAGAAAAATCTGAAGATAAAATAAAAAAAGGAATAATTTCCAGAAAAGATTTGGAGAGAGCTAGCATAGAAGAATTAGCAATTGGAACATACATGAATTTTAATTTCTTTCACACACCAATTTCAAAACAAGTTGATTTTATTGGAATAGAAAGAAGACTGCAAACTAATGTGCACGATTTTAATGCTATTCCAGCAAGACAGCAGTTAGAAATCGATATTGATTTACAGAACATTGAAGTTGGACATACTCCTGCAAGTATCAGAGAATCACTTCTTGAAAAAGTAATTAAAATGGGAGACAAGTTCGTTGCGACAGTAAAAAAAGAATATTCTCCAGGAATCATAGGTCCATTTTCACTCCAAAGTGTAATTACTAAAGATTTAGAGTTGATAGTATATGATGTATCTCTAAGAGTACCAGGAAATCCAATTTTAGCAACCACTAGTCCATATACAAAATATCAGTATGGTCAAACTTTTGGGATAGGAAGAAGGATAGCTATGGAAATAAAACGTGCTCAAGAAGAAGATCGTCTTGATAAGATAGTAACATAGCATTATTTTAAAGATTCAAGTTTTAGTGAAAAAGGATTTAGTAAAAAATGACAGGACATAATCTAGTTCCATAGTTCATTAAATTCAAAATAAAATTTTACTCTTAAACAAAAAAATGACAAATTTTCATTACAAAAACATATTTTATTGACATAGCACAAAATAGATGTTAATTGGCTAGATTAGGAAATAAAATGAATACCTAACATTTTGTTTCAAATAATTAAACGGTTTTTATTTGAAATAGAATTGCTGGATGCCAGTTAACGTAAAATACAAACTCTTTAGTGTAGGATTATAATTAAAAAGATAATTGGGTAGGACGATTTACATTCGTGAAATAATAACAATACTAAAAGAACCAAAACTATGCCCTACATGTAAAAAAGAGGACAGATTAGAAAAAAACATCGTTTTTGAAAGAAGATCAAATGGTCAAACACTCTTGTGTAGACGCTGTGAAGCATTAATCATAATTACAAATTACAATCTAAAAGAAATTGACTTGCTTGCAACAAAAGACGATCAAGTTATGCTTAAAGAACCACATCTTATACGAAAAGTTACATACTAGATTTAAATTCAAAAAAAAGGACATTGATTAAGATTTAAGCTCTTTAATTATATAGCTTCGAACATTTGCAAATTCCCATTCACGTAAATTAGCATTTTTACATTCCTCTTTAATTATTAATCCTGCAAGACCTTTACTCCAAATGTGCCTATGCATGTCATATACCTCTAAAATCTTACCATGTTTTGTAATTTTGATACTTCCATGACATCTCGCAATAATTTTTGCAGCAATATTTTGGTATAAAACCTCAAGATTAGCCATAATGGTTACCTGGATTAGCATATGAAAAATGTTATGAAATACAATAATCCTAAATTCGTGGGTCATACCCATATATTTTGGAGCATAGAACATAATAGGTGCTGATGATTAATAGAAAAGTTATTCTGACTGTTGATGAGTTTGCCGAATTATGAAGCATTTAATTTTAAATAATATATTTAAAACAGGAACAAACACAAAAAATATTCTGATGATAACCTCTACATTAGAGAGAATAATCAGTAGGGTATGGATAACTCTGAAGACATTGTTCTAAGAGCAAAAAAGTTTGCATGTGAGAAACATAAAAATCAAAAAACAAGAAATGGGATAATGTCATATTCGCATCATTTGGAAGGAGTAGTTAGTAGACTTAAAAATTTGGGAGTTACAGATAAAAATACTCTTTGTGCTGCTTGGCTTCACGATATAATAGAAAAGACAGATGTTAATTTTGATCAAGTCAATGAAATATTTGGAAGAGAGGTGTCAGTCATTGTTTTATCACTTACAAAAGATAACAGTCTTTCAAAAAAGGACAGAGAAACACAATACATCAACCAGTTAAAAAAGACAACACTTCAAGCAAAAATCATAAAATTGTGTGATATTTCAGCAAATCTTAAAGATATAACAGATGCAACAATATCAACAACACAAAAAAATAAGCAAGTGAAAAAAATAATACATTATCTTAGGGCGATTAAAAATGAAATAATAGAAAACAAATTTTCATATCCAAAAATTCAAGAAATTTTTGATGGCGTGAATGTCATATGTATCAAATTCAAACAAAAACCAATTTTAATCTAGGATTTATTTTATCATTTAATCCAAACAATTGTGTAAATTAAAATTCAAATTTAGCAGACTCGAATTCAAAATAAATCAAAACAACAAACAGAAATCATATAAAGATAATAAGACAATTCATTTAATTTGTCAAGCTTCCATGCGTTCTTTAAGTAGATTTTTTCGAACGAGAATTGGAATGTTGTAAAATGCACCTAATGCCAAAGCGTCAGATGCACGGTAATTTCGTAACACCATGTCTTTTTTTCCAGTAAAATACAGGTTGGCACGAAGCACTTCACCGCTATCATAGATTTTGACCTTGACTAAAACAAGCTCATTTTCTTCACAGATTGCCTCCATCATTTTATAAATTGATGGAGCTGGTTCCTCAGTACTTTCAATAAAACTGGAAATATGTCTAGCAACTTCTCCGGAAAACGCCCTCATGTGAAATTCTTTTCCATCAGATGATTTTAGAATAACCATTCCTTCTACGGCATATGGATCAACAAATCCAACATAATCAATTTGTACGGTTTCATAATCAGGCTCTTGTGCTTGATCAATTTCCATTATATCTACACATAATATGTCAAATCAGTGCTTATAAAGATACTAGAGTTTTTGATTAAATCAAGATTTAATTTTTTACATAGACAAGAACCCAGTTTAAAATCAAATTAATTAAAGATAATAATTTACCCTGAACAATTCCAAAGCAATTCAAATAGTATTTCCTTATGAAATTTGTTTCTACTCATATGAATGAAAATTTCTCATGTAAGTCTAGGAGTATCTAAAACACGGTATTATTTTCAGCAATAGTAAATAAATTAAAAATTATTATCAAAACAGATATTGTGCCTAAATTTAACCTTAAAATCAGTAAAAACAAGATAGAATTTAATTCAATAAAAAAGCAATGCAGAATAATGGAAACACAGAAATCAAATAATCACAGTGGTAAAAAGTTAATAATTTTAGGATTTTCTACAATAGCAATCATATTCATAATGTATTCAAGATATCAAGATCCGGAGACATTTACGCCAGATGCTGTTAATTCAATCGAACGTATAGCATATGGATTCTACGTAATACTTTTAGCAGCATTTGGGGCAATTACTTATGGGATTTATCTATACCATAGAAATAAAGTAGAACATAAAGGAAAAGATCTAATAACAATAATTGCACTAACTACCTGGAATACAAAATCAAAAAAAATCTTTGTTTTAGCATTTATAGGATATGGAATTTTCTTTTCATTAGTATCAGGAACTTTAGTATATCAACCAGAAGTAAATTTTGCAATCCATTATGGAGCAAAAATTCCTTCTGGATTTCTAGCGCCATGTTGTGGTGAATTAGGATACATGCCAAAAATAATCATCTATTTGACAGAACATGTTGGATTACAAATAATACCAATCAATTTAGTATTGCAGATAATTGTATCTTATTTGGTGGGATTAAATGCATCTATCGCAGTGAACGCATACACTATTTCAAAGAAAGGAAGGGGAATGAGCACAATTGGTGCAGTAACAGGTTTGTTCATAGCGTGCCCAACATGTGCTGGAGCATTTTCATCAATTTTCATAGGGACCGCAAGCGGCATTGCTTTATCTATTGCACTGGCACAACTACAAACATTATTTATTGCAGTATCAATACCTGTTTTGCTAGTAACCCCTTTTGTAATGGCTAAGAAGTTAAGAAATTCTGATGGTAGTTGTAAAATAGATCCTACAAAATAAATTTTTTAACTTCAGGAATTTTGTTATTTCCTATATCATAACCGTCACGTCTAAGAAATTTCAATGTAAGTTTGTAAATTAATTCATCATGATCGACTTGATTTAATATATCAGTCCAAAGGACCTTTCCTTTTTCATCGATTTGGTTTTTAAACGATGGGTTTAAGGATTCAGCAAGTTCTCTACATTGATCGAAAGTTTTACCATTTTTATATGCACGAACTCGAGTGTCACAGTCTATCCATAAAATAAACAAATCACATCTCAATTTAATTTCTATCTATTCAAAATAACCTATCAAAAACCATTAAAAAATTAAAATCCCAACCATAGAATTTTTTAGATTCATCTTATATTATTTACCAAATTTAAATATGCTAAAAAGCGATTGGTTTTTTTAAAATGTGAGTCTTTTTCTTTATTGTTTTCTTTTACTAGAATTAATCTTCTTTTGATTCAAATGCACATCATTTACCCTGAATTCGTGAGATTTCTTTTCTAAATTTTCAGGTTTCCTTTCAGCAACATCTTTTTCCCATTCACAGTTCCCCAAACAAACCTCAACATGAAAATGGGTAACTATCCAATATAGATAAGATCCTGTTTGTTCAGAATGTGACAAATTTTGGGCAAAATTATCAAAAATGACCATCAGTGGTAATCAAGGCACATCTGTTAAGACAAATACCTGGGAAGAATGAAAAAAATATGGGAATGAAAACAGCTAAGATTATGTAAAATTCTACCTAGATTTAGATATGAAAAACAGTGTACGTTTTTTGAATTTTGTTAATAGTGAAAAAATTACATTAAAGCACAAGCTGGGAAATAAAAAATCAAATAAAGAATTAATACAAAATGGAATTAGAATTCTAGAAGAGTTAACTGAAGAAATCAATAATGTGGGAGAATTTGCAGTTTTAGAAAGTATGGAAAATAGGAAAAACAAGTCCTAAAATGAGTTAGGTCATTAATTATAAAAAAAATGTCCTTAATTCTACATTTAAGTAAAACTAAATTCTTCTAAAACAGAGATGGTTGCAGATGCAGATATTATTAGAACAGAAATAATTCGAGTATTAAATGAAAGTGGAACAATTCGTGGAAATGAACTTGTGAGTAGGGTGATTAAAAAGGTCGGAAGTGAAAAACTAGTGTATAGAGAAATTGGATCACTTGTAGAATCAGGCGAGGTTGAAAAAAAAATTCATACCAAATCACACATAGAATATAAACTGATAAATTTATCGGAATCAGCAAATAATCAACTTAAAAGTTTGTATAAAGAAATTGAGATAATCTTTGATGAAATTAGTGAGTTCAGTCAAATTTGTAAGCAAAATAAAATATCATTTCAAGAAAGATTACGAACAATAATACATTTTATCCACATTATTCAATCCATTGACGGTGTAATGAAATTGTTGTTACATTATCCTACATTTAAGAAAGATAAAATGTTTTCACAGATACAAAGAAAAATAAGTGATAGTTGGGAAAATATTCTTGAAAATATCGCACATCAACCAGAAGAAGAGTTCCTCAACGAGATAATAGCAAATCTAAGAATTTCACAAATAGATTCGCGATGTATCAATTAATTAGCAATACAAAAAATCAAAGAAGAGTAATATTGAATAGAATTATTAAAATTAAAAAATTAGGATTTAAAATCAATGTGGTAATTTTGGGCCAAATCAAATAATTCTTCACAAAAAGGAGTCAAACGTGCAGTAAAACCCCATCAAACCAAGATAATTCTTTGTCAACATTGTATTTTCTAACTGATGATGATGAATCAGACAGGTTAAAATTAAATTCATTTTCAAATAATTGTTTTACTTTATTTTGACCCTCTGACGTCAGATTATAGTGACAGGTCATTAAATCGATTTGAACATAATAATGGCCATTGCTAGGATTTATTCTTGCTTTGATGAAGGGTTGATTGGATTGAGAGCATTCTCTGTAATGTTTATCATATTCAAACATTTTTGAATCTGCAATGAATTTTTTTAAAGACAATTAAAAAACACTAATCAAATTGAATTGTTAAAGATTAGCTGTAATTTTTTTAATTCTTGTGACTAGCCTAATTTTTGTATCAATTGGCATTTCGGGTTCCATTGTAAAGTAAACAATATTTCTTTTTGTATATGTCACCATTTGGGTAACCTTTTCTCTCTCAACATGAACATAACGAACCTTGCCAAGAGTTCTATCAAATTCTTGTCTCATTTTTCTTCTCTGGGCAACTTGCTTGCAAAAATGTTCCTCCTCTTTTTGAGTTTTAAGAGAGGTCTTGCCACTTTTCATTATTCCTTCTCGTATGTTTCCTTTAGTATCAATAATTGCGGCAAATCTCATTTTAGGATCTAAATTAATAATAGATTCGACGATTTTTAGTAAATCTGATTTAATTATTCTCATTACAAATCTACCAGAAATTTTACCAAATATATTCTAACAAAATATTTCAAAATAGGTTGTATCAAACAGGATATCAAATATTCAATTTTTATTTCTGATCGATAGCAGATAGTTATTCCAGATCTGAAATTAAGCATTCAGTATTTAGATCATCACTATAATGAGCACATTTGGAGTATTGAAATGGTTGCTTGCAAATCACACATGTAGTTAAAAAATCAGAGCAATCATCAGAAAAATTGTTAGAATCTTTATCTAATAAATCAACCATGAAAAGCGTTAACAGAATCAGGATAAAACAAACAATAATAATTTCTGGTAATAATTAGTCAATTTAGATTTACTAATTTTGAGACAGATTCATTGCAATTAATGTGGACATTATTTTTGCAGCGATTGAGGCAGTAGCCCCATTATCATATTGAGGATTTAATTCAACAATATCAACGCCAGTTATTTTTTTATTCTCAAGGGAGTAAATCAAATCAAAAAGTTCTCTAGAGGTCATGCCTGCAGCTTCAGGATTTCCAACACCTGGGGCAAAGGCAGGATCTAAAACATCAAGATCAAAACTAGTATACAGTGAATCAAAGGATGATGCAAATTCCTTGAGCATTTGTGGACCTTTTCCTTCTCGTACTTGTCTATCAGAAATTGTTTTGATATTGTTTTCCTTTAGAAACTCAAGTTCCTCTTTTACAAAGGCTCTTGCCCCAACATGCAAGATATTCTCAGCACCTCTTTTTTCAACAATTCTTCGAAGATACGCTGCATGACTTAGTTTGACATCTGCATACTCATCGCGTAAATCATAATGAGCATCAAATACGACATAGCCTGTTTCCTTGGGAAAACTCATGAATGAACCAAATGTAAGAGAATGTTCGCCCCCTAAAATGAAAAGTTGTATTTTTTTTGCAAGTAATTCTTTTGTGATTTTTCCAACCATGTCAATCATTTCACTTACTAAAACTGTATGAGAGGTATTTCCAAGGTCTTCTATATTGACACTTTCCAAATCAATACCGAATCGAGGATGAAATATCTCAATGTTATTAAATGCGTCACGGATCACATCCGGCCCAAACCGACATCCGGGTTTGTAAGAGTGTGTAGAATCAAACGGAATTCCAAACACAGTTGCTACAGGTTCAGAATCAGTATTTGAAGCAGTAATCAAAGGATTTCTGTTCATGTATAAATCAAGGAAACTCATTTTTTACACCATTAATTGTGGTCTTTGTGAAAGATATTTTGGTAAATTTAGTCCTGTGAACGGTTTGCCTTTTGTTTGCTCATTTACTTCACTAATGAAATCTTCAAAGATCAATTCTCTAACATTTCCTGATTGTCTATCTCGAATACTTAGATTTTTCGAATTTGCTTCTTTTTCTCCAATTACAATAGTATAACGAATCCAATCCTTTTCGGAGTCACGAATTCGTTTTCCAATACTTTCGTTTCTATCATCAATATCGACTCGGATATTGTTAGAGGTTAATTTATCAGCCAAAGTTTCGCAGATTTTAGAAAATTCTTCTGTTAGCGGTATTATTCGTACCTGAGTTGGTGCAAGCCATAACGGGAATTGTGGTTTTTGACCTTTTGCTGCATCTTGTGCAGCTTTTTCCAAAAGGACGTAGATAATTCTCTCAATTGCCCCACTTGGCGAGTTGTGTAAAATAATAGGATGTTTTGATATGTTGTTTTCATCTACAAATTTAATACCATAACGTTCTCCATTTTCTACATCAATTTGATCAGTGGAAAGTGCAGATGCTTTTCCAAAATTGTCAACAAAGTTAAATTCCCATTTTAGAACAAAATAAAAGAATTTTTCTTTCCACATTTCCACTAGCACTGGTCTGCCATGTTTTTTAACAATCTCTTCGATAGAGAACTTGTTTTCATTATAGAAATCCTCGGTGAATCTAATTGCCATTTCATAATCAGAGTCTTCAATACCGAGTTCTTTTAAAATATCACGAGATAAATCAAATCTAATTTTGATTTCTTGAATTGATTGTTCAATGTCTTTACAAAAGGCATGACAATCAGGCATTGTAAATGCACGTAGTCTTCTCAATCCAACCAATTCACCAGATTGTTCGCGTCTGAAACTGTATCTGGTTAATTCGTATAGTTTGTAGGGTAAATTCTTGTGAGACATCTGATAATCATTTGCCATAAGAAATTGGCCAAAACAAGCTGCAAATCTTAAAAAGAGTTTCTTACCTTCAGAGTCAATATTGTATTGCCTTGCAGGAAATCGATTAAAGTAACTAACCATGCTGGGATGATGAGAATCATACATAATTGGGGTTTCAACTTCATATCCACCATATTCTTTAACTCTATCAGTGACATATCTTTCAATAAGAGATTTAATCAAACGGCCGTTTGGAAAAAATCTCATGTTTCCTGAATCAGATGCGGGTTCATAGTCTGCGATTGCCATTTTTTTCATCAACGCTACATGTGGAGGTGGTTCATCTACCGCGCGCTTTTTTGCAGATTCATATTTTGCAAGTATTTCAAGTTTTTTATAATTTGAGAAGTTGAAGTCACCGATATTACTTAGTGTTCCATCAGGGGAGAGTATTTTCCAATATGATGTAATCTTGGATTCTCCTTTTAGTGCCTCTGAAGTCATCTCTTTTTCTTCATTCGGCATTTTTTTGTCAGCATTTTCTTTTGTAATTACTTTGGAACTTTCAGCAAGTGGATGCCCCTTGACTTTGACTTGATATGATTTTGTCCAGCCAAAAGGAGAGTGAGAGACTTCAAGATCAGATGCAGAAAATTCCATTTCTTTTATCAAGGCTAATGCGACTGTAGGTGATGCAAGATTAGAACTGAGGTGGGCATATGGATACAACAATAATTTTTTACAGCCTATTTTTTGCATTGAATTTTTAATTTGAGATATGGCATTTTGTGCAACAGTAGAGTCGTCGTCTTGTTCAATAGCTACAAATGCTACAACTACTTCTTCCAATTTCGTTGTTTTAGGGGTAATTTCTTCGGCACTTTTTATCTCCTTTTTTGTTGGGGTGTACTCTATGCTGTCACAGTGTAGTTGTAGGATACGCACAATTTCAAACCAAATAATAATTGAATTAAATCTTTGGCTAATCTTCTTAATATTTCCAAAAAAAATGACAAGAATGTGCCTAATTTTTTTTCCCCAGTTATCATAAATCTACAAAAACGATATTGTGTCATTAGGCAATAAAGTCTGCATCAGGCTCCTGATGACCAAGACCACGGATTGGCATACATGAAGGGTGAAGGTATTTGAGAACCCTGAGGTTTGTCTAACAAATTATACGTGTTCCTTTTTAGTTAAAAACACAATAAAATGTCGCCGAGAAACAGGACGATCTCTTGTTAGATCTTAAAGGTTTGGCATCATGTGAATCTGTTTCCCGAGCTTATCAGAGAATTTCTTGAAATTATCTGGCAGTATTTTTTCATTTTATCGATGAGATATACCCCCATCGGTGTCAAAAATTTAGTTCGTGAATTTCTCGGTATCAGTGATCAGTGATCAATAATCAAAGAAATATCTTTGTAAATTTTATACTAAGTATTAATCAGTTAAAAGTGCATAAAATCATTAAAATAAATTCATATTGTAAAAACAAATATGAGAAATAGAATAATCTGCAAAGACTGTCATCAAGAGCTAGAGACACGGTCTGAACGTAGTATGAAAAAATGTGAAGGTTGTCAACTTCAATAATTGAAATCATCTCATTTAGCATTTTCATGCGATGGGAGTGGATTAATAATTTATTGTTTGCCCCACCAATCTAAAAGATGTTTTTAAATTTTTTTAGAGGATTTGATATCAACGTATTTCAATATTCTAAACACAAAAAATTTGTGTCTTTTTTAGATTTAATGTTTTAACTGACAGTATGGTAACTTATAGTTGATTATTAAGAAATTGTTTCAAAAGAGAACAAGTTCAATCTAAATAATAGAGACACAAACAAAGAAATTAAAAATATTCTAATACCATTAAAATACAACATAGTAGTTATAAGATCATAGAATGACTTCAGGTGGAATGTATGTTGGAATTGGAATAGCACTAATTGTTATTGTCATAGTTTTTTTATTCACAAACATTTTTGATTTAGCAAAACCCAAAGTGGAAAAAATAGTTAATACAGCAAAAGAAGGTATTTCCAAAGTGGAAGGAAAGGATGTCATATCAGGAGCTGAAAAGGTGTCTTCAGAAATACTTAATGAAACATCCAAGATAGTGATAAAAAATCCAATTCCATAAATCAAGTCCTTGCAGGAATTAATTTTTTACAGATAGAGCAATTATTAAAAAAAATACATAGATTGATGAATAGAACAGATATTATCGATATCAATTGTTCTCTTTTTCAATTTGCTCTCTTAGTGTAATTATCGATCTCAAAATCAATCCAGACAACCCCAAATGCGATGTTAAAAATTTCTCTGTGTGATCAAGTGCATCATTTCCACGAAATCCTTCATCATAAATCATCTCTACCGAACCCTTGTCAGTGTCAACAAATGATGTGATTAAGGAATAAGGCCCCAGTTTCTCATCAAATTTTTCTAAATACAATCGCAGTTCAACATTACGGATAGAAAATCCATGGTTCACTATTGTACCTAAAGAAAATAATACTTTAACATCATCAGGTTTCCGTTTCACTCTCTGTGGATTATGCATATCAACAATTTTCATTTTTGTGATATTGTTCTCTTTCCCTCACATATGAAATGTTTCCAAATGTGATTCTGGAATAGAATTTTCTTTGAAAAAATTCTTGGTTCTAACCTACTAGAAGACACACCTTTTATAGATCCAAATAATTAAATTTGAAAAATATCATTAAAGGGTATAATCACAAGTATTATTTACAGTTAAATTTTATTCGTATAAGTGGATCACCATAAATTTCATGGCAAAGACATTCCCCACATTAACCTGAATCCAAATATGACAATTGAGGAATTGGTTGACGTTTTTGCAAGCAGTGGATATAATGGAAGACAGTTAGGAGAGGCTGCAAAACTGTATGCAAAAATGATCCAGGAGGATGCAACAATTTGCCTGACAGTCTCAGGTGCAATGACTCCAGTGGGATTTGGTGGAATCATCAAAACCTTGATTGAGCGAGGATTCGTGGATTGGATTGTTACCACGGGTGCTAATGTGTATCATGAAGATCATTTTGCATGGGGATTACCTGTCAAGCAGGGTCATTTTGATGTAGATGATATGAAATTGTATGAAAATGAAATTGTACGAATAAGAGATGTCTACATAAAATTCCATGAAACCCTAGAGGCGGAGGATTTAATCATACGAAAAATGTTTGAAAATGAGTTTATAGATAAACCATTCACTACGGCTGAATTTTGCAATGTAATGGGGAAAATTAGTAAAGAAAAATCAAAGTATCCAAACAAAAGTTTTATTACAACCGCATATGAATACGATGTTCCTGTGTACATTTCCACAATGAAAGATTCTTCCTTGGCATTAAACTTGGCAGTCCACAGATTGCACAATAAGGTATACAACCTTGATTTTGTAAAGGAGATAATTGAGCAGGCATCAATTCTCTATAACTCTAAAAAATCAGGAATAGTTGAACTTGGAGGAGGGGTCCCAAAAAATACAGCTCAACAAACAGGTCCACTTTTAGATCAGATATTACAGAGAAATGATGGAGGACAAGATTACGTCATACAAATAACAGATGCAAGACCAGACACAGGAGGTTTATCAGGTGCAACTCTACAAGAGGGAAAAAGCTGGGGCAAGGTACAAGATGCTCATCATGACATGATTACGGTATATGCCGATGCTACAATTGCATTTCCTATTCTTGCACTGTATGTCATTACTAAGCAAAAATCAAGAAAACCAAAAAGACTTTATAAAAAACTAGGAGAGTTTTATGCGAAATTACAACAAGATTATTTAAAAAATCCAGATAATGTTAAAAAACAAAAAGAAAAGAAAATTAAGAAAAACTAAAACTTGTTAAAGCGCGCACGTTCTAGATCCCTATCATCTTTAGATTCTTTTTTCCATTCTTTGTAATGATCTTTACAAAGGACAGTCTTTTTACCAGCAGAATTAACACGCAAGCCTGCATTTTCTACTTTGGAGGTGTTTAGTGAACGGGCACCTTCTTTTTCGCATCCCTCAACATTACATTTAGCACCTTTTGAAATAACGCCCATGATTAGATAGAAACAAGATGTTATTTATATTTGAGATTTTTTGTCCAAGTAAAGCCATTTTTTGATCTATCAATAATTCAAATAATTAATTTAACGATGTATCTATTATACATCGTTTATAAGAGGATAATTTTTTTCTCAGATTATGGGTGGAACCAAAAAAGTAACCGCTGCAAAGCAAGACAAATCTCAAGCAACAAAGGACGCAAAGGATTCCAAGGATTCCAAAAAAGGTAGAAAAGACAAAGGAGAGGGAGGACCACGTAAAGCAGAAGTTACAGTTTTGGTAAATGAAAAAGAAGCAATGAAAATAATACAAAATGCCAAAGTAGTAACAATACATGATCTTGCAAGACAAACAGGTGTTAAAATTTCTGCAGCAAATGCATTTCTAATAAATTTAACAAAGAAAGGATTAGTAAAACGTGTTGGTGGATATAGTGGTCACCATATCTATCAACCAGTTTCTTCATAGAGATAAAAAACATCGCCTGATTTTACATTCCTAAGAACATCTATGTTTTCTAATATTTTTCCTATTGGCGTCATGATCTTTCCTGGAGATGTATCTTCGATAAAAAAACAGATGCTTCCAGCAGAGGAAAAAAATGCAACATCTCCTTTTTTAAATTCTTTTTTAGCCCTTTCTGTTCCAGAATCAATTACAGATTCAAAGTAGGCAATGTTTTTTCCTAGGAAATGTGCATGCCCTTCCAATGGCAAGGATCGCATTATTGTTCCAACTGTTCGTGGAGCAAGATGACGTTTAAGATCAATTGGAATCTTTGCTTTCCCCTTAATTTCTAACATTAGTCGTTTTTGCGATACTGATGAACTCAATTCGTATTTTGTAGTTTTTGCGTTAATTGAATCTTTATTTTTACCTAATAAAATAGCGATTTTTCAGAGCAATAAAATTTGTAGATTTTATGAGAATATTTTAGTCAGAGTAATTGATCAAGAGTGCATCCCACTTATCAGCACATCATCTATCTCTGCTTCTTCTGCAGTTGATGATTCGAATGTTACAAATCGTACATTAAAGTTACTTGCACTAAGATAGTCTTCCAAGATTCACAGTCTCTTGGTGCCACGTGTCATCATCACCTGCATTATTTGTCCAGTTAAAGACAGTATTCCATTTCGAACCATCATAAACTTGTACTTGAAGATATTCACCAGAATCAAGGTCATTATCCACATATCTCCAAAATGTCAATGTTGCAGAAGAGTATGCCCTAAGATCAATTGGAGTGCTCATTGTTATTGTGCATGAAGTATCACAGTTATCAGAGTGTGCAACAATATTTGATGTATGAGCAGGTATTTGTTTTTCAACTGGTGCTTCTAGATTCCAGTCACCCTCTCCTGTCTCAGTCCATTTTGTAAATCCTGATTGAAAATTATCAGAGAATAGCTGAGAAGATATAGCATCATCATCTGTGATTGTACCTATACCCTGATTATCTGCAATTGCGCATCCAATGCAGTTGGAGAGATTAATAAAGAATCTTTCTGTTGGTTCTGCTACAGTATTGCCATTTACAGATACTGTAACTTGTTGAGTGAGTGGACCACCATCTGCAAAGTTTAGTGTTGTAAGCGAAATCAAATTGTAATCAGATGGAGAAGTTGCAGTATCATCAGCAGTGGAATATTGCACAGATATCAGCTGGCGTATTTACATTACGCGTCACGGTAAATACAAAGTTGGTAGTACCAGAGTTTCCTTCTACTTGTATTACGTCATTAATTGTAACACTTGGAGTAATTGGCCCTGAATATACACCACTTATCAGCACATCATCTATCTCTGCTTCTTCTGCAGTTGATGATTCGAATGTTACAAATCGTACATTAAAGTTACTTGCACTAAGATAACTTCCAAGATTCACAGTCTCTTGGTGCCACGTGTCATCATCACCTGCATTATTTGTCCAGTTAAAGACAGTATTCCATTTCGAACCATCATAAACTTGTACTTGAAGATATTCACCAGAATCAAGGTCATTATCCACATATCTCCAAAATGTCAATGTTGCAGAAGAGTATGCCCTAAGATCAATTGGAGTGCTCATTGTTATTGTGCATGAAGTATCACAGTTATCAGAGTGTGCAACAATATTTGATGTATGAGCAGGTATTTGTTTTTCAACTGGTGCTTCTAGATTCCAGTCACCCTCTCCTGTCTCAGTCCATTTTGTAAATCCTGATTGAAAATTATCAGAGAATAGCTGAGAAGATATAGCATCATCATCTGTGATTGTACCTATACCCTGATTATCTGCAATTGCGCATCCAATGCAGTTGGAGAGATTAATAAAGAATCTTTCTGTTGGTTCTGCTACAGTATTGCCATTTACAGATACTGTAACTTGTTGAGTGAGTGGACCACCATCTGCAAAGTTTAGTGTTGTAAGCGAAATCAAATTGTAATCAGATGGAGAAGTTGCAGTATCATCAGCAGTGGAATATTGCACAGATATAGCTGGCGTATTTACATTACGCGTCACGGTAAATACAAAGTTGGTAGTACCAGAGTTTCCTTCTACTTGTATTACGTCATTAATTGTAACACTTGGAGTTACGCTAGTTGGAAATACTCTAAGAACACTAAAGTCTACCCAAAATATTGCACCAATATTTGCATTTGGTCTTGCTGTAATAACAGGATTAATAATTGACGATGCTGGGTCTGTCAAGGTACTCCACCAAGACATGTCAGATGGATATCCTATCTGAAATCCCACATTAGAGGTTCCAAAATGATCAATCCATGCAATGTACTCACTTGTTGCAGCAGATAGAGAACCAATTTGTTCACTATCAGTTACAAAAAGGACATTATCCGGTCTGGCATTACTTAGCCAAGCAAAATCCCAATGCTTTACCATTAAACCATAATTTGGATTAAAAGTTTTTACTTGGTTTGCCCAAGCAATGAGTTCTGCATCAGTAAGAGGTCTGCCATCAGGATATTGTTTTTGGTGATACCATTCAACATCCACACCAAAACCAATTACGGATGGATGCTGTTTGTATCGGTTCATAATCAAATCCATCAACATTGGAACATCTGCATCGGCTGATTCAACCTGCAAGTAAACTTTGAGTCCTGCGTTATCATATGCAGTTAAAAGTGGCTCTATGGCATCAGTTGTGCCAAAAGTCACATTAGGATATGTACCTCCAGGGTTTGAAAATGGTAAGAAAGTAGAGGTTGCAGTACCCGGAGCTCCATCGATTTCACCTATTACCAATACACCACCTGGAGATGACCCTGGAAATTTGGAGGACATTTTTTGTGCTACACTTATCCAATAATTTGGATCAGACTGATCATGACCATAAGAATTGTCATTACCATATTCAGATGAACGCCATCCTGCAATTTTTGAAGGAATCTCTGAGACAATTACGTTAAAGGTTGTAGGGATTGCATGATTTCCTGCAATATCAGTCGCATTACAAGTTACCTGTGTTGTACCGATTGCAAATAAGGTGCCAGAGAGTGGTGAACAGGTAGTGTTCCTGGAGCATCCACATTATCACTAGTTGTAGGTGATGTGTAGGTCACTATTGCGCCAGATGAGCTGTTGCAGATGCAGATACGTTTGCATGTGAAGCAATTATCGGTGGTGTTGTATCTGAGACAATTACGTTAAAGGTTGTAGGGATTGCATGATTTCCTGCAATATCAGTCGCATTACAAGTTACCTGTGTTGTACCGATTGCAAATAAGGTGCCAGAGAGTGGTGAACAGGTAGCTGTTCCTGGAGCATCCACATTATCACTAGTTGTAGGTGATGTGTAGGTCACTATTGCGCCAGATGAGCTTGTTGCAGATGCAGATATGTCAGAGTGAGGAGCAATTGTTGGCGATATATTATCTAGTTGCGGTGTACCAGTATCTGGGAATACCTTAAGAACTGTAAAATTTACCCAAAATACACCAGCAATGTTTGCGCCTGGCCTTGCATTACTTACAGAATCGATAATGGAATATGCAGGATCTGTTAAAAGATTCCACCAAGGCATATCTGGAATGTAACCAATGTCAAGTCCTACTTTTGATGGTGCAAAATGATCTATCCAAGAAACATAACTATTCGTGGCAGATGTAAGAGAACCTAGATCTAAGTCATCGGAAGTGAATACGACATTACTTGGTCTTGCATTTGATAAATATGAACTATCCCAGTGAGTTAACATGAGATTATAGGTTGGACTGAAAGTTTTTACTTTAGTAGCCCAGTCATTTACTTCACTATCAGTAAGAGGTCTCCCAAATCCAGGATACTCTGATTGATGGTACCATTCTACATCAACACCAAACCCAATTACAGAAGGATGTTGTTTGTATCTATTCAGTACCAAATCCATCAACATGGATACATCGGCGTTTGCAGGTTGTACTTCTAAATACACTTTCAATCCGGCTGAATCATAAGCAGTCAATAATGGCTCTATTGTATCAACTGCTCCAAAATCTACATTTGGGTATGTTCCCACAGGTTTTGGGAATGAAAGATAAGTATTTTGTGCCGAATTTGTACCTTCAATAAAACCTATTACCAATACTCCTCCAGGAGATGACCCTGGAAATTTGGAGGACATTTGCTGTGCTACACTATTCCAATACGATGGATCGGTTTGATTATGCCAGTATTGATTGCCAGCACCAACTTCAGATGACCACCATCCTGCAATTTTTGAAGGAATCTCTGAGACAATTACGTTAAAGGTTGTAGGGATTGCGGGATTTCCTGCAGCATCAGTTGCATTACAGGTTACTTGTGTTGTACCAATTGCAAATAAGGTGCCAGAAAGTGCGGAACATGTAGCTATTCCTGGAGCATCCACATTATCACTAGTTGTAGGTGATGTGTAGGTCACTATTGCGCCAGATGAGCTTGTTGCAGATGCAGATACGTTTGCATGTGAAGCAATTATCGGTGGTGTTGTATCTGAGACAATTACGTTAAAGGTTGTAGGGATTGCATGATTTCCTGCAGCATCAGTTGCATTACAAGTTACCTGTGTTGTACCGATTGCAAATAAGGTGCCAGAGAGTGGTGAACAGGTAGCTGTTCCTGGAGCATCCACATTATCACTAGTTGTAGGTGATGTGTAGGTCACTATTGCGCCAGATGAGCTTGTTGCAGATGCAGATATGTCAGAGTGAGGAGCAATTACGGGCGGAATGTTGTCTGTAGGTTGGATTGGCACTGTAACAGAGTTAAATGTCTTGATTGTGTATCCATTATTTTTAATTGTAGTGATAAGTGTATCAAGATCAGTAATTTCAGATGTCTTGACAACATTTGTAGGAGATTGATTTGAATCTTTAACGGAAAAATCCTGTATATGCAAAGTAATTACGGCATACCCGTATTGATTTATTGCATCATTTACACTAGTCATTATCGTGTTTAGAGGGATCTTTGTTGGTGGATTTACAGATTGATTGTAAAATTCTATTTTTTGTGGCAGATGATAAATAGTATAGGTATCTTTAATGTCAGAGTCAGGGATTGCTTTGTAGATTTTGGTTAGATCAGTCTCATATGCAAACTCTGAACTAATAATTTTAAAGCCATTATTTTTCATTGCTTGAAGTGTGTTGGAATTAAATTTGTTGTAAGGGGGGTCAAAGGTGGTCGAACTTTTTGCCCAAAGACCTTGAAACTTTGCATTACTTTGCTGCAGTGTAGTTGTCTGTTGTGAAAGACTCAAAGTGGTATAATCCACATAGTTCCACCCAGATACATCCAGTTCAAAATTTCCTGACTGAAGACCTGAATTTACTTTAGCAATTAGAGACACATCATTACCTATAAAATTGCCAAAAATTCCAATGTTTACTTTTTCATTTTTTGAAATAAATTTATCCATTACCGCAATTTGAACAGAATTGATCCAATAATCTTGGATTCCATCTAAACGAAAGATCACACAATTACATGCCCCCGGAATTAAAGCACTTGCGGTAGTTGGAGTCAAGATAATGCTTACAACAAGAATGGAAATTACAATAGAGGGCAAAAATATTCTGCCAGAGTTAAAACCAAAAATATTTCTTAACTGACGAAATTTCATATGAGTGTCTTATGTTTTATGTGTTATATGAGTTACGAAGGAAATGATATGATCATAAATTTTCATTCTGTAACAATGAAAAATACAGCAAAAATTATGGAATTGGATAAATTTGAGATGAAATAGAATTTTTAATTTACAGATTTTTAGTCCAAATCTCTTAATTTGGATCAGAACTTGTACAAAATCAAACATACTAAATTGACACAATAATTTTCTCATAAGTGTTAGATACTGACAATTTTTGTTATGGAATACAGTTTTTGAGTCATGTTTAACTTTTCAAATTCAAGTAAAAACAAGATCCTCTAGACAAGTGATGAAAATAGAATTTTGTGGTTAAACACACAATGAACAATTATTGGAATATATAACGCTTTAAAAGAATTTAAGTACTTGTCGGATCCTAACGAAGCTGAATTAGTTGTTGAAGAACCAGAAGAATTTGTAGAAACTCCTGAAGTTGAGGAAGTTTTTGATGGCGAGATAGAGGTCAACACTGGATTAAACAAAGCATTGGATACTTATCGAAAATTAATAGAGAAAAATGAAGGGCTTGAACCATTAACTGAAAAACAACAAGAGGCCCTTGAAAAAAGAATAAAAGAAATTGAAAGCAGAGAGGTGGTAGAAACAATTGAAGAGCATGAACCAGCAGAAATTCCTTGCGAGAAAGGTAAAATAACAATTGGACCACCCACGATGACAAGATTTGAAAAGGCAAGAATTATGGGTGCAAGAGCATTACAATTATCTTTAGGTGCACCTCCATTCATCCCAATTCCTAAAACTGCAAGAATTTCACTAGATATCGCAATGGAAGAATTAGAACAGAGAGTAATTCCAATTACTATTCGAAGAGTACTTCCAAATGGAGATTATCAAAACATACCAATTGATTACTTTGATTAAGTGGACCAATCGTCGATAAAACTTAATAGAACACAAAATTGCAAATTATTGAATAATGCTCATGGAAGAGATTAAGCAAGAACATGATCAAGAAAAGATCAACAACACCGATGAAACTATAATTTACATTAGAAACGATCCTGTCATGCAATCAGCTATCAATCTACTTCCAATACTTGGAAATAAAAAAAGAGTCATTCTCAGAGCAGTTGGAAATTCCATTCCAAACGCAGTTGCTGTTGCAAACATCATTACAGAAAAGATGCTTCATGGAAATTCCAAGGTCCAAAAAATCATACTAGATACCGAAGCTGCAGCAGGGATTGGAAATATGACTTCAAACATTGAAATTATATTAATTAAATTTTAGTAAATGCTTCCAGGACCTTTTAAGAGCATATTTTCGCATTCCTTACAAACTTTTTCGTCAATGTCTGATTCAAGATTATGATGAATTTCACAAATTAACAAACTTGATTTAATATAATTACAGAGACCAATGAATTTTGATAGACTTGATGGAGTATATGCCATATCGGAGGACAGATTGTCTGTCAACTCATTAATTAGGGTAGCAACCTGTTTTTCAGCTAAAAGTTTTGCAATCAAAGATGGGTCACCACGTGTTCCACGGATGTAATTACTAACAGCTGCTTGTGTAACACCCAACATTTTTGAGATTTCATCTTCACGGATACTATGATCTTCAGCTAGTTTTTTTGCAAGGATTGCCCTTAATGCAGGAATAAGTGATTTTGATTCAATCTCTGCTGGTAGTAACATTAATCCACAAAGCTGGCATAAAGGATTTAAAGTTTGCAATAGAGACAACTGTTCAAATTATAAATTGAAAATGGATTAGGCCAACCTATTTTAGTTTCAAAATCATGATCTATCTGTTGGAGGACATATCCAAAAAATTACATCATACACTAAGAGAATCATGTGAATCTTGTAAATCAAACCTAATTGCATTATCCGGAGGCCTAGACAGTACAATAATTGCATATTTCCTAAAAGAAAGAAAACCAAATGCAATTGCAGTAATCTCAAGAGATTTTGTTGCAAATGATCTTGTATATTGCCAAAGGGTTTCAAAAGAATTTGATATACCACTTGTAATTAATCAGGTAAGTACTGAGGATATCCTAAGTGGCATAGAAGATACAATAAAAATTCTAAAAAACTTTAACGACATAGAAATAAGAAATAATGTAGTAATGTATTTGGCAATAAAGTGGGCAAAGGAGCAAAACTATGCTGGAATAATTACAGGAGACGGAGCAGATGAGCTGTTTGCAGGATATAATTTTTTGAAAAATAAATCTGGAGATGAACTGGATAAGGAAATCCAAAGGGTATGTTCTGTAATGCATTTTCCAACCAAAAAAATTGGGAATGCACTTGGAGTAGTAGTTGAATCTCCATTTCTGGATGAAAAGATCATAGAGTTTGCAAAAGAAATTCCATCAGATCTCAAGGTAAGAAATAAAGACACCACAAGATATGGAAAGTGGATTCTTCGTAAAACATTTGAAAATAAAATACCACAACAAATTACATGGAGAGAAAAATCACCGATGCAAGAGGGGTCTGGGACTGCAGGACTGTCAAATTTATTTGATTCAGTAATAAGCGATCAAGTGTTTTTAGAAAAGAAAAAGAAAACCAAGGAAGTAGACAATGTAACAATTAGAACAAAAGAATCCATGCATTATTATGAGATTTATAGGAATTTGTATGGGAAACCAGAAAACAAACAGGTTGGAAGTTCCTGTCCATTTTGCAATTTTAATGTTGAAAATTCAAAGTTTTGTCGTATGTGTGGGGCCTTTCCAATTTAGATATTTTTTTTCCACTTTCTTGGTTTTCTCATAAAAATTCTTCTACAACCATTGCAGCAAAAATATAGTTTTTTTCCTTCATAATCATGTGTAACAGCTGAATTCTGAATCAAGTTCAATTCCACAAACAGGATCTACTGGCACGAATTTTCCAGTAAATATTTCTATTTATAGATATGTAGAATTTGAGTAGACCTAATCAAAAATTAGCGATGAATGATCTTCAATATCTTTTTTGGTAGAGTACCATAATCTGCATCTGGTTCTGAAACGACATACAAAATATCATTACCTATTGGAAAACTGATTGCCAATGCACGCTCCCTTGAGGCAAGTGCAAAATTCACTGTGCCTAGCTGTTTATCAAACTCTTTTCTCATTTTGACTCTTAATGCAAGTTCCATGAAAATCATTTCGTCGTCCTTTTCATTTTCCAGTGGTTCTACGTTTTCTTTCATACCTCCAGCCACCAGCCTTCCTCTTTCGTTAATTATTCCAGCAAATCTGATTTTAGGGTCTAAGGATTTGATATCATTGCATATTTTGTTATAATCTAAAATTTTTGCCGACAAATTCTGCTATTAATTTTAAAATGCTCATTTATTAGCTTTTTACAAAAATTCCCTTAGAGGGATAATCAATTACATTGTTAATTTTTTCACTAATGCAAGAAATTCGTTTTCAGGCATTGGTGGAATTTTCATAACTTCAAGATTTTCAGAGACATGTGTAGGAGATTTTTGACCAACAAGAGGGGCCAAAACACCTGGAGTAGAACGAATAAACTGCAATGCACGCAAAGACGGTTTCAAATCGTTAAATTCCGGCATTGCCCCAGGAGCTAACAATCGCCCTTGCATTAAAGGAACACTAGTAAACACACCTACATTCAATGCAGTAGCTGACTTTAATATTGTAGTTGGTTGGCCATCAAGTGTTTGATTTTTTGCAAGTAATGCCTGGTCATAATACATGTTGAAAGGAAGCTGAATAAACCTAAACCCATGATCTTCACCTCCCACTTTTTTTGCCATTTCAAATGTATCAAACAGTGATAGATGCATTGGATTATCAGAAGGAACTCGGAAGCATTCCCAAGTAGCCATTCCATAAAACTTGATTTTGCCATCTCTTCTTTTTTTCTCATATAATTCAAAGACAGATTCAAGATTTTGCAAAAATTTTTCTCTAGAGACGTCCTTGATTTGCCCCTCTACAGCATTATGCAAATACATTAGATCAATGCAATCAAGCTCAAGATTTTTCAAACTACGATCAAGTTGGTCCTCAAGGTATGTCGGCGTCATACAGTGATAACCTGAGGTTATGTCACCCTCCTTTACGATTCCTTTTTGGGCATATTCATGTTTGACATATTCCCAGAAATCCTGGGCTACATCAGCGTCGTTTGTTACATAGCCATTTTTTGAGCTGATAAAAATTTGATCTCGTGAAATTTTTCCCTCTTCTATTAATTCAGAAATTGCCTTGCCCACAGAACGTTCTGCTTTTTGTGATCTGTAGTTTATTGCAGTATCGATAACATTAATTCCAGATAAAATAGATTCCTTGACTGCATTTTTCACAAGAATGTCTGTCTTTTCATCTGCCTCTCCAAGATATGTCCCAATACCAACGTTTGATAAAAAGAGACCATGAATTTGTTTATAATTTAATGGTAATATACCAGAATTATCAACGAATTTTTTTGTTCCATCAAATGTAGCAAAACCTGAAATCATGATACTCATCAACTAGTACTGAATTTATGTTTAGAGTTTTAAAATTAGAAACGTGGTAAAAAACTAAGTACAAACAAGGCCCCTGTAATCCTACTAAACAGCAAAGTAGAGGACATTGAAGGAATCAATGCATCAGCAGAATTAAAATTTCTCTTCAACCCAAATCCAGATTTGATCATTAATGGCATACTAGACTAAAGTAATCAGCGACAAAAGGGGGAAAATACCGATAAAAACTCCAATAATAACAACAGAATAAGAGATTGTTGGAAAAACCCAAAATAGAGATGTGGCTTTTTCTTTTCCCACTATAATTACCAGTGTTTTTCTCCCTTTGGATTTATCTGCATCATGATCAGGAAAGGAAGCAACAAAAAGAACTAGGGATGATAAAACCCCCACAACAATCCCTCCAAAAATAGATTCAAAGGTTATATGATTTGATTGGATAAAGAATGTTCCAATAACAATCAACATGCCCTTGACTGCCACAAAAAACTCGGCAAGCCCAGAGTCAACAATTTTTGTAGAATAAAAATAGATGGACAAAATTGCAAATCCCAGAATTATCGCAATAATAATTCCATCAGAAAATACAAAATACGTTCCAATTAATGATCCCAGTATTAAAAATCCAATTCCAGCACGGTAAACAGAAGATGCTTTGAGTAACCCTTCTGGCAAAACACCAGTACCCCCACTCATTTTAGTTCTCTTTGTTGCTGTGTCTATTCCTCTTTTGTAGTCCCAGTAATCATTTAACAAATCAACACTAGCATGAAGAGCCAAGACACCACAAAATGTCAAAATTGCATCAAGAGGATCAATTATTGAGTTTTGATGCCAAGTTATCGCAAGCCCAACAGATACTGCAATTACAGAAGCTAAAAGAAACCTTACACGTATTACTTTAAACCAAATAGACAAATTTTTTGTCAAGTTTTTATCAAATGCCATAATTATCGACAATCAATGTTCAATAATATTATTCTTGAACGAATTTTTAACTGTTAAGTTAATTATGTTTTTGAAAAATAGGATTAAATAAAACATACAATTCACTTTGAGATCGAATAAACAGTAAGATTAGTTTTTGAGACAGTATAGCAAACCCCCTAAAAGACGTTCTTGAATTATCGGACACTGGATTGACAAATTTTACAAGATTATGATTTTAATTAGAATTTGATTTTCAAGATGAGTGAACGTTTATTGGAAATACCTAATTTTGAAAGATAAAAATTCATCCCTATTTTGATGGATTTATAGATTAAAGGCATATTGTTAATCATGATGAAAATGTTGAGAGATATTGTTGCTTTAATAATTGGTATTATTTTCTCGCATTTTTCAAATTAGATTCTAAGCTAATCCATACTGTAATTAGAATTCTAAATTTTTAGAAAAATTGCGATTTGTATTTACACAGAATTCAGCAATAACGGAATACGATTATCAATTACTAGGAAAAATATAATAAAAATGATAAATTAAAAAATTAGCATCTACAGTTAACCCATTTTCAGTATTTTTCACAGAAAGAGGAAGATCAGGTGCTTGCCTTTCGTCTGCAGTAACTGCAAGATATATAGAAACTAATCCTAATCCAACGGTAATCACCACAATTGAAGAAAGAAGCCCTATTTGATCCACTGTATTTTTATAAATCGTGAAAATAATATTTAAAATCACTCTTGTGTAATTACCAAATGTTACAGACAACCTTGTAAAAATTTTATATTTTGATATTGTGAATTATCAAAGTATATCTAATTATGCAAAATAAATAATTTTAGTAGACTTCTAGCATAAACCAAAAATAAACCAAATAAATTTAATCTAAACTGAAACTACATTTTTTATACTAAGATTGTTTGCCATTTTTTACTATAATTTTTAATCTAACAATTAAATTTAGAGGCAAAATAAGAACAATAAATTTTGAATATTAAAAAATAGTCTGTATTTTGTTCTACACCCATGATGCTTTAATCTCTTTTGAAAATAATAATTTGATAGGTATTGTTATCAAGTATTAGAAATTACAATTGGAGGAGAAAGAAGGATTACATTAATTAAAAACTTGATAAAAAATGGAAAGACGATCTATAAATCCCATGATGAAAACAAATCCAGCAATTTACCTGGATTTAATCACAATCCAGAAAAAAATAGATTGCTTAACAAACAAATTAGTAATTTAGAACTAGAGAAATTAGTTGATGAAATGTCCGAATCAATCAAAACATTAAAGGAATTGCAATTAAACTTTTCATCTGAAGTAGAGATTATGAAAAATAATAATGCATTTTTGTCCATGTCTTACAAAAATTTTAATAAATTAACAACAAGGAAAATACTTGAAAAGTATCGACATAAACACAAGGAAGATTATGACATACAGGAAAATATACGACTAGAAAATGAATCACTTTTACACAAAATAAGGATTTTAAAAAACTTGAAAATATTAGATATCTTGGCGTGGAGCACTTCTGGTCTTTTCGTTGTTTGGTATGCTAATCTTGTTAATTTAATAAACATAGATCCGTTTCAGAATATTATTTTTGGATCATCAGTAGCTCTTGCAATTTCTTTAGGAGTTGTCCACAAATTAGAAAAAAATTAGTTCTAGATCATAATCATTTAGTAAAAGGGAAAATGGGACATAATAAAAAACAGTTAAGAAAAAATTATTTTATAATGGTGAAAAATGGACATATTTTAATAGCGAGTATTTGGATAATAGCAATTATTTTTAACTGAAATATCTTGAATTATATATGCATCAATGGTCTATAAAAAAATTATTATTTCTTTGTTGGATAGTTTTTGTATTATTGTTTCAAATTGAAATTTTTAATTCAGCATTAGCACAAAGCGTGGAAAAGAATAGCATCATTCCTAGTTGGTTTAAAATTAACATAAATTGGTGGAATGAAAATAAAATAACAGATAATGAAATAATTAGGGCTATTGAATTTTTATTGCACAAAGAAATAATCAAAATAGATTCTGATCAAATCAAAACTATAGTTGATTCAGATTCAAACTTACTTTTTATGCCAAATGAAGAGTATAATAAAATTATTACAGACATAAAACAAGATTTCATATTTTGGCAATCTGGATCTATTTCGGATGAAGACATTGTTAACACCATCACACTATTAATTAAAAATCGAATTGTAAATAATTCAAACTATACGCAAACAAAATTATCTGCAGCTATAATCGATGTACTTGATGACAGAGATTCAAATCAGCTGAGCTCAACAAAAAATCCAACAATTATTAGAAAATGCAGGTTATGATGTGAATATTTTTTCAGCAAAAGATGTAACCGTTGAATTTTACAAAAATCTGCCTAGTATGAATTATAATTTTATCTACTTAAGAACCCACAGTCTTGTAGTTCCAGAATTAGACAATACTACTTTTCTATTCACTGGGGAAAAATACAATATAAATAAATATTTTACAGAACAAGTATCTGGACAAATTGCCCGAGGAACACCCTCCTATTATGAAGACTCAGTTTCTTTTGAAAACAATGTAGAATCATACAATAATGAAATGTATTTTATGATTAGTTCAAAATTTGTAGATGAAACTATGCAAGGAGATTTTCCAAATTCAATTATCATAATAGGCGGATGTGAATCCGTAAAAAATCTTGATATTGCAAGTTCGCTTGTTTCACGAGGCGCATCAGCCATAGTAGGATGGACTAATCCAATTCTTGTTGGAGAAAATGACAGGGCAATGACAACCTTGTTTGAAGAAATGTTAATCAATAAAACAAATATTAATGATTCAATTCATAAGGTGATGGAAAAATATGGATCAAATTTGCATTATAATTCAACACTACGATATATTCATCCTTTAAATTAAACAAATCAATATTTCTAAGAATTGTAAATAAAATATTTTTATATTCAATACTAAAATTATCTTTTTTGTCATTATTTTTTCAAAGTAAAATGAACTATAAAGGTTGGATTTAAACCTTAAAAGAATC
This sequence comes from uncultured Nitrosopumilaceae archaeon, assembly GCA_963825095.1. GTDB lineage: Archaea > Thermoproteota > Nitrososphaeria > Nitrososphaerales > Nitrosopumilaceae > Nitrosarchaeum. Next base: position 33,210 of record CAWGRV010000004.1, read on the forward strand.
AGCATTATTATTTAATATGTTAATAGGAGATTTTCTTTTTCTTGATGGAAAAAAATACCCAACCAATTCCCACGGAAGATAGAATCATTGGAATCATCCATGCTGAATTCACGTAAACCCCAGAAACCAAGAGTGTCATAGAATCCGTAGGAACATATATTCCACTTATTGTATGATCTACTAATTTTGGTTGAGAAAGATCAATGCTTGTATCTATTCGAAAATGAGACTCGGTGGTATGACGCTCGGCAAAAAACAAATCAAAGGTATAAACTTGACCTTCTACCAGACCTAAATTGTCCACATTAAAACTGGCACTTTGAGCAGGATGGATTCCACCTAGATCGATTACTAGTTGATCTTCAATAAAGACCCACAAATCATCATCACCGGTAAACCAAAACTGTTCTCCACCTGAATAAGTAAAATCACTGTGTATATGATAGGTAAAGTGAAAATTGTGATTACGGCCTTGGTTACCAAATAAGTCATCATCTATAGGAAAAAACGTCTGATCATCAAAAGTATAAACCAAAGGATCAGGAGTAATTGTGTTATCCAAAGTTATTGATAATGGAGCTGAAAGATTTACCGGATCATCACGATACCATTGATCAAATTCAGCCTTGCTGTGGGTTGTTGGGTTACCTGATAATCCTGCATATACTGGTTTTCCATCACCTCCAAGAGTAGGTAGCACAATACCAGGATCCGACGCGATTATTGTCTCAAAATCTCTATGCGTGTCTTGAAAATCTCTAATTGTTCCAGATAGAGTAATAGTTTTACCGAAAGCCTCTGGCATCTCAAACATAAAAAAAACAGAAGATATTACAAAAATCATTCCAAGGAAAGTTATTGTTTGACCCATTATATCCACTAATAGATTAGGCTCAAAATACTTAAGGAAAAGTGAGTTCAAAGTGAACAAAATTGTCAAAATCTAGTTATTTTTGTGCATCAAAAAGATATAAAATAACGAGTTCGTCTTGTCTGCCAGAGAAAATTATAAGATATCAATGAAAAACTGTTGAAAAAACAGATTTCCAAGAATTATCTAAATATCACCATCTTCCCATACCTCCTCTACTTTTGGTTTGGACTGTTTATGTTTAATCATTACAAATGCAACTGATGCAGCAGATACTCCAACTATGACAATTACAATAAAAATTGGCAATTCAGAATTACTACCTGACAATCCTGTACCTGGATTGAACTCAGTTTGAATTACCAAAGTTTTTTCGCCATCAACATACCCTTCAGCAGTTGCAAGTAAATCAACTGAAATTTCCGACCCTTTTAATGCAGTAAGACTAACTGTTGCAATACCTTCTTTATTGGTTCTAACCAAATCATTTGAAGCGGTAACATTTCCATCAGACTTGACCCTGACTTCTGCCCCTTCTACTGAGTCATCATTTTCGTCATCAACAAATATTTTAATTTGAGTAGGTTGATTTACAGGAAATGGTTCAACCAGACCGCCTGTAGATATCTTCAATTCGGTGGAAGAAGAGGTTGTTGAAAGAGTGGCATTAGAACCAACCAATCCTTTTGCAGTTACAGAAATGTTGGATTTTCCCAAAATTCCATTGGTTTCAATTGGGAATTCTGCATAAGAAGATCCTTTTTTTATAATTGCATCAATCGATGGTATTATTGTAGGATTGGAAGAAACAATTTTTGTCTTAATATCTTTGGGAGGAGATATTGGATTTCCTTGAAGATCAGTAATTTGAACTATGCCAATATGATTATCAAATTTAACATTGGGATTATTTATAGGAAATTTTACCAAAATTTGCGAGGACAGTTGTGTATCAAATGTCTTTGAAGATTCCATAGATAAATTAGCATTTTCGCCAATAGGTGACACGTTAAGCTCAACTGAATCACCATCTACAAGTGAAAAGGAATCACTTTGAAGTGAAGAAAATGTAAATGACGTTCCTTTTTTTATTTCAACTATTCCATTTGTAGGAGTTACTAAATATTTTACATCATTTTCCAACATTTTTGGTCTATTTTGGCCATCGATTGCAACCAAGAAAATGTCAAAAGAACCGTCACGGTTAAACAATAATGAGTCAGTACCAGTTGGAGAAAATACGCGGACCTCCTTTTGCTCAAGTGAATTTACAACCTCAGTTGCAAATGAATTAGAGCCAATTCCTTTTACGTTTACAGAAATTGTAACTTCACCACTTTTTTGACCACTAGAAACTATTGCAGAACCAAAAGAGAGAGAACGCTCAATAATACCAGGATTTTTAATTTTAATAATAGAATTATCACTAGACACAACTCCCAAATGTTGAATAATTCCATCTGCCCTATACTCCTGATTTGCTTGGAGTGGATACAACTCACCGTCGTTTAGGTAATCAATGTCATATAGTAAAATATTTTTTTTATCAAGATCTGCTAATTTTTCTTCAAGATCTATTGGGTCATCATCATCAGTTTCTACTACGGACATTTGATAGGCAAATACTGCTGTTGAATTACTTGGAATTTTTAGTGGGCCAAAAATTTGTATTTCTTTATTATCAGTAGGTTCATTGTTATTGTCCTTTGAAATTTTGGAAGGGGTGGTTACTCTTTTATCTGATGTGTTTATTATTTTACCCGCGGATGAAAAAGTATCTTTTGCAATTCCATATCCTTCAGCGCTAACTCCAACAGTTACATCATTGGTTATAAAGCCAACAAGATTAAAGCTTGGTTCAAATAAGTAACCAAATTCTCCCTTTTTTATTACTGGTTTTGTTGATTTCATCGCTTTATCCAAGCCCTCTCCAATAAAATTTTGATCAATTAGAAAAACTTTAGTGGAATATCCTTTGAAGCAATAGTTGGATTTCCCGAAGAATCAAGGAGACTTACAAAGATACTCAACTTTCTATCAACATCGCCGTTAATTAATTTAGGATAAATCATTAAATTTAGAGATGACGGGAGAGTAGAAGAAATTTGAATACTTTTGCACTGTATCAAGTTGTGTATCACTTTGAACTGCACGCAAGAAGGTATTTCCAACTTTGTCATTAGTTGTTATGGTACCCCATACATAGTATTCTCCAGTTTTTATTACTAGATGATCCAAATTGGGAGATGCCAGAGATTTTTCATACTCTAGGTCTATTGGAATATCATATGGAGCACGAACTACACGTCCATCAGATGTTTTCAAATATACAGAAAATGGCATATTAGAAAAAACATGCATTTGGTCAGTAGGAATATTCAATTCAAGAGTTAAATCATCAGGAAGGAGAGCAGAACTTGTACCAACCTGAATATGTTTAAAATCTACTTTCTCATTTAAATTAGCAGTAATTACAGTGTTGCCATTAATTCCAGAAGTTATATCAAATTTAGCAAATTCAGAATTTGCAGGAAGAATGATTTCACTAGGAACAGATGCAATTTGTGGATTTTCTGAATTTAATTCAACAACAATATCATTATCAGAGGTAATAGGAACACCCTTTGCATTTACAACATAGACGTAACCAATGGGATGTGTGTTAGAACCACCTTCTACTATTGATGGAGAGATAGATAGTTTGATAGAGTAATTCGAAAGATTGTCAAGATTTTCACCAGATATGTTTTGTAAATTACCTAACAGTAATACAGTTAAAGAGAACAATAATACCATTACCATTTTTTGTGCATTCATTACTTTATCAAATATTGAAAATGATGTTAAAGAGATCTTTGTGCAAAATGAACTACAAATATTGTCATGATGAAAATGCGTGAATGGTTTGCAAAATATCAGATCCATATTAAAAATCTAATTCAAGACATACAACACTAAAAAAAAAAGAAAAAAATTGGATTTATCCACTTTGTTGGCCTGCTATTACAGTTCCTACAAAGACTGAACCGCTAGATGTGCTCAGCTTGAATTGTGCATCTCTGCCAGATTTTACGTTTTCAGCAAGTTCCAAAATAATTGTTGCTTGTTGTCCAGGCTGAAGTTCGGCTGAAGATGAACCTAATATGGTAGTTGGCCCTTGGGTCAAAATCACAAACTTTGAATTAGCAGGAGTCTGTAGTACCCATTATTCCATCTGTAAGTGCTGCTGTCCATACATCTAGTGTTGTTGCAGAGTTTGGTACAAAGTCATACACTTTGCCAGCAAATCTAACTTCATTTAATGTAGTTTTGCTTACACCGTTATTTTGCACATATATTGCAACTCGTTCTCCGGCAACTAATCCGTTACCGTTTGCACCTTTCAGTGTAGCCGGAGTTGTGCCATCATGAATTTTCATTGTAGTTCCATCTGTGGCATCATATCCTAAGATTTTCAATGATTCAATGTTTGGTGAACCACTTACTTGGGCTGCACTAAAGAATCCTTGTGAGAACACAAAGATGATACTTCCACCAACGACTGCGATAGCAACTAAAAGAAGTGTTGCAATAATTGGAGCAACTGCTCTTCTTGAAGCCATTTTTTGTCTTGACGTGATATTTGTCATTATTGACTATCTATCATTTAAAAAGTGGTTAAAGAGATCTTTGTGCAAAATGAACTACAAATATTGTCATGATGAAAATGCGTGAATGGTTTGCAAAATATCAGATCCATATTAAAAATCTAATTCAAGACATACAACACTAAAAAAAAAGAAAAAAATTGGATTTATCCACTTTGTTGGCCTGCTATTACAGTTCCTACAAAGACTGAACCGCTAGATGTGCTCAGCTGAATTGTGCATCTCTGCCAGATTTTACGTTTTCAGCAAGTTCCAAAATAATTGTTGCTTGTTGTCCAGGCTGAAGTTCGGCTGAAGATGAACCTAATATGGTAGTTGGCCCTTGGGTCAAAATCACAAACTTTGAATTAGCAGGAGTCTGTAGTACCCATTATTCCATCTGTAAGTGCTGCTGTCCATACATCTAGTGTTGTTGCAGAGTTTGGTACAAAGTCATACACTTTGCCAGCAAATCTAACTTCATTTAATGTAGTTTTGCTTACACCGTTATTTTGCACATATATTGCAACTCGTTCTCCGGCAACTAATCCGTCTCCGTTTGCACCTTTCAGTGTAGCCGGAGTTGTGCCATCATGAATTTTCATTGTAGTTCCATCTGTGGCATCATATCCTAAGATTTTCAATGATTCAATGTTTGGTGAACCACTTACTTGGGCTGCACTAAAGAATCCTTGTGAGAACACAAAGATGATACTTCCACCAACGACTGCGATAGCAACTAAAAGAAGTGTTGCAATAATTGGAGCAACTGCTCTTCTTGAAGCCATTTTTTGTCTTGACGTGATATTTGTCATTATTGACTATCTATCATTTAAAAAGTGGTTAAAAAGAGATCTTTGTGCAAAATGAACTACAAATTTTTAGATATATAGAAGAATTGCAAAAATATAGGCATGAAATGATTCTCTAATAATAAAAAAATAAAAATTATGGTTTTACTTGAAGGATTATCGGTGTAACGGGATCAATTGAAAAGGCAGGGGATTGAACAATTCCATTTGCTTTTAAATACATGACATACAATTTGTCCTCCAAAACTGTAGGAGCGTTTGCCGTAAACTGGATTACTCTTGCCTTGTTAGCTCCACCACCAGTGATGTTACTTGTAAGATCACCAATAATTTGTGTAGAACCGTTTGGTTGGGCAATTGTATTAACGGAAAAACCAGTGGCATCAACTATGGTAATATCTGACCAACCAGGTGGAACATTAATAATTAATTTGGTGGCAGTACCAGCAGAATCTATATAGTTTGAAGTAACTGTATCAAAATCAGCTAATGTTGCATTAAATGTCTGAATGGAGTTGGAAGGAATTCCAATGATCCTAGTAATTATCTTTGCAGGATTTACAGCATCATTTTTATCAGTAGTCAAAAATGTATTCACAATTGGAAATTTTGTTGCACCAGAGTATTGCATGGAAGAAAAGGATGTTTTTGTAAAAATTCCAATATCAGTATATACCGTGGTTTGTACCATAAATGAGCTTACATTGGAATTGTTAAATAAAACTCCAGGAGTAACTCTCACCAAAAATGGGAATACAGATTTTGGATCAACCTTTACGGGTGTACCAAAATTTTGCCATCTAATCTGGTTATCAGCTGTGTATCTCCAATTAGATGGAGTTGGAGCTACAGTAGTAGGAGCACAAGTAGTTTGAAATACCTGATCAGAACTAGTAGTGATTCCATCCCTTGGACTTACAATAGAAATAACTACTTTTTCTACGTACAGGTCATGATCTGTCGGATTTACTACATTGACTCCCCACAAACCTTTTTGGGCCGATGCGCCAAATGGTGATGGAATTATTGAAAACAATTCGGCAGATGTAAAATCTTCAGGGTTTTTAATAATAGAATATCCCTTACCAGAGATCGTAGTACCGCTTATTCCCAGGATGTTCATGTAATCATTACTTGGGTTACCTTGTTCATAGGAGTTTGAAAGGGGGTCTACAGCGGTGGCATAATTTGTAAAACTCACTTTGGTTTTATTTAAACTGGAAACCTTTGCTTGCCACTTGAAAAGAACTGTTTCATTTGGAGATAAATTGTAACTGCTAGGAAATGGCGATGTAATTGCATCTATATTTGCAGGATGGCTAGTATTTGGAGTAGGAAATGCAGGAGTTACTGAAACCAGAGGGTCATTTGAAATATTTGTAACGAACATAGCCAATGTTACATTTTGACCAGATTTAACATCAGGTGGAATCGCAAATAATTCTGTGCGTAACTTATAGGGAGGCCCCGAGTCCCCAACATAAAGATCGTCTACGACAGTAGTACCTTTGGAAGAGATTGCCTTAATTTCATAAGGCATACGTGAAGAAAATGATGCAGGAGCAAAGACTGCCACATATTGTGCTTGACGATTTGCAGAGATTGAAAATATGTGAGACTGATCATCAAAACCAGCACTTGGTTTAATTTCAGTAGTAACACTCAACCATGCACTAGATGTGGCAAAATCTTGTCTTTCTGTTTGACTAAGACCATGCGACGTATATGTTCCACCTCCTTGTCCATTGCCAACAACTGACACAATCAATGCACCATCAGAAAGTGTTGTAATTCCTGTTGTAATTGTGTCATTATTAGTCACAAAGTTTGAATTTTCAGCCTCTTCAGGTTGTTGCTTTACTCCTGAAAACGACATGACAGAAATTCCTGCTCCAGGCGGGACAGCAGTAAAATGTACGGTGATGGTGTTAACACCATCTATAATGTTTGATTCCATAATGCGCCACATCTCCACATTTTGTTCAGATGAACCAGAACCTACTTGGACATTACCAACTAAAATTCCCTGATTTGTTCCGCCAGTATTATCTATTGAAGTCACGGGGCTGAGGGTTCCTTCTGCCTCTATTGCAACAATTATCATACGATTGGCTCCAGACGCAACTGTAAGGTTAATTGAACAAGAGTTGGAATTACATAATGCACCATCGTTATTATTTGAATTATCAAATTCAATATTTATAGTCCCAGTGGTAGTTGCAGGAGCAAAAACTGCCACATATTGTGCTTGACGATTTGCAGAGATTGAAAATATGTGAGACTGATCATCAAAACCAGCACTTGGTTTAATTTCAGTAGTAACACTCAACCATGCACTAGATGTGGCAAAATCTTGTCTTTCTGTTTGACTAAGACCATGCGACGTATATGTTCCACCTCCTTGTCCATTGCCAACAACTGACACAATCAATGCACCATCAGAAAGTGTTGTAATTCCTGTTGTAATTGTGTCATTATTAGTCACAAAGTTTGAATTTTCAGCCTCTTCAGGTTGTTGCTTTACTCCTGAAAACGACATGACAGAAATTCCTGCTCCAGGCGGGACAGCAGTAAAATGTACGGTGATGGTGTTAACACCATCTATAATGTTTGATTCCATAATGCGCCACATCTCCACATTTTGTTCAGATGAACCAGAACCTACTTGGACATTACCAACTAAAATTCCCTGATTTGTTCCGCCAGTATTATCTATTGAAGTCACGGGGCTGAGGGTTCCTTCTGCCTCTATTGCAACAATTATCATACGATTGGCTCCAGACGCAACTGTAAGGTTAATTGAACAAGAGTTGGAATTACATAATGCACCATCGTTATTATTTGAATTATCAAATTCAATAGCAGATACACTCTTCATCGTGCCATTAATTATCTGACCTGGATTCATATGCAAATTTTGAGATGATAAGATATTAGAGGTTGTTCCACTTGGAATAAAGGAATAGGGAGAATCTATCGAAATTCGTTTTGATGGTCTATCTCCACCGGTATTATTGATTATCCAAAGAGTTGGGATCTCTATTGGATATTGTCCAGTATTATGGACTTCAGACTACAAGTTTGCCAGAAATATCAGTAGAAGAAATTAAGGTAAATTCCTCTGAGTGTTTTACTAATTCTTCATCAAACATTATTTTACTAGAGTCAAGTAAATCAGTTTGAGCCTTTAATGTTGGACTCAAGACAGAAAATGTGGCCACTATTAAAATTGTAAAAATCAAAGATCCCACAACTGTTGCTATTCCACGTCTTTTTTTAGGATGAGATTGATTATTTATCCAATTCATTTTGATCATAGATTATCAAGGAATCACTTGAAGTATTATTTCAGACATTGGACCCATAGCAAATGTTGGAGATAAAACTTTTCCAGGAGCAGCAACACGCAAAATATACATCTTATCATCAGTTACCGTCGGAGCTTTGGCTGAAATTTCGATTACTCTGGATGTACGAGTTCCATCTCCATGAATTATGGTTGTAAGATCACCAACTATTTGTAAAGAGCCATCTCCTTGTTGAGAAGAACTTGTTGTAAAACCAGGTGCACTAAGAATAGTAACATCATCCCAACCTTGTGGGATATCAATGACAAGTCTCGTGTTTGTGCCTGCAGGATCAAGATATGATGTACTATTTGTATCCAAATCAGCTAAAACAACATTAAAGATTTGTACAGAGTTGGAGGGAATTCCAGTCACTATAGAACGCATTTTAGATGGATTTACTGCATCATTTTTATCAGTGGTTAGGAATGTATTTGCAATTGCAAAATCTTTAGAATTATCCCATTGCATTGATGTATGATACCCTGTCCTTCCAAAGGATCCCACATCAGAAGACACAAAACCGTCGACCACAATTGAATCTAGGTTTGAGGTTGTTGTAGATAACTGGCCAGGCTCTACCAAGGCTAAAAATGAATAAGCTGATTGAGGATTAATCTTTACTGGATTCGCAAGATTTTGCCAAACTATCTGATTATCAACAGGACAGCTCCAATTAGATGGAGTTGGAGCTATAGTAGTAGGATTACAAGAACCCGCAACAAATATTTTGTCAACATCAGTAGAATATCTATCTCTAGGGCTAAAAAGACTTATTACCACTTTACTTACATACATGTCTTGGTTTGTAGGATTGGCAACATTTATCCCCCACAATCCTTTATCAGAAGAATCACCAAATGGAGAAGGTATGATAAAAAATAATTCTGGCTTTGCAAATAACTCTCGATTTAATATTACTGAGTCCAAGGTATCGTATTGCATCGGGTTTTCGTGAAGAGTAATAGTTTCAGTATCGTTGTTGCTTTGAACAGCCAAGGTAGAAATAGGTTCCAATCCGGTTGAATAATTTGTAAAATTCATACTGGTTCCATTTGTACCAGTAATTTGTGCCTGCCATTTGAAAACAACAGTTTCATAAGGTTGTATATCGTAACTGTCTGGAGTCATTAGTGAAATTTGATCAATAAATGCCGGATTACTAGTAATGGGTGGATTAAACTTTGGAGATACAGAGACTAGTGGAACCTTCGAAACGTTGGTGACAAACATTGCCAGAGTCATATTTTGACCAGATAATACATCTGGAGGTATCGCTACAAATTCACTTCTCAAAAAATCACCGGAAACCCCACCTTCTACTAGAAGATCATTTACATATTCCATTGTACCCAGAGATGAAAGTACTTTAAAGTCATACGAATCTGGAACTAAAAACAAGTTTTGTGAGGCCAAAATGTTTTTTGTACTTTCCGCCCCCGTAGGAATAAAAGAATCATTGGAGTCAATCGAAATTCTTTTTGCAGGTTGACCTGCAAGTGTCTTGTTGACTATCCATATTGTTGGAATTTCGATGGAGTTTTGTCCAGAATTATGTACCCATAGAGTTAGTTTATGATTTGCATCAGTTTGTGCAGAAACTGTGAATTGTTCTTGAAGTTTCTTCAAACCTGTATCGACCACTTCTCTATTGGTATCGACAATATCAATTTGAGCGTTCAGGGCTGTACTATAAACAGAAAAAGTTGCAACCATTAAAATTGTAAAAAGTAAGGCCCCCACTATAGAAGATATCCCCCGTCTTTTTTTAGATTGATATTGCATACCAGTAAATTTCACCGAGCATCACCACTTTCAATAACAAAATCAACATTTGAAATTGCTCCAACATTCAAAAGAACTCTAATACTTTTGTTAAGAAGCATGTCTTCATTGATTCCAAGTTTGACAATTAAATTAACAGTTTGACCGCCTTGTATCTGGTTGTCAATTGTTTGAATAGGAGAATTTGTAAGAGGAGCAATTGAAAATTTCCCATCACGTGGATACTTTCCAGTGATATCTGTAAATTGTGCATTAAGTATTTTTCCAGATGTTAGTGGATCCCATACATGATCAACATTATTTAGAAAAATATCACTTAAAAATATTGGATTGCTTCCTTTATTTTCCACTTGTATCACAAGGAATTCAGAACCACCATCTCTAGGGATTTTATTTGGATTTGCAATAGTACAATTACCACATAATTTTGAATCAAATTTATTATCTAAATTAACTAACTTCATCAAACTAGAAGAATCTCGAGTGTCATATCCAATTAAATTAAGAGAAATTGTTTCAACCTTGTCTGCTGCAACTGAGCTTAGTCCTCCTGTAATAAATGCATCATCAAGAAACGTAGTAAGGATTGTGGCACCTGCCACTGTAATTGCAACCAATAATAAAGATCCTATTATTTCTGCAACTCCCCTTTGTTTACGAGTTTTGAACCGTTGCAAATAACGGATTGTATGATTTTTTTCCATTGTATCCTATGTATTAAACGGTCTTGCTATTGTAGAAAAGAAATTTCCCTTTGAAGTAGTTATTGAAATTTTGTAATCAGAATTTGAATATTCAGTCGAATTCCAAACATGTGGAGTAACTGATAGAGTTGCGGTTTTATTTAAAAACACAAAATCATCGATTTGAATGGTGGAGTTTACATCATCCCAATCAAGAATTAATTCTTGAGTATCAATTTTTACTGCAGTGATACTTGAGATTGTAGATTCTGTGGAACCAATATTTGCCACATGAATGAGTAATCTGTTGGTACTTGGATCAAATCTTACATTTTCAAATAATAGTGTTTCTCGGAACGCATCATTTTTTGATTTGTCATAATTTGATAAATCATATGAAAAGGCGTTTATTTTATTCATTCCATGAAACAAAATCACAGACCCCAGAGAAGAAACAAGACCTAGAATAATCAGACTCCCTAAAATTTGACTAATTGCTCTTCTTTTTTTTAAAGGCAAGGTGCAAAAATCTAATTTCATTTTTTTTCACTGTTTTTTGCATATAAATTGCAAACAAATTTTTCTACTTGTGAAAGAATTTTTGAAAAATCAGAATCACAAATGACATTGATTCCATAATGTTTTGCCAAACTTTTAACACTGTCCTGAATACCAGATGGGCTTACAAATAATGTTGTTTTTGGATCAATATCCAATTTTGGAATTACAATCGAATTCATATCAGAGATATTAACTGGTTCAAATTGATTTTTGATGAAAATCAAAAGAAGATCATCATCAGATTTTACTCTCAGCTACAATTGGAATTTCATGTATGTTACCACTTTTACCTTTAACATTTTCATTTTTGGTAGCTATAAAATTATAACCATTTAGTAATTTTATCAATTCATTTTTTATTTGTGTCGAATCAGAGTTTTTTGAAACATGTAGAGTTTTTAATCTGTAACTGAATGTACTTTTTAGTTTGGCAGTATTTATTTCATAATCGTGATTGTATTTAATACAGTGAAATTTGATTGTTGCATCGTCAAATCGTTCTCTACATTGTTCACATTGATACCACATTGCAAGAGATTTAATTTGTTTATCAGGATCTCCGATTTTTACAGAGCAAAAAGAACAGATAAAATTATCGTTGTTCATAAATTCTAAATTTTTGTTTTCAAGAATATGTCCACATTTTTTATGTTCAAAAAGATGAAGTTTCTCGATGTTCATTGAATTACATTTAGGACAGTAAATTCTCATACTTGATGAAATTGTTTCAGGATGTAAAGGACATATAATTATTCTTTCATACATTTGTTTATCTAAAATGCCATCATAAACTAAATCATCTAAAAATAAAGTATTTTCTGTAGATTCACCTATTTTTGATAAAATTGGATATATCACTTTATCTTTTGAAAAATCCAGAGTGGGTTCAAGGGTTAGACTGTTGAGTTGAAGTAGTTCTTGAATAAGAATCGTGGTCCTCCCTGTTGAAGATTGAAGAATTTCGAAATCAAGTTCTTTCGAGTGTTGTGATTCTGGAATAATTGTTTCTTCTTTAGGTTTCTCATCTAATATGGAACTTAAATCGTGTTCAGATTCAGATTTTAGTTTAGGATTTAGAAATTTCTTGCCAAACATTAAAAGATCACTCCTGAACATGCAATAACAATTTCTTCCATTGAGAATCAGTATTAAGACGTCAGTAAAAACAAAATGTTGTTCAAATGAACGAACAATCATTAAAAGATTAATGTAATCTTAATAAATTTAGGATGAATCTAAAAATATTTAAAAATACAAAAAATATTCGTGAAAATGAATTTTTTAAAAATAATAAAATTTTTAAAATTAAAAATTTAATGAATGATAAAGCACTAAAAAATGAACTTTCCAAAAGTAATGTGATCCTAAATAATGGAGAACAGACGATTACATTAACTCCAGAAAAAGCCAAAAAAATAGAGACTAAAACTCCAAATTTTATGACCATGGCAAAACTGGATTGGGAAAATAATGAAATTCATGCGGGAATAGTAAAAGATCCATCTGCAAAAGGAGGGTTAAGATATTATGTATTGGAGCCAGTTTTGTCAGAAAAAGAAAAAGCAGCTTTTGAAATTATTAAAAAACTTTTGATGACAGAACTTTCCGTATCCATGAGTCAAATTAAAACTAAACAGGAAGCAGAAAAGAGATTAAAAAAGAAAATTAGATTAACAATAAAAAAATATAGATTAAATATCCCTGCTAGGAATATTGAAACAATAAACTATTTTGCTGTTCGAGATTTCATATACATGGGTAAAATTGAACCTCTAATGAGAGATCACATGATTGAAGAAATTAGTTGTGATGGAACAAATATTCCGATTTATGTATGGCACAGAGAACATGAATCGATGCCAACCAACATTATTTTTGAAAAAGAATCAGAATTAAACAATTTTGCAAGAAAGACAGCATACATTTGTGGAAAACATATTTCTGTTGCAAATCCAATCTTGGATGCTTCTTTGCCTGGTGGGAGTCGAATTAATCTGACTTTAGGAAATGAAATTACTAAGCGTGGAAGTACATTTACCATTAGACGATTTAGAGCGGATCCAATTACTGTAATTGATTTGATAAAGTATGGAACATTATCAATAGAAATTGCGGCATTTATGTGGTATTCAATTGAAAAACGATCAACCATGCTTGTAACTGGTGGTACTGCAAGTGGAAAAACTACTGCCCTAAATGCATTAGCATCTTTCATTCGACCTGGGCAAAAGATAGTAAGCATAGAAGACACACAAGAACTAAATTTACCCCATGAAAATTGGATACCTGCAGTTTCAAGACAGAGTTTTTCAGATAAACAAATAGGTGAGATTAATCAATTCGATTTACTTCGAGCTGCACTAAGACAACGACCAGACATAATAATTGTTGGCGAAACAAGGGGTGAAGAAGACTTATACACTTTTTCAGGCAATGGCAACAGGACATGGTGGATTCTCTTCAATACATGCCGACTCTATAGAAGCAACCCTGACTAGATTAACGTCTGCTCCCATGGAGGTTCCAAAAGCATTGATCTCAAACAGTTTAGATTTAATCATGTTACAGACTGAAAGTAAGAATTGGGGACAAATCTGTAAGAAGAGTTATTGAAATCGCTGAAATAGAGGGCATTGATAACCAATCAGGACAAATTAAAACACATTCCATTTTCAAGTGGAACCCAATTACAGACAAACATGAATTTTTAGGCAACAGTATAGTATTCAAAAAATTTCAGGAACGAGATGGTGAAACTGATGAAAAAATAAAATATGAATTGAAAAAGAGAGCATATGCATTAGAATGGATGGTAAAAAACAACATCCATGATCATAAAGAAGTATCCAACAATATTATGGAGTATTATGCAGATCCTGAAAGATACTATGAACGAAAAAGATTGGAGATGTAAAATGAGTCCATCCAAACAAAAGACAAATAATCAAGAATCAGTTGGCCTAGTCCATGTTTATAGTTACAAGTTGTTAAACGACCGTATAAAATTTTTGTATCCAAAGCTAAAACCTTTGGAAAAATCAATAAAAGAAGCAATGATGCCCATTCCTTTCGAAGTCTATGTATCAAGCATGGTTTTCTTTCAGCTTAATTGCAGGAATTTGCGGATTAGTATTAGGATTTGTCATTTCAGGTGTGGTAGGCAAAATGATTCCTATCGAAGGTTATCTACTTGGACCGTTATTCGGATTGGGTCTATTAGGAATAACGTTTACAATGCTACAACAAATTCCAGGGATAAAGGTAAAAAGCAGATCTTCAAGATTGATGGAAGAAATTCCTCATTTTATTGGATACATGTCCACGCTGGCAACAAGTGGATTATCTCTAGAAGAAATTTTAAAGGCGGTAGCGAAAGAAGAAACTAACGAAGACATTGTAAAGGATGCCCGTTTTATTACAAGAAACATAGAGATACTTGGAATGGATTTAGTCTCAGCAATCAAGGATCTAATTGAAAGAACTCCAAACGGACCATATTCAGAATTACTTGAAGGTGCAATCATAACCTCACAATCAGGAGGAGATTTGAAGGAATATTTCAATGCAACAGCCAAAGTTCAACTCGAGGAAAAGAAAATGCTTCTTCAAAAAACTACAGAATCACTTGGGTCTATAGCAGAAATTTATACAATTCTTTTAATTGTTTTCCCTCTACTTGCGGTAATAATGCTTTCAATAATGGGAATTATGGCTCCAACCTTTGCAGGTTTTGATTTAGTAACTTTAATCAACCTACTTACTTTTGCAGTAATTCCATTATGTGGAGTACTAATGTTAGTTATGATTGATACGATGGTGCCAAAGAGGTAAAATGCAAAAGGTAAATAGAGAACCACAAGATTCGAAATTCGATTTCGTACCTAAAAAATCAATCTTTGCAAATAAATTGGTAAAGATATCAGTATTTGCGTTATTTGCATCAATTTCAGTATTCATAATTAGCTCCGAATTGTCAAAAAATTCACAAAACACAGAGATTAAAGATATTGGTGTAATCTTTGCAATTATGATTGGAATAATACCATTTACTCTGTATCAGCTGGCAGAGGTAAAAAGAAAAGACAGTGTGGACAAAAATATGCCCGTATTTTTGCTAGGTTTATTGAGTTCGGTTCAAAGTGGAGCAAATCTGATAAAAGCTATTGAACAGATGGCAGATAGAAATCTAGGAGCATTGACTCCAGAGTTAAAAAATCTCAGGGCAAACATTAGTTGGGGCACTCCAATAGAAGATGCTCTAGAGAATTTTGCAAAAAAAACTGGGACTAAAGTAACACGAAGGGTGACAACATTATTGGAGATTGCAGTAAAGATAGGAGGAGACGTAGGAGATAATTTAGAAATGATTCAGAAACATGTTTCAGAAATGCAAAATATTGAAAAAAATAGAAAATCAACCTTGTCCCCATATACATACACCATCTATATTTCGTTTTTTGTTTTTATTGCTGTTTCAGTTTTGCTCGTTTCTAATTTCTTTACTGAAAT
Organism: uncultured Nitrosopumilaceae archaeon; assembly: GCA_963825095.1. GTDB lineage: Archaea > Thermoproteota > Nitrososphaeria > Nitrososphaerales > Nitrosopumilaceae > Nitrosarchaeum. The sequence continues at coordinate 49,404 of CAWGRV010000004.1, forward strand.
TGTTAAAGTTCAGGACACATTAATTGCAGGAGGAGGCGGTAAAGGAACCATGTTTAGTGCATTGGCAGATATGAACGTGGAAGCAATGAAATCAGCATTATTCAATATGGCCATCATTGAAGCCGTTTTTGGAGGGTTGGCTGCAGGAAAAATTGGAGATGGATCTTTTGTGGCAGGAACAAAGCACGTAGTAATTATGGTGGTTGCAACAGTAATTGCCTTTGCCATAATTTAGTTTAATTTAAGACATTTTAAATAATATTTGTCCAATATGTGAAGAATATTAACGAATTGATAGATGTAATATTGAATTACATACTGTTACTTTAGTTCTTGCAAGACTCAATTCAATTACAAAGATGACTCAAAAAACAAATCATGCACCAGAAATTCAAACCCGTTCAGAGGGAGAAAAAATATCTGAAAAAATCAAAAGAGATGTAACAATATGATGACATATCAAGAACAGATAACTGATCTTGCAAAAGAACTTGAGGAGATACTAGACCTTGATGATTTTGAAGTTACTGTTTATCTTAGTTTGTTAAGAGCAGGTCCAATTACTGCCAGCGCACTCTCAAAAGATCTTGATATAGACAGAGCAAGAATGTACAGAACAGTAGACAAGATGGTTAGCAGAAACATTATCTCAACTACAATTTCCAGTCCTAAATTATGCATAGCAGCAGATCCAAAAGATGTCCTAAACATGGCATTAAAAAAGAAACAAGAAGAAGTAAATCGAATTAAAAACAAGGGAGAGGCAATTATTGAAAAAATCAACAAAGAATTTACAACAAAACCAGGAACAAGTGTTCCAACTTTCAGAGTTGTCCAAGGTAGAAATAATATCTACGCAGATATTGCCCAAATGATAGAAAATTCAACAGGCATAGTATACATTGCAACTACTATTGAAGACATATCTAGAATGTATCACAGTGAGATACCTGAAAAAATAAAGATGTGTGAAAAGAAGGGCGGTGAGGTCAGATTGATTGTAGAATTGGACGATCCAAAACTAATTTCATTCGTAAAAAGATTTAATGCAAGTGAAACAAAAATTTGCAAACTTCCATCAAAAGGAAGAATGGTAGTACAGAAAGATCAACAAATGATAATGTCGGATTCATCCATTGCTCATCAAATGACGACAAATTCAGAGTCAGATTTTTCTCTGTGTACAAATTCGTCAGAAATGGTAAATAACATACATAGTCTTTGTAATTTATTATGGGAGACTGCACAGCCATTAAGATCACTGGATTTGAAAAATTATGTCAATAAAACAAAATAAAACTGAACCAGAGCCAGACATAGTGGCTGATAAACTTAAAAGCCCATTTAATAAAAAAATTCTGATTGGGATAGGAGCTGTAGTAGTTGCATTCCACATTCTAATAAATTTCTTTGTTGCATCTGAAGATGCAGATTTTGTGGGAGCTATTTTTTCTATTTCAACCTCACTGAGCTGCGTCAATTATGGCAATGGTGATTGCACTTAGATATGTCGGAGCAAAGGTATTTCAAAAAGCTCACTTTGCTTTATCATTTGCATATTTTGGAATTTTTCTAGGCGAAATCACCTATCTTATTTATGATCTATACATCCCAGATGTAGATCCATACCCATCAATAGCAGACATTTTCTTTTTTATACAATACCCATTGATTTTGGTTCACCTTTTTCTAAACATAAGATTTTTCTCACCTAAAATGGCTATAAAGTCAAAAATATGGATTGTAGGATTCCCAATTTTTGTCTTAGGAACTTTTACGGTGCTATCTCAAATTACAGCCGAGGAAGACATATTTACCAATTTTGATTATTGGTATGGAGCAATTTTTGTTACCGCCTCAGCACTAACTTTGAGTGTAGCAGTTATTGGTGCAATTCTTTTCAAAGGAGGAGTTATTGGAAAAGCATGGTTTCTACTCGTAATAGGAATTTTGTTTAATACTATTGGAGATGTATGGTATTATAACTTGGAAATTTTTAGTGAATACAGTTTAGTGCATCCTGTAAATCTATTCTGGTATGCAGGTTATTTATTAGTAATTTATGCACTAGTCAAACATAAAAATACACTTTGATTAATTAATTTGAAAATAAATTATCAAAATAAATTTGAAAATTATTTTGGTTAAAATTACATCCTAAGAAGAACAAAATAGAAAACCTTTGTTTTGCTGAATTATTATTCTAGGGCTGAATAATTTGGAGTATACTACTATCAATTAACGGATTCTTTAATTGAACCCTTACTACGATGTTTTTTCGCTCAATATCCATTTTTAAATTATTAAAAATTGTCTGATATTTTTGGATTTTTTTGCCATCTGGAGAAGTAGTAAATCCATTAAACATTAACAACCCATTTTCTATCAAGTAATTTATTTTGCGGTATCCAGATGTTTGTGGAATTTTACAATTTATCAATATGTCACATATAGTAAGAGGTTCATCCATAGATACTTCAAGTATGTTCCTTTTATCGTCATCAGCGAATGATTCCAAAAATATTTTAGCTAATCTTTGATCCTCAAGAACTATCCAATTATCAGAAGATTTTTTGGATTTTTTTAAATCTATTATGTTATGCAATATTTTTGTTTCAAGCCCATCAGCACCTGCACCAAAAAATTCTCTTAATACACTGTCCAGCTTGTAAAAATCCTTAATTGCCTGAATAACTCCTATACCATGTCTCTCCATTAATCGTAGTTCAATTTTGTTTAAGGTAGGTTTACCAAGATTCTCTTCGATGGATTTACGCAAAGATGGAGCAAGCAAATTATCAAGAGTGTGATTCATTATTGAATCGAATAAAAAATAGATAATAAACTCATTTAAGTGTCATTCCCAAAAAGGACAGAATGCTAAATACACCTACTCAAACCAAAGATAATGATTTCAAAGGTAAATTTTAACAGGCTCGATTAAAGTCAAAAATTGCTAAAAATCAAGAGAATATTATTAAGAACCGCGATCATTTCCAAATTTGGAAATGATCTCATTAGAGCTGTTTAAAAAATCAAATTTTGGGTATTACTTCATAATAACGGCTGCGGCCTTATCTGCACTAATCCATGTTGTTTCTAAACCAATGCTAGGAAATAACATTAATCAAATAGAGATTAATCCCATAGTATTAGCATTTTTAGTATATTTTATCTGCGGAATATTTTTCACACCACTAGCTCACAAAACAAAATCGTCGGTAAAATTTCTAAGAAAAGATTTAATTTTTATGATATCAATTGGGCTTGCAGAAGCATTTGCATTAATCACATATTTTTATGGACTAAGAGAATCAACAGTAGTCAATGCCTCAATTTTTAGCAATAGTGAAATTATTTTTTCGTTAGTTATTGCTATGGTGGTATTTAAAGAACGGTTACACATAAAGGAATACATTCCGTTTTCAATGATCATAATAGGAATGATGCTTATTCCAATAGCTGATGATCTTTATCAGCACAATTTTAGATTAAGTAATCTTGTAATAGGCGACACTTTGATTATTTTCTCAGGATTACTTTATGCAATAGACATAACTCTATGCAAGTATATTGCAGATAGATTTGACATAAAAAGAATTACTCAAATCGTATCATTTGTTTGTGCTGCAATAACAATTTCAATAATCATTATTTTTCAGATTCCATTTAACATTAATCTAACACAACTACCTAGCATCTTCACAATATCCATATTAGGAACAGGAATGTCAACAATATTTTTCTTGATGGGATTGAGACTAGTTGGTGCTGTAAGAACAGTGTTATTGTATTCAACTACTTCAGTATTTGGAGTAGTATTTGCAGGAGTGATCCTCTCTGAAGCAATTACTGTTACAGATGGTCTATCACTGGCTTTGGTTCTTGGAGGAATTTTCTTCTTAAGGTATAAGCTAGTAGAAGCAAAAACAGTTGAAACAAAGAGTACCTATATGGCAGATAATTATCCAATTGATGATGAGTACATGGTTTTGGATAGAAAAACCTTATCGGTTTTAAAGTCTATCCAAATTGCTCAGCTCCAACGAAAATTAAAGACACAACATTTTGATGGTTAATAAAATTAGATCAAGAAGTATCATTTTCATTAAAAGAAATTAGGTAATCAAATTTAATTAAAATCCCTAAAAAATATCAAATTAGAGATTCATCATTTACTTCGATTGGTTTTCTACCCATAAAACCTGAATCCTTTTCATGCCAAAATTTGATTTCAGTTTCACCATATTTCCAACATAGCCAAACCTCCTCATCAAATCGTTTAGAAGGAAAATCAAGTAAGCCTTCTTCAATGCTTTTAATTGAAACCCCAGTATTTTCCAAGATTTCCAGTGCCTCAAAAAATTTAGTCATTGCAGAATTTAGTTTTTGTTTTATTGTGATATAAGTTTCCAAAGAATTTGAAACGGCCATGATCATTTGAAGTTCCTGTTCCAGTTTTGCAACAATGTTTTTTTTCTCCAGTGCAAATTCATATTTTTTGATTATGTTGGGCAATGCCTGATTTGCCTCATTTGTTGTAAAATATGAAAACATGTAATGTTTCATCATATCCTTTGTTAAAAATCTTGGGTGTAAATTTATTAACAATAATTTCAGAATTAAATTATGAATGAAGAACAAATAGAGATGTTAATTACTCAAACAATTAATGGGGCAGTTGCAACCATTCCAGCATATCTAGAAGATATTAAACAAAACCAAGAAACACTAAAGGTTGAAAATCCAAAAGAATTTGTTTATGGGATGGTGATGGGAATGGTCTTAGGTATGAGTGGAGCAATGTTAAGTGCACAAGAAAATATCCCTACAGCTGAAGAACAAATAAAGATACGAGATATTATCTACAAGTACATTCCAGAAATTAGAGAGCAGATCTTTAGTTGAACAAGTTTACCAAAAATGAAGAGATATTCTTGGAATCCCTGGAAGAAGCAAGAATTGCAACGTCACATGCAGACATTCCACATGTAAAACCTGTGTCATATATTTATCACGATAATATTTTTTTAATTGCAACTGATTATAAAACCAGAACTTTCAAAAATTTAAAAATAAACCCAAAAGTAAGCCTAGTGATTGATGTGTATGCATATGGAAAACATAAGGCAGTATGTATTCAAGGAATGGCAGAAATTTTAGAACAAGGAAAAGAATTTTTAGAAATCTATAAAATGTTTAACAAAAAATTTGTCTGGGTCAAAAATGACCCTTGGAAAGAAAAGGAAGCCCCATTTCTTAAGATAATTGTAAAAAACAAAGTGAGTTGGGGGCTATAAAAAAAGACCAACATAACTTCAGTTTTTATAAAATTTAGAAAACAGGAGCCTGTGTTACCTGAGTCAAAAGATTTTGAACTGAGATTGGTTTGTGTTGTATAGAGCACACACCAAGATCAGTAAGAAATCTAGTTTGATAATCATCCAAATTAAGAGAAGTAATTATTATCACTTTTCTAATTTCAGAGGGTTTTTTTGTTTTTAAATCCAACAAAAAATCAAGTCCACTATAATTAGGCAGACACATATCAAGCAAAATTAAATCATAATTACTTTTCAAAACAAGGTCAAGTCCAACCTTCCCATCAGATGAACTTTCAAAATCATGGTTTGCAATGGTTAGAATATCTGAAAATATTGCGCTTATCTCAGGGCTGTCTTCAATGTGAAGTATTTTCATAATATATGAAAAACATTGACAGTCATAAAATAAAGTATGTTCGTTTGAACAAACTAGAGTGTATTAAGATTTAATTTGATCAGGTTGTTCATATTACATTTCAACTAGATATGAAGCAGAAATATTATTCTATGATAATATGCTGTTTGTTCAAAAAGAACAAACAGAATATAATACCAATCTAAATAAATAAAAACACAATGAATGGAACTGTAATCATAATTGACGATGAGGAAGATATTTTAGAATTATTATCAGAATATCTTTTATTAGAAGACTTTGATGTAGTAGGAGTTGGTGGCGATGGACTAAAGGCAGTCAATTTGTATAAAGAGTACAAGCCAGATTTTGTGTTAATGGATGTTTCAATGCCAAATTATGATGGAGTGTATGGATTGGAAAATATTAAAAAAATTAATCCAGACGCAAAGGTTATCATACTTACTGGAAATAGCGAACAAGCAATTACGCAAAAATTAACCGACTTGAATGCCACTAAAATCTTATCAAAACCATACCCAATTGAAAAATTAGTCAATGTAATGAAATCTCTTAAAAATGGATCTCAAGGTACTGCAATATGACAATAAAAAACAATAATGTTTATGAGGAATTTGTGAACAAAAATGCCATTTAAAATTCAATATAAATTCAAAGATGATCAAAAAATCAATACATGTACAGTGTCATACCAACAATATCGAAATTTCTGTGAATTACCAATCATACAAGAATGTACAATTGTTAAAAAGAATCAAAAAACTACAAAAAAGAATTTAGAACAAATAGAGAGAGCCTTGGATTTGGCATTTAAAAATCAAACCAGTCATATCCGAAATTTATCTGAAAATTAATATAAATTGCACAAAATGTGTTAATACCCACAATTACAACATCAACATTTAATCAAATCGCCAATATAAAACATAATAAATAATATGAAGGTAAAAAAATTGAATAAATAATGCCAAGTAAGATAAAATGTTCACATATTTTAGTACAAAAACAAAGTGAAGCAATAAAAATTTATGAACGCCTCAAAAGTGGAGAAAAATTTGGAAAACTGGCAAAAGAACTCTCAATTGATTCAGGTAGTGCAAAAAAAGATGGAAATTTGGGATATTTTACAAAAGGAATGATGGTAAAACCATTTGAGGAGGCGGCATTTAAACTACAAATTGCAGAAATTTCAGAGCCAATTAAATCAGAATTTGGATACCACATTATCAAAAGATTTGCCTAAAATATTATAATTAAGAGTGTAATTTTTTGGATTTTATTTGTTTAATCTGATCAAAATCATAATTCATTTTTTCAGAAATTTTTTTGTAGTCAAGTTGTATTTGTTTGCGTAAATTTTTCTCTTTTTTATGCAAATCTTGCATTTCTTTTAAATTTAATGATTCTGGGATTTTTGAGACCAATACAACATGTTGTAATCTAGAGTTTTAGTAATTTTGAACAACTTTCTATGCTTAAATCGTCAAAATAAGAACACAATGTTTTTGTCATTAAAGGAATTAGGAAATACATGAAATTATCACTTGATAAAACCGTGAACATCATACTAGACAAACTAGATGATTCCATTAATCAATTAGCCAGAAGAATATCAATAAATTCAGAATTTCAAATCGAGCCTAATGGAGTAAAAAAATTTCTACAAAGTCAATACGACATAAGATTACAAAACCTGCTTAAATCTCAAGAAATTGACATCCATTATTTAGAATCAGGAATGAAAAATAAAATAATCCAGAGAAAACAAAAGCTTTTTGAAGAAATCAGTACAACATATCATTTAAAGAAAAACATCTAGTCCAGTTTTTGTTGACTCAATTTCTTGATTTTTTTGTAATGCCTTTGTCATCTTTTCACCCATAGATTTTGCAGAAGTCATCTTTCTTTTTCCAATCCAATAATAGGTCTCATCTATGGTATTTTTTGCAATTAATACAACTAATTTTCCAGCATCCTTTCTACCAGTACGACCTCTTCTTTGAATAAAACGAATTGAGCTAGGAACATTATCATAGAAAATAACTTGATTGACTTCAGAGATATCTAATCCTTCTTCCCCAACACGTGTAGCTACCAGCACACGAAAAAGTCCATCACGAAAATTTTGAACGGTATCAATTTGTGTTTTTTGTTTTTGACCTGACTCACCAGCTTTTCCAATTAAAATACCAGATGAGATTCCCATCTCAGTTAATTTGTTAAAAATTACATCGACTGAATCACGATAACTTGTAAATATTAGAGCTTTTCCTGGAACCGATTCTATGATTTCTTTTAATTTTAGAATTTTAGAATGTTCAATTCCTTTTGACTGCGCATCTTTAGCAAGATGTATAGCTCTTGTAAAATTAGGGTCAATCTCAAAAAGATCTTTTATTCCCACGCCTCTTTTTAACTGAGCGCGTTCGCAAAATTTTAAAAAGGATGTGATCCCGTGAGCCTCCAAGATATTTAGTGCATAATGAATTCTTATTGCAGTGAAAAGAGGTTTTGCAGAACGTCTGTTCTGAGTCAGTACAAATTGTCTAATTCGAAGCAATGCAGATAGGGATTGTTGTTCAGCCAATTTTATTCCATTTTTTCTCAGAGTGTTATATCGCTCATCTAAAGATAATTTTAGTAATGTTTGGATAGCTTCATTTCAGGAGGAAGTTCAACATAAATCCACTCCGTGTTTGTTTCTTGGGTGTATGGTTTTACATCTGGACTATCTTCTGTTCGTTCAGCAACACTGGTAATTCGTAATTTACTGATAAGTTCTGTTGCTTTGTCTTTTTCACTTGGTAATGTTGCAGTCATTCCAAGAATCCTTGCAGTCGAGTATGTGAATCGTTCTGCAATTCCAGAATAAGCATAATCACCTACTGTTCTATGAACCTCATCAAATATCACTAAACTAAATTGATCTGATGAAACGATTTGTCTATCTAGATCATTTTTTGCTATTTCAGGCGTTGCACATATTACACTGCTATTCCAGAGTTTGGTTCTGTGTTGAATGGTGTCCTCTCCTGTAATCAATGAAATATCATCTATGGTGAGATTTTGTTTTAAGAATTCATAGTGCTGATTGACTAAAACTCGAGTTGGGGCTAAAAACAAAACGCCACCAGCACCATGTGAAAGATATTCTGCAATCACTTGTAATGCAATTGCTGTTTTTCCCAAACCAGTTGGTAATACAACAATACAGTTCTCTTGCATTGCCTGATCCGCAAGATTTACTTGGTAATCTCTTTTTTCAATTGAATTTTTTTGTATGTATTTTCTATCAATGTATTCCAAAACCAAGATATCATAATGATTTTAGAGTTTAGTGATTTTATGCTTTCGTGTAGTAAAGTGTTAACCAACGTATACTTTTTAATCGTTATTTAAAAAATTTAGTTAAAAATCGTTATAGTTTGATTCATCAAAGTTTTTGTGGGGATAACAATACTCTCGTTTTTCTCATTTGTTATTATTATATGAAGCATATGTGTTGCGGTAACAGTCCCTACAATATCACCAATTTTGACTTTTTGACCGACTTTAAGAACAGAACGCTGATTTGAAGCACCCATAATTGATGCGGGAATGATATCTTTTAAGGCAAAACCCAACCCTATTGCAATTGAGACACCTATTGCAATTGCAATACTCCATGAAAATGCAGACACTAGAATTGGAATTATTGTCTCACCAACACCAAGTTGTGTAAAACCAATTGCAAAGACAATACTGTAAATTACAACTTTTATTACAGATATGATAATTTTGTGACCACCTATACGATGATGCAATAACTGACTCTCTAACCATCTAGCGACAAAGTTTACAACGATAGAACCAATCACTACGATTAGGACAAATGCAAGAAGATTTGGTACCCAAAACCAGAGATTGGTTAGGGCAGTTGTGAGTTGTTCAAATTGCAATGCATTGACTGCAGCAACTATGAAAAACAGGTAGACAAACCAACGAATAGTGGATGAAATTAATTTTACTGAATCAAATTTATTATTAATATCATCACCAATTTTAAGATCTTCATTTTTCTGACCTGTTTTTTGAATAATATTTTTTACTGCTTTGGCAGTCACTCTGCTAACAATTTTTCCAACAACAAATCCAATTATCAACAAAATTATAGCTGCAATTATCTTCGGAGTACTGTCTGCAACACTTACTGCAAATTCTTTTAGTGCATCACTGGTGGGATTGTAAATTCCTTCAACAAAACTTTCTTGTGCAAATACAGAATTGAAATTAACTAGAATTAATGAGAATGCAATAATAATCGGTAAATAATTTTTTAGTCTTCGAAACACTCTGTAAAATGTTTTAATTGATTTATTATATCTTACTATACAAAAATTAGTGGATAGATCAACAAAAAAAAATCAAAAATAATTTGATGTGGATCAAAAATAATTGAAATAGCGTATGTGATCTAAATATTGTTGGAACACGTAATACTTTACATTTTATTATTTAGCAGATCTGATAATTTAGATTTGAGATGATTCAGTCGATTTATCATTTGTTCGATCAATTGATCGAACTTTTATTTTGATTTTTTTTAAAAAAAATAGAATCTGAAAAATGAATTATATCATCTCAAAAATATTTTTGAAAAAGAGATGATCATGTTTAAAACTATTAATTTCAAATATCACGAATTCAATCTAGAATAATAAGGGTTCTGGGGCACTGATCATTGATATGAACGATTTATGCGCGTCCGTTATATTCAAAAACACGCATAATCAGGTATGAAATCATGGAAATGCTATAGATGCGATCTTATCTTCAAACATGAACTGTATGCCAACATACACCAGGATATCACCAATCATCCTTTCAATAAGATTGGAGAGTAAAACTGGCATTTTCAACCCCGTTAGTGTGCATAGAGAATGTAGTTGCGACGGCAACAATTAGTCAGAATTTGGATTTAGATCAAATTAAAACAAGATTTCCCAAAACAAGATATGAACCAAAAGAATTCCCAGGGGCCATATTCAAAATGGATGTACCTAGGACTACAACTTTGATTTTCAGGACAGGAAACATGGTATGTACAGGTGCAAAATCCGAAGTATATGCAAGTGCTGCAATAAACAAACTAGTAGAACAATTACGTTCAAAAGACATTAAAATCAAAAATAAACCCAATATCAAAATCCAAAATGTAGTAACGATCGTAAATCTTAGCGGAAAAATTCTAATCGAAGACGCAGCAAGAGCGCTTCCAAGAAGCATGTATGAACCAGATCAGTTCCCAGGGCTAATTCACCGACAGATTAACCCAAAGACAGCCATGTTGCTTTTTGGATCAGGCAAAATGATTTGTACTGGAGCAAAGTCATCCACTCAAGCATTTCAGGCAATTCGCCAAATCCACTCACAGTTAGAAGAAAAAAAATTGATTTCTTATAACTGATAAATTAAATTAAAGAGGTGATTCTTTTTCAGAGATCAGAATACATTAGTAATTATGCACAGGAGAATTCATATACACATAATTTATACGTAAAATATGCTAAAGATTGCATTACTAGCATTAGTAGCATTATCAATTCCAATATCAGCATTTGCCGAACCTGCAATAGAGTTGAGCTCGGCTCAAACAAATATAAAATCTTTAGATTCGGTGTTAGTTTTTGGCAAGATTACAGGTGTCGCCACATTCAAACCAGTTAAACTTACAGTTATTGCACCAGATGGGGAAATTGTTTATGCCCCTGAATTACACATTGATGGAAATGGTGAGTTTAAGCGATTGATCCAACCAACACTTCCAAGTTTTAAAGAAGGAACATACAAGGTGATTGCAAGTCATGAAGATACAGACAAAACTGCACAAATAAAATTCACAGTAGTAGATAAATTAAAATTCCCTACAGGCACGACAGGAACTCCAAAACCAGCGATTGAAAAAGGACAAAGCCCAATTTCTCTTTCAGCCCAAAATGAATTTGGAGGTAATAAAATAACAGTAGTTGGAACTACAGCTACAACTCAAACAGACATTACATTTACAGTAAATTCACCTAGCGGAAACTTGGTCTCAATTGCACAAGTGACCCCTAAACCAAATGGAGAATTTTCACTTGAAATGACAACTGGAGGGCCATTGTGGAAAGAAGATGGGATGTATACAATAACAGCAAACCAAGGAATATTCTCAGAGCATAAAAATTCTATTAAAGTCGAGATAAACAAGGGCGTAGTCGTACCAGAGTTTGGAACAATTACAATCATGATTTTAGCAGTAGCAATAGTATCTATAGTTGCAATTTCTGCAAGATCAAGACTTAGCATTATGCCAAGATACTAAATTTTAATTATTTTTAAAATATTACCTCTCAGTGTTGATTTGTAAAAAATCATTTTCATAAGAGATATTGAAAATAATTTTTTAAATCATTCTGTGAGATAATCTATTTTTTAAGTAGAGCCGAAAGGTGATGAACGAAAAGATGATGACACATACCGCCGTAACAAATGTTCCCAAATAACTCACAGCATGTGAAATAAACCCAGCAGCAAGAGCGCCAGAGGATATTCCCAAACCCATCATAAAGCTGTTAACACCAAGATATGTTCCTTCAAGTCCTTTTGGAATTGATTTAAAAATAGTCATCGAATTAGAAACACTGAAAATTGAAAACGCAGTTACCATCAAACATGATGAAATAATTGCAACTAAAAGTGAATTACCGCCAATCATTATTGGAATTATGGATGCAGTTGTAATGATTCCCAAAACTCGTGGCATATAGGATATTTGTGTCGCACGCTCCTCGCCAATGATTGAAATAAATCGTGGAATAAAAAAGAAGATCGTCAGCAATACAATTGTTTGAATCATGTAAACCAAGAAAACTTCAGAATTAGTAAAATCGAATTTTTTTAAAAATGGGATAAATGCAGTCAAGTAGACATTACTCCCAAAGTAAAAGAAAAAATTTGTCAAAAACAGTAAACCTATTTCATGAGACATTTTCCTTTGGAAAATTGAGATGATTGGTTTAAAATCATGCATGTGTGGAATTTTAGTAAAAATCATCTGAAAGTTCAGTCGGTTGTGATTAAAAATATGGATTATTCCATGAATTGATTGAACTATAGTATGTCTTTCTATGATACTTTTACTGCCTACTTTGATACAAAGAATTGTTGCGATTGTGCTTGTAATGGCACAAAAAAGAAAGTATGGTCTAAGGTCAAAAAACGATTCCCATGCTGATCCCACTAAAAATGCAACGAGACTTCCAACACTACCAAGAATAGAAATTTGAGTAAATAGTCTGCTCCATTGATTATTAGATACAGATTCCATCACCAAAACCTGGGTCACTGGATTTTTTCCAATGATGAAAAATCCAGCAATTGAAGAAATTAAAAAAACAAAAATCAGAGCGGTTGTAAAAAATAATAGCAAACTACAAACCGTAATTGCTGAAAAACATACAAAAAGTATTGCCCTCTTTACCTGATATTTGTCAATGATCTTGCCCCAAAAAACAGATCCAAGCGATGAGAATGCATAATGCAATGCTATCACAATGCCTACATCTACCACCGACCCACCTAGAAAAAGGACGTATAACGGGATGACGATATGAAGTCCTTCTGCAGTTATGCTAGAAGGCAATATGAAAAACATCCATTTTCTGTTGTGTTTCAATATTTATCACACATCATTAATCTCATGTGAGGACATGATATTTGGCATATGATTTCTTTGTAAAGAAAAGTCTTAAAAAAGACATAATGGTTGATTTCTTTGATTTAGACCATCATTAACATTTTATCTTGTCTGTAGAAGAGGTTATAAAATAATAATTTTTGAAAATTAACAATTCAGGTTTCAAACACGTAAATAGCCAAAAATTAGTTTATTTTTTTTTAATTAGCAAGGTATTTTGGACCTCATTAAAACTGTTAATGAATTTTTGTTTGGCTTCAAATTCATCTTTTACAGCAATTGTGATTTCAGTTGGAGACAACATTACATCTTTTACAACTAGTGGAGAACTACGACCCAATATCTCACATAGTATTTCAAAGAGATTTTTGAATTTAGCACCACCCCTGTATTTGTAAATAGTCTTCCCATCAGTTATTGTAGGATGTTCCTCAAGGGGGATAATCAGTTGGGGTGAACTTACCTCAGAGATGAAAGTATCTGTGTCTTTACTTATCGAAGCTTAAATCTGCCATAGTTCTTTCAAGTTGCTCTTTTGCTTTTTCAAGTTCAGATATTTTATCATTATATCCAACTCCAATCATTTTTGCAAATGTAGATTCAGTGGTCCTTTTCAAAGGAATTTCATGTAGTCTGTACATTCACGCCAGACAAGGCATCTTCAACATCGTACAGTTTTGTTCGATTTTCTTTGATTTCGATTGCAAGAGATTCAAGAAATTCAAAATTTGCCATATCTTTCACTAAATTGATGGACTACATCCATTAGACCCTCTTTAAATTCTTCAGTGCTAAGGCCCCATTTTCCATATTCATCTTTGTAACCATCCCATGCCTCTTCTGCTTCTTTGGCAATTTCTAGTATCTTTGGTCCAATGGCCTTTGTATTTACAAGTACTGCAATACTTGCTTGCTCTCCTTCCATTATAGGTATTTTTACAAAGATCATTCTTGATTCCTCGATGTTGAATTTATCTTTAAGAACTCTTTTAATTGCCTCACGTTCTTTGATATCAAATTCGCCTTTTACCTTGACTAAAACACAACAAGAATCCCTTGAACCTCCATTGTTTCGAATATCATTTTCATCAATATCAAAAAGTAAAGCATCTTCTTTTTTACCTATTTTACTTAGAATGTCTTCCATTGTATTGTTTTTTGTTGACGAAAGCATGTCTTTACCCCATTGACTTTCTGAGGGACTAACAGGCATGATCCAAGGTATTGCAAATTTTGGTTTCTTTGTTGCAAGCCATGTGCGATAATTTGACATGTCCCATTCTGTTTCTCTTGCAAATGATGAGATGAACATAGAAATTGTATTTGCAGCTATCAAATTCATTCCTTTGTAATCTTTCCAACCTACCTCATGTTCTTTTGGAAGATCATCAATGATTGAAGGAACTTTTTGTAATTTTTTATCGTGGTGATGTGAAAGTTGTCTCAATGATTTATTAGAAACCAGAATTGAACAATCACTGTATTTTATTTGATATTCTAAATTCATCACAATGTTAATTGCGGCTGCCTCAAAAATTACAGGATCCCAACCAAACTCAGGCAATAAACCAAATGTAGCTATTGTAGCATGTTCTTTGGATTCAGTTTTAATATACTCTATAAATGCACTTGAAAATGAGCTACCGGTTCCACCACCCATAGCAAATGGAACAACAAATCCTCTAACGGGTTCAGGAGATATTACAGATAATTGTTTTTTAATATTTATTTTAGTTTTCATTTCTTCAGCAAATCTGGTTTTTCCTTCTGCCCAGTTTCGTGCAGCTCCTCCAGCACCATGAATTACATGCTGGTCTCGTAACGCAAAAAGATCAGGATATGATTGTAAAATTAGATTTGCAGCCCTTGGATCTAAATCAACCAGTAAAGCACGTGGAATAAGCGGGATTTCACCATCACCATACGAAGGTGGAAGTCTAAGAATAGTACTTCCATATCGTTTTAGAACCCTAGATTCATCTTTTGAATTTTTGAGTGTGGGTTTTAATGGATCAGCCCCAACATCTAGTAATAATCGTCTATACGATTCAGCACCAAGACCAATACCGCAATGACCAAAACATATCATCAAAATAGGTGCTGGAGGAAGTGGGACTAATTTTGACATAGTTGTACTGTATCCTGTTGAGATTAATATAATCTTCTCATTAATAAGAGAATAGAAGAAATCATACCAAAGTTTTTCTTTCTTGTTTTTTATTTCCTAGAGAAATTACCATTGTAATGTTAAGGTATGAAAAACAGTTACAACATGGATAATTTTGGTTTGGCAAAATTACCCATAGAATCAAAATGCAGGTAGCGGTTAAATCCAGTCTAATTTTTGTTATCCTAATCCAATAGAATTGGAAGAGGAGATTCCTGATGGAGTGGAAGGGAATTTGTCACCAATGCGATTTCCAGCTACTGCAGCTGCCTCTTTGAGAATATTTTCAGTTTCCTCATTTGAAACACCATCCATCTCAAAGCTTCCTTCAAATGAACCAGAAATAGATTCATTTAGAATTCCAAACAATGACTCAAATTCATGACTTACCTCAGGCATAATTTTACTCAAGGCTGGTTTTAATGCATTCATTGTTGCAAGAACTGGTCTTAGTGTAACCATTGCATCACCCAAATCTTGGACTGTGGATAATCTAAGATTAACTTGTTCCAGAGATAACTTCAAAGTGGTCAATATCTTTTTATTTTTTCTTAATTCTACTAATTCGTTTGCAATTATCTTACCAGTTGTTGAATCATGATTCTTCTTTGCAGTAACAATTCTATTAAATAATTTAGAATCTTTTTCATCTAATGTTTTTACTTTGTAATCAAGCGTAGAAATTGTTTTTGTTAATTGAGTAAGAGAGTGTTGAATTCTTGGTTTTAATGGTACCGTCATTCTTTAATCCTTGCAGATGTTCAGACAATCCTTTTGTTTGTGGGTTATTCCAATTCTGTTGCATGTTAATGTGATTTCAAATTACATTCCAAGATCATAGTTCAATGAGTTTAAAATAATAAACAAATAAGATAATTTTGTGTTTAATTTTACACAAATTGAGCCTAAGCATGATTTAGGATTTCTAAATCATAATTTTACAGTAGTTAAGAAAAGGTTTTTAGATAACAGGCATAAAATTGAAATTAATTTAATTGCTGTTTAGCAGACGGTTTGCCATTTTATAACCAATTAAAAATAATATAAAAAATTAAAAAATCCTGTAAATTTGTTATTTCATAAAATACTTGGATCTGCTGGGATTATGAACATTTTATGAATCAATATATGGAACAAAATGACACTCGATTGTGTGAGCGTTTCTTTTGAGAGACCAGATTGGGACGAATACTTTATGCTTCAAGCTGAATTGGCCAAACTCCGATCAAATTGTATGACTAGACAGGTTGGCGCAGTCATTGTACGAAAAAACAGACAACTAGCAACAGGGTACAACGGAACACCCCCTGGAATCAAAAATTGTTTTGACGGTGGATGTAAACGATGTCAGTTAAGAATGGAGGGCAAGATTGAGTCAGGAGCTTCATTGGATAGGTGTCTTTGTAATCACGCAGAAGCCAATGCAATTATGCATTGTGCAATTTTGGGAATAGAGGCAGGAATTCAAGGGGCAGTTTTGTATACTACATTTGTTCCATGTTTGGAATGCACAAAGATGGCAATAACTATAGGAATTAGAAAATTTGTATGTCTGGATTCTTATCCAGAAACAGATTTTGATTTATTAAAAGAGGCAGGAGTGCAAGTTGTACAACTTGACAAAACCAAAATTGCAAGGTGGGCAAGAGAATTAGTAAGCAAATATGATGATTCTAGTTAAGTGATGGTATGCAAATTGATGTGAAAGAAACAAAAAAGATCACCTCGATGCCACCATCGATGTTGGTATCTGCCA
This sequence comes from uncultured Nitrosopumilaceae archaeon, assembly GCA_963825095.1. Lineage (GTDB taxonomy): Archaea > Thermoproteota > Nitrososphaeria > Nitrososphaerales > Nitrosopumilaceae > Nitrosarchaeum. The sequence continues at coordinate 66,744 of CAWGRV010000004.1, forward strand.
CATATGACAATATTACAAGGGCAGCAGTCTTAAAATTCTATGAACCAGAATCACAGAAATTAATTTTATGGCATGATGAAACAGGACATAAACCATATTGTTATTCCAGATTAACTCCAGATGAATTAGATTTTCTCCAAGAAAGGGACGATGTTTTAGAAATTAAAACTGTGAAACGACATGACTTGATGAAAGATGAAGAAATCAATGTGTCAAAAATAACAGTGGCAGATCCTCTTGCAATTGGAGGTACAACTGGAGACAAGAGCATTAGAAATATTATCGAGACATGGGAATCTGATATAAAATATTATGAAAATTATCTTTACGACAGAGCACTAATTGTAGGAAAATATTATGAAGTAATAGATGGTAAAATAAAACCGCATGATTTGGAAATACCAAGCGAAGTTAAACTTGGCTTTGAAAAGTCTGTTGTGGGACAAGGTAGATAGTGAAAATATGGTAGACCCAAAAGAATTCAAAGAATTTATTTCAGAGTGGGCAGATTTGCTCAATCAACCAATTCCGAGAATTAAACGAATTAGTATAGACATTGAAGTAGAGGCAGAAATTGGAAGAATCCCAGATCCAAAAATTGCAGAAAGAAAAGTTACAGCCATCGGATTAAAGGGAACCGATGGGTTTGATCAGATTTTTGTTCTAAGAACAGATGGAACAGATGAAGGGACTAACGATCTTGATCAAAATATCAAGGTTACATTTTATGATCAGAGTAAAGAAAAAGAGATGATTTTAGACGCATTTAAAATAATTGAAGAATTTCCTTTTGTTGTAACATATAACGGAGATGAATTTGATTTGCCCTATTTGTATAACAGAGCAGAAAGACTTGGAATCAAAAACGAAAACAATCCACTTTATATGATGAAAGATTCTGCCACGCTAAAACACGGGGTACATCTTGATTTGTATAGAACTCTTTCAAATCGTTCATTTCAAATTTATGCATTTAGTCAAAAGTATACAGATTTTTCATTAAACAGTGTTTCAAAGGCTCTTTTAAACAAAGAAAAGATAGATTATGGATTAGAGTTTGATCAGACTAAGTCTTTACCAAATTGCAAATTATTGTTACAATGATGCACTTCTAACTTACGAACTTACAAGTTTCAACAATGATCTCTTGATGGATTTACTTGTAATCATTGCAAGGATTGGAAGAATGCCAATTGATGATATCGCAAGAATGGGTGTGTCACAATGGATTAGAAGTTTGCTTTACTATGAGCATAGACAAAGAAATGCTTTGATTCCAAAAAGAGAAGAACTTGGAGCGAAGATCTGAAGGGGTTTTATCAAATGCAGTAATCAAAGATAAAAAATATCGAGGAGGACTAGTAGTAGATCCAAAGGAAGGAATTCATTTTGACGTAGTTGTAATGGATTTTGCAAGCCTATATCCTAGCATCATAAAGGTAAGAAACATTTCATATGAAACAGTAAGATGTTCTCATGATGAATGCAAAAAAAATACCATTCCAGAAACAAATCATTGGGCATGCACAAAGAAAAACGGCTTAACTGCAATAATTATTGGTTCACTACGGGATTTGAGAGTAAATTACTACAAAAGTCTCTCAAAAAAAGAAACGCTAACAGATGAACAAAGACAGCAATACACGGTAGTTAGTCAAGCACTCAAAGTTATTCTAAATGCTAGCTACGGAGTAATGGGTGCAGAAATATTTCCATTATATTTTCTTCCTGCCGCAGAGGCAACAACTGCAATTGGAAGATACACAATTTTAGAGACAATAAAGAAATGTGAGGCTGCAGGAATTGAAGTCATATATGGAGATACAGATTCATTATTTATTAAAAAACCAACAGATGAGCAAATCCACATAGTAATAGAGCAAGCAAAAAAAGATCACGGAGTAGATTTGGAAATTGACAAGGTTTACAGATATTGTGTGCTAAGCAATAGGAAAGAAAAATTATCTTGGAGTGACTAAGGCAGGAATTGTAGATGTAAAAGGATTAACTGGGAAAAAATCACATACGCCTCCATTTATCAGAAAATTATTTTATGAATTACTAGATGTATTATCAACGGTAAAAACACTGGAAGATTTTGAAAAGGCAAAAAAACAAATTGCAGACAAAATTTCGACATGTGCAAAAAAAGTAGAATTAAAAGAAATACCATTAGAAGATTTGACATTTAATGTGATGATCAGCAAAGCGCCATCGGAATATATCAAAACTATCCCTCAACACATTCAAGCTGCAAAACAACTAGAATTAATCAGAGAGGTGAAAAAAGGAGATAAGATATCATATGTTAAAATCATAAACAAACCTGGAGTAAAACCAGTAGAGATGGCAAAAAAAGAAGAAATAGATTCAAAGAAATACATGGAATTTATGGAAGCTACCCTAGATCAAATCACTTCCTCGATGGATTTGGATTTTGGAACAATGTTAGGCAAACCAAAACAAACCGGATTAGACGAATTTTTTTGGAATTAAAGACATGACCATCCAAATTGATGAAACCCTACTAAACATATTGGGTATTGCTGCAGGAGTTTTGATTCTATCAGGCTGGGTAGAACAAATCATAAAGGGCTACAAAACAAAAAGTCTCAAAGACGTTTCAAGATATTTAATGATCTTTATTTCTGGAGGGTCAATATTGTGGTTGGTTTATGGAATTATAGTTGAAGACACATACATTATAGGAACAAATATTTCTGCAATATTTCTCATGATGACAGTATTTTTTATGAAGAGAAGATATGATAAGGCATCAAAGATGAATTTTCGAAATTTCTAACCAAGGATTAAATATAATGTAGAAATTTTCAAATAGTGTTCATAATTAATTGTAAAAACTATGAAGAAATTTCAGGAGACAAAATAATTAAATTTGTAAAAATTATTGAAGAAATTTCAAAGAAATCGAAGGTAAAAATCGCAATTGCACCACCACAACATCTCATTGGCGTAGTAGCAAACAGTTCAATTCCAATTTTAGCCCAACATGTGGATAATGAAAAAATTGGGAGTACCACTGGATTTGTGGTTCCAGAGTTACTGAAAAAATCCAAAGTCAGCGGTTCTTTGATTAATCATAGTGAACACAGAATTGCAGAAAAAGACATCATTCACCTTGTTTCAAAATTGCGTGAATTAAAAATGATTTCAGTTGTGTGTGTTAAGAATATTGCAGAGGTCAAAAAATATGCAAAAATAAATCCAGATTACATTGCAATAGAACCACCAGAACTAATTGGGTCTGGAAAAGCCATATCAAATGAAAGACCAGAATTAATTACAAAAGCAGCAGATGTAATAAAATATGAAAAGAGTAAAACGAAGCTACTTTGTGGTGCAGGAATTGTATCTGGTAATGACGTCAAAAGAGCATTAGAATTAGGATCTAGAGGAATTCTCGTAGCAAGTGGAATCATAAAGGATAAAAACTGGTCAAAGATAATTAACGAGTTTTCAAAAGCAATGCAGAAGTAAAGTTTTTCCACAATATATTTCCGACATCATTTTTTGATTATGACATTAGGAATTTAGGTAAACTAAAATTACTAATTCAGATAGAAATACAAATTATGATTTGAATTTTTCAAATGTAGTATCATGATGATGAATTCATAGACATCATACTTATTCCATCATTTTTAGGGTATCAGATGCTGTGATAATTCCAATTATTTTTGATTTTTTTGAAACTAGTATACATTTAGAATATCTAATCAATGGTACAAGAACATTTGCGGGTGTATCATAATCCACAATTGGTGGCACAGGTTCCATGGTATCAAACAATTTTGCATTCTTTAATTCAGATTCTCCAACATCCGCAAGATGTTTGACTATTCCATCTTCAGATATTACACCAACAAGTTCTTGTCCATTAAAAACTGGGATTTGACTTATTGATAATTCATGCATCTTTTTTATTGCATCAAGTAAGGTGTTACTTGGTTTTAGCTTTACAATATCTTTACTGCAAAAATCACCTGCCTTATGAAATGAGGATTTTCCTTCTAAACTTGCCAGATTATCGAAAATCTTTTTGGCGGTACTATAACTTGGTTGACTTCTACCGGATTCTATTTGATTAATCATAGAAGTACTAACACCTGTCATAGAGGCAAGTTTTTTTTGAGTAATTCCAATTTTTAATCTCATTTGTTTTATAGAATCGATCCTAGGTAGCAATTCAACTAGATATGTTCTAGTTGTTTTTAAAATGTATTACCAAAATCATCCAAGTATGCCTACCTAATTTTACAAAACTTCGCTAATCAGACATTAAACCTATCATCACAAAATAATTGTAGTAATTTTAAAAATTATCCTTGAATGTAAAATAATAGAAAGTCACAATTCAAATAGAACCAAGTTCAAATATACTTTCTGTTAGCTATCGTCTTTTATTTGATCTTTTTATTAATTTTCTAGTTGGTCTTTTTGATAATTTTTTGGTAGATTTTTTTGCTAATTTTTTATTTGATCTTTTTATTAATTTTCTAGTTGGTCTTTTTGATAATTTTTTGGTGGATTTTTTTGCTAATTTTTTATTTGATCTTTTTATTAATTTTCTAGTTGGTCTTTTTAATAATTTTTTGGTGGATTTTTTTGCTAATTTTTTGGTTGGTTGTTTTGATTGTTCAATTGCCGCTTGGGCTGCAGATATTATTGCAATTGGGATTCTATGAGGAGATGCGCTAACATCAGCTTAATTTTTCATGGTGACAGAATTTAATAGAATTAGGATCACCACCATGTTCTCCACAAATCCCTATTTCCATATTTGGCTTTATGCTACGTCCCCCCACAATTCCAATTTTCATGAGGTTTCCAACTCCATTAACATCAATAGATTGAAATGGATTTCTTTCAAGAATCTCTTTGTCCAAATATTCGGCAAGAAATTTTCCTTCTACATCTTCACGGCTAAAACTATAAGTTCCCTGGGTTAGATCATTTGTACCAAAACTAAAGAATTCAGCAGTATTTGCAAGTTCATTTGCAGTAAGTGCTGCTCTAACAACTTCAATCATAGTTCCAAAATTAATTTTTAATTTCATCTGATATTTTAGTTCAGATTCTTTTTTTATTTTATCATAAATTTTTTTAATGTGATTTAATTCAGCCACACTGCTTATCTGTGGAACCATGATTTGAGGATGTGCGTCTACTTTATTTTTTGCCAATTCAGCTGCAGCTTCAAATACGGCTCTGATTTGCATTTCATAAATTTCAGGATAGGTGATTCCAACTCGTACACCTCGATGTCCCATCATAGGATTAATTTCAGCTAATTCTTTTGCTCTTTTTAGCAAAATCTTTGCTTTTTCCAATTCATCTTTAGAATTTTGTGATTCCAATTTGCGAATTCTTTCAGATAATTCTTCTGGATTTGGAAGAAATTCATGTAATGGCGGATCTAAGAAGTCTAATTGTTACTGGATAGCCCTCCATTGCCTTTAGGATTTCAATAAAGTCACTTTTTTGTAATTCTCCTAGTTTTTGTAGCACTGCTTTTCGTGCTTCTGTATTTTCTGCCATAATCATATCTACAAACAAGCCAATTCGATCACTTCCATTAAACATCCTCTCAGTTCTACACAAACCAATCCCCCGTCCTCCAAATTCTCTTGCCAACCTTGCACCATCTGGAGTATCTGCATTTGCCCTAACACCAATCTGTTTAACTTTTTGTGCCCATTCTAAAATTATTTTAAAATCTTCAGTAATTTTTGGCTCAATTGTCGGAATTTCCCCAAGATAAACTGAACCAGTACTACCATCAATTGTAATTGCATCACCTTCATGTACTATTTTTTCATCTACAAAACATGTCTTGTTTGCATAATCAATCCTCAAATCAGAACAACCTACAATACAGGGCTTACCCATTCCTCTTGCAACAACTGCAGCATGTGATGTTTTTCCACCTCTGCTGGTAAGAATCCCTACTGATTCAAAAAATGCTGGAACATCTTCAGGCTTTGTCTCTTCTCGTATTAGAATTACTTTAGCGCCATTTTCTCCCATTATGGTTGCCTTCTTTACATCTAATACCGCTATTCCACTTGCTGCTCCAGGAGATGCAGGTATACCCTTTACCAGATGAGTGTAATTTTTAATTGATTTTGAATCAATTGTTTTATGCAATAGTTGTTCTAGTTGTTCTGGTTGTAGTCTTGTCAATGCTCTGTTTTTATCGATTAATTTCTCATTAACCATATCTACTGAAGTTTTTACCATTCCAACTGCATTCATCTTGGCGTTTCTTGTTTGCAATAAATAAAATACTCCTTGTTCAATTGTAAATTCTATATCTTGTGGTTCTTTGTAGTGCTTTTCTAATCTCTCACATGTCTCTACAAGCTGTTTATAAGATTCTGGCATTTCTATTTTCATTTCGTCAACAGGTTTACCAGTTCTAACTCCTGCAACAACATCTTCACCTTGTGCATTTACTAGATATTCTCCAAAGAGATGTTTTGTTCCATCACCAGGATTTCTAGTAAAAACTACACCAGTAGCACTATCATTTCCCATGTTTCCAAATGCCATTGAAACGACATTGACAGCAGTTCCGTAGGCAATATCTTTGGTAATGTTATTTTTCTCCCTATAGACAATCGCTCTTTCTCCCATCCAGCTTCCAAATACGGATTTGATTGCAAGTTCCAATTGTTCAAATGGATCGGAGGGGAATTTTACACCTGTATGTTTTTCACAAATCTTTTTGTATTCTAAAACAACTGATTTAAGAGATTTTTCATTTAATGCACTGTCTGCCTGTACAGACTTGGTTTTTCTTTGCATTTTCTAAAACCTCATCAAATTTCTTATCATCTACACCAAATACAACTTTCCCAAATAATTGGACAAATCTCCTGTATGAATCCCAGGCAAATCTAACATTGTTGCTTTTTTTTGCCAATCCTTCCACTGTTTCATCATTTAGTCCCAAATTCAATATCGTATCCATCATTCCTGGCATCGATATTGAAGCACCTGATCTTACAGAAACCAAAAGTGGATTATCTTTAGAATTCCAATTCTTTCCAGTTATTTTTTCAATTTTTGCGATATTTTTTTTTACTTCTGGCATAAGTGAATTTGGTAATTTTTTGTTATTTTCGTAATAATTTTTACAGACTTCGGTGGTAATTGTAAAGCCTGGAGGCACTGGTAGTTTGAGTTGAGTCATCTCGCATAGACCTGCTCCTTTTCCACCCAAGAGTTTCTTGTTTTTCCCGTCTCCCTCATCAAAAAAGTAAATTTGTTTCATTTTTACCTAGATTATCAAATCAAAATTAGGGGGTTTTAAAGTATTGCTTAATAGAAACAAGTGAAAAATAATTTTCTCATCTTGGAAAAATATAGTGTGATTTCTCTAAAATTACTACACTAGATCTCTAGCAAAGGTAATGATACTTTTTTAATTATTACAATATCCAATAATTTTTTAAATCATTGTCCGGACAAAAATATTTTAGATTTTTCTATTTTTCATAATTTTAATTATCAGATATTCTAAAAAATCAAGGTTATAAAATCAAAATTTTCTGCATATGCAGTAAACTGTGTAAATAATTACCTCAAAAAAGGCTCTCATGTAGAATTGATGATCATAGTTGTTTTTAAGAACGAAAATCACATAAAGGCTTTAAAATAATGGTAGATGTTCAAATAACATGAAGCAAAAAACTGATTCCAGACGAGTTAAAATTCTCGTTGCAAAATTAGGTCTAGACGGTCATGATAGGGGAGCACTTGTGTTATGCAGGGCATTTAGGGACGCCGGAATGGAAGTAATATACTCTGGTCTTTTTGCAACACCCGATAGAATTGCTCAAATAGCAGAAGATGAAGATGTTGATGCTATTGCAATGAGTTTGCTAAATGGAGCACATGGTACGTTATTTCCCAGAGTTGTTAAGGCACTTAACAAGAAAGGAATAAAGGACGTACTAGTTGTTGGTGGAGGAGTAATTCCAGAAGAAGATAGAAAAGAACTAAAAAAATCAGGAATTGATGAGGTGTTTGGTCCAGGTACACCACTAAATGATATAATTAATCACATAACAAATGGCGTTTCTAAATTAAGAAAGATTTAAGAAAATTATTCAGTTGAATCAGGCCACATCATTTTTCTCATCTGTTTTCCTATTTTCTCAATTTGATGTTCATCTGTTTCTTTCATGTATTTATCAAATGCATCTTTACCATGTTTCTGATATTCGCTGATCCATTCGTTGTTAAAAGTTCCATCCTGAATCATTTTGAGAACTTTTTTCATGTTGTCCTTTGTTTTACTATCCATTACCATTGGACCTCGAGTTAGACCGCCATATCTTGCAGTCTCACTAACTCGTCTCCACATTCCATTGAATTCCATATCTTTGAATCATATCTACAATTAATTTTAATTCATGTAGAACTTCAAAGTATGCAATTTCTGGTTGATATCCAGCTTCTACAAGTGTCTCAAATGCAGCCATTACCATAGATGCGGATCCTCCACAAAGATCTGCTTGTTCTCCAAACCAATCAGTTTCTACTTCTTCTTGGAACGTTGTCTGAATTAATCCAGCTCTAGCACTACCAATTGCTTTTGCAATTCCAAGTGTTCGATCCCAAGCTTTTCCAGTAAAATCTTGATGTACTGCAACAATTGACGGTGTTCCAAAATTTTCCAAATAGGTTTCTCGAACTTTAGAACCAGGTCCCTTTGGTGCAATCATGATAATGTCAACATTATTTGGAGCAACAATCCATTTCCAATGAATTGCTGCAGCATGTGAAAATGATAATGCTTTTCCTTCAGAAATATTTGGTCCAATTTCATCTTTGTAGACTTGCGATTGGATCATATCGGGCAACAAAACGTGAATTATGTCTGCCTTTTTGCAAGCATCAGAAATTGACATTACTTTGTGACCATCAGATTTGGCTTTTTTCCAACTACTTCCACCTTCTTTAAGACCAACTATAACTTTGAGACCAGAATCCTTCATGTTATTTGCTTGCGCATCACCCTGAATCCCATAGCCAATTACTGCAATAGTTTGATCTTTTAATGGCGCCAAACTAATGTCAGCGTCTTTCCATGTTTTTGCCATAACATTGGTAAAAAATCTTGCAAATATTAACTATGTAATATTTTATCAAAAGCCAATATTAAATAATTAAACACGTTCTAGAGTTGTTGAGTGTTCTAGCTAAAGACAGAACAAAAGCCGAATTTATGAAAAAGATTGGCAGAAGGCACAAAGAAAACCTATGAATCCGCATTTAACAACTTTGGAAAATTTTGCAATGAAAAATACAACAAACCAATGGATGAGATCATCCAGGAATATACCAAGGTATTAAATGAACATATTTTGGAAAGCTTGCAGGACTGGATTATACTGTCCTCCGCACAGAAAAGAAGTAGAGGCAATACTTGAGGATCAAAAATATTAAACGAAAACATTTGTTGTTGTTTTTTCCTAAATCTTTAAGATAGTAATTCTTGTAGAAAATCCACAATTCGATAATAATTTAACCGTGAAAAAATAGATAAAATTATGGAAGAATCAGCAATCAAGATATTATATGATAACAAAGATGCAAAATGCAAAAATTCTGAATGTGGTCATGCCATGGAATCTCACCTGCATTTTAAAAACATCAAAGAAGACAGAATTCCTTTGTTATATTGCTCTGAATGCAGGGCAAAAGGCCAAGAATGTAAACTGATAAAATTTTGATGACGTTAAAGGGATGGAATCTGAAAAATAAATTTGATTCTTTTTCAAAACTCTTTTTGATGGTAAATTAGTATTATTGTGTTAATGCATTGATTCATCATTTTTACAATCTTCACAGGGACAATGCCAGTGACACGCTAGATTCTGGTGCTCTTTCAATGTCTTTTTCTTTCGTGCCATGATTTACATTTCTTAATGCTACTTATCAAAGTATATTGGTTATTGTTTTAGATTCTAAACTGTTTTTGTAATAATACTTAAGTCCATAATTTTTGAATTACAAATATGGATAATCTGGATAATGCAAAACATGAACACCAGAAAAATAAATCAGATATTGTAAATTTAGTGAAACAAATGTTTGCTTTAGATAAATGGGGCGATGAAGAATATCGAAGAGCATTACTGGAATTGGTAAAGAAGGATGAAGATCTCGTTAAAGAAGTTACTAGAATTATCAGAGAGAAACAACTCTATGACTAAATCCTTAAGTTTTTAGAAAATTTATTATTTTATTAAAAAAAATTAATCCATGCCTAATGTGACTCTGGTGATTCTTTCAAAGCCACAGGCAGGACATTCTTCATACTCTATAGGATAAGTCATCGGATGGTCGTGGTTATAACAAAGGCGATAATTTAATGGAATTTTGGCATGTTCTTTTAGCAAAATTTCACGCATTATCAAGTCTTGAATCATATGACTTTCACATAGTATGAGTGAAAAAACACTATAAGCAGTTGAGTGTAATCGAAATTACATACTATTTTTACAAATAAATTCATGCGTAAATAGTTCTTAGAATGTAAGAATCAATGTTTGTTCAAAACCACACAACTGTTCTTATGAATATGAAAAGTTTTTACTATATTGTGTGGATAGAAGTCAAACATGCTGACACAATTAAAAAATTTCTTTCTAGAGCACAACATAAATCATTTTAAAATTCTTCACGATGATGCTCATAAGATACCACTTGAAACTGATTCGCTAGATTTTGCAGTTAGTTTTAATCCAGTTCATCATTTTGATATGCCAAATTTTTTAAAAGAAACCTCAAGAATACTAAAAAGCAAATCTAGATTATTCATTTATACACGGCTACAAAGTCAGAATGAAAGAAATGTGTGGGGAATGCACTTTCCCAATTTCCATACAAAAGAAACCAGACTGTATCAGTTAGACGAGTTGGAACACATGATTGAAGAGACTCCAAATTTGAATTTAAAAACAATCAAATTCTTTGAATACGAGTGAGTTTCTACTCTTGCAAGATTAGAGGAACAAGCAAGAGGTCATCATTATTCCACGTTCAAGTTATATTCAAAAAAAGAATTTGAGCAATCGCTTGAGATATTTAAGAACAACATAATGGAGAATTATGATGTAAACAATGTGACTTGGAAGGATCAAAACATACTTTTAGTTCTTGAATCGTAAAATTAGAATAATGTCATTTTAGCCAACATTTACGGTTAAATTTGCATTTTCATATTTTTTGTTTCGTGATTTTGTCCTGAGTCGTGTCTTACAACAAGGACAATTTACATCATCAGTAAAAAAGAAGCACTCGCACAAACTGCACCTCTTTTGACCTGATTTGTAACGTGAGTTATTTGGCCTTGAAAAAACTTGCTGTTGTTCACAAAGACCCTTGCAGGATTGAGTCAATAACCAATAAAACCATTTTTAATTCTTAAGGGTTTGGTAACCTTGTTACCTACAATTCTAGAATAATTTCTTTTCTTCTACTGAAAATAGTCTAGAACCAATAGAATTTTAGGACAACAGCATTTTTCTAAAGAATTTTAGCTGATTCATACAGCATGATAACGTGTGTATTTTCCATTATGATGGAATAGGGCATTATGAAATTCTAAACTCTTTTCACCCTAAACTAGAACCATCCAAAAACCACAAGGCCAGTAATTTACAAATGTGGAAAATGTAAAAACCAATTGTGTAATATTTTCTTGATACAAATTGTGGGTTCTAAATACTAGTAATCATAGATTACTCTCAAATGAATTTGAGAAAGGCGTTTAATGGCGCTGTAAGTTTGTTAGGTGTAAGTAGTGGAATTATCTTGACTACATTAGCATACTTCAATGTAGGCAGTCATCCAACTTGGCTAGGATATGTTGGTATTGTTTTGACTATGGGATTCGGTCTTTATTTTATTTGGTGGGTAATATTACAAAACCCAAAACGGATAAGAAGATAAAATTTCAATTGCGATAGCAAATTATCATCTATTTTCAACAAGCTGATTGACTCATACAATTCTAAAAGATTTACGACAACCTACATGTTTTTGTGGCTAAAGTGGGGGAATACTATTTTTATTCACTGTGAATAAACTCGTTGATACCTAAAATCTAGTAGCAAATATGAAAAATATGATCATAACGTTTTCTAAAATTTAACTCAAAATAATTAAATCACTATGAACTCGTATTCTTTTAGTATATCTTGTTTAAAAAACAGATTTCTCTTCTACTTTTGTGATGTTTTTTGCCCAATTCAGCATCAGACATAAAAATAGTTTCACTAGAAACGCATATAAATATATTTTTGTACCTAAATAGACGTCAAAATTTCGGGATTTTTGGGCTAAAAATCAGCATAATGAGAAAAATTCCAATTATCCTCATTTGAATTTGAATCCCAAAATTAGATAAAATTATAGAGTACTAGAACATCAAACCAGCCAACAAAGATTATCAGTGGAATAAATGAGGCCAAAAAGATGATCAGATATCTTTGGGACTACAAACAAGGGAAAGTTGTTCCACTACTTTCAATTTATCGTAGGAGTGGAACCTCAAAACTAAATACAGCCAATGTTGTATGAGTAATTTTTTTTATCAAATCTTTTAGTATTTGTTACAGGGTAAATCAAAATAATTTTAAAAATTTAGATTATTCATACGCTTCCACTGTTTTTATGCCTCTTTTTGCCATCATTACACCAATAAACGTGGTCAAGACTACAACCATTCCAACTATTGGAAATAGCATATCACTCACCACCCCAAGATCTTTTCCAGTTTTTAGCACTATAAAGGAAAATTCCCCAAGTGACGCCATACTTAACCCAATTCCGAGTGCATATTGCTTGCTAGTGCCAAACAGTTTCACTCCAGTATAAACTCCAATTATTTTTCCAAGTATTGCAACAATTGTAATCACCACAATAGGAATCCAAAATGTTCCAATTTCGGATAGATTCATCAGTGCACCAATTGTTACAAAAAATATCGCAACAAAAATTTCTCTAATAGGTGTTATTAAAGTGGAGATATCATCAGAGAATTTGGAGCCTGCAATTATCACACCTGCCAAAAATGCACCTGTAGCTGCTGAAAACCCAAGATTATACGTCAAAAATGACAATCCAAAGGCAAGTCCTAATGCAAATGTAATGGTAATTTCAAATCGTTCTAGTTTGGAAATAATTCCAAAGATTTTAGGTACGACCAAAATTCCAAGTGTAAGTGTACCTGCAAAAAATATGCCAATTTTTGCAATTGTCCACATCAATAATTCAAATTCTACCGAACCAGTAAGCACAGCAGAATGCATCGTACTAATCATTACAATTGCAATGATATCCTCAATGACCAGCACTCCTGTCAATAGTACTCCAGATGTAGTTTCAATACTGCCTCTGTCTTCAAGTACTTTGATGATTACTGCAGTTGAGTCTATTGATAATGCTGCTGCTAAAAACATTGAATCATAAAAACTCCATCCAAACAAGGTACCCAACGCAAATCCGATACCAAGCATCACTATAACCTCGATTGACGCAATTATGAGTCCCGCTTTTCCAACTCCTCGTAATTTTGATAGAGGGAATGATAACCCTACACCAAACAGTAACAAGACAATTGCAATATCAGAGAAATTATTCAGCATGTCAATGTTTTTGATAAGTGCAAAAGGTCCAAACGGACCAATCAAAATACCCGCTGCAAGAAACCCAAGAATTAATGGTTGCTTGAGGATATATGCCAAAGCTCCCACTCCAGCACATGCTATTAGCAAGAATGCCAGGTCCCCAAGGAGTTCAATTCCAATATTCATGAATTTTGTTTACCAATAATTGGTTATGTAGCGTGACTACATTATGTAATGTCAACATTATTTTGGTGTTGACATGTATTTTCTTTGACAGTTTGGTTTTGGGGTGGGATTAACTCAAAAATTATCAAAATCAAATCAAAAAATTTAGAATCAATCAATTTAGATAATTAGAATCAAAACTAAATCCAGACATATTGAGAATTGCTTAATAAGATATTTTTTCTATTTGAAACATGGATTCAAAAGACGAATCTGAAAAAATTTATCCATCAGGATATGAACCAAAAGAACCCAATAGTGTATCTACGAATGTTAGAAATCAACTGCTCAATCAAATACTAAAATCATCTCCAACTGAATTCATCAATACAGATTTATTCACAGTGATGGCAAAACGGCGTTCAACAAGAAAATTTACAGATAAAATAGTAGAAACCACAAAAATTGATAAAATCATCACTGCCGCAGATACAGCACCTACGGCAGGAAATTTTCAAGGTTTTGAGATATTTTATGTAAAAAGTCCAGAAAAAAAACAGCAGTTAGTAGAAGCATGTAATAATCAACCTTATGTGAATGCGCCAGTTGTTTTGATTTACTGCAAAAATCCATCTAGAGTCAAACTAAATTTTCCTGAAGATATACTAAAAAAATTTGCCATACAAGATGCCACATTGGCTGCATCATATTCTCAGCTTGCACTCAAGCTTTAGGGTTAAGTTCCATATGGATTGGTATGTTTGATGAGCAAAAAGTGATGAAGATAATTGATACGGACTTGATTCCATCGTCAATATTATGTATAGGATATCCAAAGCAAGATAAATTCCCCAAACCTAGACGAAATCTTCAAGAACTAGTACATGCAGTGTGGTAGAGAATCAACGCATAAGGAAGTAAAAAAATTTAATGACAAAGTAAAAAAATTTTAAATTTAATTCAACTACTGAAATTCAGTGGTGGATTAAAGACAATTGATCCCATCTAAAAAAGAATCAGTTCTTTTCCTTTGCGTTGTCTTTAGTTTTGTCTCTGACACTTTTCATAACACAGTACTTTCGCAAAGTATTCATTATTCCCATAATTTTCCAAGGTTTCAAGTCCTTATGATTGTTGATATTGATATTACGCCTAATTATTCATAAGATAGTTTTAGAACAAAATAGTAATTATCATATTTCAAAATAAAACAATAATTATAAAATATTAAATTGTAATTATTTTGTTGCAATTACGACATTTTACCGTAACCGTATTTCCCGGTAATCGTTGAAATCTCTTTGAACCGCAATTTGGACAAATGGGGCAGGCACGTAATGGTTCCATCAATATTCGGTAGGTTTTGTGTCAGACTTTGATATAACCTTTAAACGATTTGTAGAATTAATTCTATTTAGAAATTCGACTACTGATTTTGGTACCAAGTTCTCCCAATTTTCTCCAGAAATCATCATTGCACGAATTTTTGTAGCATTGTATAAAGAGCGATTTAAGAATTTTGGAGATACTACCTTTATTCCAGAATCTGCTAGCAACATTGCAACATAATCATTTCCACTAAATACCCTATCAAAGTGTGGCAATGTTGCTTTAAGATAAGAGGCCCATGTTGCAATATTAAATTGATTCTCTATTGCCAAAACAAAACATCTAGACATGTCAATGTCAGAGTCTTTAAGTGAATTATGTATCATTTCAATTCTTTCCCCTGCAGTAAAGGGATCCTTTTCCAAATAATTGAATTGTGAGCTAGTTATAGCAATGATTAATTCATCACATTCAGATAGAATCTGTTTTGCTAAATCCAAATGTCCCAAATGAAAAGGTTGAAACCTTCCCATCATCAATCCACGCATAAAATTGGATAAATTTTCATTTAATTAAATGAGTCGATAATTATTTAGAATCGTAAATGCCAAATTTCTTCTCTAAAAACACATTACCAATTACAAACTACATATATTTCGGCTCAGAATAAATTTATTGGATGGATGGTTATTTCCATAAAAGAATATTGCAAAATATTATTTTTGGAGTAGTGTGAATCCAGAGTCTAAATAGGACGCCAATTTTTTATTGAATCAAAATAGGGATCCAATTCAGATTTTTTTTGTTTGATTTCCTTTTGTCGTTCTAATTCTATTCGCCTAGCTGTTTGTCGTAGCCGAAAATTCATCATTTCTTCAATCGCAGAATCGTCTCCAAGCCCAATTTTATTTTCTCTTGTCATCATAAAATGAATTAGATTTTAGAAATATGAGTAGCAGTATGTTATTCATAGAACATACGTAATTGAAGAATAGCAAAGATAAATTTCTCAATGTAGAATTTTAAAAAACGGTTTATGAGTTGACCTATATCAACAATGGGTAATCATTTACTAATCTCGATTTAAGATTAGCTATTTTATTATTTTCGATTGTTTTAAGAAACTTGGTTAATACGGCTAATTTTATTTACGTCGTGGGTTTTCATGATTTTGCTGTTTGTGTTATCATTTAAATGACTAAGGAGGAAATGCCTTGAGTACACTAAAGTCAACCCAGTAGACAGCACCAATGTTTGCATTTGGTCGTGCACTTATTACAGGATTAATCATTGATGATGCAGGATCTGATAATTTACTCCACCATGACATATCAGAAGGATATCCTATTTGGAAGCCTACTTGAGAGGTGCCAAAATGATCAACCCAATCAGTATATTCACTGATTGCAGCTCTGACAAGGAACCTATCTGTTCACTATCTGTCAAGAACAACACATTGGCAGGTCTTGCATTTGAGAGATACGATGCATCCCAATGCTTTACCATTAGGAAATAAGTTGGATTGTAAGTAGATACTTTCATTGCCCATGTGGTAACTTCATTGTCAGTCAATGGTCTACCGTCAGGATATTGTTTTTGATGATACCATTCAACATCTACACCAAAACCAATTACTGATGGGTGTTGCTTGTAGCGGTTCATTACCAAATCCATAAGCATGTTCATATCTGCATCGGCTGATTCGACTTGCAAGTATACTTTGAGTCCTGCCTTATCATATGCAGTTAAAAGTGGCTCTATAGCATCAGTGGTTCCAAAGGTTACGTTAGGATATGTTCCAGATGGTTTTGGAAATGGCAGAAATGTTTTTGTTGTTGTACCAGGTGCTCCGTCTATTTCACCTACAACCAATACTCCTCCAGGAGCTGAACCTGGGAATTTGGCAGACATTTTTTGGGCTACGCTTATCCAATAAGATGGATCTGATTGATCATGGCCGTAAGGATTGTCATTGCCGTATTCAGATGAACGCCATCCTGCTACCTTTACATGCCCACCTGATGAATCATCATTAGTAATTGTACCTACTCCTTGGTTATCAGTAATAGTGCATCCAACACAGTTTGACAAGTTGACAGTGAATGTCTCATTTGGTTCTACAGCAGTGTCGCCAACTACAGGTACTGTAACTGTCTGGGTAAGTGAGCCTCCTGCTGGAAGATTCAGAGTAGTAAGTGGAATTGCAGTATAGTCAGAAGGTGAAGTTGCAGTGTTGGAAGATGTTGAATATTGTACTGATGCAGATGCAGTATTGGTACTTCGGGTTATTGTAAATGAAAGCTCTTGGTGCCAGAATTTCCTTCTGTTAGTGTAACATCATTAATGGTAATGCTTGATGCTGTTGATGAATCATCATTAGTAATTGTACCTACTCCTTGGTTATCAGTAATAGTGCATCCAACACAGTTTGACAAGTTGACAGTGAATGTCTCATTTGGTTCTACAGCAGTGTCGCCAACTACAGGTACTGTAACTGTCTGGGTAAGTGAGCCTCCTGCTGGGAGAGTAACTGTTGTAGATTTTGCAGTATAATCAACTGGAACGGTGGCAGTATTGTCTACAGTATAATAATTTACAGATACAGAATTAATATTAGAAGATCTTTTTATTGTAAATGCAAAGTTTTTGGTACTAGAATTTCCTTCTGTTAGTGTAACATCATTAATGGTAATGCTTGATGCTGTTGATGAATCATCATTAGTAATTGTACCTACTCCTTGGTTATCAGTAATAGTGCATCCAACACAGTTTGACAAGTTGACAGTGAATGTCTCATTTGGTTCTACAGCAGTGTCGCCAACTACAGGTACTCTAACTGTTTTAGTCAAGGAGCCTCCTGCTGGAAGATTCAGAGTAGTAAGTGGAATTGCAGTATAGTCAGAAGGTGAAGTTGCAGTGTTGGAAGCTGTTGAATATTGTACTGATGCAGATGCAGTATTGGTACTTCGGGTTATTGTAAATGAAAAGCTCTTGGTGCCAGAATTTCCTTCTGTTCGTGTAATGTCACTAATGGTAATATTTTGTGTTGTTGAATCTACACTAGTTGGAAATATCTTGAGTGCACTAAAGTCAACCCAGTATACTCCACCAATATTGACATTGGGTCGTGCAATTATGATTGGATTAATTATTGATGATGCAGGATCTGCCAATGAACCCCACCATGCCAAATCATCAAGATATCCTATTTGAAAACCAACCTGAGCGGGTGAATAATGATCAACCCATGCAACATATTCGCTTGTTGCAGATGAGAGAGAACCAAGCTGTTGAGTATCAGTCACAAACATGACATTAGAAGGTCTTGCATTTGAGAGATATCTTGTATCCCAATGTTTTAGCATGAGACCATAACTTGGATTATATGTCTGCACTTTTGTAGCCCAGGAATTTACCTCGGTATCAGTTAGTCTTTCTACCCCACCCAGGATATTGAGCCTCATGATACCATTCAACATCTATACCAAAGCCAATTACTGATGGGTGTTGCTTGTAGCGGTTCATTACCAAATCCATAAGCATGTTCATATCTGCATCGGCTGATTCGACTTGCAAGTATACTTTGAGTCCTGCCTTATCATATGCAGTTAAAAGTGGTTCTATAGCATCAGTTGTTCCAAAGGTTACGTTAGGATATGTTCCAGATGGTTTTGGAAATGGCATAAATGTCGAGGTTGCTTTTCCTGGAGAACCGTCTATTTCACCAACTACCAATACTCCTCCAGGAGCTGAACCTGGGAATTTGGCAGACATTTTTTGGGCTACGCTTATCCAATAAGATGGATCTGATTGATCATGGCCGTAAGGATTGTCATTGCCGTATTCAGATGAACGCCATCCTGCTACCTTTACATTGGATACATTAGTAGTTGTTACAGGGGCAGTTGTAACGGCAATAGTAGTGGTTGGAGTTGCAGATGTAGTTGTAGAAGATACAGGATTTATTTCAAGGGTGTTTATTTTACCTGAAGTTCCTTTATTTAGTAAAGTTGCCTTTATCGAATTTTGATCTGTGGCCTTTATGGTCGCATTTGCTGTTTGACATGTATTTGGTTTTAATGTATGTGCTAGTTTGACAGTTACTTTTTCACTATCAGATGCAACCTGAATTTTTGGGGATTTAATTTGTTTATTAAAAGAGCACAACTCAAAAACATAATTGTATGAAGTAGCCTCTGCTGAAGCAGGTATTGGATATAAAACCAGAGTAGCAGCAGTAAAAAGTAATGTTGCCAAAACTATTTTAGAGAAAGTAAAAAAGAACGAATTTTTAGAATTCTTTATTACATTGTTTGTCTTACGTTGTCTTGACATGTTCGCTAGATAAAATTTTGGATATTGTGACATTTAATAATAAAATTTTGGAAATTTTATTCTTAAGCATTACTACACAATACACAGATTAAAAACAATTCAATTAAAATGTGTCACATTAAAATGAGACAGATAAAATATCCAATTAAACAAAAAAAGAATGAACAATTTCAATTGTGACAATTTGTTATGATACAATCGTTATGATTTTGAGAATATCTGATAATGTCTATTCTTTTCAAAGTAACAATGAATAAAATGAATTACAAAATACAAAGATCATCATTGCAGCGCTGTATCAAAATTTACATACAAAATTTCTAATAGGCTTAACATAATTTTATTTTGTGAATATCGATACAACGGAATTTCAAATTCAAATTAATACTAAAAAATACAGATTGCCAAATGTTGTCTACAGGGAATTGAGGTTTAGTTAATGACTATTTTACAATTTGAAAAAATTGAGAAATTAGATACAAAATGCAACGAAGTTTTGAGAGAAGATGATAAAATTAGGTTCGTAGGAGTCATCAACAATCTAGGAAATCTTGTAGCAGGAGGATTTAAGGCTGGAATTACTCCACTTGTAGATAATAAAAAAACGAAAATGCTGTACATGCAAATGGTGCTTGAAATCTCGATGAGACGGGATTTTGATGACACCCTAGGTTGTGTAAACTATATTGCTGCAAACAGAAATAATGCCCTAATGATAACTATTCCATTTAATCAATACGTAGTTTTGGTGTCAGCAGAATCAATTGCCAGCGTAGAGAAGATTGTAACTAGAATAATCACAGTTTTTAAAAAAATTATTCAAGAAGAAATAATTCAGTAATGCACAAATGTTTGAAATGATAAAAAATAAACATCACACCACACCTCAAGGCAAAATCATTCAATCTATAGTTCTATCTAAAATCATTATATCCTGAATGCTAAAATGAATGAAATACTTTTCTAAATAATTGTAAAAATTATTTCATAAGATACTGACACTAGACAAATATCTATTTGATTAAACCACTACCAAGTATTCGAATAGTAGTTGATTCAGGTTTTAGGATTACTGCGATATCACCAGGACTGTAAACAATGGGTTTGTCAAAAGTTAATTTCAGAGGATCCACAGAAGAAAATTTGGCGGCTTTGATTTGAAGACCCACATTTACAAGGCACATTTGATTTTGAGAAATTTCATTTTTGTAAAATGGATTTTTTGTAAAATCAAGATCAATTTCAGTTTTCACAATAACAGTACCCGTTTGTGTCATAATATCACCTCTTCCAACTTCATCGGGTTTTACTCCCTTTACAGCTAATCCAACTCGTGCAGGATATACGGATTCTTCGACAGGATCATCGTGCATCTGAATTGATTTTATCATAACATCAATCCCAGCAGGGTATAGTTTGAGATTGTCATACTGCTTAATTTTTCCACTTGTGACTTTGCCTAAAATTACAGTTCCAACTCCCTTAACATCAAAACAATGATCGACTACCATTTGGGGCGGATCATTATTTGAAATTGGAGTGATCTTGTCAATTTCTTCCTTTAGCTTGTCTCGGTCTACTTTGATGTAGTTTTCAACTACTGTTCCTTTTATCATTGAATTTAATTTTGATTCATCAACATCAAAGGTGTGCGATAAAAGTCCTTTCTCTTTTTTCAATATATCAAGTGCAATAATTTGTTCGCCAGTAAATTTATCTAGTTTATCAACATGAAATATAACAAATTCAGCAAGATTGATTGCCTGCAAAAGCGGTTGTATTTTGTCAGGAAACCCACTTGGAGTAATCCAAGTTTTTATGACGTCAGATTCTTTCCTATCATAGAGTGAAAGATCAGTAGAAGTTCCTTTCTTCCCAAATTCCGCTGCAATATCTTGTTTGCCTAGAACTACGAAATTAATTGATTTCATTCATCTCAGAGTAGATTTTGACTTTATTTTAAGCCTAGTTTAAAATGAAATTTGAATTATTTTATGAAAATATAGTAGATAAGTAATTTTAAAAAACATTGAATTTGAGTAAAGATTTTCAAACTATACAAATTCAATCAATTTTTTAGATTCAATCAACGTTAATTGAGAGAATCATTGGAGAAGATAGTGAGATTGGATTTCCCATACTTTCCCAAACAAATGCAGTTACTTCATAATTCCCGCTATTTTGAGGAATCCAAGAAAGGCCAGAGCTAAATTTTTGTCCAGGTGCAAGGGAACCTGAAATCCATGCAAGATGCTGCACAATGCCATCTGAATCCTTGATTTGCACAATGTAGGAAAAAATTTGATTTTTTTGATTGTTGTTTTGCAGATCAGATACAATCTGAACGGATTGGTTTTTAGAAATTTTATTCAGTGTTTTTTCGTACGTATCCGTAATTCGAGTATTTTCAATAGAGACGATCTCAGAATCAAGTGGCAAATTGCCAATTTTTGTAGTCCCTGTGATCGAAAGATCATCAGCAGGAGTATATGGCGGAGGTAATGTATTGTCATCATAACTTGCAGTAACAATGTCACCCTCTGCAACCCTGAGTCTAGAACCAGATGAATCACCATTAGTAGTGAAAAACACCGTTCCCTCAAAAACGCCCGTCATTTCACCAGTTTCTGTTACGGTGAGATCAATTCCACCTGAATCTGAATTTGACCAAACATCAACATTAAAGTTGTCAACTGCCTCTGGATTCAGATTCATGTCAGGATCATTTATCCTAACAACACCTATTCCATTTGCAGGATAGTTTGCCTCAAGCCATTGGACACCCCCATTATTCCAACGTATTGGGGCAGATCCTAGGACAGTATAGTTCTCAGAATATTCAAAGGATATTGTTACTCCATCATCGTTATCTGATTCAATATATCCATCTGTTGGCCCTCCATTTAGTAAGGGTTCTGTTCTAGGATTTGTATCATCACCAACATTACATTTTGAACTTAGTTTAATGCCTGTACTACGGTCTCCGTCTGCATCATGACAGAATCCAGTCAAAATTACTTCACCGGTAAAAATTCCAGTGCTAGGTCCTGTTTCAACTAGCTTGTAATGATCAAGGGAATGACCACGTGTTGAAATTTTGATTGGATTTGTTGAATCATTACCAATTTCATCAATTAGATACTTATCAAAATTATAATCAGGGGCAGCAATAGTAATGAAAATTTTATCAGTCCAAGTGTAAACTCTTTTATCAAATCCCAGATTATCCCCATAAATTGGACCAATAGAAAATGCAAAGAAAAATAATGCTATAAGGAAAATTAGTTTTTGCAACAACATATCAACGAAATAACCCAATGATATTCTTTGTGAAATTTTATTCTAAATATCATGTAGACATCAAATTCTTTTAGGCCAAGTAAATCATTACAGAATTAGAATATTTTTGAATTAGGAATAATCAGTTATGAAGATAAGTTGTGCGTGTACAACTAACTTGAAGCTAATTGTTTGGTTATGTTCCTAAGTAACGAATTAACCCTATACTCATCCAATGATTCACCGGTGACTATACCCTTATCGTCATTATTCATGAATATTCAATAATATTTTTTCTATATAAGTGTCAAGTAGAAATTCTACGAATACAAAAATATCAAAGGCAAAAATTAGACAAAATGAAGAAAAAACGGTAAAAAATCTTGTAAATAGATATTTATCGTAAATTCCTCATTTTTTGCCTATAGACGTTCCAATCAGCAGATTATCTCTCGAATGAGAAATGTGATGGCAACGTCCTTAAAAGTGAAATTAGAGAATTATTTTAAAAGTAATTACGAACCCATCATGCCAACCATTTTTGGGAGTTCACGATATGCCTTACTTACAAAAATATCATCATCTGCAGTTATCATCACAAACTGCATAGAATTATCAGAAGGTGGAGAAACCAAAACTTTCTCACCTGGTTTTATTTTTCCGATATCCAATGTATCCCCATCTCCAAAGTTTATGTGAATATTAGTAAGAGGCTTTGAACCCGTATTTTGGAGTGTTACTCTCCCAGTGACAAACAAACTTTGTTTGTCAATAATAGGATCGACAAAAATATCATGATCCTGTGTAGATACACTCATTTTCAAAATATTAAAACCAAACACAATTCCCATTAACGTAATTACACCCACTCCAATTACAATTAAAATCGTGTAATTTTTCACTAAATATAGATTGTATTTCAGATAATTAAGATATCGCCAACGGCGTGATTTTTTTCATTTAAAGAAATAGATTTTAATTAAAAGATCAGGTGGAACACTAATGCTCGCCTTTAATTTTTTCTTTCATTATCCAAATTGTTTTTTCTTTATGATCAATTAACTCAATATTCATTTCATCAAGCATGTCTCGAATTTTATCTGCTTCTTGAAATTTCTTATCCATTCTTAATTGACTCCTTCTGATGATCATATTATCTATTTCATTTTTTTTATCTAAAGTTATTTTTGGAATTCTTAGTTGTAAAATTTCAAGCATCCTCTGAAATTCAGGCATGATCTGTTTTACATCATTTGAGCCTAATTTCTCTTCAGCTGCTAAATAATTCACTTCCTTTATTAATTTAAAAAGGGTCAAAAGTGCCAGATGAGTATTAAAATCAGATTCTAATGCAGCATCAAACTCAGCACCTATTTGCCTAATCATCGATTCAATTTTGTTATCATGTGTTTCACTATCAGCATGAATTAGTTCATAATAACAAATCTCAGCTTGACGCCATTTTGTAAGATTTTCTTTTAGTAATTCTTCAGAATAGTCTATAGGTTTTGAATAGTGTCCAGATAAACAGAACAATCTCAGTATATTTGCACCCCAATTATCCAATAAATGTTTTATAGATTTGACGTTCCCTAACGACTTTGACATTTTTTCTCCATTAATTGTAACCATACCAACATGCATCCAAATTTTTGCAAGTGGCTTTGAAGTGAAAGATTCGGATTGAGCAATTTCATTTTCATGATGAGGAAAAATTAAATCCCTTCCACCCCCATGAATCTCAAAATTTTCTCCCAAATACCTTAAACTCATTGCAGAGCATTCAATATGCCAACCAGGTCTTCCTTTTCCCCATGGACTATCCCATAAAGGCTCAATATCTGAAAATTTCCAAAGTGCAAAATCCAGTGGATCATTTTTTGCTTCATCGACCTCAATTCTTGCGCCTATTTCAAGGTCTTCAATCTTCTTTTTTGATAGTTTCCCATATTGCGGAAATTTTGAAACCGAAAAATAGACTCCATTCTTAGACACGTATGCCATTTTATTTTCGATTAGATTGTGGATAAACTTTTGAATATCTTCAATGTGTTCGGTTGCCTTTGGATAGTTTGTTGCATGTTTTACATTTAGTCGATCAAAATCAGTGAAATAATGTTGGATATATTTAGTACTGATTTGATTTGCAGTTGTATTTTCTAAATTTGCGCGATTTATGATTTTATCATCTACATCTGTAAAATTTTGAATGAAATTAACCTTAATTTTTTTACTTTCTAAGTATCTTCTTAAAACATCAAAAACAATAATAGTTCTTGCGTGTCCAATATGAGAATCATCGTAGACAGTAACACCACATAAATAAATTCCAACCTCATCTAAAATATCGAGTTCTTTTTCTAAATTAGTTAGTGTGTCATATAGTTTCATATTTAATCGCTAAATGGTTTTTGCTGAGATGATCTTTTATGTTCACTGTTAATATGCAATTGATGAATTTTTTCAACAGTTGAATTTTCAATATTCAATAAACTTGTAGTCTCTGCTATTGTGAGTTTCTTTTCAAAAAAACAATACAAGATAGAGTCAATCACCTCATATGTTGAGCCTAATTCTTTTTCAGCTTCATGACCTTTCCATAGATGCGGACTACTCTTTTTTTCAATCACACTTTTAGGTACTCCTAAAAATTTTGCGAATTCTCTTACTTGAAGTTTGTATAATGAAATGATCGGAGTCAAATCGGATGCACCATCACCGTATTTTGTAAAATAGCCCAATAGATATTCACTTTTATCACTAGATCCTAAAACGAGAAGGTTTTTTGTATTTGCATAATAATACAAAATATTAGTTCTGATTCTTGCGCGGAGATTACCTTTTGCGAGTTCGCTTGGTTCTAGATATTTTAGATACTCCCCCACAATGGGTTTGATATCAATTAGTTTGTATTGCAAACCAATCATTTCAACTATTTTCAAGGCATCATCAGTTTCACTTCTTGGTGTAATTTCGGTATCGGGCATAATGATCGCCATTGTCTTTTCCTTGAGATTTCGTTTACATAGATAGGCTAAAACTGCAGAATCAATACCTCCACTCAGGCCCAAAATTAATCCTGCTGATTTATTTTTTTCAATTTGATCTAAAAGAAACTTTTCAATTTGATTAGTAATTGAGGCATAATTTTGCTGTTTGATTTCAATCAGAATTTCTTGATTCAATTGATTATTTTCAGAAATTGTATGAATAAAAGTTGTATCATATTAAATTTTTTCCAAAAAACATGATCAAGATCATCGTCATTTTAAATTGTTTTAAGAAATAACACCATACATGAATTTCTAATTCATAATTGGTTTTTAAATTAATGAATTTTTATTGTTAGATATCCACGTAAATTCCATCATCTTTTGCTTGTACTGGATATGTTTTTAATTTTACGTCTTTCAGATAGTCCATGAGCTGACCTGTTTTAATGTTGTAATGCCAAAAATGAAGTGGGCATTCTACTATGTCACCTGCTAATTTGCCTGGTGCAATTGAACCATCCTGATGAACACAGAGATCATCCATTGCATGGTAACCAGATTGGTTAAAAATTGCAATTTGTTTTCCATCGATTTTAAAGGCCTTTCCTTTTCCTGATGCAATGGCATCTTTTTCGGCAACTTTCTTCCAAACCATCCCTAGTTTAATGATTTTGTCATTTATTTATATTCGCATGGTATGATTTACTAATGACTTTTGAGATCTATTTTTTGATATTAACCATCATTCTTGATGATAGAAACATAGTTGAATATTCAATTAATATTCTAGTTTGAGCATACATTTGGGGATAACTCTAAATGATTTGAACAAAATTAATAGATTATCGGAAAAAACCAAACCTATTATTATTTTGTCAGAAACTTTGAATTTTTGATGATGGAGCATATAAGATATTCAGTAGTATTTGTTAACATGATTTACCACATATTTTCCTAAATTCAATATTCATTCTTTTCCTCAGATTCATTTTTCCTAACAGTTGAACAGATTAACCCGATTGCTTAAAACACATGCATTTCACTTGAAGGAATCTGATAAGATTAACGTACAAATTCAATAACAATCAACAAAAAGGAACATCGGGACAAGAAAAACTCAATTAAGGCAAATGTAATTAGAAAAATCTGTTGAAAGAAGTATCTGAACCAAGACATCTTGAACCACACCTTAAGGAATCAAGTGGAATGCGAGATTTTGTTTTTGGTTTTGGAGACGGAATTAACACATCATTGGGTATTGCAGCAGGGGTTGGAGGAGCAGATGTTTCATCTAACATAATAATTCTTGCAGCATTAGTCGGTATGTTTACAGGAGCAAAAGCAATGGCAGTTCAAAATTACCTTGCAGTAAAAACGCAGAGACAATTACTAACTTCAGAAATTGCCCGTGAGAAATGGGAAATAGAGAATAAACCAGAAGACGAAAGAAAAGAAATAGAAGAAATTTACAAGAAAAAGGGATTTTCAGGAGAAGAACTTGCTATAATTGTAAACAAAATTACTGCAGACAAAAAAGTTTGGCTTGATACTATGCTTACAGAGGAACTAAACCTGAATTTGGAAATTGCAGGCAGTCCTCTAAAAAGTGCATTACGAATGTTTGTTTCATTTTTGATCGGCGGAATGTTACCTATTTTGCCGTTCTTTTTTTTCACTGGAATAAGCGCACTTTTGGTCGCAATTGGGATTAGTGTTTCTACTTCCTTTACAGTGGGAGTAATTAAATCAAAGATGGCAAATACGAATAAAATAATCGGAGGTTTAGAAATGGCTGGACTAGGTACCGGAATAGCTCTTCTAGGATATGGAATAGGAAGTGAATTATCGAATTTAGGCATAATTAGCGTCTAAACCCTTGCCACAAGTGATTTTGAAAAGAGATTTGGAAATAAAACTGTAAAAGTAAAAATAGAATTAGAAAAATACAGAGAGAGTATTTATTTTTAAATCTAAATTGGTTGTGTTTGTCACATACAAAAAATTTTCCTTTTATATGTTAAAATACCAACTAGTTATTTTGTAAAATAAATTCAAAAGAATCCACTAATACGCCAGTACAAATAGAAGAACAGACAAAAATTAGCATGTCATTGTTTTGTGAAAAATGTAATAGTAGGAGATTGCCAAAATGGAAAAAAGATGAAAATAGAACATTCTGGATGTGTGAAACCTGTGAGGATTACGTAGATGGTGAGAATAACATTATTTCTAAATTTGTAAAATAATTTGTAGTAAAATCCTAAGAATAAGAAATCTGTTTATCTTATTTTTTTGAAGCACTTACTAATGAAACAACATCTCGATCCCTTAATTGATAATCTACAGGAAGTCTCAAATTATATCGAACATCTTTTCCATATAGTAGACCTTTGGTAAGATCACTGTGAATTTCCTTTGCAAGATCACTAATTGTCGCACCAGCCTTAAGCAAGATCAAATCAGGCAGGACATGTCCCTTTTTATCTGCAAGATTTTTTTCATCAGCCACAGGATAAATAGCGTTCATTTTTAGCAGTTTAAAGACTGCAACATTTATTGCAAATTGTACACCTGTGCGCATATATTCTCCCATTATTCCTTGTTTAATGAAATCCAACGCACGTATTTGCTTTTCATTTAGATCTTTTGATTTAATTATTTCAAATTGCTCTGAACCTGGAGAATATTTGATTAGTCCCTTTTGTTCTGCCCTTCTTAAACTAAATTCACTGTCACCACTTACCGGAATAATAATAGAATCATTGTAACGTTCTCTCAACCTGTCAAAATTTTTATCTGCACCTTCAACATCTATCTTGTTTGCAACAATCAATGTAGGTTTTGAGATTTTCCTAAGATGGGCAGCAAATTTTTTACTATCAGATATACCATAATCATCAAAATCCTTGTGGTCTAATCCTATTGCAACCAAGGAATCCTTTACATGAAATTTGTTCACACCTATTCCTCTATACAATTCAGTAATAGTATCCACAATATCAGAACCAGTTCGAATTAATTTAGAGACCTTATCACGATTACCTTCTAAAATTTTAAGATACCACATAATTAATTCCTCTTCAATGTCCGCAAAATCAGAGATTGGATCACCAGTACCGACCTGACTAATTTTTCCAGTAGAATCTATCCCGCCAGAAGCGTCAACCACGTGTAATAATGCATCAGACTGTGCGGCTATAGAAAGAAATTGATTTCCCAAACCTTTGCCTTTCCATGCATCTTTGATAAGTCCAGGTAAATCAATTAATTCAACTGGAATGTATCTCCAACCTTCTACACATTTTGAATTATTTGGATTATCTTGTATTTTGAATTCTTGATGAACACATAATGTTATTGCATTTGCTGTTCCAGATACAGGTTTTTTTGTTGTAAATGGATATGATGAAATTTCCTCAGAAGATAAAGTAGCAGCATTGAAGAAAGTAGTTTTGCCAGTATTTGTTTTCCCGATTAATCCAAGTTTAATTGGCATGATTTAATTCTGATTAGAGAATATTTATCTCTGCCTAGGATTTAACATCATTAATTTTTAGCATTAAATTTTTCAAGTGCTTGTTTTAATTCTTTTATGGACCATTCGATATCGTCTATATCTTTTTTTGAAAGTTCACCTTTCCAGTTCTCTAAAATTATATGAGTTATTTCCGAACAATTGTAAAGTAAATTCCAATATGGATGATGTTCTGCTGTTGCATAAGCTAATTCAGTTACTTCATCTAATCCATTTTTTGCTCTTGCTAGAGCAGTAATATTTTCTCCAAAAACTTTGATAATGTTAGCCTCCAAATCCTTTTCAATTTTTAACGGAGTATTGTTTTTTTCATGAGTATTAATTAAGAAAAGCAAATCGTTGTAAAAAGAATCAAAGCCAGACATTCCTATAAAAGTCTCCTATGTTCTGCCAACATGCATCTATTGAATACAACTTGTATTCCCTCTTTTTTTGCGATTTCTTCTGCTTCTGGATTATGAATTCCCTCTTGAAGCCAAATGACTTTAGGTTTTTTCTTTATTGCTTCTTGTATTACAGAAAGAATCTGATCAGATGGTCTAAACACATCAATAATATCAATCTCTGATGATACATCAGTGATAGATTCAAAACATTTTTTGTCTAAAATTCTATCAGTCGTGGGGTTTACTGGAATAATGCCGTATCCATTCTCGGATAGATATTTTGGCACATAATGTGCTGGCTTGTTTGAATTCTTAGACATGCCAATTACTGCAACCTTTTTTAATGAAAGGATTTCTCTAATCTCATCATCAGTGTGAGAATCTCTATCCATGAAAAAGGTAAGATGATGCAACATATAATTTTTGAAATGAGTTAATCAAAGATTAATTGTTAAATCAAAAAATGTTTAAAATAAACATGTGTGAAATAATTAAAATCGCATGGTTTTTTAATAATAACCCAAATATGATTTTGTGGAAGAAGAGCCAAAGGACATTATAGTTTTAGGTGCAATCAAAAATGGTGCTAAAAAATTTGAAAAAATACAAAGAGCAGTTCAGATTGATGTAGATGAATTAAATTCAATTCTTGAAAAACTAGAGAAAAGGGGATTGATAATAGTCGAAGAAAAAAAAGGCTGGTTTGGTAAAAAGGTAGAGATTAAAACTACTGAGAAAGGATCAAAAGAAGTTGAAGAAAGAATCCATGAATTGCAAGGAAAGTGGGATCAAATGTCACTGTTATACAAAAGTGGGGATAAACAAAAATTAAAACAATACATGGACGATAATAAGTCAATTTTACCTATGATGATGTTTTTTGGAATTATGGACATGATAATGTTTTCAATGATGTTTAGCATGATGGGGATGATGATGACGGATTATGTACCTGCGGAAAGCATTCCAAATGATGTTGGAGGTGCTGATGGCTCCGGAGATGGTGGTGGGTCAGATGGTGGTGGGTCAGATGGTGGTGGGTCAGATGGTGGTGGGTCTGATGGTGGTGGATTTGATTTTGATGTGGGATTTTAATTAAGGTGTATATTTTATACCTGATTTTAAAAAGATAGATGATTGATTTACAGTTCAGATGACAATCTTGGAGTAACCAAAGTACTGTCATTTCTAAAATCACACAATACAGAATATCTTTCAGGCCAAGATCTTAGCGATGTTTTGAAGATAAGCAGAGTCGCGGTTTGGAAGCATATAAAAAAAATCAGAGAATTAGGATATAAAATTGAATCAAAACAAAAATTAGGTTATAGGTTGGAATCCAATACTGATCTATTGTTACCTTGGGAGATCACATCAGGATTAAAAACCAAAGTATTTGGAAAACACGCATATTATTTTGAATCAATCGATTCTACCCAGGATCAAGCAATGAGAATGGCTACAAATTCAGCAAACAATGGTACAATCTTAATTGCAGAAAAACAAACAGACGGAAAAGGAAGATTGGGAAGGAAATGGATTTCTCCTAAAGGAGGCATTTGGTTTTCAATAATTTTGCATCCTAAATTCGACATTTCCGTTATAACACTATTTCCAATGGCTTCTGCATTAGCCTTATCAAATGCAATAGAAAAAACATTAAATATAAAATCAGAACTAAAATGGCCTAACGACATCACATTCAAAGGCAAAAAAATAGCAGGGATATTGGTTGATGCATCAATTGAATCTAACAAAATTGAAAATATAGTGTTAGGAGTTGGAATTAATTTTAATGTCGATGTAAGACAGATTGAAAAAATGCTAAAGGATACGCCAAATTTTTATGGGGTTTCATCTTTGAGTGACCACAATAAAAAAATAAAACCAGTTTTGTTAGTGCAGACATTTTTAAACGAATTAGAAAAAATATGTGATTTTTTAAATTCCAAAGATACAAAAAAAATAATTAAAGATTGGACCATAAAATCATCGACGATAGGCCAGATTGTAGAATTAAATACAAAAGAAGGAAAAGTTAAGGGAAAAGCAATCAAAATAGACGAGGACGGGGCACTTGTAATATCAGAAAATAAAAAAAACATACGAGTCATAGAAGGAGACATAAAACATATTACTAAATAACAAAAATTTTGTAAGTAAGATTATTTTCTTATTGTTTTTTTGCTTCTGGCAGATGGCTTTGTATGCTTTACTCTTGAAGAAATACCAGCAGATTCGGTATTAGCCATAAGTTCTGATTGTTGCTTTAGAATATTTTTGAGATCATTTTGAATATCAAACAAAGTCGCAAGTATTTGCTCTAATGATTCAGAGTAATTTGCATATACAGATAATAATTCAAACTGTTTTTGAGTTATTTTTGTAAGATATTCATTAGAGCGTAAGAGATTGGCCGAAGTGATTAATTGAGGCATGTCTTGAACCGGATTAACCAATTCATTTAATTCCAAGTGCATGCTTTGGATCTTTTTACGTAGATCGTAAATTATCTTACCCAGACCCAGATTACTCAATCTAAAAGGGTCTAATTGTCAAGAGATTAAAGATTTACTCAAAACCCTTTATTTTCAATAGTAATGAAAATTGTACCATACAATCACAATCAGGTACAAAATCAATGTGAAAGTAATTGAAATATGCAAAACAATAAACCTTGATGGGGGTGTCTTTAATAGTACATATTATTTTGTCATTTTTAGTATTCAGTTTCCTTTTTTTCCAATCGTATGGAACAAGTTCGAATGTTATAGTTATAATTTCTGGATTTCATCGGGATCTAAATATTTGTAATTAATAAGGATATTTTAGAAAATTAGAAATTAAGAAAATAATTAACTTCTAGGTTATTGAATGTCATTCTAATTCTATAATATTAGAATGAAACCTTAGCTTAACCTACATACAATTAACCTGCAGAAATTTGGTAAAATGGATAATAAGCCAAATAGCAAATACATTAAAGTTATGCTAAAAAACACAGTGGTTTCTGGTCCAAGGTGCCCTTCATGTGGAGACAAAAAAATAGTTACAGATGATACTACAGGGGAAACATTTTGTGGGAAATGTGGTTTTGTCGTTTCAGATAAAATTGCAGAAACAGGTGCAGAATGGCGTTCCTTTGCAAATGATGACACAAATAGAACTCGAGTAGGAGCTGGAACATCATTAACCATGCACGACATGGGATTATCAACAGTGATCGGCGCGGTTAACAAGGATTCTACAGGGAAACCACTTACCTCGTCAATGAAAAGTTCTATTGAGCGATTAAGAACATGGGATAGTAGAACTCAAGCACATTCATCTGCAGATCGAAATCTAAGACAGGCATTAAATGAAATGAGTAAATTAAAAGACAAACTCGCTTTAACAGATTCTGTTGTTGAAAAAGCAGCATATATCTATCGAAAGGCTATGGAAAAGAAACTTGTACGAGGACGTTCTATTCAAGGATTAGTTGCTGCATGTCTTTATGCATCATGCCGAAACACCGAAACGCCCAGAACCTTAGACGATGTTGCAAAAGGAATCAACATTAGAAGAAAAGATGTTGCCAGATGCTATAGGTTAATTTTTAGAGAACTGGAATTAAAAATGCCGGTAGTTGACCCTGTTAAAGGAGTATCAAGGATTGCAAGCATAGCTGAATTAAGTGAAAAAAGCAAAAGAAAAGCAATTGCAATACTCGAACAAGCAAAAAAAATAGGGATGGTTGCAGGAAAAGATCCTATGGGAATTGCCGCAGCAGCGTTATATTTGGCATGTATTAGCTCAGGTGAAGTAAAATCACAAAAAGACATTTCTATTGCATCTGGAGTTACAGAGGTAACAATACGAAACAGATGCGCCGGATTGAGAAAAATGCTACAAAATTAGTGGATTAAATGCTAAATAATGAAAATAAGTGGTCCGAGTGGTTTGACTTTAATGCAGAAACTATTTCAGGAATACCTCAAACAGCAGGAGTCTATATGATGCACATATCAATGAAAATTTTATTCATTGGGGGTTCTGAAAATATGAAAGCGGCTATTCAGCATAATACAAATCCTTGTGTTTCTCGAGCCACTAGAATAAGATACATGCAAACCCCATCTTTTGAAAACATCACAGATGAATTAATTAAAGATTATCAACGTAGACATGAAGGAAATCTCCCTCAGTGTATGGAATGATGTTAAAAATGGAATAAAACAAGATTTAATTCAAAAATTACATTGAAAAATCCTTGAGTCGTTTATGTTCTAGTTTATCCCAAGGATATACAATGTACTCATTACCTTTTGTTTTTTTAGCATATACTAGTTGTTTTGGATATTTTTTGCCGTGTCTTGCAAATAATGTAGCATATACAAAATTTGAAGGATTTGTTGCTTTTGGAATTATCTTTTTAAAAGTATCACCAGAATCAAAAATATCATCAACAAAAAGAGAATCGGAT
The DNA here is from genome assembly GCA_963825095.1 of uncultured Nitrosopumilaceae archaeon. GTDB lineage: Archaea > Thermoproteota > Nitrososphaeria > Nitrososphaerales > Nitrosopumilaceae > Nitrosarchaeum. Next base: position 100,898 of record CAWGRV010000004.1, read on the forward strand.
GGAATTTTATTTTTATCAACAAAAATAGTGTCAATCCCCATATGATCAGCAAGTAATCTGGCAGGAATTAGGCCACCACGACTAATTGTTGATATGCTTGAAAAATCTTTAGAAATTGCAGATACTTTAACATGTAATAAATTAATTAGATTTTCAACATCATTCCAAGTTACATTTTGAGAATTAGATTTCATGATTATTAACAAACAAATCAGAATTAAGCCGTTCGCACTAATATATTCAAAAAGTCCCCATGATAGATTTTTTGAGAGGTGTGATAATCTTGAGAATTTTAAACGGTATCTTGCCAAAATCCATTTCCTTTTCAGAAGAGACTAGTAAAACATCATCGTTTGCAAGAGGAAAACTCATCACAGTTACCTTGTCTCTATAGGACATAGAAAAGTGCACCGGACCAAATTCTTTATCAAATTCATGTCTCATGCGAACTCTTAGTGCAAGTTCCATGAACATCATTTCATCTTGCTTTTGTGACTCTAATGAAAGCAGACCTTTTTTCATACCCCCAGCCACAAGATGTCCTCTACTATTGATAATTCTAGCAGACCGCATCTTTGGGTCCAGATCGGTAATTTCTTGGCATATTTTTTCTAGTTCATCCCCATTAGTCATTTGTCTAATTTAACAAGCGATCTATTTATTGAGATCTGTTCCATCATGAATGCGTGGAGCAACAATCCCCAAAAAACGCATTGGATTATTATAAGCATCTGTCTTTATTCTGGACAGATATTATTCATCTCATGTCAAGTAAACCTCAAGCACTTGCTTCCGTAGGTCCAATGCGAGCATTTGCGTCAAATGCAAAGAAAATTTCAACCGAATTAATAGAGATTAATGAAAGTTTAATGGGATTTAATCAATTCCTGACAGAGTATTACAAACAACTTGCTGAAACTTGGGATACTGCGCAGAAGAAGGTCAATCTAAAAATGCCTGACGTTCCACATGATGTGGAACAAATGGAAGCATTCAAGAGAATATGGATAGATATTTTTGATAATGATTTTACCGAATTATTTGATTCAGGGAAATTTGGAGAAAATTACGGCAAACTTGTTTCAAAAGAACTTGAGCTTACAAAACATTGGAATAACATTTCAAATGTAATTTTACAATCAGCAAACCTACCAAGTAAAGAAGAAATTGATGAAGTATACAAAGAATTACACTCTCTTAAAAAAAGAGTTACAAAATTAGAAATTGAATTAAAAAAAGGAGTAAAAAATGAAAAGTGAATCAAAGATAGATCCTAAACTTTTGGAGGAAATTCTGAAATTTGGCAGAAATGTCATTGATGCTCCAAAATTAGTTTCTGCACCAGATGAGATTACTATGGAGGTAACTCCACACGACATTGTACAAGAAATCGATAAAACTCGATTATTGCATTATAGATCTCTTACACAAAAACAGCATAAAACTCCATTATTGATTTCCTATGCGCTAATTAACAGATATCATATTTTAGACATCCAACCTGAAAAAAGTTGGGTCAGAAATCTATTACTACAAGGATTTGATGTGTACATGCTAGATTGGGGAAGTCCAACCAGCATGGACAAGTATTTAGATTTCGATGATTATGTCAATGGTTATTTAGATAGCAGTGTAGAATTTATTAAAAATGAATCTTCGTCTGAAAAAATTTCTTTGCAAGGATATTGTACTGGTGCAACAATAGCAACAGCATACACAACATTACACCCAGAAAGTGTCAAGAACTATATTGCAACTGCGCCTGTAATCGACGGGTGGCGAGACACCACGGTGATTAGTAATCTTGCAAAGCACATGAACGTCGACAAAATGGTTGAAATCATAGGGAATATGCCTCCTGAATTCATGTACTATTGTTTTTCTGTACTCAAACCATTTGAACAAGGAATCGAAAAATATGTAAATTTTTTCAAAAATATTGACAATAAAAAATTTGTAGATAGTTTTCTCAGGGTAGAAAAGTGGTTAGGAGATACCCCCCCTATACCAGGTGAGCTTTTCAAACAGTGGATTAAGGACATTTATCAAGATAATCTGTTAATCCAAAACAAAATGTATGTTGGAGGAAACCATATAGATTTAAAGAAAATCAATATGCCTATTTTCACACAAGTTGCTGTAGGTGATCATCTAGTATCACCAGAATGCAGCATGCCCCTTCATTATGCAGTAGGAAGTCAAGATAAAACTCTAAGAATGTACCCTACAGGACATGTAGGGATGATTGCAAGCTCGCTATCACAAAAAAAGGTTCTTCCAGAACTCGGTCAATGGCTTGCAGAAAGATCATAGAATAAAAAACAAAGTAATACTTAGTTATTTTTTGTGGTCAAAACCGAGATCAAGGATTTAAAAATATTCCTATTTAAATCAGCAAATAATTTTGCATTGTCATTAAATGTTCTAATGGTTTGTTGTGTTGCATCTATTGTAGCAAGCATTATTTGATTTTGGATTGAATTAATCTTTACAAACTCTTCAATTGTATTGTGAAACATTTTCTGCGTTGCTTCTGGTATGGATGTTGAAATACCAGCTTTCTCTGCATATTCTTTTTGAATTCTGATTGTAGAATCAATAATATTCTCAAATGTTTGCAAATATTCCTGTTGTACATTAGTAAATGATTGATGGTATTGTGGCACTGATCGTTTAACACCAGTGAACAGTTTGTTTACGCTTTCATGATAAATTGAAAATGTGTCTTCTGTCTCCATTGACTGTTCGTGTTTACTCATTGTTTTTCCTCTTTATCTTTTGACTTTTTTGCTATTGGAAGTATTATAACTTGTACCAAATCGCCTTCTCCTAATCCAAGTGCATTACGTTCTGCCTCAGGTATTGAAATTCTACCATTGCTGCTAACGGTTGTTTTGTAAGCACCCCAATTCACAAACGAAGGAAGCATTTGACCAATCTGAAACATAGTGTCCATACTTTTATTTTGAATTGAAGAAATGTTTTGCATCATTTTAGATTGAACATTTCGTGTACTGTCGGATACTTCTTTTAGTGTCTCTAAGGGATTGAATGTTTGTGTATTTTGATTAGTCATTAGTGAACCAAAATTTTTAATGAATTCGGCTTGTGCACGCCCACTTTTTTGTATCCACTCCTTAAACATCTCCGAGGGATCATATTGGTTATAATTACCATTCAATGTCATTATTTGGAATAAAATGTATATAAATTGATCTATCTTTGTGAAAGAAATTTTGTGACAGCAGAAGCAAATGCCTCAGGTTTTTGAACATAGGGAGTATGACCACAGCCATCCATTCTATAAAATTTACAATTTTTCAACGAAGATACAAATTGTTCTGCATGCTGGATTGGAATCACAGGATCAACCGAACCCCAAATCAATAAAGAGGGAGATTTTATAGAGGTTAATTTAGGCGCAATAGAACCAGAGTTTTTTAATCCTAAAATTGTAGACATGAAAGCCAATTTTGCATTTGGTAAGTGCATTCGCTCAATAAAACCTTGAACAATTATATCATCTACGGGCCTACCAGAACCTTCCATTAATTCAAATGCATTCTTTGCACTTTGTTCATTAGGATAAAGGGCAGCCATTATGTAAGCATCCAAAGCAGGAGTCGATTGAGTCATCATACCTGCCGGTGAAACAAGAATTAATTTTTCCACATTACGTGAATTTGTAGATGCATATTCAGCAATTATTTGTCCTCCTAAGGAAGAACCAATGATATTAGGGCATTTTATATTCAACGTCCCAAAAAAATCAGCCAAAAAGTCTGAAAAGAAATCAGGAGTATAATCAACAAGGGGTTTATCGCTGTAACCAAATCCAATTAAATCTGGAACAATTACATGATAGTTTTTAGCAAAAATTGGAATCACCTTGTTCCATCGTTCAGCTGATGCCCCCAATCCATGAACAAGAACTAATGTCTTTTTAGAATTTCCAGATTCAAGGTATCGGATTGTGTTTTCCCCAACTTTGATAAAATTTTCTTGCACCATTTTGCTTGTAATTATTTGGATAGTTAAATTTAGTTAATGTTATCGATCAGTGATTTTTATAACTTTCTAAAATTTTTAAGGCTGTTAGAGAATAATCTAAGTTTTTTAAGATCTAATTTGAAAACATAACATGAATAAAAAAATAGACAAAATTTTAGTTCCGATAGATGGTTCAAAAAATTCTATTCGTGGACTTGAAATGGCAATTTCTATCGGAGTCAATTCAGGAGCTGTCATTACAGGTGTTTATTCCCTTGGCATAATTCCACATTCAGAATTTCAAGTAGGAGACTCGATAGAAAGAGGATTGAATAAAGAAATAAAAAAAACCATGAAAGAGGCCGCTACATTAACTACTCAAAAAGGTATAAAATTCAGAGAGAGAATAATGCGTGGAGATCCAGGTTACAACATAATAAAATTGGCACATGATAAGAAAGAAAATTATGATCTGATCGTTATTGGTTCACGTGGCAGAGGTACTATAAAGGAATTATTTTTAGGAAGTGTTTCAAACTATGTTGTTCACGCATCAAAAATTCCGGTGTTAATTGTGAAATAATTCTAGGACAGCCCAAGTTTTTGAAAATATTTTTGGTGGTATTCTTCTGCTTTGTAAAATTGTGGAGCAGGAACGATTTCAGTAACTATACTTTTTTGAAATTTTCCTGATTTTTCCAAGTCATCCTTTGATCTTTTTGCAATTTCTTTTTGTTCGTCATTATAAAAAAAGATGGCTGAACGATACTGGATTCCAATATCTGGGCCTTGTCTGTTAAGAGAAGTAGGATCATGGTTTTTCCAAAATATTTGCAATAATTCATCAAAAGAAATTTCAGCTGGGTCATATTCAACTTGAACCGCCTCAGCGTGACCAGTTTTATCTGTACATACTTCTTCATAAGTTGGATTTGCCAATTTACCGCCAATATAACCCACTTGAGTTGATTTCACACCTTTTGTTTTTCGAAAGATATCTTCGACATGCCAAAAACATCCTGCACCAAATGTTGCTTTCATGAGAATAATACAGAAATAACTAGATTAAAACTATTTGATTATTTTTAATAAACATTTTTAATGTCAAATTTAAAATTCAATTTATGCGATTTTTTACAAAAGAAAAAATCATCGTAGAGACTAAATGTAAAGAATGCGGTATGGAATTTTCAGAACCAGAGAGAATGCTTCGTCATATGATTAAAGCACATACAAAGAAAAAACATAGTTGTAACTGTTGAAGAACGATTTAGAAAAAATAAAAAAGAGATAAAAAAGAAATATCAGTGATTGGTGTAAATTGAGTGAGAAGTCAAATTGAATTCAGATGTGAACTAGGTTTTTAATTTCTTTTTTAGACGGTCCCATTCGTTTTTCTGATTTATCCATTCATCTATCATGCCCGTCTTTTCTCTTTTCAATTTAGTCAATCGTCTTTCTTGTTGTAGCATCGTCTTGATTGGTATTTAATTTCACCATAAATTTTCTAAATTTTGTTTAAACTTAAAGTAGATTCTTGTGTAACTGATTAATGTTACAATTTAGGAAACCAAAAAGAAATTTGAATCTAATTAATGCAGATAATAAAGAAATAGAGAGAACTCCATTAAATAAAAAAACAATGAGAGATTAGTTATTACTTCTAAAGAGGTAGAAAATTAAATTTTTATAGTTAAGCTTTAATTTTACATGATTTCTGATCTTACTCAAAAGTTAAGCACAGAATTATTCATCATTTAGCACAAAACTATTGAATTTCTATAATATCTTCTTCAATCAGATATTTTAGAGAATCTATAAATTCTCGCTGAGAGATCAAATCGTCTGCCCACCAAGAAGCATTATTTCTTACCCAATTCGGAACAAATGTTATAGAATCATCCTCCGAATAGGAAGAATTCTGAATTACAATGATTTTGTGGTCCAACATAAACTCCAAACCATGAATAAATTGCGCATTGGAAATTTCACCAGTCATCCAAAGTTTAGCATAATTTTTGATCCAGTCTGGGACATCTAGAGAAAATCCTAATATATCATAGATAGTTTGTCCTGGAAATTGTGAATCAAACCATGCTTTGTAGTTTGGTTCATTATTGTAGCGGTTGATATAATATTGTGGCGAATGATCCAAAGAAGGAAAATCAGGGATGCCAGTTGGTTTGTATCCTACAACATCAATTATTGAATAATTTGGAAATTGTGAATCAAACCATGCTTTGTAGTTTGGTTCATTATTGTAGCGGTTGATATAATATTGTGGCGAATGATCCAAAGAAGGAAAGTTTGGAATTCTAAGTTTTGGATTTTCAGATGATTCATTTTCAGGATCTTGTCTGTCGTTCTTTGGGATCACAAAGTTCGGATCAGACTCGTTTGTACTAGATTTTTTATAGGAGATTGTTTTTTCCATAATTCCGCCATAGGAAACTTTGATTTTATCAGCTACCAGAAGAAGACCATGTGGGACCACCCACGTGAAATTTTGTTGAAAATGAGCCATCTGAAGTTGGTGATACGTCAGCAATTCCAGTAAAACCGGTTTCTTCAGGATTAATTATTTGGAGTATTATAGAAGGAATGTTAGGATTATAATCCACTTGACCAGAAATTATTATTGTGTCACCATCAGAATATGTGGATTTATCAGTAGAAAAATTTTGAACTGATCCATATACAGAAACAAAACAAACTGACATTAGCAGTATAAAAAATAAAAATGAAGACGATATGAAAGATATAATGATAAAAAGATATGATGTAATAAATAATTTTCTAGCGATTATGAAATAATTAATTAACGTGAGTAAAAATTTTAACTACCTTCTTAGCTAAACTTTCAATGTTTGCAGATGGTTCTGCAGAAATCAAAAGAAGAATTTGGGTAATTGGGAATGGAAAGCTAACCAAAACAGCTTTATCTCGTCTAGCTGCAAGATAGTTGATTGGCCCCAGGCTTTCATCATATTCTTTACGAATGGAAAACTTTGAAACAAATTCCAAAAATAAATGTAACCTAGTTTCATCACCTTCATAAGGGATCAATCCAGGTTTAAACCCTCCAGCAATAAGTTTTCCAGCCTTATCAACGATTCCTGCAAATCTAATTTCAGGATCGGTGAGCAGTTTTGAACATTTTTCATTATAAATTTTAAGAGATACATCACTTTGAGAGGTCAACATAATATGCTGAAAAACATCAAAAATAAAAACGTAGTCAATGCAGGAAACAGTACTCAAATTTGTGAATAACAAGAAGGTAAAAGGAAATACCGTCAAAGGGTTTCAAAAGAATGATAAAAAACTTGATTCGCGCTTTAAAATAGGGTTTTAATCAACCAAACAATTTTGATTTTAAAACAACAGACGTGAATCTTTTTAATTTACATTTGGCACTTTAGAATAACATAATCAATAAATTTGTGTATAGAAGCGGTTTTCATTTTAAGAATAGAAGCGTAAAGAATTTTTTCCACATAATTTGGATATTTTTGTAATATTATGTTTTTTAAATTCGTACGGTTCTGAAGGTAGTAATCTGCCAATGGTTCATAAACATTTTTTCCAATCAATATTTCTTCATTAATTATAAATCCTTCAGAGGTGACCAAATCTTTTACATAATCTAATTCATAGTGCTCAGAAGACCATGTAAATTTTAAAATTCCTAATTTCAAAGCAGACACATTTGAATGAACAATGGGTAATGCTAAAAGGAGGATGCCATCAGATTTCAAGATACGTTTTGATTCAGAAACAAAAATTTTTAAGGGTTTGAAGTGCTGAGCTGATTCTAATGCCAATACACGATCTACAGAATTTGTAGAAAATGGTAATTTAGTAGAAGTGGAATTCAAAAATTCTATATGTTTTTCAGGACCAGAAAAACAAAGTTGATTATAATTTATATTTAAACAAAATAAATTTAATTTTGGAAATTTATTTCTCCAAAAAATCGCGGGTGCAGACAATCCACTTCCAACATCTACAGCAATATTTGCTTTTTCTAATTCTGCCAAATTTCCGAAATATGAACATAAATTTTTTTGGGCTGAAATTGGGTCAATTATATTTTCTGTCCAATATCCAAAATTAAGCATAGAACCACCTGTGGCAAGTTGCATTATAGGGGAGAGAGAATCATAGAGATTTACTACATCTTTTTCGTTTTTTCTAACACTCCAAAGAAACACATCTAATGGGTTTATAGTTATCAAAGAGATTTTCAATTGGATTAAAGATCACATCTTATTAATTTCTAGTATTTTAGGATTAAATTAGATGAATTTATGAACGTTAAAAACAACTTTTTGTAAAAATAAAGAGAATTTAATTATTAATTTAATTTCGGTTTTGAAAACAACATAGAAAAATTCAAAGATAATCCAAAAAATTTTCAAAACATTTACAGATAAAATAATTAAAAATGGGATGAATTAAGAAAAACATGGTACTTACAAGATTAAAGGGTCATTTTTTGTTAATTAATTGTTTTATAGATTTCACCAATAGATCTATTAACAAATATTTCTCTGTTTTAACGAATGTCAGATACTAAAAGGGAATGGTGGATAGGTCTACCAAATGAACTTCAAAAAGACATTGAGTATGAAACACAGAATAACAGTTTGGATAATAAGATAAAATAAAATTATAAGTAAAATTACAAATCTTAATAAATTTAGTTTTGCATAGGAAAAAATTAAAGCAGAAAATTTATCAATTTTTAAAAATTCAGTAAGCCATCGTCAACATTAGTTTTATAATTTTAATTCATTAACAGTATTTTTTAGATGAATAACAAGATTCAACATCATAGTCACGTATAGCATCCGCTAGTGATTAAACAAAAAATCACAAAAATCAAAATGCATAGCATTCGCTAAGTGATTGAAAATAAAATCATCGTACAAGTCGTGTATTTGTTTCCACTTGATGAATTAAAAATGAATTCATCGTGCATAGTCTCTATGTAAGTGGCTGAACCGGTGTGTTGGTCTATTAGTAAAGGCTGGCTCACCACTCGCCGAACCTTGTGATCATACACCACCTTCCTATCAACGCAGTCTTCTGCTGCCGACCTTCATCTTACGAAAGGATGTCTTTTCTCGGGATGGGATTCGTGCTTAGATGCTTTCAGCACTTAGCCCAAATGGCTTAGCTGCCCGGCCTGCCTTATCAGACAACCGGTAAACCAGAGGCCACGCTGCTCTGTTCCTCTCGTACTCGGAGCAACTTCCCCTCAGAGCATCCACGCTTCCATCAGGCAGAGACCGACCTGTCTCACGACGGTCTAAACCCAGCTCATGTTCCCCTTTAATAGGCGAGCAGCCTCACCCTTGGCCCCTGCTGCAGGACCAGGATGGGAAAAGCCGACATCGAGGTACCAAACCGCGGGGTCGATAGGAGCTCTCGCCCGCGACGAGCCTGTTATCCCTGGGGTAATTTTTCTGTCACCTCCGAGCCCCCAATAGTGGGCACATCGAAGGATCGCTAGGCCAGACTTTCGTCTCTGAATTCCGTGCGTTTGGAAATCCAGTCAGTCTAGTTTTTGGCTTTGCCCTCTTCAACGGATTTCTGACCCGTTTGAACTAAACTTTGGGCCCCTTTGATATCTTTTCAAAGGGGTGCCGCCCCAGCCGAACTGCCCACCTGCACGTGTCTCCAGTCTTCTCTGGATAAGTGGTACTGCAAAAAGAGTCTGGTGTTACATTGTTGCTTCTCAACGTACCCGGAGAACATTAAGCATGGCTACCAGATACTCTGTGCAATTTTTACCATACCACAAGCACAAGCTGCAGTAAAACTCCACGGGGTCTTCTCTCCCCGATGGAAGATGCTGGACTGTTCGTCCTCCTTATGTGGCTTCACCGGGTTGTAGGCGGGGACAGTGGGGCTCTCGTTGTTCCATTCATGCACGTCGGAACTTACCCGACAAGGCATTTGGCTACCTTAAGAGAGTCAGAGTTACTCCCGGCGTTAACAGGCCCTTAGCTCAGTTGAACCCAAGTTTTAGGTACCTGCACTGGCCAGGATTCAGCGACTATACACATCCTTTCGGACTAGCAGTCACCTGTGTTTTTATTAAACAGTCGGGACCCCCTTGTTATTGCAACCTGCGATCCCCAATTCTACATTAAGATTGCAGGCATCCCTTATACCTAAGGTACAGGACTAATTTGCCGAGTTCCCTCACCTACGGTATACCCGATACACCTTAGACTTCTCAGCCAGCGCACCTGTGTCGGTTCTCGGTACGATCTTATACATTACCTCACTACACAGTTTTCATGGTCTCTTGGAATCGAGCAAACTCCGCTAACGCCAAGCCATTCCTGCCTCGAATTGGTTCTCGTCATTACGACACTCCCCAACTCTCGAACAGCTTAGACAGAACGATAGTTCTGCAAGCCCTTATCCGAAAGCGTACCATGATAGGTCATAACGCATCTGTGCAAGGTACTGGAATATTAACCAGTTTCCCATTCGATCAACTCTGTTGAGGTTGATCTTAGGATCGACTAACTCCTGGCTGATGACGCATTGCCAGGAAACCCTTGCGCTTACGGTGGTAGAGATTCTCACTCTACTATGCTGTTACTGCCGCCAGGATCTGCAATAGAAATCGGTCCACAGGACCTCACGGCCCTGCTTCGACCCAATCACTACGCCAATCTACCATGAATCGTCTCTCGATGATTATCTAAAGTATCGGTACTTTGCTTTAGCCCCGTCCATTTTTGGGGCATCCCCCCTCGGCAGGTAAGTTGTTACGCACTTTTTAAAGGATTGCTGCTTCTGAGCTTACCTCCCTGCTGTCTTGGCGTAGAACACTCCCTTTGGCTTGACACTTAGCAAAAATTTGGGGACCTTAACTTCAGTCTGGGTTAAACCCCTCTCGGTTATGAGCCTTACGCCACATAAACCCGTCTCCTTGCTTCTACGATGTACATCCGTTCGGAGTTTGAATGTTGGGTGAGAAATTTCTTTCCCGTGCCCCCTATCGGTGCTCTACCGGAAACACTATCTCCACAAAGGCATGCCCTGCGATACGCTTCGGTTGGAACTAGCAATCACCAGACTAGATTGGTTTTTGACCCCTATTCCCAAATCACGACAACGATTTGCACGTTAGAACGTCTTCAGACCTCCAGCAGGCTTTCGCCCGCCTTCGTCTTGTTCAGGGATAGATCGTCTGGTTTCTAGCCTTAGCCGCCATGACTCAACGCACTTTCACACGCTTCTCCTCACATTGTTGCGAGAACTCGGTTTCCCTTCGCCTCCATCTTTTAAGGTTTAGGCTTGCCATGACAGTTAACTCCCTGGCCCGTGTTTCGAGACGGAACACATGACACTGATGACTTGAACACCAAACCTTCAGCTCTATTGCTAGAACCTCCAGTCTGACAAAAATCACCTTTCATGCCATGCACGTCTGTAACCAATAGGTTTCAGGCACTTTTCACCCCCCTTCCGGGGTACTTTTCAGCTTTCCCTCACGGTACTAGTTCACTATCGGTCTTGAGAAATATTTAGCCTCGGATGCTACTTTCACCCATATTCATTGCCCACTACCAAGGACAATTACTCGGGTATGAATAAGACCTCTCCCACTTCACTTACGGGGGTATCACCCTCTTGCCAGACCTTTTCAGACCACTTCAGCTGTGTTCCAGGATTCCGTATTATCATACCACAACACCACATCTCCCGTCAAGAGATTCAGTTTGGGCTCTTTCCTTTTCGATCGCCTCTACTTGGGAAATCTCATTTGATTTCTTTTCCACGTGGTACTCAGATGCTTCACTTCCCACGGTTCGATCTTCCATCTACCATTGTAACGGAGTATACTTAATGTATTGGATTCTTATTCGGACATCTCAGGATCATAGGATGCGTGCACCTACCCCGAGCTTATCGCAGCTTGCCACGTCCTTCATCTCTTCTCAAGCCAAGCCATCCACTCTATTGGCGTCGTGTCACATCAGCATATTCAGTCAAATATTACACGACTATGCACGACGATCATCGCAAGTCCTCCGGTAACGAGGTACCCACTACGTCCTTCACCGATCACATTTCTTGATCCAGTTGCATCTGATGATTTTGTTGAAGATTAGTGTGCAACCCGACACATTCCACTTATGTCTAAGGAGGTGATCCGACCGCAGGTTCCCCTACGGTCACCTTGTTACGACTTCTCCCTTGTTGCTTAACTCAAGTTCGATGACGCCAATTAGACGTCACCTCGCTACAAACCCAACTTCAATGAAGCGACGGGCGGTGTGTGCAAGGAGCAGGGACGTATTCACCGCGCGGTTATGACACGCGGTTACTAGGGATTCCATATTCATGAGGGCGAGTTGCAGCCCTCAATCATAACTGTGGTAGGGTTTGAGGATTGCCTCCCTCTTTCGAGGTTCGGAACCAATTGTCACTACCATTGCAGCCCGCGTGTGGCCCCAGGAGTTTCGGGGCATACTGACCTGCCGTGGCCCCCTCCTTCCTCCGCTTTAGCAGCGGCAGTCCCGCTAATTAGCCCCACTACTCCTGAGAGTAACTGGTAGCAACTAAAGGCAGGGATCTCGCTCGTTACCTGACTTAACAGGACACCTCACGGCACGAGCTGGCGACGGCCATGCACCTCCTCTCAGCTCGTCTGGTAAAGTCTTCAGCTTGACCTTCATTCTGCTGTCTCTCCGGGTAAGATTCCTGGCGTTGACTCCAATTGAACCGCAGGCTTCACCCCTTGTGGTGCTCCCCCGCCAATTCCTTTAAGTTTCAGTACTTGCGTACCGTACTTCCCAGGCGGCAAACTTAACGGCTTCCCTGCGGCACTGCATTGGCCACAAGCCAATGCATCACTGAGTTTGCATCGTTTACAGCTGGGACTACCCGGGTATCTAATCCGGTTTGCTCCCCCAGCTTTCATCCCTCACCGTCGAACGTGTTCTGGCAGACCGCCTTCGCCACTGGTGGTCTTCAATGGATCAAAGGATTTTACCCCTACCCACCGAGTACCGTCTACCTCTCCCACTCCCTAGCTCTGCAGTATCTCCGGCAGCCCATACGTTAAGCGGATGGATTTAACCGAGGACTTACAGAGCCGGCTACGGATGCTTTAGGCCCAATAATCGTCCTGACCACTCGAGGTGCTGGTATTACCGCGGCGGCTGACACCAGACTTGCCCACCCCTTATTCACCAGTGCTTTCTAGGACTGACAAAAGACTCCTTTAGCAGGAATCACTCGGATTAACCTCGTCGTGCTTTCGCACATTGCAAAGGTTTCTCGCCTGCTGCGCCCCATAGGGCCTGGGTCCGTGTCTCAGTACCCATCTCCGGGCTACTCCTCTCAGAGCCCGTACCTGTAATAGTCTTGGTGGGCCATTACCTCACCAACAAACTGATAGGACGCAGTCCCATCCTACGGCAGATAAACTCGTTTGAACCATAAACCATTCCAGGCATAATGATCTATCGGGTATTATTCTCAGTTTCCCGAGGTTATCCCGTCCACAGGGTAGATTGACTACGTGTTACTGAGCCGTCCGCCTTGTATTGCTACAATGACTCGCATGGCTTAGTATCAATCCGATAGCAGTCAGGTCCGGCAGGATCAACCGGATTCGTTTTGTTCTACATATTTCGATTATTGAAGTACAGACGTAGTACTTTATTGGAAATTGATGGATTGCACATAATTTCTTCACATTTCAGATTAGATCATTTGATCAAATCCACATTTTGTATGCGTAACTGGAGGCCTGTGAATCACAAAATGGTATACTACCAAACATTCATCACAAGCGCCGCCTTGCTGTTACGTATGCAAGAAGGGGATCAAAGTTCAAATACATATAAACCATGCCTAAAAAATGATCTTTTTTTAAATTATCCTTCGAATTACCATATTAAACAGTTGGAAATAAAGATAGTTGTCTTATGCTTTAGATACATACAAAAAAAAGACCAAAAAATCTGCAAAGATATTTTTGCGATCAACAAAATTTCATGTCAATGGTGTAAGTCACAACATACGATTTTTTGAACCATATCCATTTGTCACAAAATCATCAAAAGGGAAATATTTGATCGATGTAGACAACAATAGATACACAGATTATTGGATGGGTCATTGGAGTTTCATTTTAGGACATGGCCCACAAAAAGTCAGAAAATTGTCAAAAAACAGATTGAAAAAAGTTGGATGTATGGAACAGTAAATGAACAACACAATCAAGTTGTCGGAGATAATTTCAAAAAGCAGTTCCAGTAGCTGAAAAAATTCGTTATGTCACATCAGGAACAGAAGTCTACAATGTATTCAGTAAGATTAGCACGTTCAACAACTGGAAAGAAAATTATTGCAAAGATAGATGGAGGTTGGCATGGATATACATCTGATTTACTGAAAAGCGTAAACTGGCCATTTACAGAATCAGAAAGTAGTGGAGTAGTAAATGAGGAGAAAATAATTTCAATTCCATTTAATAATTTGGAAAAATCCTTAGAAATTCTCAAAAAAATTTCAAGTGATTTAGCAGGTGTGATAATTGAACCAGTATTAGGAGGGGGTGGATGTATTCCAGCTACACCAGAATACCTTAAAGGAATCCAAGAATTTGTTCACAAAAATGGATTCATTGTTTATACTAGACGAGATTGTAACTGGATTTCGTTTTAGATTTGGATGTTTATATCCCACAATGAAGCTTGATCCAGATATTGTCACTCTTGGAAAAATTGTGGGCGGAGGAATGCCAATTGGCGTCATATGTGGAAAAAACGAAATAATGCAGTATGCAGATACTACAGGTAAGAAAAAATCAGAGAGGTCATATATTGGGGGAGGAACATTTTCTGCAAATCCTGCATCCATGACTTCAGGATTTGCAACATTGAGTGAGCTGAGACAATCAAAAAATATAATTTATCCAAAAATAAATTCACTTGGAAAATTTGCAAGAAGTGAATTAAGTAAAATATTTGGAGACAGGGTAATCATTACAGGTATAGGTTCACTGTTTATGACACATTTTGCAAAAAATGGAATTACAGAGGTTGTAAATTCGGATCAAGCCTCAAAATGCGATATAGATTTGCTCCACAAATATCATTTTAAAATGATTGCACAAGATGGAATCTTTTTTTTACCAGGAAAACTAGGTGCCATATCTAATGCACACAACAAAGAAGATATCAACAAAATGATTTTAGCCTCAGAAAATTTTTGAAATCAGAATGTTTGGCTCAAAAAACGACGAGGATTTGATGTATGATGCAATGTCATTAATGGAAAAAAATCAACCAAAAGGGGCAATTGTACTATTTAACAAAATTTTAAAAAATAATCCTAAAAACACCGCGGCATTATACAATAAAGGACTTGCATTAAATCAAATCAAAAAATATAGTGATGCAATTACATGTTTTTATGTACTAGAGGAAATAAATCCCAAAGACGCAGCAGCAATTAACAATATGGGAATTGCAATGGCAGAGATCGGTAATATACAGGGAGCATCGGAATGTTATGACAAAGCCATCAAGGTTGACCCAAAATATGGTCCATCATATTTTAACAAAGGAGTGTTACTAGATAGGTTACAAGATCATATGGGGGCTCTAGAATTTTTAGACAAGGCAATAACAATAGATCCAAAAAAACCAAATGCTCAATTCTATAAAGGAATTATTTTGGGAAAATTAAAAAAACACGAAGAGGCTTTGAATTGTTTTGAAAGTGTCTGCAAAATTAATCCTAGTCACATGGATGCATTATTTCATAAGGGAATAGAGTTAGCAGAGTTGGAAAATCATAAAAAAGCAATTGAGATTTTTGAGCAAATACTTACAAAGTTTAAAGACAATGCAAACATCATTTATGCAAAATCAAGAAGCAAATCAGCGTTAGGAGAATTCCAAGAAGCATTGGAATTGTTAAAACGGGCAATTGCATTAAACCCAAAAACGATTAGAAATTGGGCAAAAGAAGAAAAAATATTTGAACGACTACACAATAATGAACAATTCAGAAAGATGGTAAAACTCTAAAATTCAGTAACAACCAAAACCTAGAACTAATTTTTATCATGATCAACTAAATAATGTTGCAAATTAGACACGACATAGGTAATATATTTTAGACAGAATTAAAATGAAGTAAACAGAACAAAATGAAAAAAATAAACATCTACTCATCAGGCGATAATAGAAAAATCAACCCAAATTGGTTTACCAACAAAGTTCACATGAAAGAAATATCATCTAAAATTAAATCAAAAGAGCAAGACATTTATCATGTTTATTTCGAAGATGGTGCCAAAACTAAATTACACCTACATAATGGTAATCAAATTCTTATTGTCACAAAAGGAATGGGCAGTCTAGAAATATTTAGAAAATTTGGAATAAAGAAAACAAATTTTAAAATCGAAAGAACAGAAAAAATCCTCCTCAAAGAAGGAGATATCGTCTACATTCCATCAAATACACTACACACACATGGTTCAATAGAAAAGAAAAAAATGTTTTCACATATTGCCATAAATATTCATCCAGCCAGAAATTCAGAATACAAAACAGTTTGGTACGATTCAGATTTTAAAACCAGTGTAACAGAAATAGTTTAAGTTTAATTTAAGATGTTAATTAAAAAAAATTCTGAAATAGAATCTGTTCAAGGAAACGAAGGGACAGAAATAAAGCAATATTTTCATCCACACAATACATTAAATGGAATAAGTTATAGTCTAGCACAATTTACACTAGAAACTGGAAAAAAATCTCGCAATCACAAGATAAAATCATCAGAAATTTACTATATTTTAGAAGGACAAGCTATTTTGAAAATCTATATGCAATCATATCAATTAGGCAAAGACGATTCAATTTATGTTCCCCCCATGTCAGAGCAATGCATAGAAAATATAGGATCAGGAGATTTACGATTTTTGTGCATCGTAGAACCTGCATGGAAACCAGAAGATGAAATAATTTTGGAAGATTGATACATGATAAGAAGAATTAATGATGCTATTCCCTATTTTTTTCTATCAAAAAGAAATTTCTGCAATAAATGTAAAATTAGAAAGAGTGGTAATCATCACAACAAATAACAATTTGATTACGAGTGTGTAAAAAAAGAATATGCAAAGGAAGAAGCAATTATTCCACCGGCTAAAGAAGGTCCTGCCCAGTCTGGTAGAATTTCAGTATTGGTAATCGTTTCATATGTTGCTACTGATGCAACTGCTAACGCAACTACACTCAAGCCATATGACATTCGTTTGAACCCCTTTGTCCCAATGATTCTTGAAAATGCAGAACGAAGTAATGCGCTATTCAAAGTATCAAGTGGAATCATACCTATTGCAAAGAATCCTGCTAAAATCAGTGCAGTTTGAACACCCAAAGTAGCAGATGCTACTGCAGAGATAGTAATTGCTGAAATTTGTGTTGCTGTATCAAATCCTAGACCAAACACTAGACCAGTAACTAGCGAAGAGCTAAATGGTCCTAACATGCCAGTTCTTTTGAGAACCTTACCTGCTAAAATTCCAGAACCAGTCTTGCCCCATTTTTTCATTGCATAAATATTGATTGCGCCTATTGCTCCAAGGGATGTGATTCCAATTACTCCTCCCCAAAATGCAATATTTTCTGCTGCAGTTACACTACCAACTATCATAATTATGAAAAGCATTTCTGCAAGCACAGAGATCATGTGGCCCATACTAAATCCAGCTCCTACCCATCGTGATTTTTTTGTGGCATTGTGCAATCTGACAAGATTGTCTATAGCAGTAACATGATCTGCATCAAATGCATGACGAACGCCAAGTAATATCATAACTGGAATTGATACTACAACGAATGTCCAAATATCTACCATTTAGAAGGAAAACACCATACAGAAAAATGAGAAAATTTTAAGAATTTAAAACTTCTCATAGAGTTATGATTGAATTTAGATCAATAGATTCTGGACATTTGTTCTAAAACAAACTAGTAACCACGATAAATGATATGTAATTGTTTTTAACTTATGACAAGTTTCAAAAACTAGTGAACACATATCAAGCTCTTAGGACTTTGAATGTAAAATCAGATTCATCATTTGATGAAATCAAAATAGCATACAGAAAATTAGCACTTGAATTTCACCCGGATAAAAACACTAATGAAAAGGATGGAATTGAGTTTAAAAAAGTTACAGAAGCATATAATTTCTTAAAGAGAAATTTCACAAAAGACACAGAATTTGAAAAGCATGAATTTACAGACCAAAAAACCAATAATGAAACTTACGGTACAAAAAAACCTCAGTGGGGGGCTCCACCTCGGGGAACTATTCCAGAAGAGGATTGGAGTAAGTACACACGAGAGTTTGAAGAAGGAGATCCTACTTTTTGGAGAGAGTATGAAAAAAGATTTTGGGAAGAATACAATGCACGCGTACGACCAGATGGAAAACATGGAGAGTTTGATAAAGCAAAAGAACCAGAAAAACAACCAAATCTTTTCGTTGATGTAGACAAAACTAGATGCATAGGATGTTGTAGTTGTGAGATAATTGCGCCAGATGTTTTTCTAATTAACAAAAATTCAAAATACAATCCAAAATCATCAGTAATTAATCCAAAAGGTGCAGGAGTGAACAAAATTATGAATGCAGCAGAAACATGCCCCACCAAAGCAATAATTGTGGAAAATATAGATACGAAAGAAAGATTGTTTCCTTATTGAAATTATTTTAATTTATTATAAATTTCCTCAATCTCTGAATCAGAAAACTTTAAGGTTGAATTAAACATACTATGAATTGGACCAGCAGAATCAGCTTTGCTACGAGGAATTAAGTGTATGTGTACATGAGGAATCTCTTGTCCTGCGTATTTTCCATTATGAGATGCAACAAGTGTAGCTCCTGTTAGTTTGTCTACCTTTTGCAGAATTTGATGAACGAGTGAAAACAAGTCAGAATTTTCGTCAACACTCATATCTTGAATTTTTACATGATGTTTTTTTGAAATCACCAGAGTATGACCTTTGGCCAATGGGAATGCATCTAAAAACGCCATAGAATGTAGAGTTTCCTTAAGAACTTTAGTCTTAATATCACCAGAAATTATTTTACAAAATATGCAATCCATGTTATTTTGATGGACATTCAAAATATTAATTTCTATGGTTCAACAATTGTTGCCCAAGCAAGTCCTTTGCCAAACTTTATTGTTGCTTTGTCACCAGATTTTAGGTTACAGTTTTTAATTATTTTTGGTATTGTGTCAACAGTGTCCACATAACAAACCCCATCATCATTGGATAAAATAATAACCTCCTCAAAGGTGTCCTCTCGAATTAAATTCCAAAAAGGAAAAATCAGAGTTGACATTACTATAAATGCAACACCAAAGGCACCCCCAAAAACAAGTCCCATTTTTTGGCCATAACTAAATTCCAAAATTACCATGTACCGCCTGTGCCAGAATTGGGATCAAGTTTCTTTTCAGGCAAGTTACCATGTGCTTTTTTCACATGCCTTTTTAGACGTTCAGGATCATGTAATTCCAGACCACATACATTGCATTTGGTTTCATTATTTTTGTCCTTACTGCGTTTAAACAAGCCCATAATGTAGTAAATTTTGGAAATACATTATAAAGGATACTAGGATTTTGAAATCTTGATGGATTTAAAAAACATCACAGTACTTGGATCTGGAATAATGGGGCATGGGATTGCACAAGTGTCTGCTACTGCTGGATATAACGTAGTCCTCAGAGATATCGAACAGGGATTTTTGGACAAAGCAATGGAGAAAATAAAATGGAGTTTAGATAAATTAGTTTCAAAAGAAAAATTAACACAGCAAGAAGCAAATTCAATTTATTCCAGAATTACGCCAATAGTCAATCTTGCCGATTCTGTAAAGAATGCTCATCTTGTCATTGAAGTAGTTCCAGAAATTATGGAGTTAAAGAAAAAAGTATACACAGAATTAGATTCTGTAGCAGACAAAGATGTCTTTTTTGCATCAAATACAAGCACACTGCCAATTACCGAGATTGCAAATACAACAACACGTCCAATGAAATTTATCGGAATTCATTTTTTCAATCCTCCACAACTAATGAAATTAGTCGAAGTGATTCCTGGAGAAAAAACAGGTAAAGACATCATAGATTTAACTTTACAATATGTAAAATCAATAAAAAAAGAATCTGTGTTATGCAGAAGAGATGTCCCAGGATTTATTGTAAATAGACTATTCATTCCAATGGTTCATGAAGCTTGCTATGTAATGGATAGAACAGGTGCAACATTATCTGAAATTGATTCCGCGGTAAAATTCAAACTAGGTTTCCCTATGGGAATTTTTGAATTAGCTGATTTTACAGGTATAGATGTAATTCACAAAGCAACCGTGGAGATGTATTTACGAGATAAAAAAGTAATTTTGCCACATCCCAAAATTGAAAAAATGTTTGATGAGAAAAAATTAGGTCAAAAATCAGGAGAAGGGTTCTACAAATATTCAGATGAAAAATATGAACGTATTTCATTATCAGAAGAATTGGCCAATAAATGTAATCCAATCCAGATTGTTGCCAATATTTTAAACAATGCAGCATGGTTGGTTACAAACAAAGCTAGCGACATAGAAGAAATTGAAAAAGCTGCACAATTAGGGTTGGGATTGAAAAAACCATTATTTGAAACCGCAAAAGAATTCGGAATGAAAAAGATCACAGACGAGCTAAAACATTTAGCTGAAAAATACGGTAAATTTTATGAACCGGATCCACTCTTAATTTCTATGCAGTAATCAGATCTAGAATTTTCTTAACAGCATCTTTTGGAGAATCAACTCCAATAATTTTAATAGTTTTTCGATGATCAATGTATCCGTCGATGAATTTATCAGCTGCCCCTCCAGTATTTCTAATTGCAACTATCGGCTTTTTGTACATATATGCAGCACAAAGCTCAGATAAAGTTCCAGAACCTCCGCCAACAACAATGACACCGTCAGCGGATAATGCATTAAGAAAATTTCTTGTCAATCCAATTCCGCTTGGAATTACAATGTCACAAAATTCATTTGCCAATGTTGCATCATCTTGAGGAATAATTCCCACAATTAGTCCATTTGCATCGTGTGCCCCACTAGACGCAGCCTTCATAACCCCGCCTAATCCACCTGTAATTAGTACACAACCAGATTTTGCCACTTCGGTACCTATTCCATATGCAATCTTTTCATGATCTGCTGTACATTCATTATCATTGTGGCCGATTACTAGAATTTGGAGTTTTTTTGCCATTATACATAATTTCAATAATGGTATCTAATACCTTTCCTGATGAAATTTGGAGACATATTTTATTTACTGTGCTCCTCAAAAGAGCATCAATTGTCTTTTTATCCAATAAAATGGACCGTGTTATCATTATAACATAGGCATAAAAGATATTAAATAATAAAAGAAACCACTAATATGGAAAAACGCTCAATGCCTGTTTGTTTTACAGAAAAACAATACAAAATGATCGAAGAATTTGCCAAGAGAAATGGTATGCTCAATGCAAGTCAAGCTCTTGAAAAAATCCTAAGTTGATCGCTTTTTGTAAATTTTTGTTTTTTAATGTAAAATTGGAGGAAAATACAATAGCGCACAATTTACATTAAAAGTGATTAATCATAGATTTTCAATTTTATTCAATCCCACTCATATATAGAAAATGAAAATTCTTCTTTGACATCATTTTTAACTATTTTTTTTTCATAGATTATCTTATGAAGTAAATTGACATTAGTCAGAATGTCCAAGCCTGGAAGTTCATCCTTCTTAGAGGACATATCTTTTCCAAGAATTTTGATGATAATGTTTGAAAGACCGTCCAAATCTTTTTTGGCATGAGAATCCTCATGTAAGAAAAAAGTAATATTTACAGACAAAGGTTTTCCCATACATCTTTTCTTTACATTAATAACATTTTTTCCAAGCTTTGTAAGAATAGCCTCACGGATTAACAGTTTGGATTCTTTAGAGTTTTTTCCTGCTGTTACTGGGATTAATCCACTAATCTTGATATTTTGGAGTAAGATGTCGCCTTTCATGTGATGGATTAAAATCAGCTAAATTTAATCCGAGGTAATAACAAAATATGATTGAAAAGGTTACTTTTTGAATGGTGTAGTAAAATAGCGAGAATTATTACTAATAAATGATACAGTAATAATATACATAATTAGTCTCAAATTTTCTAAATATTTTTTGATTAAATTTTATTGAATGAAAAATCGTACTTGAGTTCAGAGATTTTCAGCACATAGTTTAGATTAAATTAATTCATTTCTAACGTAATTTATGGGATTATTTAGTAAAAAACCAACCTACTGTGCTATTTGTAATAAAGAATTAACGCACAAACACAAACCCAAAAAAGAGTGGAATATCAAAGGGACCATTTGTGGTGATTGTCATTTTGATAAATCAAAGGAGTATTACGAAGGAAAAATAAAACAGCAATGTATTATATGCAAAACCTCAAAAATTATCTCGGATTTATGGGAACCACGATGGCAATGGGATATGGAAGGTTTGTTATGCAAAGAATGTTTTGATAAAAAAGAACAAGATTTTATTGTAAAGAAAAATTTTTGTTCATTGTGTGGGGTAAAAATGGGATTGATGAGACACAATCCAAAACCCAAATGGAAGATTAGATGGTCAACTATGCAGAAAATGTTGGGATGAAAAGAAAGCAGAGATTGGATAGTTATGAGATTTTTTAAGAAATTTACTTGTGAAAAATGCAGTGATAAATTTTCACATCAAGAGGAATTGATGAATCATCAACAAATAGTTCATGGTAAGGACTATCAGTATGATTGCAAAGAGTGTAACACAATATTTTTCAAATATGGAAGATATGCGAACACATCTACAAAGAGTACATAGTTACAAAAAAGACAGATTCTTAGATTGCCTTAATTGTTTTAACTACAGGAGGTCTGACCTTTGTAAATACTCTAAATCCACAGATACATTTTATTTCAGGCAATCTTGACAATTCAGCATTTGATACATTGGTTCCACATCTCAGACAAGAATAAATTACATCAAATGTTTCATTAGGAATTTCTTCGTGCTGTTCATTGTTTTCTTCAGCCATAGTTATCATCAAAATTTCTATAATTTAAGGATCCAAATTATGTCAAAGATAATTCAATGTAAACGTCATCAGGAATTTTAAGTCTCATTAATTGTCTGATTGCTTTATCATCAGCGCTAATGTCAATTATTCTTCTATGCATTTTCATTTCCCATTTTTCATAGGTTTCAGTACCTTGTCCACATGGAGATTTTCTTGTAGCAACGTGTAGTGTTCTTTACAGGTAATGGAGTAGGACCTTTTACTTTGACACCAGTTTTTTCGCCAATGCCCATAATTTCGTACAGACCCCGTCAAGTCTTTGAAGACTTGTGCTTGTTAGTTTGACTCGGGCAGTTTGAGTCATTCAGGTCAACCTTACTTGGTTTGAATTCTTCAGTAATTTCCTTAACGATACCTGCTGCAATTGTTGCACCCATATCTCTTAGTGCAAATCTACCCATTTCAGGGAATTCTCCGAAATGTTTCAATACACAATGGTCTTACAGGCTTGATTCTGACAATTGCAGAATCTCCAACCTTTAAGAACTTTGGATTTTCTTCTTCAATTGCACCAGATTGTGGATTGATTTTTGCTTCGAATGCAACAATAGTTGCTGCAACTTGAGCAGTATGTGCATGCATTACTGGTGTATATCCAGGTGCAATTGCTGTTGGATGATGAATAACTATGATTTGTGCTTTGAATTCTTTTGCCACCTTTGGTGGTGAATCAGGGGTTCCCATAACATCACCTCTTTTGATATCTTTCTTTTCAATACCTCTCAAGGTTGAATCCAATGTTGTCACCTGCTTCTGCAGATGGCATTTCAGTGTGGTGAGTTTCAATTGATTTAATTTCACCAAGTGCGCCTGATGGCATGACAATAATTTTTTGACCTGGCTTTCATATTCCTGTTTCAACACTACCTACTGGCACAGTACCTACACCAGTGATTGTATAAACATCTTGAATTGGAACACGTAATGGTTTGCCAATTGGTTTTTCAGCAACTGTAAAGTCATCAAATGCTTGTAGAAGTGTTTTACCTGTATACCAAGGCATGTTCTCTGATTTTTTTACCAGATTATCACCCTTCCAACCAGAAACTGGAATGATTGGTACATTTTCTAATTTGTAGCCTACAGATTTTACTAGTTTTTCACCTTTTTCTTTGGCTGCTTTGAATGCTGCTTCTTTGTAATCAACTGCATCCATTTTGTTAATTGCAACAATTATTTGACTAACACCTAGAGTTTTGAGTAAAAATGCATGTTCTCTTGCTTGACCGCCTGAAGCAATTGCAGTGTCGGTTTCGCCTTCTTTTGCTGAAAGTACTAGGACTGCTGCATCTGCCTCAGAAGCACCAGTAATCATGTTTTTAATAAAGTCCCTGTGACCAGGCGCATCAATTAATGTAAAGAAATATTTTGCTGATTCAAACTTTTGGAAGGCAAGATCGATTGTAATTCCTCTTTCTCTTTCATCTTTAATATTATCCATAACCCAGGCATACTTGAAAGTGTCACCTTTTCCGGTCTTTTCGGATTCGGCTCCATGTGCTGCAATTGTTCTTTCATCTACAACACCAAGATCCATCAGGAAATGACCCATTGTAGTTGATTTCCCGTTATCAATATGACCTGTAACAATCAGGTTCAAGTGTGGTTTAACTGCCATAGCGAATCTCTATTCGAGGGGATTTATTACTGTTATGAATTTTTGAAAAAAAAGTAAAAATTTTTCTAAAATTTTTTTAGCAAAAATTTATGAAATTACATATAAATCAAAGGAGAAATTAGGATGGATATGAAAATTACAGTTTCAGTAATCAAAGCAGATGTTGGCGGAATTGGTGGACACACAAGACCCAGTGATGGATTAATAGATGCAGTAAGAAATGTTATCAAAAATTCTGGCGATTTATTGATTGATTATTATATAGGATATTGTGGAGATGATGTTCACATTGTAATGTCGCATACACATGGGATAGATAATAATCAGATTCACAAGTTAGCATGGGATGCATTCATGGCAGGAACTCAAGTAGCAAAAAAAGAGGGACTGTATGGAGCAGGACAAGATCTTCTAAAAGATTCTTTTTCAGGAAATGTAAAAGGGATGGGTCCAGGTGTTGCAGAGATGAAATTTGAAGAAAGACCAAATGAAGCTTTTACAGTTTTTGCAGCAGATAAAACCGAACCGGGTGCATTCAATTATCCAATTTATAGAATGTTTGTAGATGCCTGAGCAATACAGGCTTAATTGTAAACAAATCACTTTCAAAAGGAGTTAAAATCAATGTAATGGATGTTGAAGAAGGCAAAATTGCAGAGTCTGTCATTATGGGAAGATAAACCTACTCTTGAAGCTGCATTAATGTATCCTGGAAGATACGTGGTGTCTACCGTCACTACCAAAAGTGGTGAACCTATTTTGGCAGCATCAACAGATAGGTTACACAACATTGCAGGTACATATGTTGGAAAGGATGATCCAATTTTAGTAATTAGAACCCAAAAGAATTTTCCAGCGACAGAAGAGGTAGGAAGTGTATTTAACAATCCACATTATGTTGCAGGAAATACAAGGGGTAGTCATAATATGCCTTTAATGCCAGTAAAACTAAATTCTGCCAGTTCGATCAATTTTTGCATTCCAATTGTTGAGGCACTTGTGTTTAGCATGCATGATGGAAAACTAACAGGTCCATTTGACGGATTTTCAACCCCAGATTGGGATTACATTAGAGAAATTGCAACAAAAAAAGCAATTGCGATGAGAAGTCAAGGATTCATTCATCCAGCAACACTTGTTCCCTCAGAGTTGGAATATGCAGAGGGATATCGAGTCAGAATGGAAGTATTGGAAACTAAAATGAAACCAATAGAGGAAGAGACATCAAAAGATCAAAAGAAATCTAACTATGAAGATCCGGATTAGAGAATCAACTGTATAGAAAATGAGATAAAGTTAAAAGAAAATACATGTTAGAATACTCGTGCAAAGAATATTGAAAGTTTTTGATTGGAAAACCTATATCGTCACAGTAGTAGCAGTAATTTCATTTTCAAATTTTATGAGCGTATTATTTGGTCAAACAATCCCCGGTACATTCATGACATTTTTCAGGTATGCGGGAGAGACAATAATTCTAACCGCAGTGTTTTTGTTTGCCTTAACATGGTTGTTAAAGGCCAGACCACACAATAGACCAAAAAGTTATTCAGTAATTGCATTTGACGTATTTGGAAGACAAAGCAAAATAATTGACATGCGAACTGAATTTAAGACACATGATGTAGCTTGGAGTTTTATGAAACAATATAAAAAATCATATCCTCTTTACAATTTTGCTTTGGTATCTAATTTTCCAAAATCAACCAAACCAACTATTTTTAAATACATATAACCATATCAGCCAAATCGAGGTAAAGTCAGAACCTTATCCCGAAGAATTAGAATTGAAGACGATATTGAAATTCAGGAAAAACATTTTAAGGAAAAATCGACAACAAAGTGAAACACAAACAAGATGAATAATTACAAAAGTCAGGTTTGTTGAGTAAAAATAGAAATGAAAAATTATCAGATAATTTCACGTTTTATCTTTATCCAATTTAAAAATTAAGAATATACCTTTCCAGAAAAAATTATGTTTTTTAAAAAATTATATTCGTTTTTTAGTGTAGGATCCTGTAAAAGTTTTTTTTGATATGTAATTGGTTGATTTACGTAAAATGCAAAGTTTTCAGCAAAGTTCTCATTAGTATTTGTTTTGGCATAACTGCTGATGTATCCTGGTTGAGGTGTTGCAAATATTATCATCCTTTGGGTTTTCATTGTGTTATAGTTGGTTATACTACATCCATAATTGCACTGGATTGCGTTAAAATCAACCACATGACCGAATTCATGCGTTACTGTCTGAATCGATATTGGTTGCTCTAAAATTATTCCTTTATTCATATTTGCTAAAATATGGTTGGATGGCCACGATCCAAGAACTGTATAACTTCGACCATTTTGATTAGACAGGTATAATGTTTGTCCCTTGGCAACTTTGAGGACCTCGTCTGGCAGCTTTGAAAGTGCGACATAGACATTCATATTATTAGGAATCGATTTCCAGTCTACACCGTCCCTAGATTCAATCCAGCCATTAGAGTATAATTGATTTGTTTTTTTGTTTGTGCCTTGAAGTTTGATGCCATGATTATCTGCCCAATTTTGAAATTTTAACTCATTGGATTGTGTAGAACTAGCTGCAAAAACATCCACAACATAAAGAGAGGACAATAAAATAATTGAAGTTAAAAGTATAAGATAGTTATTCATCAGTTTCAATTTTAAAATTTTTAGATAATAGTAGGACGTTGAAATGCTAAGTAAAGTCTTAATATTTGCTTAGATAGTATTTTGAGACCTGCTTCAAAAAAATGAGGTTAAGTATTCATTTGCGATCAAATTTAGATCTCTAATAACTATTATTTTTTTGAAGGATCTATCAAAATAATTCAAACTTTTATTCTGGATCAAGTAACAGCTTTAGAATGGAGTTTTCTATTCTAGCGGATGCATTTAGTAAAATGGAACAGACTACGAAAAGATTAGAACTGACACAACAGTTGGTTGAATTATTTCAAAGAACTCCACAGGAGGTTATATCAAGGATCGTTTATCTTCTTCAAGGAAAATTAAGACCAGATTTCGAAGGAATTGAGCTGAGGAGTTGCAGAGAAGCTGGCAATCCGAGCAATAGCCAAATCTGCAGGTTCAGACAATGCTGAAAAGGAAATTGAAGATGAATATAGGAAGGGAGGAGATCTTGGGCAGGCAGCTGCAAAATCCTAGAACAGAAAAAACAGACTACATTCATGGTTCAAGATATCACAGTTGAACGGGTGTATGAAAATTTATTTACAATTGCAAAACTGGTGGGTTCAAAAACTCAAGATAGAAAAATGAAATACATTTCGGGATTACTAAATGATGCAAACCCAATTGAAGCTAAGTTTATTTTAAAGATTTTACTTGGAACCCTTCGCTTAGGTATTGCAGAAAATACTGTAATGGATGCTTTAGCCATAACATTTACAGGCAATAAAGAAAATAGGAAAGTCCTAGAACATGCGTATAACGTATCAAGTGATTTAGGAAAGGTTGCAGAAGCTATTGCAAGTAAGGGATTACAAGGAATAGAAAAATTTGAAATAATTTTGTTTAATCCCATTAGACCAATGTTAGCAGATAGAGTAAAAAGTGAATACGAAGCAATAGAAAAATTAGGAGGTAAATTTGCAGCAGAATACAAATTAGATGGAGAACGAATTCAATTGCATATTGAAGGTGAAAATATAATTTTATTCTCCAGAAGTTTAGAGAACATTACAAGTTATTATCCGGATATTGTGGAAAAAATTCCAAAAGCAATTAATGCAGAAAAAACAATTTTAGAGGCAGAGGCAGTAGCTATCAATGAAAACACTGGTGAGTTTTTACCATTCCAAGAACTTATGCATAGAAGAAGAAAATACAAGGTGGAAAAAGCAGTATTGCAATATCCAATCACTGTAAATTTTTTTGATGTGTTATATTATAATGGAAAAAGTTGCTTGGAAATAGAATATGAAGAAAGACGAAGGCTTTTAGAAAAAATTGTAAAAGAAGATAATTTTGCAAAACACGTTCCAATGACAATCATTAAAAATGAGAATGAGATTGAAGAATTTTTAGAAAACAGTATTAATTCTGGATGTGAAGGTTTAATGCTAAAAATGCTTGATAAACCCTACCAAGCTGGTTCAAGGGGAAATTATTGGTTAAAACTAAAACGTGAATACAGAAACGAATTGGGAGACAGTTTGGACCTAGTGGTAATAGGGGCATTTTTTGGAAAGGGCAGAAGAACTGGAAAATATGGAACATTGCTTTTAGCTTCTTATGATGATAACAATGATTTGTTTACAAGCCTCTGTAAAGTTGGAACTGGATTTACAGATGAGGATTTGGATCAACTCTATCAAATACTATCAAACAAAGTAACCATTAAAAAAAATCCTAGAATCAATAGTGAAATGGAAGCAGATGTATGGTTTGAACCCGAATTAGTAATAGAAGTGGTTGCATCAGAAATTACACTTAGCCCAATTCATATGGCAGCAAGAAATGAAATTAGAAAAGATACAGGTTTGGCTTTAAGGTTCCCAAAATTTACGGGAAAAATACGACTAGAAAAAAATGCCGAAGATGCATCAACCAATGAAGAGGTCATGACACTATACAAAGGACAGAAAAAAGTAGCACATAGCAAAAATTTAATGTAGTTTATGTGCAAAATTCATCATAAATCATAGAGGATTTAAATTACCTGATAGTCGATAAAATTCAGAAATGTATAGCGGAGAGCTTGAAGTTCAAGCAAAAAGAAAGGCTATAGCAGTTTTACAAGACGAGATTAATCGAATCTTAAACGCGGCTAGAGAACTTGCCACACTTCCAGATTTGATGATGAAGAAAGACAAGACAGGTGTCAAAAACGCACTTGAACAAATATCAACAATTGAGGAAGAAGTAGAAAATCTTAGAAGAAAAATCACAAGAGAAGTAGCAGATGTTGGAGGTCTGATAATGAATAGAGAGAACCTTCTCAATACAGCATATACAATGGATGAAATTGCAGGCTACATCACTGGAATTTCTTTCAAACTTTCTAACATCAAGATAACTACTCTGAAAAGTGCAAATCTAGATGGAGACATCACCAAATTGATTGAATTGGTAGTAGACGAAGTTTACAAACTAAATGAGATCATTCGAAGTCTTAGTACCAATACTGCTAATGCAATTGAACTTGCACAAGAAACCCAGAAAATTGAACGAGAAATAGACATTAAATACAGACACGCAACAATCAAACTTTTATCTGAAGTTACAAACACAAAAGAATTGTTACTCATAAAAGATGTGATTGAAGGAATTGAAGAGATGTCGGATAAATGTCAACGTGTTTCAGATTCATTTATTCTGTTAGCATTAAGCCTATAAAAAACAACCACCAATCTTTTTACTTTAGTTTTTATCCTTTCAAATTTTTTAGAGAAATCTATCTAGAATTAACATTTGTTTCAATCATAATAAAACTTGAAAGTAATTTCAGGTAATTTATTAAAAATTTCTCTAAAACAAGCCACCAAGCACGAACATTTTAGAAATTGATTGTACATATGTAAAAACACTCAGATAAAACTAGAGAATTCATATACACAGATTCTTTCAATTGAATAGATGAAAGGAGAACTAATTGAAAATAGAATAATTGTATGGAACATTGAAGATTCACGCAAGTTGTTTAGTTTAGGATATTATGGAAAACCAATCGGAATTCCCAAGCCAAAACTAGATGAAATCAATGTTCCATTAATGTTAGATCTTATAGAAGGATTATACTTACTTGAAATTAAAAAAATCACCATTCACAAATCAAATCAAAAAATAACAATTGAGGAAATGGTTGAAATTTGTAAAGATGAATATTTTGATTTTGATAAAAAATATCTAGTCTACCGAAATTTTCGAGATAAAGGCTACATAATTAATCCAGGGATAAAATTTGGTTGTGATTTTGCCGTGTATGAGAAAGGACCTGGAATTGATCATGCCCCCTATTTGATTCAAGTGTATAACAGGAATGATCCAATTACCTCAACTGGAATTGTTTTAGCAGGTAGACTAGCTACAACAGTAAAAAAACAATTCATCTTAGCCATACCAAAAGGAAAGGATAAGGTAGATTTTCTTGCGTTGGATTGGTGGAAGGCTTAGACTTTTTTTATGTGTCCAGCAATTCGGTCATAAATTTCAAAAAGTTCTTTTGTAATTCCAAAATCAAGATGGTTTTTCCATTTATTTCTAATTCGTATTGCTCCATCTGTAGGTTCTACATATATTTCAGCATCACGTAGGGATTGTTTTGCAATCATTTCATTTAATTCAACGTCATCATTAAGGCGTTTTGCAAGACTTCCAGTACCATCCCACTGTACTTTAACAATGGTTTTTGAAGAAAAACGACCAGCGGTTGTAAGTTTTGTTTTTGCAACATAATTTACAACTCCCTGATCAATTTCTTTTCTAACAATAAAATGAGCTTGATATCTATCAAGTGCACCCCAAGGCATTGGATTTGGATCCTGCATTGCTATCCCTTTTGAATAATTTGAATTACGTCAATATTAGAATTTTTAATATCAAGACAACCTCTATTTGTTATCATTCTAGGAGTTTGAGCAAAATATCGACTATAGTAATCCCCCTTTTCAACCTCATCGGTTCCAATTTCTTTTGTTTTAGAATCAACTCCGATCACATTGAGCATGTCACAAAATTTTTCCGGCCAGGATTGTAAAACAAAGGTATCAGACTCTGCATCGTGCATAAAAAATTATGAAACCTACCCACAAATAAAGATATCAAGAAATTATTTTGTGATGTGGATAAATACCATTTAAAGAATATTCTTCAATGAGTTTATGCCCACAATAAACAAACCAATCTAATTTTATACAAAATTGGGTTATAGATTGCCCGCCAACAAATACTCTATTCAGGAATAAAATTATCACACCCAGAATTACAGGGTTTATTCATTACACCCTCACATTTTCCAAATTCATTGTGCATTATTCGCTGATGATCACAGTTTTTACATTTTTCTCTAAAGAAGAATATCAGTTCTTTTATCAAGATACCAGATTTTGCAATTCTAGTAGATAGTGACAAGTCATCAAGATCTACAGCCATAAGAGGATTAGATATTTTGAAAACTTAAGGTTTTAGAAATCATATTTGTTGCTCCTATTATTGACACATGTAGTCCCCGAACGGAGCAAAAAATTGATTAGTATCATTTTGTAGTGACAAGGATTTATGAGTATTCTTGTAATCCAGAAGATATGAAAATCCTTCACATTGATGATCACCATGAAATTAGTGCAATTTTTTCAGATATTCTTGCCTTAAAAAAACATGATTTTGAAAGTACAACTGATGGGAGGGAAGGAATTGAATTAGTAATGAAAAATAATTATGATTTAATTTTACTCGACTTGCACATGCCTCGTTATACTGGTTTTGACTTTCTTGCAGATTTAAAAATTAAAAAACAGTCTGAAATCAAAAAAGTAATAGTGATAACATCATATCAATTAGATGAAGCTCAGACTTTATTTCTAATGAACCTTGGCATTGATTCAGTTCACAAAAAACCTGTTTCAGTACAACGTCTTTTGACACACATTATAGTAAAACCAATACATTAAGTATTCAAATTATACAAATTAGTTGTAAATAGTACATGTGATTATAGAAATAATAAATCAAGTACATTCATTTCAATTACCAAAATTTATTTGATTTAAAAAACCACAAATTATTTCTCTTCTTCATATGGTTTTGTTTTAGTGACAAATTGTATTTATGCCAGACAGAAAGGAATCAAAATTCGTTACTTATGACAATTACAATTACAACTGGTCGGCATACATCTATGAATTATGCAATCTTTACAACCCTTACTTCTACCACTTTTTACTCGCAACCATTCTCTATCCATTTAATTTACCTTTGAATTATTCTAAATCGTGTATGAAATTAAGTCTATCTTTGAATATAAAATAATTTTTCAATTAAAAAATTATAGCGTGGAGAAAAAGGAAATTAGTTATTGTTCAGATCTCATTTTTAGGGATTTTTGTAGAGATAAAGTAAACTCATTTATCGCATGTGGATTCACCAGTTATAGAAAATTTGACATGAATAATTTTCGGTTATCCTAATGAAGTAAAAAGGAAATAACTTCCAACTAAGAATAGGATGAAAATTGCCAACCCGATCCTCCATCCTATTCGATAGATAGAAATTCCAGTAAATATTAGTGGTAAAATAAATAATAATATTTTTAAAAATGGAACAAGATTTTGATAATCATTAGGAATGATGGGTTCTAAAATATTAGTAATTGTCAAAACAATCCCAGTTGGAGAAACATCGTAACCGGTTCTTGATTGAATTGCAAGGAATAGACCCTCAATAATTGCAGATATTACTAGGCTTGCATAGTGTTTAACCATAATGAATTTAGTATTTTTTGTTATAAATTTAGTTTAACTGTCGTTATTTGACATACAAAGTTAAAGTGATTCAGATATTATCCAAAAGTTTGGCTTAAAAAAAAAGTCAAAATATGGACAGAGAACAATTTCAAAAAATTTTGGAAAATTAAAATATAAAATTATTTAAAGTTTATTTTGTTAAAATGGCAGAAGAGAATGGATACACATCATGAATAGAAGAGTATATGGGAATTTTTACAGATTTTGTAGGTGTTGGGGTCATGATAAAATTGCAAGAGAAATGGTAGATCTAGATGGCAAGGATTGACATAAAAAGATTTCAAATATTACAATCAGAATATTTATTGAAAGATGAAATTAATTTTTTCACGATAATATATGGTGTTCATTATTTTTGTTAAAATTGAAAAATCGGTCATAGGAGAAAATCATTAACGCCAGGTAAGGGATTCGAACCCCTGCACGCTTACGCGTAGCCGTTTTCGAGACGGCCGCCGTACCACTTGGCTAACCTGGCAAGAAATCTTAGAAGCACCCACATAATAAAGCAAATAAGCGTAAATACAAAATAAAGAGTTTTGTGCATAGTCAATCAATATCAAATAATTCGTCTTGGAAGCGCTTAATGATATTGTCTCTAGATTTACTCCATTCTTGTTCAGATATATGATCTGAAAAAATGGAGTGAAATTCCAGAGATAATTTTGAATTACCCAGTAAAGAAATGATTAATTGTTTTTCATCTTCGGATAGTGGAAAATAAGAAATGATTCTTGAAAAATCCCTGCTAGATTCAATCTTTATCAGATATACTTTATCTCTTAAATTTGCAGGTAAATCCAAATTATTCATCATTCTTTGTAAATTTTGTTTTGTATAAATCCAATAGAGATCAAATCAATAGCATACAAGCAACAATATTCAGGAAGATGGCCAAAAGATGTTTGTACTCAATTTTTATTCAAACGATAAACACAAAATAGCGTAAAAAATCAGTAACAATCAATGGGTCTAAATCTAAAGGAACTGGTAGTCAGAGAGAAAACAACGCTAGAGACATTTTCATCAAAAGTCATAGCGATTGATGCGTATAATGCAATTTATCAATTTCTAGCAAGTATAAGGGGACCAGATGGATTACAATTATCAGATTCAGAAGGCAGAATAACAAGTCACATTAGTGGACTGTTTTATAGAAATATCAATTTCCTTTCCTTAGGAATAAAACCAGTTTACGTATTTGATGGAAAACCACCGTCGTTAAAAACGGCTGAAATTGAAAGACGAAAACAAATCAAAAAAGACGCCACAATAAAATATGAAAAGGCAATTGCTGAAGGAAATTTAGAAGATGCAAGAAAATTTGCACAGCAAACAACTAGTATGAAAGATGGCATGGTTAAGGAATCAAAACAAATTTTAACTTATTTTGGCATTCCATTCATCGATGCACCTTCAGAAGGAGAAGCAACTGCAGCACATCTGACAATTACGGGACAAGCATATGCATCTGCAAGTCAAGATTTTGATTCAATATTATGCGGAACAAAAAGATTGATAAGGAATTTTACAAACAGCGGAAGAAGAAAAATCCCAAATAGAAACACGTATGTTGAAATTGAACCAGAAATAATTGAAACTCAAAAAACATTAGATTCTTTGAGTATTACAAGAGAACAATTAGTAGACATAGGAATTTTAATTGGAACGGATTTTAATCCAAATGGATTTGATAGAATAGGGCCAAAAACAGCATTAAAAATGATCAAACAACATTTACGATTAGAAGACATACCACAGATTCAAGAACAATTACATGAAATTGACTTTGATCAAATACGAAAAATATTTCTTGACCCAATTGTTGGAGAGATAAAGGAAATAGTATTTGAAAATGTAGATTATGAAGGATTAACCAATTATCTAGTCAAAGAAAGAAGTTTTTCAGAAGATAGAATACAGTCATCATTGACTCGATTAAAAAAAGCATTAGAAAAAAAGAGTCACAATTTAGACAAGTGGTTCAGCTAGATTTTAATTTAATAACATGTCAAAGATAAAATTAAAAATGGTACAGACAGAGGCAAGAAAAATTCTCAAAGATGCTCCAATCATGTGGAGGCGAATCAATTCTATTGGAATAATTTTAGATTGTAATTCTACCTACGCTAACAAATTAGGATATACAAAATCAGAGATTTTAGGCAAGTCCATATTTGAACATGTACCAAAAGAATCGTGGGAAGACATGAATAATTCACTGAAGATATGGTTTGAAACAGGAAATGTTTCAGATAGGAAAATCATGTTTCAAAAACAAGAAGGTAATACATTCCCGTGCTCTTTGCACGCAACCAGTCTTTATGATGGAAAGAAGAATCTACTTGGAAGCAATACTGTGATTTTTGATCTTACGGAAATAAATGATGAAAAAATTAATGAATTTGAAAAGTTTTTCAGAGAAGCAAAAAATAAATTAGATAAAATTAAAAATGATGAATACAAAAACCAAGATAAAAATTTTAAAGCAGAGTATGATGGATTGAAAAAAATGTTTGAAATGTTATTATCATTAGATTTAAAAAAATTAAAAAAGCCTAGATAAAAAATAGAGATAATAATTTTAATTCAATCAGATTTTTTTTGGGTTGATTTTTGGAGTTCCTCAAATGCTGTTTGGATTTCACTCACAGCCGCACCATCTTCTAGAGTGCTAATATCCCCAATAGATTCATCATTAGCAATTGCTTTTAGTAATCTTCTCATAATTTTTCCGCTGCGTGTTTTTGGAAGTTTTGCTACAAAATAGATTTGTTTTGGAGTAGCTATGGATCCAATCTCATTTCGTATTTTAAGTGAAATTTCTTGTTCTAAAATTGTAGAATGTTTTACAGCATTTTGTTTTAAAACTACAAATGCAATTAACGCATCACCTTTGAGTTCATCTGGAATTCCACATACCGCTGATTCTGCCACATCAGGATGGGAGACAATACAGCTTTCAAGTTCAGCAGTACCGATTCTATGACCAGATACTTTGAGTACATCATCAGCTCGTCCTAGTAACCAAAAATATCCATCAGTATCTTTCATAGCATAGTCACCTGGATAGTAACAATTTTTGTATTTTGACCAGTATACATCACGATACTTTTCATCATCTCCCCAAAGAGTCAATAACATTCCAGGCCAGGGATTTTTAATTATTAGATATCCCTTGGTATTTGGAGGAACCTCTTTTCCTGTTTCGTCAACAATTGAGACTTTTAATCCAGGAATAGCTAGAGTTCCAGAACCTGGTTTTAGCGGTATTGTCTCCAGTCCAGGTAGAGAAGAAATAATCATACCACCTGTTTCAGTTTGCCACCATGTATCAATGATTGGACACTTTTCTTTTCCAATTATTTTAAAATACCATTTCCACACTTGAGGATTAATTGGTTCACCCACAGTTCCAAGTAATCTGAGAGATGAAAGATTAAATGAATTTGGAAGTTCATCACCAAATTTCATGAACATTCGTAATGCTGTTGGAGTTGTGTAAAAAATGGTAACATGATATTTTTGAATAATATTCCACATTCGTGATGCATCTGGAAAATCAGGTGCACCTTCATACATTACTTGTGTCGCACCGTGCAATAATGGAGCATAAACCACGTAGGTATGACCAGTAACCCATCCAATATCTGCAGTACAAAAAAAAACATCAGAGTCTTTGATATCAAATGCCCACTTGAATGTAGAATACAGATGGGTCAGATAACCACCAGTCCCATGTAATACTCCTTTTGGTTTTCCCGTTGTTCCAGAGGTATACAAAATGAAAAGAGGGTGAGAACTCTCTAATTTTTCGGATACACAATTATCAGAAGCACCATCCATCAATTCATTCCAAAGCCTATCTTTTGAAGTCAGATTAATTTTTGTTTTTGTTCTTTCTAGGACGATTACATTTTTTACAAAATCAAAATCCTTTATTGCCTCATCTACTACGTCTTTGAGTTTAACTACACTACCTCGTCTAAATCCACCATCTGCAGTAATTACAATTTTTGATTTTGAATCATCTATTCGATCTTTAATCGATGTTGAGCTGAATCCAGAAAAGATTACAGTGTGTGTTGCCCCGATTCTAGCACATGCAAGCATTGAGATAGGCAATTCTGGAACCATTGGGAGATAAATAGTGACCCTGTCACCTTTTTTGACACCAAGAGATTTAAGCACGTTTGCCAATTTTTGGACTTCAGTCCACATGTCTTTATATGTAATAGTTCTGGATTCTCCATTTTCCGCCTCCCATAAAATTGCAATTTTGTTGGCCTTTTTTGCCTGATGTATATCCAGAGTATTGAATGAAGCATTAATGGTTCCGCCTACAAACCACCTCGCAAAAGGAGGATTCCAATCTAATGTTTTTTCCCAGTTTGAAAACCAAGAGAGGTGTTTAGCTTGATTCCCCCAAAATAAGACAAAATCTGATTCAGACTCTTTTCTAATCCCAAAATCGTTATTTCCTAGTCCTATGTTATAGATCTCCATTACATATGGTGTAGAGGATCAGCTTTGTAAGTGTTAAAGAAAAATTATTCTAAAAAAAATTATTGTGCTTCCATTCTAGCAAGCCAGTTATCTTGAGTACTCGATGTTGCTGTTTTCACCTGTTTGGGTGGTTCTGGGATTGTTGGTAGAGATTCAGCAGATGATACTACGGCTGAAGAGTAGGTTACTGGTTCTGTTGGTGCCTCTGGAAGTATGGTCTGAACAATTTGGGATTCAGATTTACTAAGATATGATACGGCTGATTCCTGAAGGTGTATTTGTGGAGGGACTGTTACATTTTGTACTTCGGTATCAAGTTCAGCAATTCTTCGCTTAACATTTGAGATTTCTGCAGATTCGTGAGTAATATGTTCCATTAATTCTGCGGTGCATGTCTTTACTGTCTCAAATGTGTTATCAGAGATTTCATTGCTCTTGAATTGTACTTTTGCATCAAATAACAACATTTTTGCAGACTTCAGTTGTGAATCTAGCTCTGTCAGTCTTGCCTCAAGTTTAGCTTTGATTTGATGCTCTGTTTCATCTAATGATGCAAGTTTTGACTTGTATTTTTCATGAATTATTTCTGCATCTGCTTTCATGTCATCATTTTCAGAAACAATGTCTATCAGAGCCTTTAGACGACGTAGAGTTAGTTGTTTTTCACGAAGAAGTCTTTGAGAGTCCAGTCTCCACTTTGGAATGAATATGACAATATTGCCTTGAACTACTAGTTGTTCGTAGGGGATTTGCTGTAATCCTTGAGAACCGCAGTCAATGCCTACTGACTGGATGCTTCCATCAATATCAGTAGCTGTTCCAATAACTTTGCCCATGAATGTTCCGTACATGTCTTTGACGTTTTTTCCGATAATATCGATATCGTCGTGGGTCATGGTTTGTGATTAAGAGATTTGTATAACCAGCAAAGTGTGAGAAAGGTTTCCAGTTTTGGTAAGATTTTTTTGACATACATTATGAGTGTGATTTTTAAAATACGAGAATCAAGAAATCAATAAATTCTGAATTTAATTTCAAATGGTCAATTTTTTAAATTTAAAAATTGTAGAAAATTCGATAAAATGAAAAGATAGTTACTAAAATATCAATAAAATATTTAGGAAAATCATTATCTGTGAAAGAAAATATTTGCAGAAATCAACTCAATCATCTCCACTCATTGGGATTTTTTTCAGAATCAAAACTCTTAATTTGAGTAAAAATCAAGATCAATCATAATGAGCATCACACCAGAAGATAAAAGAGAATTAGAAAATTTGCTGAAAATTGCGGCAAGTCAAATTCCAAAATACTTTAACTTAGTTAATTCAACAAAAGAAAAATGGCAAATTAAAAATATCGATGAGTGTATTCTTGGGATGGTCTTTGAAAAATACATTCATGATTCAGGTCAATATCTAACAAACAAAAGAATCGACGAAAGTCAAGACGATACAGTAGAAAAAACAATGGAATCGTTTGACGCAGGAATTGAAATTTTTAATGATAATGTACTAGACATTAAAAGAAGAATTTATGAGAGTTAACAATATTATTCAAGTTACACATTTAGTTATTTTTCTAAATACGGCACAAGTTCGCCAGTGCTACCAATCTTCATACTGTTAATCTCATTTGATATATCTGATAGATCATTCATTTTGATACTTCCATCCATTACAGTATACAAAGTGTTACCAATGTAGAATGATCTTGCTGACATGTAGATCGAATTAAAATTATTTCCAGTGTAATGAGAAATTATTCCCTTTTCAACAAATTTATAATTGCTAAACCCGTAAACAAAAAATCCATTCCATGAATTATACTGCATTTCAGGTTTTGCAGAATCAAATATTCCCTTGATATCACCTTTGATAGGAATAGACATTACGTCTTTTTGTTTATCCAAAAGTAATGATTTGTGGTTATACAATGCTTCAGAGTCGGTGGAACTATTACCAATTACCATAGTATCAATTTCTTTAGGATTTTTAAAATCACTTACATCAAACATTGAAATTTTTACTCCATTGGTTTGAACTCCACCCCATTCGGTTTGCTTTGTATCCCTACCAATTCCAATTATGTGATTTTCATCATATGGTTGCAAATAGTTTGAAAATCCTGGAATCTTTAATGCCCCTAAAATTTTAGGAGAATCTGTGGAAAGATCAATCACAAAGAAAGGATCTACTTGCTTGAATGTAACAAGATATAGTTTATCGCCCATAAATCTTGTTGAATAGATGCGCTCATCTGGAGCTATTTTTGTTAGGCTCCCCACCTGCTTCAGATTTTCATCTAAAACATAGACATTGTTTGAGGAACTGGAACCACTCCTTGAAAATGAATCAGAAGTGGTTGCAATTCTAAAGTGATTGCCACTTTCATCCATTGAAAATTGATTTAAAAGATATCCAGATACCTCAGAATTTGAAATGTATTTTAGATTTCCGTTATCTAAACTAATTTTGTGAATCACAGTGCGCGTAGTATCAGATTGAATTCGTGCATCATATTCTTCAAGTGATTTTTGGATTTGAGCAAACATTTTTTCTTTTTCATCTTTTGGAAGGTTATTGTAAGTATCTTGTAACAAGTTTGATATCTTAATCCATTTTGCGTAAGGATCAATGTTTACATCGTTTTGAATAGTTCTTATTTGATCTTGAATTTCTTTTGGCAAAAGTGGAACTATTACCTCAAAGAATCTATCTTTATTCAAAGTATCATGATAAGTATAAGGAATGTTTTTCTGATATGTAATATACAAGTTTTTTTCAGAAACGTAAATGGTGTTAGAATATCCCATTAAAAATGTCTCTGAATTTTCAAGGTTGCCAGCAACATCGAAAGATGTAACAGTGTTAAAAGTATAGGAGGGTTCAGGATTTGGAAAACGATAAACGTCAGGCAGAATTAAATCAGAATCTTCCATTATTCGAGGAATTACAGGATTAACATAATCCACTCCCGAATTTGTTACAAGATAGACAATATCTCCAATCATTCTGGAACTAACAAAACTCCCGTCTATTTCAAATTTAGTTACTATCTTTGGTTTTTCTTTGTCAGAAACATCGATAATTGTAGAAAATGTTTTTGGAGTGTAAATTGGATATGGTACAAAATCATATTGAGCAATTCCATATGTTTGAGCAGAGCCAAGGTAGAAAATTACTAGTTTGTCTCCATTGAGAAAAATATTTTCGATATTTTGTTGGTCTACATCCAAGGCAATTTTTAGTATAACTTTGGAAGATTCCGCAGGATATGCATCAATAATTGTAAGCCAATTTTGGTTTACAATATACAAATATTTTCCATCAGTCTTAAGATAATCAGGTTCATCTACATTTCGTACCTGAATGTTTGTTCCAGAAAATTCTGGGGTATTAGAACCAGGGGTTTTGTCCCCATTCTCATAATTCCCCACAGAAGGTTGTGAAGGCGGGGCGGGCATTTGTTCAGGAATCGGCTCTGGCATTACAGATGGTATCGGAGCACCTTCACGAAAGGACCCCCCACCATGAATAGGATATCCATATTGTTGAGTTTGAGATTCTTTTAAAAATTCTTGAATTTCATCGTAGGATGTAAATTTAATCAATCCTTCTTTCTCTTCAAGACTTATTGTGGAATTTTCCTCCTTTATTGTTTTATTTTCAACTTTAAGGGGAACAAGTTTTTCAGGCTGTTCTAGATTTTGTGTAAAGTAAAATACAATTGTACCAATCACAATAACTCCAATTATCATACCTGCTAAAATTTTACTATTCATGATTTTTATCTAAAAATTAATAGTGGATGTTTATATTTAGGGATTGCTTCAAATTCAATTTAACAAAAACCTTTTCTAGTTTGATTTTTTTATTTTACAATCTCGATTGTTAAAATAATTTTTTCAAGAAAAAAATGTCATAAATCCCGATACAACAACAAAAATAAAAAAAATATAGGGTGAAAAACTAGAACAAAAAAATAATAATTTAATTTTTTGAATTAAATGTTAGAAATTACCAAAATTTCCACCAAGGTTTTACCTTTGGTGTTTCTATAACTGTGCATACTCCATCAATTAATTTTGTTCCAACCCCACATTTACCAAATTGTGGTTTTTCAACTTCAGGTTCATCTAATCCAACTGCCTGATAAATTGAAGAATATTCTGGGAAGTTTTCGTCAAACCATTTCTTGTAAGTCGGTTCATTGTTGTATCTGTCTACATAAGATTGAGGATCTTTTTTAGGATCAACAAAAGGCGCTAACTTGGGAGGTTCATCTAGTCCAACTGCCTGATAAATTGAAGAATATTCTGGGAAGTTTTCGTCAAACCATTTCTTGTATGTTGGCTCATTATTGTATCTATCAACATAATATTGTGGATCTTTTTTAGGATCAACAAAGGATGCAATGTCTAAATCTTCACTTGGTTCTTTGACAGGTTCTGGTTCTTTGACAGGTTCTGGTTCTTTGACAGGTTCTGGTTCTTTGACAGGTTCTGTGGTACCAAGAATATCATTTACAATAACAGTAACTAGTTCTCTGTCAGTCATAGAATTTACCTTAGCTACTGCATCAAATACATACGATTTACCTCCCTGCGAATCTGTTGGAGTCCATGTAAATAGACCTGAGCCGGAATTAATTTTTGCTCCAAACGGAGGATTTTGTTCTAGACTGAATACCACTCCAGTTATGGAACTATCAGTAGTCTTGACAGTAAAGGACAAAGTTTGTCCTTCATCTATAGTTAATTTATTTATTGGGCTAATCTCTATTTTGTTAATCTGTGTAGCTAAAACTTCAGTTGAAGCAGTACCCACTCCAATAGAATTGATTGCTGATACTCTGTAAGCATATTTTGAGTCTTTGATAATATCAGTGTCAGAATAAATAGTTTCAAGATTTTTTGTATCCTCAACTATAGGTAAAAATGAATTAGAGTCTCTTTTTCTCTCAATTTTGTAACCAATTATTGGAGAACCTGTATCAGAAGATGGTGGATTCCAAGAAAGGTTATTTTGTGTAGAGGAAATACTTGTAACAATTAGATTAGTTGGAGGTTTTGGAACTATGGTATCAACTGTAGAAGAGGATGGTTCAGATGAGGTATTGACTGAAGTCGTTCTTGGTGTAGCAGATGCAGTATTTGATTGATCAGTATACCCATAACCAATTTTTGCTTTAACGACATAAGAAT
The DNA here is from genome assembly GCA_963825095.1 of uncultured Nitrosopumilaceae archaeon. Lineage (GTDB taxonomy): Archaea > Thermoproteota > Nitrososphaeria > Nitrososphaerales > Nitrosopumilaceae > Nitrosarchaeum. Next base: position 143,963 of record CAWGRV010000004.1, read on the forward strand.
ATGTTTTATCAGTTTGAAGATTGGTAACTGTAAAAGTAGTTATGTTGCTATTGGTCTGGCCGACCTCATCATAAGCGTCACTTGAGAGTACTCGATTAATTTGATATCCATTAATTGACTGGCCAAATGTGTCAGATGGAGGTTGCCATGAAAGTCTGATTTGATCACGAGAAATTGCGGTTGCAGTAAGTGCCACCGGAACTGTTGTAGATGCAGGTTTTACAGAAGTACTTGCCGGAGAACTTGTTCCTTTGGAATTTATTGCAGATACCTGATAAGAGTAGGTTTTAGTCGAATCTAGTCCTTTGTGAATGAAAGATGTGGCGGTGCTTTTAGTATCTGCAATTACAGTAGTATAACCAGAAGCACTTTTGAACTCTATCTTGTAACCAGTTATGGGAGAAACGTCAGTATTAATTTCAGGTTCATCCCATGTAAGAATAATTGAAGTTGGGGAAACTGGAAATCCTTTAAGATTTTTTGGAATTGGTGTAATGGATGAAGAACCACTAGTAGAACCAGAGGATGTTGAAAATACTTGAATTCTGTTATTGTCAGTGTCGGCAACATAGAGTAAATTATTTGAAGGATATAGCGCAAGTCCAGATGGTGAATCAAATTTACCGTCAGTAGTACCTGAAGAGCCAATTTTTTCTACCAAACATACTCCATCTATAATCTTGGTTCCAGTTGTACATGTATTGCTGTCAACTATTTTGAAAACCTGAATTCGATTATTATTAGTATCAGCAACATAAAGTAAATCGTTTGAAGTATCCAGTGCAAGGCCAACAGGTGAATCAAATTTACCATCAATAGTACCTGAAGAACCAATTTTTTTTACCAAACATACTCCATCTATGATTTCAGTAGTTCCACTTGCACATGTATTGGTGTCAACTATTTTGAAAACCTGGATTCTATTATTATTAGTATCAGCAACATAAAGTAAATCGTTTGAAGGATCAAATGCAAGTCCCTTTGGGGCTTTGAATTGACCATCAGCCGTACCTGAAGAGCCAAATTTTAATTTAAAATTTCCATTATCATCAAAAACTTGAATTCTATTATTACCAGTATCAGCAACATAAAGTAGATCCTCTGATGTGTCAAAGGCTAATCCTCCAGGAGAATTTAATTTACCATCAGTGGAACCAGTCGAGCCAAATTTTAACTCAAATTTTCCTGTGTTACCTACATCCAAAACTTGGATCCGGTTATTATCGGTATCAGCAACATATAGTAAATCATTTGAAGGATCAAACGCAGCACCTGTTGGATTATTAAATTGACCATCACCGTCATTGTCAGCACCAGGCAAATTATCATTACACGTGGAAATTGATGCAGCATCACAGAATGAACCAAAAGTAAAATCATGAACTCCAGATTTCTCAAATGCGTGAATTCTATTGTTGCCACTGTCTATAACATAGATTGTTTTCCCATCACCACTTACAAAAACACTTGCAGGATTTTTTAATCCACTATCAGTGGAACCAGAAGTTCCAAATTTTAATGAAAATTGCATTTCTGCATGGGCAGGTTGAGAAGAAATGGTTCCAATTAACAACAAGATGCCAAAACACACACTAGCCAGTAATTTTTTATCCATGATACACAGTTTCATTCAAATCATAATCTAATAAATTAGATAATAAATTTCACTATCCAATTAATCAATTTTTATTTTACCTGAATTGTTTCGGGTTTGATATAGAATAGAATCAATTAATTCGCAAACCCCAAAATAGTCCATATTTTTATAGTCATATAAGATGTAAAAGTGTGGAATTTCAGATTCTCAAAAATCCTATGAGTATTTTGGAGGTTCATCTAAAAAAAGGGGAGACTATTACTGCCGAGGCGGGTGCCTTGGTGTTTATGAAAGGAGATTTTGAAATAGACACAAAGATGCGTGCAGGAATTCTAAAGACAGTTAAAGTTTCATTTTTGGGTAACGAATCATTTTTTGTCAACAAGTACACTGCCAAAGAGGAAGAATGTGTTTTGGGTTTAACTGGTCCTCCTGTAGGCGACATTTTTGAAATTCCAATAAATAATAATGCAGGTTTTATTGTACAATCTGGTTCATACATTGCTTCTACATCAGGTATCGAAATTGATACAAAATGGCAAGGATTCACAAAAGGAATATTTGGAAGTGAACTCTTCATGCTAAAAGCAACTGGAGAAGGCCAATTATTTTGTAATGCATATGGAGGAATTATTGAAAAACAAATTTCATCAGGTGAAAAATTTATCCTCGATAATTATCACCTTGTTGCACTAAATCTAAATTCAGAGTATAAAGTCACAAAATTTGGTGGACTCAAAAACACGATTCTTGGTGGAGAAGGATTAGTTACAGAAATTTATGGTCCATCTACAGTATATTTTCAAACAAAGAATCTCAAGGAGTTAATTGATTTACTAGGCGTAAGACATAGTCAGGAAACACAGGGAAATAATTTGAATATTGGTGGTTTTAGGATTGGAATGTAATCTGTGTAAAATAGTAAAATTTGGTTTTCATTTTAGATCGTTTGGAAAAAAGTGATTTGAATTGCTCTTCTAGTATTCAGCTTTTGCCTTTTAATCAACTCATTTTCAAATTGAAAAAATCAGAGATTTCAAAATAAATTCAACATTACAAAATAACGAATCAGGACTCACGATCAGGTTTTTAAAAAAAATTAAAATATACAGTAATCTAGAGACATGAAAAATTAAGAAATGATTAGATCAGTTTATAATAATTATAAAATGAGATGAAATTAATTTGGCAGTAGAATCAGAGGTCATAAGTACAGAGTTATGGGTTATCTTTTTCACAATTTTGTCAATCACCATAGCAATTGATCTTGGACTAATGCATAAAATCAAACGAAAAATAACAAAGATTCCAAAAACCGAAACAGAGCATGTAATGTCTGTAAAAGAGGCTCTTGGATGGACAATAACCTGGATATCTCTTGCAGGGATTTTTGCAGGAGTGATCTATTTTGCACTAGGCAATGAAAAAATGATAGAGTTTGTCACAGGTTACACTTTAGAAAAATCCCTTAGTGTTGACAACATGTTTGTATTTTTACTTGTTTTTACCACTTTAGGAATTCCTCACAAGTATCAACACAAAGTTCTCTCAGTTGGAATATTAAGTGCAATTGCAATGAGAATTGGGATAATACTTGTTGGCGCAACATTACTTGAAAAATTTCATTGGATGATCTATATTTTTGGAGGTATGCTGTTGTATACTGCAATAAGAATGATCATTCAAAAAGAAGAAAAGAAAATAGAACTAGAAAAAAATATAGCAGTTAGAATTTTAAAAAAATTTATGCCAGTCAATTTGAGTTTGGTAGGCAACAAATTCACTGTATCAATTAATGGGGTATTGCATGCCACTCCATTACTTGTAGCTCTAGCAATTGTAGAATTAACAGATTTAGTTTTTGCAATGGATTCGATTCCAGCTGTTTTGGCAATAACAAGAGACCCATTCATAGTCATTACATCAAATGTATTTGCAATTTTAGGTTTAAGAGCCCTATACTTTTTAATCGGAGGGATGATGGAACGATTCCATTATCTTAAGCCAGGGTTAATTGTTTTACTTCTATTTATTGGAACAAAAATGATGATCTCAGAGATATTTCCCATTCCAACGACAACCTCACTCCTAATAGTTTTCATAATCTTAGCAATAGTAATTGGAGCTTCTCTATTAAGAAAACCAAAGACAACCAAACACGAATAAAATCAAATTCAAAATCAATTCAAAAGATAACATGATATAATTTACTTGGAAAAGTAATTAATTTACAAGAGAAATTTCAATTTAGTTAATAATTTTTTTATGATTAGATCGAAATAAAAAAAATTGGATCTTAAGACCAAAAACGGGGTAGTTGTTTGGTGCCAGTTCCAATTGTTAGCATTGGGGTAAAATAGTATTTAGATACTACTGCTGAATTGAGTGAACAAATTCTACGTGTTATTTTTAAATAAATTCCCTAAATTGAAAGTAAATAGACGGTGTGAGGTTTTCTCGACCATTACCTCTAACCTTCTATTTACAAAAATTCAGAATCACTAAGGTTGTGTAAATTGGTTAAATAATCAAAGAAAAATATTTTTCATCAGGATCTAGAAATCTAAAATATTCCTCATGAAAAAATTCTAAAATTAATAGATTAGAAAGAATTTCCATAGTCGTCTTGTTGATTAATCAACAAAAGTATTTGTGTAATGAAATTAGGATGAAGGTTTGCATTCTCCTCTAAAATATTGCCACTCTTCACATTGAGAACCGTCTGGAAATTCACATATTCCTTCTTGACTTTCACTTCCATTCATGACAAGGGTTTTTACAAGTGACAAACCTCCATGCTCAAGACAATATTGAGAAGCTGGATTCCCCAACTCAGTATCAACCATTTTGGTTACAGGAATAAAAAAAATGGCAATTATGATGACTAACAAGACACCGACTACAATCCCAATTTTGAAATATTTATTCAATAATTTTCATAGAAAGAATAAAAGATTTAATGGTTACCTGTATTTTCCTTAATTTCAGGTTATGGTTAAAGCAAGAATTTACCAGATAACGAATCAAAAGATCAGTTAAAAAAATTATTAATTTTTAAAGAATAGAATACTTTATGAACTCCCAAACTAGATTTAAAACAGCAATGAAGTATTTTGTTTTGTTCCTGATTTTAATTGGATTTACAGTAAACGCATCTGCAATTGATTCAAAAGGCATGGAACAAAATAATCAGTTTACGGTACAAACGAATCAAACAATAACTTTCGATACACTCAAGATAACATTTTTAAAAACTTTAGAGGATTCAAGATGCCCATTAGATGTTACATGTATTTGGCAAGGTCGGGCTTCAATAAAATTAAATGCTGAAATCGAGAATCAGAAAAAAGAAATAATTCTCACCATAGGTGAAAATTCAACAATACAAATGGAAATGTATAAAATAAATTTAATTGACCTTAAACCATACCCCGTCAGCACAAAAATTATTATTCCAGAAGAATATGTTGCAACTTTAGATATTTCAAAAGATACGAATATTCCTCTTCTACCGCCTCTCAAACAATTCAAGGAAGGAATTAATTTTAAAGATATAAAGTGCAAAGAAGATCTAGTGTTAATTCAGAAAATAGATAAAGTTCCTGCATGTGTTACCATGAAAACAAAACAAATACTAATTGAACGTGGATGGGGCATCAACACAGATTAATAAAATAAAACAAATCTAAGAAAATTACACAGCATATGTAAGGTAATTAACCAAAATGAAGTAAGATTTTAAAGAAAAATTATTTTGTAAAATTTAAAAGGATTGCTTCCCTCAAACGTTCTTTTAGATAAAAATCTAACTTGAATTCACGAATCATTATAAAAAGTAGAAAATACACGAAATCACCAAGATCTCAAGATTTGATAAGATCTTACAGCTTTGAACACCCGATTATTTAGAAATTTTAAAATTTAGAGAAAAATAAGGATAGATATGATTCAAAGAGAGGAACTAGAACAAATTTTGTATTTTGTATCCAAGAGATGGAATGACCTTGCAAAAGATCCACTAAGTAAAGCCCTGGAAACACTACCAAGCAATTTTTGGATGAATTCGGTGGGAGGGAAAGCAGGAAAGGGAATGTGGATAACAGCTTTGATGTATACAGAAAACGAATCAGATGCAAATGCATTCAAAGAAGTATTACTCAGATGGCAGACAAAGGGTATCGAAAAAAATCAAACACCCGATCTAATACAGATAGGAAAAAAGAAATAGACTATTAATATTTGAAAATAAGGACAACCATATTGTCAGAATTTTCAATTAAAGAAAAAAGTATTTTGTCAAAACATTTTTCTAATGTTGAAGAAAACGTTTTTGCAATAACTACACCTAAACAAGTAGATCGTGGCGCATTAATGTCAAGATATAGTAGAACAGACAAAAGTATGCGCAGGATATTTTTAGATGAATTTTTTAAAAATGAAGGTCGTGGAGAGGAATTTTACAATAGAGTACTTTTAGAATATGGTGATGATTCAGTAGCTGAATTAGGAGAAGCACAGATAGCAATAGAAGGACTTTCAAACATTGCAGTAAAAAAAATAGAGGATAGAAGAATAGGGCTATCATATTTAGAAAAATCTTCTAGATATGTAACATGGAACAAAAAAGAAAACGGTCAATACAAATACTATAAAGAACCAACTTTGTTGGCCTCAAAATTTGGAGATTTGTATTTAGATGCATGTAATTTTTCATTTGATATATATTCAAAAAATATTGACCCAATGATAAATTACATACGAGAAAAATTTCCTATTGAGAAATATACGTTTAAAGATTCGAAAGATGGAAACGAAAAATCATTTTCAAAATTAGCCGACGAGAAAGACATAAAATCTGCAAAATTGATTTACAATGGATCTACAAAGGCAAAAGCTTTAGACATCTTGAGAGGACTTTTACCAGCATCTGCTTTGACAAATGTTGGAATTACAGGAAACGGAAGAGCTTTTGAATATCTGCTCACAATACTCGGAGCATCAGAACTCAAAGAAGAGCAAGATTTAGCCTCAAAAATCAAAAAAGAGCTTGATACAACTATCAAATCTTTTATTCGAAGATCTGATGACAAATATGGAAAATCATATCAAAATTACCTACGACAAATCAAAAGAGCATCTAAACTATTAACTTCAAAAGAAATTAAATCAAATTTGAAATTTAGTACTACGCAATTAGTAGATTATGAATTAGAAAAAACGGCAATCGATAAAATAATCACAGGTATAATTTATGAACAATCTCCTAGTACTTCTTATAACAATTTGATGAATCAAGTTAAAAAATTACCTGATAGAAGAAAAAATCAAATTATTGAAACATTTACAAAATTGCGTAACAACAGACGTCATAAACCTTCAAGAGCATTTGAAAGTGTTTTCTATACGTTCGATTTACTTAATAATTTTGGAATGTTTAGAGATTTTCACAGACATAGAACATTAACACTTGAAAGACAATTGCTCACAACGGATCATAGTTATAGTATGCCAAACGAAATCAAGGTGTTAGGAATTGATAAAGATTTTAGAGATTGTATGAATCAAACAAAAGAAACCTTTGATAAAATCAGAACTAAATATCCTGAACAAGGACAATATGTGGTTAATTTCGCATATAATTATCCATATTTCATGAAATTTAATCTCCGCGAGGCATGTCATTTATTAGAATTGCGAACAGTGCCACAAGGTCATGCGGATTATAGAAGAGTAGCCCAACAAATGTTTAGGGAGATATCCAAAGTACATCCCAATTTAAGTAAAATTATGAAATTTGTGGATTTAAAGGAATATGACTTGGAAAGATTTGAATCAGAAAAAAGAATCTGAAGAAAAAAGAAAGACATTAAAAACCAAAAAAGATTCTAAAGGAATTACCTAGCGAAAATACCATGACTCATAAAATTGTAAAAACTCGTGAAGAATGGAAATCAGTCCTGACTCCAGAGCAATTTGAAGTATGCATCAAAAAGGGAACAGAACCACCTTTCACAGGGAAGTATCACAACAGTAAAGAAAATGGCATGTACAAATGTGTCTGTTGTGGAGAATCGTTATTCAAATCAGATACTAAATTTGATTCAGGATCAGGTTGGCCAAGTTTTTGGGCAGCTCTTTCAGATAAAAAAATCGAATATGTATCAGATACAACCTTTGGCATGATTCGCACAGAGGTAAACTGTAAAAATTGTGGTGCTCATCTTGGCCACGTATTTGATGATGGACCAAAACCAACTAATCTAAGATATTGCATTAATTCGGTCTCGCTCAGAGCTGGACAAGAGTAATGAGTGAATTAAATTAAATGTCAATATGTATTTTTTTAGATTGTAAAGAGTATTTTCAGGAATATGCAAAAATTATTAATAAAACACAGTCATGGAAAGAAAATCAAAGAATGGAAAAAATCAATCATAATTTCAAACCAGAGGGTGAATAGAATTGAGAATAATACTTTGTGGATTTGGTGTAGTTGGCCAAAGCTTGGTGAAATTATTTAATTCAAGGTCAGAAGATCTGTATGCACAATACGGATTAAAACCACGCGTTGTTGGTGTATTTGATAGTAAAGGTAGTGCAATAGATACATCTGGATTGGAATTAGAAAAATTGGTTGAAATCAAGAAGAAATACGGTACTGTAAAAAATTATTCTAAAACAAAAAATAACCTCTCAGGGATTGACATGATTAGAAATTTGGATGCAGATGTAGTGATTGAAACAACTGCCAGCAATTACAAAGATGCCGAACCAGGAATGAGTCACATTACAACTGCAATGAAAAGAAAAATGCATGTAATATCAGTGAACAAAGGACCATTAGCATTAGCATTTCCATCACTTTTGGAATTAGCAAAATACAATCAAGTTATTTTCAAATTTAGTGGAACAGTTGGAGGAGGAACTCCAATTTTAGATTATGCAAAAAATAGTCTCAGAGGCGAAAGAATTACTTCATTTGCAGGGATCTTAAATGGAACAACAAATTATATTTTATCAAATATGGCAAATGGATTGTCTTTTGATTCAGCATTAAAAGATGCAAAGGAAAAAGGGTATGTAGAAGCTGATGAATCATTGGATTTGGACGGTTTGGATGCGGCAGCGAAATTAGTAATTCTTGCGAATTGGATAATGGGAATGAAAGTCACATTGCCAGATATTGACTGCAAAGGCATACGTAATGTAACAGTAAATGATATTAAAAATGCAAGTAAAAACAATTGTGCAATAAAACTTATCGCTTCCTGTAACAAAGAACTAGTAGTAAAACCTAGGGAAGTACCAGTAGATGATCCATTATGCGTTAATGGTACATTAAACGCAATTGCCTTTACGTCGGAACATTCTGGAACTCAAACTATCATTGGAAAAGGTGCTGGGGGAATTGAAACAGCTAGTTCTATTCTCAGAGATCTACTTGACATCCGACAAGAGATAGCAAAAATTTGAAATCCAATTTAATATCAAAAAGTGAAACAGCCTCACTTTTAAAAATAATTTCAGAAAGATGGGGAATGGAATTTCCAAAAATAAAAAATTTCAAAGTGCATCAAATTACCGAAGACGCTCAAATAATTGTAGGTAATGGAGTAAAGGTTTTAAAAACTAGTGACGAATATCTTCCATTTTTATCAGAAATAAATCTGCTTGAAAAATTTCCTTATGTGATGGTAGACATGGGAGCTGTGAAATTTCTTTGTAAAGGAGCAAATGTGATGAGACCCGGAATCAAAAATCATAATGAATTCAAAAAGGGGGAAATTATTTGTGTAATTGAGGAATCACAACGAAAATTCCTTGCAATTGGAAAATCTCTTGTTTCAAGTTTAGATTTAGAGAAAATGGAACGTGGAGAAGTAATAAAAAATATGCATTATATTTCAGATAAATTTTGGGAGATTGGAAAGACGATTTATGATTAATTTATTTTATCAGTAAATTCTTTGGTACCATCTTTAGTAATTACAAGAATATCAAGTCCATCCCCACTTGCTGAATCTCTAAGTGCTGCAGAACGAACAGCTCTTTTGGCTAAATCTACTGCTTCCTCTTGGGTCATATTTGGTTTAAACTGTGGATCATAACACTCCTAATGCCATTTCAGCACCAGTCCCAACTGCAGCATATTCATCAGGGAGAACAGATCCCAGCGGGTCAAGAGTATACAACATAGGTTTGTTTACCACTCCACCAACAATTACCTGGGTTAGTAGTGGAAAAAATCTTCGTTCATACATCATATTTGACATCATTTTGGCTACTGTATTTGGAGGAATATCACGTTTTAGTTCCATTTTTCTTATTTTTGCCAGTGCAGCAATTTGTAAAGTCAAAATTTGCATATCAGCTACCAAACCTGCACATGTAGCACCGACTTTAGGAGTAATTGGAAATGTTTTCTTAGAAGATTTACTAACAAGGAAGTTGCCAAAGGCGATCCTTTTTTCGCTTACTAAAACTATACCTCCGTTAAAAGTAATACCTACAGCCGTCGCCCCGGGCATGTACATTGACATGATCCAAATAATTTAGGAGCATAATAAAGGGCTTTCTCATGTTAGAACCAAAAACCCTCCCAAATACATTTGCATATGCTTAGCAACTCTGATTTAAAGATTGGAAAGATTATCACGGGTATGCATAAAAAGTGAGAACATATCCATCTAATCTTTTCCAAAATTATCTAACAACAGACATATACATTTTGTTGTTTTTCTCAATAAATCTATTCGGGCAAATTCGTTAGGAGAGTGAATGCGAGAAAACATGTATGTACTTCCAATTGAAATGCACGGAGCATTCAAAATCTTTCCAAACGAATGCATTGGACCAGTTCCAGCATTTGAAACATTAAGGATTGATTTTCCAAATGATTGGTCCGCTGCCTCTTTAACTTTTGACACAAATGGATCAGAAGGATTGGTTCGGGCAGCTGCTTCTCCATGATAAATTTTGATTGAAACATCGTTGAATCCTTTTATTTTAAGGTGTTTTTTTAATCGAATAATCTGTTTCTTTGGATCCATTTTGGGAATCAATCGAAAATCAATTTTAACCAACGCATCTTTAGGTAACACTGTTTTTGCACCTCTTCCAGTATAACCAGAAACAAAGCCAGCAATATTGCAAGTTGCATTTCCAACTAGTGCCTTTTTTGCACTAAAACCATGCATGTTGCCTACAAAAGATTTTACTCCAAATTCTTTTTTAAAGGATTTTTCATCAAAAGGCTCTTTAGAAATTATTTCCAAATCTTTTTTTGATAATGGCTCTGCTTCTTTGTACCAATCTTTAATGAGAACTTTACCATCAGAATCCCTCAATGTGTTTACCGCTTCAATTAATCTCCATGCAGGATTTTTTATTAAGACGGCCAAGCTCGAATGGGCCTCACGTATAGATTCTTTAGTAGATAATTCAACGTAGAGTAATCCTTTCATTCCAAGACCAATGATGGGTCGATTTTTTGAATCAATATACCCAAATTCCCATATAACGCCATCACAAGAAAATTTCTTTTGATATTTTTTCAAATATTGCTCAATATGAATACTTCCAGTTTCTTCCTCTCCTTCAATCACAAATTTGACATTACATGGAACGTCATCAATAGTTTTCAAAAATGCCTCGACTGCCTTTATCCTAGTGATCAATTCTCCCTTATCATCAGACGCACCTCTACCGAAAATTTTGTTTCCTTTAATTTTTCCACTAAATGGAGGATCCTCCCATAGTTCAAATGGTTCTACAGGTTGCACATCATAGTGATTATAGAATAACAAAGTTCGATTAGGATTTTTTTTTGATTTTATTTCTCCATAGACAATAGGAGGAAAATTCTTCAGACGTAGGATTTCAGATTTTATTCCAGCCTTTTCTAATATTTTTTTTACCAATTGTGCACATTCTTGAATACCTTCATTTTTTGCAGAAACACTTGGTTGCTGAATTAATGTTTGTAATTCAGAAATTAAATTATCCATGTGAATATCGATGTGTTTTAGAGGATGCATTTCGCTTATACGATTCTATCAAAAGGTTTCATAGCATTAGGAAGTTCGTCTAAAAGATCCATAGATGTCATGTGTAATCCAAATTTCTTTTGAGTCAATTTTCCAGCTATTCCATTGATAAAGGTTGCAGCTGCAGCAGACTCTAATGCATTACGATTTTTTGCCAACATTCCAGCAACCAATCCAGATAATACATCACCAGTTCCCCCTACGGTCATTGCAGGAGTTTTTTTCTCATTGAGATATGTTGTATTTCCATCAGAAATAATATCTGTAGATCCCTTGAGTAGGACTACAATTCCATTATCTTGAGCATTTTTTTCAACTAATGCAATTCGCTCTTTTTTAGAATCTGAAGGAATAGTTCCAAATAATCTGGCAAATTCTCCAGCATGAGGGGTCACCACAACATTCTTGTTTGCTAAAAGAGGCAATACATCAGGAATTAACGCGCTTGCATCCAACGAAAGTCTCACGTCTTTATCTAGAAGGGATTTTATCAAAAGAGTTAGAGAGTTTTTGTCTTGAACAGCAAGTCCCATTCCAATTGTAGCAGAATCAAGTTTGTGTGGCAATGCACCTAACAGTTTGTTAACGGCTCCACGTGTTAATTTCTGATCAACTAATGGGATTACAATAAGATTTGGAGAAATCGCTCGTGTAGGAGTTACGTTAATTTTTGGAACTGATGTATATACCAAATCGACTCCAGATCGTAAGGCTGCAATTGAGGATAAGATTGGAGCCCCATGATAGATGTAGCTGCCACCAAGAACCAAAACTGTTCCATTTTGACCTTTACGAGAGTTTGATCTTCTTGAAGGTATGAATTTTTTAACCAAAGTGGTTTGAAGTAATTTTCTAATCAATACACATGACATTAAAGAATAGATGAATAAATCTTGTTTTTAATTTAGAATGATGTGAAATTAGCTTGCTTTTTCGATTGGGTTTGTTTCAGACTCATTTGATTCAGTATTGAGAACATCAGACATTTTCTTTAATGTTCTTCCAAAAAATGCCTTTCGGGCATAGCACAGGTATGTAGTATGACCAATGCCCTGAAAAGAGTGCCTAGTTTTTCCTTCACGGGCTTCAATTGTTCTAATGATGTGTTCTGTAGATTCTATATCAGTAAACTCATTTTCAACTAGCGCAATAGTTAATTTTTCTAATTGATTCATTGTAGGACATATTGCAAAAACAGATCCGCTTCCCTTAAGCATCTTTCGAACTTTTGGAATTACAGTCCAAGGATCACCTAGATCTAATTAAAGCCTACATCTGCATCATCAAATGGCATTTTTTTTGCAGTTTTTAAATCCAAATTTTGTTGTGTAACATATTTTGACATTCCTGCCTTTTTGATATTTTTTTCCGCTATTTTCATAAAATTCTCATCAACATCAAAAGTGTATACATGTCCACGGGGTTTTACTATACTAGCTACAAACGATGTAAGGGAGCCACTTCCAGTACCAATTTCTAAAATCTTTTGGCCACTGCCAATTCCTGCTCGTGCAATAATGTAGCCAATATCCTTGGGATACACTATTTGTGTACCATGCTGAAGTTTCATGACATAGTCATACATTGTAGGTTTGATTAGATAGACATACTTGTCTTTGTTAGTTATTAATCTAGAACCATATTCTTTCCCGATGGCATCGGCATGCTTGATTACACCTATGTGAGTATGAAGGAGTTCTTTTTTGGATATTTTAACAAGCCATTTTTTTGATTGATTATAGTAAAACAAAACAGGGGAATTTTGTTTAATCTTAGCCATAAGTTTATTCCTAAAAATTTTGGATAAGAATCTACTGATTGGATACCATCAATGGATTTCAGAAGTGTTTATTTGAAAGAGAAATTATTTTCCTTTGCCTATGACTTCAATAATCCCAGCAAACAGAAAAATTATTGATCTGACACATAACTATTCGAATGAGACAATATATTGGCCTACAGAAGAAGGTTTTAAAATTGAAAAAGAGTTTGACGGAATCACAGAGAATGGATATTATTACTCTGCGAACAAATTTTGTTCACCCGAACATGGTGGGACTCACATTGACGCTCCTATCCATTTTGCTCAAGATAAAGATACAGTTGAAAAGATTTCATTAGATAAATTAATTGGTCAGGCCATAGTAATTGATGTATCTAAAAAATCTTTGAATAATGCGGATTATCAAATAACAAAAGATGATTTTAAAGATTGGGAATTATCTTTTGGAAGAATTCCGGACAATTCAATAATTCTTTGTCACACAGGATTTGGAAAATTTTGGCCAGATCGTGCAAGATATATTGGGACCAAAAAATTTGGAGAAAAAGCAATCAAGGAATTACATTTTCCAGGATTACATTCGGAATCAGCTAAATGGTTGATTGAAAATCGCAAAATTAATGCAGTAGGCTTAGACACACCAAGCATTGATCACGGGCAATCAAAAACTTTTGAAACGCATAGAATCCTATGTTTTAGCGGAATTCCAATTTTTGAAAATCTTGCCAATTTGGAAAAACTTCCACAGTTAGGTGCTTTCGTAGTAGCGCTTCCCATGAAAATTGAGGGAGGTAGTGGAGCACCATTACGCATTGTTGCTTTGATCCAAGATTCAAAATCATGAAATAGACAAATAGATGGGTCATAATATGATCGTTTATTCCAATCAAATTCATAATCATCCATATCAAAAAAATTGCCGATTATCTAAAACTAATTTGGCATGAAGATAATAAAAAAATAATCCGTATTCAATAAATATAGCAATTTACCAAACAAATCATGGCAAATATGAAATGTGTATCGTGCGGGATTGGATTCTTTTCCCCAACAGGTTCAGATAAATGTTCCAGATGCGCAGGAAGCGAATCTCATGGAAGTGCAGGTCATGATTCTTGTGGTTGCGGACATAGCCACTAGCCCTTTTTTTAATAATTCCAATAAATTTGAAAATATACTGAATATACAGTTATTTAAAATAAGAATAATTTTTTAAATATACATCAAATTTAATTCATCATGCATCTAGGAAAAGAAAATTACATCACATCAGGCGCAATAATACCAAGTAATCCAAGTGCGTTTACAAGAGTCATCTTGAATGAGTTCACAAGACAGAGTCTAGAATTTTCTAATTTTTCATCACCAAGATCTAACACTTTGACATGTTCATAAAAAGAATTGAAAGCAACAGCCAAATCATGACAATATTTTGCCATAACTTTGGGAGAGAGGTTTTTTGCGGCATTCATAACATGCATGTCAAACAATCCAATCGTTCTAATTAGATCCAATTCAGATTTATCACTTAACAAAGAAAAATCAATGTCAATTGAAGGAATACGCGTAGATTTTTCTATTATTCGTGATGCCCTTGCATGAGTATATTGTATGTATGGAGCAGTATCACCCTCCAAACTTAAGGATTTACTCAAATCAAATGCAATAATTTTATCCAAATCCTGTTTTATCATCTCATAACGTAATGTTCCAACTGATATATCGTGTGAAATTTTTTGAATTTCAGATGTCCTCAATTCAGGATGTCGCTTCGTGGTTTCTTCAATGGTTTTATTTTTTAATAAATCATAAACGGCATCAGCATTAACATAAAATCCTTTTCTACCAGACATCTGAGCCTGTTTGCCATCTGTGTGCATTCCCAGAGTTTGTGCAGTGGCAGAACTTAATGTAACAGATTCATAGGCAAGATGAACGTATGTGTTTTCTGCAGATTTGAATTTAGACTATAAGTTTTGCTATAATTTTTTGTAATCTTGCTTGCCTTGAATCAATCACAGTAATTACTTTTTCACCAGAAAAATTTTGTTTGGATTCTTCGCTGCCTCCCAAAGTAGTTTGCCAAAGAATGCGAGGGGCAGGTTGTGATTTTTCATATTTTTTATAGTTGAAAGGGTCGGGTACTAATCCCAATTTCCATGCTGCATATGGAATGTCTTTTGCAATATATGTTGCAGTACCGTTACTCCTAACTATGACTTTGTCCTCTTCATTATTTTCTCCCCTAATGACCCAACATCCAATATTCTTCCCATCATTTTCAAACTCTACAAGATTCATTTCTTTGAGTTTTTCAAATATTTTATTCCATAATCCTGAACGGATTATCTGAGATTCAAAATTTAAGCAATCATAGAAGACACCTAAATTCCAACAAGTCTCCAATTGGCTCTCTAAAACTTGACGGGTGATTTTGTCAGCTAATTTAGCCGTTTCAGAACTTTCATCTTCAAGTTCCCTAAGAGTTTCTTTTCTTACTTCCTCCAAGCTAGGATCGATTTCATATTTTTCGGTAGTTTTAACATAGACATCATCACCACAATAATGATCAAATTTTTTTCCTTCTGGGGGCTGTTGAGCAAAACCAAAATGTTGAAAACCAATTATAATATCTGCTACCTGCAAACCAGAGTCATCAACATAGTTGAGGATATTTACTTTGTAATTTGATTTCTCTAAAATTCTAGCGAGTGTATCACCAATTACAACATTACGTATGTGTCCTATGTGCAATGCTTTGTTAGGATTAACACTTGTATGTTCTACTATAATTGTAGAATTTTTCCCCAAATCTACGGAGCCAAATGTCTCTAAATTAGATTCAGATAAAATTAATTGGTTTAATCTTGCCCAGTTAGCAGAAAAATTAAGATAACCAGATGGATGAGATTCCACTTTGGAGACAAGAGTGTGTTTAGATTGCATATAATGTTCCGATAACATGTCCCCAATTTCTTTTGGGTTTTTCTTTAAGTTTTTTGCAAGTAAAAAGGAAATATTGGAACTAACATCACCAAATCCAGGTTTTGCAGGTTCTACTAAAAACGCAACATCAGGTACAGAAAGCTGCTCCAATATCTTTTTGAGATTATTTTCAATTTCATCTATCAGTGATTTAAATGACAATATTATACCTCAGATAACCTAGGTGCTAATTTATCTAGAGCTTCGATCACTCCATCTCCAGCAGTTGCAGATACAGTAATGGTGGCATGAGATTTAACAAAATCAGATGAATTTCCCAATGCGATACTTGTTTTTGCAACTTTGAATAGAGGAACATCAGTTGCGCTATCACCTATTGCTATTACATCATCTTTAGAAATAGATAGTCTCTTCATAAGTTCGCTAAACCCTGTTCCCTTATCAATTCCGCGAGAGTTAATGTGATACGCATATTGACTGTCTGAAAGCAAGACATCCAAATTTTTCTCCATAACCAATTTTTTAGCACATTCCAAGTCAAATGTTCGCTCTAGAACAACTTCAGTCATTCTAGGAAAGACAGATTTTTCTTTAACGTTATCAATTTCTTTTTGAATAATTCGAAATGCTTGTTGGCATTGTTGCTTATCACCTAATAAAATATGTTCATGAGTATTGACAGTAATACATCCACCGTTTTCACCAACAGCAATTTTTGTAGTTCCACCAAACACGGATAGTAAAAATGCTTCAACAGATGATCTCCCTGTTACAAAGATCACATTATGACCAATATCAGTCATATGTCGTAAAGCAGCAAGTGCATCTAGATTGATTCTACCACCACCATTTTCAGTAATTGTACCATCAATATCCACAGCAAAGGTTTTTTGTTTCATACAATCTGTTTTTGAACCCGAATAATATTTGCTACGCAATAAACATTTACACAATCGTGTATAAAGAGAATAGGATCTATTTCAAAAATAAAGAAAGAGACTGTAAAAAACTGTGATTAGATAATTGGATTTAAATTACTTTAAACAAAATTAACTTAAAATTTTTTACTGTGTTTTGGTAGACATTCCTTGCAATATACAGGTCTGTCTGGTTTTGGTTCAAAAGGTACCGTTGAATCCTTGCCGCAATCTGCGCATTTCATTGGATACATTTTTCGTTCTTCTAACATAATTTAAAATAACTTTGGCCTCTTAAGTACCATCGCATTTGTTTGAAATCAAGAATACTGAAAAAAATTTCTTGTGTAGTATTACTTTGGACGTTATGTGATTTCAAACAAAAGCTAAATCAGGTTAGTTATCGTCGTGTTCTGATTTTTTGCTCTAATATGTCTATTAGCTCATTGACCATGTAATCTCCGTCACGTACATGGCTAATACCAGTAATTGTCTTTATCCTAGTCATTGTTTCAGCTGAAATTTGTAATTGAGGCATACATTACTAATTAGGCATTGTTATTTAAAGCAAAGAAAACTGGTAAAAATTTGGAATATATGAAAACGGTTAAGTCTGACGTGGTAATAATGTCTCAAGTTTTGGAAAAGCAAGAATAAAGACTCTAAAATAAGGCTTAACCAAACAATCAAGTAGGATTAAAGAAAAAAGAGGACTAATTTGATCTCAGAAACATTCCAAGAATGTTCATAATTTTTTATTGCAAATGCAATCACAATCAAACATACCAGCCTTTCCCATACATTGCTCATGATATTCATGATAACATTTGTTGCAAGTAACCAATATCATTCCTATGATTTAAGATGATAAATACCGGCCCAATTCATAATTAATTGGGATTTTTTTCTAGATTTTTGGCAACATCGTAATAAAATAAAGATATTCATTTGGATAGGAACATAAAAACAATATGGTAAAAAAAGGGATTATTGAAGAAATTTTGAGTAAAGCAATATTTGCAGATAATCCAGATACATACAAAATTTTCTATAGAGATTTTGAGAGAGTGAAAGAAACAACATTAACAGAATTCATCAAAGAATCAAATAATTTTCAAAACATCCCAATTAGCAGAATCGAGGTAATAAAGAAAAATCATAGGATTTTATTTGAAAAGAAAAATAAGAAGATTGAATAGATTTGGGAATTCCTGAAAAAATCAAAGCCATTCAAGATGAAATGGCGAAAACACAAATCAACAAAGCTACAAACCACCACATCGGTTTACTAAAAGCAAAAATTGCAAAACTAAAACGCGAACAGGAAGACAGAGAAATTCAAAAAAGTGGTGTCAAAACAGATGGATTTGACGTTAGACGTGCAGGTGATGCAACAGTTGTATTTATCGGACTACCAAGTGTTGGGAAATCAACATTACTAAATAAATTAACAGATGCAAAATCTGCAATAGGAGCCTATCAATTTACTACTTTAACAGTAGTTCCAGGAATGATGGAATACAGAGGAGCTAAAATACAAGTTCTTGATTTACCTGGCATTATCAAAGGAGCATCAAGCGGAAAAGGATTAGGCAAAAGAATTCTTTCGGTTGCAAGGAGTGCAGATTTGGTTTTGCTGATGCTGGATGTTTTTCAGCCTTTTCATGAAGATGTATTAGTTAATGAATTAGGAAATATTGGGATTAGATTAAACACATTACCCCCGAATATTACAATAGAGAAATCACCTATGGGCGGAATTGCTATTGCACAACAAGTAAAACTAACAAAAATTTCAGAACAGCACCTAAAAGATATTCTTCACATTTATGGAATTATCAGTGCAAGAGTTGTAATTCGAGAAGATCTTACCTCAGAACAATTAGCAGACTATATTGCAGGAAATATTAGTTATTCAAAATCTCTCACAATTTTAAATAAAATTGATTTAGTTGATAGAAAGTTTTTGGAAGATTTGAAAACTAAAATTAAATCCGAAGTAATTGAGGTTTCAGCAAATTCTGAAATCAATATAGAATTATTAAAAGAAAAAATCTATGAAAAACTTAATTTCATAAGAATATACATGAGGCCAAAAGGTGGAGATACAGATTTTAAGGAACCTCTAATTGCAAGAGAAGGAGATTCAGTAGAGGACATCTGCAACAAATTACATAGAAACATGAAAAGACAATTCAGATACGGTTTGATTTGGGGGAAAAGTGTAAAGTTTGGTGGACAGAGAGTTGGATTAGATCATATTTTACAAGACGAAGATGTTTTGACAATAATTAAAACACGTGGCGTCTAATTTTAAATTTCAAAATGTAAAATGGATCAAGAAACAGAACAATAAATGAAATGAAATGAGGAGACAATATTACACATTGTTACCTTTCTTTTAGAAACCACGATTTACAGGCACAGAAAGTACTACAAATGCACTAATTATGAAAAAAATAATTTGAAATGAAGAAGATCATAATAGGAAATCATCTAATCAAAAAAAAACGATCATAATTAATTTTGAAATATTAAATTTCGTTGATAAATAGTAATCAGTTTGTGTAATTTTGTTTAGTCTAACCATAGAAAAACAATGAAAATGTCTTTTTATTAATGGCTACAAGAAGAAAAGCTGCATCTATACGTCGATCTGTTAGAAGGACCGTTGTAAAGAAAGCAGCAGGAAAAGTCTGTCGTACGAAAAGCAGCAAGACGAGCTGTTGCAAGAAAAGCAGTAGGAAAAGCTGTCGTACGAAAAGCAGCAAGACGAGCTGTTGCAAGAAAAGCAGTTAGACGAGCTGTTGTACGAAAAGCAGTTAGACGAGCTGTTGTACGAAAAGCAGTAGGTAGGGCTATCGTACGAAAAGCAGTTAGACGAGCTGTTGTACGAAAAGCAGTAAGAAGACGATAAGATTGTCAAAAAATTAACAATCGTCATATAATGACGGTTTGTTTTTCCTTTTTCTAATTTTAATTTCTGAAATTAACTAAACATTTGGCCCGGTGGCTGTGAGCCTTTTCCTGTAATTGAATTTTTGTGAACTGTAAATGTTTTATCGGTTGGGATTATAGATAATTTTACAGAAGTATTAATTGCATAGTGAGGAGTACCATCAGGATTTGTAAAATTGATTGCTTTTCCAACACGATCAAGGTCCACCTTAACTTTTACAATTGTTCCGTCTTCTAATTCAAAAATAACAAATTCATTTTCAATTCGTTTGTAATCTAGTATTTTGAATTTTATTTTTTCAGGATTTTCACTCATATGTAATTCATCTGGTCAGCATTAGTAAAGATAACTCATTAGCTTTATTTGTTCTTCAGTAGTTATGAGGCTTTTAGTAGTCAGGATTTCCAAAAGTTCTTTGAATAATGCTTTTTGCTCATTAGACATTCCACCTGCTGGGCCTTTTTCACCTGGTGGACCAGGTGGGCCTCTAGGTCCTGTTGGACCTACTGGTCCTTGTTCACCGATTGGACCCTGATCACCATGTGAACCTTGTGGACCTAATGGGCCTCGCTCACCTTGCGGACCCTGAATACCTTGTGGACCTTGTGGACCTTTTTCTCCTGAAGGACCTGGAGAACCTCTCTCACCTTGTGGACCTTGTGGACCTTGTGGACCTTTTTCTCCCGAAGGACCTGTTGGACCTGTTAATCCTCTTTCTCCTTGTATGCCGGAAGGACCTTTCTCTCCTTTATCACCTTGAGGACCAGGAACTCCTGTTAATCCTTTTGCTCCTGCAGGACCTTGTGGACCTTGTGGACCTTTTTCTCCAACTTGACCTTCAGGACCTCGTGAACCTCTCTCACCAATTAAACCTGTTGGACCTTTATCTCCTTTGTCACCTTGTGGGCCAATTGGACCAGTTGGACCTTTATCTCCTGAAGGACCTTGAATACCAATTTGTCCCTTGTCACCAATTGGACCAGTTGGACCTTTATCTCCTATTGGACCTGGAAAACCTTGAATCCCTTTTTCTCCTTGAACTCCAGAAAGACCTGTTGGACCTTTATCGCCAATAGGTCCTGGTGGACCAGTTAATCCTTTATCGCCAGATGGACCTTGAGGGCCTTTGTCACCTTTATCGCCAGAAACTCCACGTAATCCAATTTGACCTTTATCACCTGATGGACCAGTAAACCCTTTATCGCCTTTATCGCCAATTGGACCTATGGGACCTTTGTCACCTTTGTCCCCCTGTGAACCAGGCAAACCTTTGTCTCCTCTATCACCTGGAGAACCAGTAATTCCCTTATCGCCTTTATCACCTTTATCCCCAGTTATTCCTTTATCTCCAGTAGATCCTTTGTCACCAGTTAATCCCTTATCACCTACTGGTCCCTTGTCACCTTGAAGACCAGGTATACCGGTTGGACCTTTATCTCCTTGAGGACCAGGTATACCGGTTGGACCTTTATCTCCTTGAGGACCAGGTATACCGGTTGGACCTTTATCTCCTTGAGGACCAGGTTGTCCCGGTAAGACGTTGTATCCAGTTTTATTGAGAGAGTCAGTAAGTGATTTTGTGATTGATTGGAATGAAGGTGATTCTGATTGAATATTAATCTCAGATTTAGGTTCAGGTTTAATTTCAGGTTTAACTGTCCTTGATGGTTTTCCTAAAGAGACCTCAAATACAGAATGAAGTGAAGAAAATAAATCGGCAACGATTACCCAAATAGTGTCTAGATCATAAACAGAAGAAGGAATTGGATTTTCATCAGACCCAAGTGTTTCTGCAAACATTCCATCCTTAACTCGCAGATGGTAATTTGCTCGCCATAATGAGGAAAATTGTTTATTCCTAAGGTTTTCGTCAGAGGGTCTAGAATCAGCAAGTGAAATTTGTACCTCATATACTCCAGATTGTCTAAAAGGCGCTTTCCCCTGAACCTCTAACCTTGAATGAGATTTCACAATCGTTTGTGTAAATCTCAAGTATTTCTGTATTTAGATCGATTTGCCTATGTCTCCAAATAGCAAATATTTAGCCTCAAATAAAGTCAAAAATAATTAAAAATAATCTTTGAACTGGATTAAATTGATAATATCATATCCTC
The DNA here is from genome assembly GCA_963825095.1 of uncultured Nitrosopumilaceae archaeon. GTDB lineage: Archaea > Thermoproteota > Nitrososphaeria > Nitrososphaerales > Nitrosopumilaceae > Nitrosarchaeum. The sequence continues at coordinate 166,325 of CAWGRV010000004.1, forward strand.
ATCATAATTTATTCGTCTTATTTCATGATTAATTCAGACTGGTAAAAACCATGAAAAAACTAAATATTGAATGTATCTGAAAATAATCAAAATAAGACTAACCAATCCAGGTTGTCCTGATTACTCAATGATCATGAATCACATCATCTTTCCAGATGAAAACAAGTTTATTCCTCAAGAGATTGTTTTTTATTATCATTTCTAAAAGTATCACGTATACATCGCAATTTCTGTAATGGCTACATAAAGGGGCAAAAATAATAATTTTAAAATCAAAAATTTACCTAACTTGGAGGTTTTATCAAGATATTGCAGTTAAATTTATTTTTTAAAACTAATTTGTATCTTGATCATATATAGGAGGCTGATTCAAGTCAAACTCTATTCAGGATAGTATTTATCTAGATAAAAGATCCAAAATGAATTAGTGAAGAAACCGTTTCAAAAAAAATCAACAAAAAAGGAGATAGAATCTAAAGAGGATGATGCATTCATACAGAATGACACGTCCAAAGAGAACGATGCATCTAGAGAAACAAGTTTAGTAGATCCGGATTATAATCGTAAAAAATTATTTAAAAAAGGAGTCAATCTGATGGCTGATGAAAAGCTTGAGGAAGCTGCAGTTATTTTTGAACAAGCATTACGAATTGAACCAAACAATATTGAAACTTTGATGAAGTTAGGTTATACAAGATTTCACTTGGAAGAATATAATGAGGCCTTAAAGATTTACGACAAGGTTTTAGAAATTGATGTTACCAATCCAGAAGCTTGGAATTTAAAAGCATTGGTTCATTATGAACAAAAAAACTATTCCAAAGCACTTGATGCTGTTGAAAAAGCTGTAGAGTCTGATCCAACTTATGGGATGGCGTGGTACAACAAAGCTTGTTTCTTGTCACTTGTGAATCAAGTTCCAGAATCACTTGAAGCATTGAAACGGTCAATTGAAATTGATGTAAAAAATGCTAGAAAATCAATTAGAGATAAAGATTTTGCCAATGTTAGAATTGAGGAAGGTTTCAAAAGAATTGAAGAGGTAGTAGTCCTAGAATCAATAAGACAAGGATATCATACTCTTGGTGCAATTGTTTGGACAACATTTCTAGACAAAGCAAATGCAGATAATGCGATAAGAAAACTACTTGAAAAAGGGTTAATAGTTCAACATGAAAAACGTGATGGTCTTAGTAAAATTCCAGTTTACGATCTTACAGCAGATGTTGCAGAAAGAATGGGAAAAGAGAGAAAAGGATTGTTTGGAATCACAAAGAAACAATTACCAAAACCAGTCAAAAATCTAAAGGAACTTAGTCAAGCCATACAATCAGTTAGGGAAGCAATAGAAGAAGAAAATGTGGAAAAAACAATTGAAATTTTTGAAGAGTTTATTGACCCATCAAAATCAGGTGAACAAATGATTGAACAATTCTTTGAAGAACACAGGGAAATCAGATTATGGAAGATTAGATTAAAAGACAGAGGAGTAGATTATTTGATTGATAACAAAAGTAAGATGCTGAATCTTTTTGACAATATAGAAGTCACAATTACAAAAAAACTCAGAAACGAAATATCATAATCATTCGGCAGACAAATCCCAATAGTGTGCATCCTCTTGTTTTGCTATTGGTTTCTCAAGACCTTTCCATTCTTTAAAAGATTTCACATACAATTTAACATTAGGCAAACCAACTGATTTTAGTGCATAATATGCCAACCCCGAGAGGGTTCCAACACTGCCACAATAAGTAATAATTTCAGAATTTCCTGAAATGCCCCTATTATCTAAAAGTCGTTTCATATCCTCCTTTGGTCGTAGAATTTTTTCTGATGTTGCAAGAGTTCTATATGGCAAGACTAATTGCACCAGGAATATGTTGTTCAAGATAATTCAATCGTTCTCGGTTATCAATTAGAATTACTTTTGGCTTATCTTTTGCTATTTCCAAATAATCGGAAGTTGCTAAAATTTCAGGTTTAAGATGAATAGAATGATTTGAACGTTGTACATCCGGTATATTGTTATCATTTTCTAAACCAAGTGATTTCCATTTACTAAAAGTTGTTTCAAGCAATGATACATCAGTATGACCAAGATATTCTAGTGTCCATGCAACACGTGATGCAAGTGCACCAAATGTATCATCATAAACAACCACGTGAGTTTCATCATCTATTCCCATTGTGTTTACAAGTTTTAAAACACGTTCTGGAGTATCATCTGATAATAAATTTGCCAATGGTAAGTTTACTGCAGTTGGAATATGACTCTGTTTGTAATCATCCTCTCTTCTAACATCAATTACTCTAACACTTTTGTCTCTGATTTCTGATCGAAGTGAATCAATATCAGTCGTAGTTTTAATTATTTTTTCTTGACTCATGCGGCACATTCACCTTTACCAGTTTTTGTATGATAACTGGAATCACTGCCATAATCAGTGTAAAAATCAGGATCTTCTTCTTTGGTAGGTGGTGTAGTAAGGGAATCCAAAATTTTCCTCATATCAAGAACCGATTTTATTTCAGAGTCTTCTTTTCCATTCACAATTCTATGAATCCAATCCTGAAGAGTATCATCTGGTTTTTTATTTTTTTTAAACAATTCAATAATTTTTAAAATAACTGGAATTACTCTTTTTGCAGGAATTCTATGACAAGTGGCACCAAGCATTGTCTCTCCGTCGGAGCGACCTCCCAATGACATTTGGTAATTAGGATACATCTCTCTGCCAACTCGACCTCCGCCACCAAAGAAACCAATTGTAGCAATTCCATGTTGTGCACATGAATTTGGACATCCACTGATCTTAATGGAAGAGTCGCGTAGATCATCGTCTTCATCTAATTTGAGTTCTAGGAATTTTCTTTGAATTTCCTTTGCCAACCTATGAGAATTTGTCAATGCAAGATTACATGAGGTGGTGCCAGAGCAACCCACAGCCGCAGCCATTGTCAAGGCACCTGATTTTGCCAAACCTATGGCAAGCAATTTTGTGTACAATCGTGACAGGTCATCTTCATGCACGTAACGTAGTGCAATGTTTTGTACAAAACCAGTCCTAGCATGACCTTCTGCTGAAAATTCACGAACTATTGTTGCCAGCGAAGTTAGTTGATTTGAAGTAATATCTCCAGCCTCAAGGGTTAGAAATACAGAATAATATTGGGATTGTTTTTGTTTTAATGTGTTATTCTTTAACCAACTAGAATATCCATCAAAGATTTGATTCCCACTTTCATCAGATATTCTAATAGGTTTTTTAATTTCAGTGGGAGTATGATCTACATCAAGCCGAGTTATAACAGATTGAGTAGCCCTAACGATAGCTCTCTTCTTTGAGAACAAGATTTTGGAATTTTTCCCAACCCATGTCATTTACAAGATATCTCATCCTATTTCGAGCCATGTTTTTTCTATCACCTAGTCTATCAAAAATTCTTACCACTGCAATTGAGGTATACAAAAGATCTTCTTCTGGAGTAAATTCTTCTAATTGATATCCTACGTAAGATTTGTTACCTAATCCACCACCAAGAAAAATTCTAAATCCTTTCTGGAGGGTTCCGTTTAAATCTCGAGTTTGAGGAATTAATCCAACATCTACCATTCTCACCATTCCATGGTGTTCACAACATGTAAAATTAAATTTGAATTTTCGTGGAAGGTTTTGGGCCATAGGATTTCTCAAAAAGAACCTCGCTGTTGCCAGTGCATACGGAGTAGAATCAAATTGTTCACTTGGACAAACTCCTGATAAAGGGCTACACATTACATTTCTTACAGAATTACCACATGCCTCCCTTGATGTCAGACCTACTTCGGCAAGTTCACGTAATATTTCTGAAACATCTTCTAAGATAACCCAATGCAGTTGAATATTTTCCCTAGTAGAAACATGTGCACTACCAATAGAAAATTGCTCGCTCAATTGAGCAATTTTTTCGAGCTGGCGGGGGTAAATTTCTCCAGCAGGTATTTTGATTCGTACCATAGCATAATCACTAGTCATTCGTGTTCCATATGCTCCATGCTGGAGTCGATATCGTCTAAAGCTGTCCTCATCAAATTTTCCCTGACGGTATAACTTTACAGTATTGGCAAAATCTTCAGACTCTTCAATTCTGGCCCAATTAATTTTGAGTTTAGAGGAATCTTGATGTGAATGTTTAACTTCAGAAATTGCCATTACATAAGAAATTTCTTTGAGTTATGATATAAATTTTTGACATATGGAATTTAAGGGGACCAATTTTTGGTACCATGCGTGAATTTGCCTCGTATCAAATGATTCCGATATTTTGGAAATTATCCCCACTTTAACTAGGTAAATCATGCAAACAGAAATAAATTTAGGGAGAGGTAACAAAGTTACTGTTTGTTTAAATCCACGGTTTTAGGATCATATGATCAAGATTATAGAAATGACGTCATTTTCAAAAAATAAATTAAAAATTGCATTAATTACTGTTGCAATAACATCTACAACAATTGCAGGAATTCTTCATATTCTCATGGTTCCACGTTCAATGGAAAATGAGGTATTGGAAGGAATATTTTTCCTAATATCTGGAATTTTGCAAATATTTTGGATATTGCCAATACTCAAGGATTGGAATAGGATCTGGTACTATATTGGAATCGCAGGCAGTGGAGTATTGTTTGCCTTATGGCTTACAGAAAGAATTCCAAGAATGGCTTCGGGAGGAGGAATAAGACTCTCGGGCAATACATTGGCCATTGAAATCTTCCAAATTGCATTTATTGTGTTATGTTTTGTTCTAGTGCGAATGAAATCAAAGGATGAAAAAATCCAGAAAATTGCTGGGATTTGAATTCTCAGATTATTTTGTCGTTTTCAAGTAATTTTTGTCTAAAAAAGTTCAATGGATAGAAGGAAAAATTTAAAGAACCAAATACATTGGCATGTGGGAACTATGTTACCTGTAGTTAAATAAAGTGGATTTTTCAACATTATACAATGCTTGAAAAAAATCGTAAAAATATCAATACACAAATAATAATTTCAGGAAAAGAATCAAAAAATATGAATCAAAAAAATATATCTCCAGCATTAGAAGTAGAAAATTTGTCCAAAGTGTATGATTCTGGGTCTGCAAAAAAATTTATTGCGTTAAATAAAATAAATTTTTCAATCAGGAAAGGAGAATTTGTATCCATAATAGGACCTTCAGGTAGTGGAAAATCTACTCTTCTTAATTTGATAGGTGCTTTAGATAAACCAAGTTATGGCAGAGTTTTTATCGATGGAAATGACGTCTTCTCGTTAAATGATTCAGAGATTACAAAGATAAGAAGTACCAAAATTGGATTTATTTTCCAATCATACAATTTGATAAATCGAACAACCGTCAAAAAAAATGTTGAGCTACCTGCGATTTTACTGGGGATAAACAAGGCAGATCGAAGTAGAAGATCTGAAAAAATACTAAATTTTCTCGGGCTTGGGGATAAAATAAACCAAAAAACATCAAATTTGAGTGGCGGACAACAACAAAGAGTTGCAATTGCAAGAGCACTGATAAATAATCCCACAATAATTTTAGCAGATGAACCTACAGGAAACTTGGATTCAAAAACTGGTGAGGAGATATTTCATTTATTAAAAACGCTTTCTCACAAATTTGGTCGCACGATAATTATGGTAACACATAATCGAGAATTAGCGTTGCAGACAGACAGATTAATTTCACTAAAAGATGGAATTGTGGAAAAAGACGAGGTATTTCTGAAATGATTAACAAATTTCATGATTTTGATAGAATAAAAAAATTTACGATTTATCTAATTTTAATTCCAATTATCACAATTATATTATTTCAGATTTCAATGGTTCAACAAAATAACGCATATGCTCAAACCATAGATTGTTCCTCATCTCTTGTAACAAGGGTGGATGGATCCTATAATGGTCCAATTGTATTGGATGCTTATTTTACTGATGCCAGTTCATCTGCAGGTACTCCTGAAAAGCCTCTGAAACTTGAGGTAGGTCCAGGAGAAGGTCCAGCTGACACTTGCAGTGGTTCTTGTGAATAGAAGTCAGCAGACAGGTTATGCCGTACAAGGTTTTCTTCAGCTTCCAAAAGGCTTCAAACCGGGAGGCATCAGTGCAGAACCAGAAGCACGTGCAATGTTTAATCCAGTAAAAGGTTCTGGGTTTAACACTCCTGCAATAGGTGAGTTATTTTGGAACAGTTACACCAGGTCTAACATTTACTTTGTATTTTAACATAATTGTATTAGACGATGCTAAAGTTGGAACTTATAATGCATCATTGATTGGAAGATATACCACAGCAGAAAATCAAAGAGGATGTAATTCTGCTTTACTAAATGTGCCATTTGTGTTGCCCGGAAAAGTCATTCTAGATATTGTATCAACCAATCAACAACTTGCACCAAAATCTGAAAACTCGGTAGATTTTTCAATTGTTAACAAGGGAAGCTCGCCAGCCACAGGAGTTGTTGCAACCATTACAGGGTTAGGAGATAGAAATACAGGTGGATCAAGCGGAGGCAACAACAATTCTGTAGTTCTACAGTCTAGCTCCACTGAACTAGTAAATTTAGGTTCAAGTTCTTTTAACATTGGAACAATTCCGGCAAATGGTAAAACAACCATAAGTACGGTCATATTCCCAAGTGGAAGTGCTGGTTCTACTGTTCAGAATGTAGATATCCAATTGGCCTATGGAAATGCATACGGGTATAGACAAAGCCAAATTCTTTCCACTGGACTTGTTATTTCACCAACACCTACTGATACATCATTAATTATAACGAGTGCAGATAACAAAACCCCTTTCCTGATTACTGCTGGCACTTCAGAGGATATAGTTCTCAACATATTCAATTCTGGAAAAGTCACACTATCGGATGTCATAATAACATTATCAACAGACTCGGATTCATTAAAAATAGTTGGAAAACCCAAATTTGTCATACCTGTACTTGAAGCAAATTCAACTCAGCAAATAAAATCCCAGGTTTTTGCTGGGACAAATTTAATCAACACACCCGTTTCGTTTTCGATTTCTGAAGATTATATTACTGAGGGAGAAAGAAAGATAGAGACAGCATCTATTGGAGGATTTGTTGCTGGAAATATTAAATTGGAAGTATATGACTTGCAGGTAGTTCAACAAGCAAATCAATTCAACATTGTTGGCAACATACTAAATCAGGGAAGTACAACTGGAAAATTTTCAAATATAGAATTAATTTCATTTAGTCCTAAAGTATCTCCTCCGAGAACCAATTCAGACCAGGCCAATGCACAGTTTCCACAAGATATTGCTTCAAGAACAAACTCTGATCAAGTTAATTCCCAGATTCCACAAGGTTCAGATGGAAGAATAGGTGAATCTAAAACATTAACTAGTGCACCACAATACTTGGGGGATTTGCCGGATGATTCAACCATTCCATTTAGCATCCCCCTGTCTCAAAATCAAATAATTCCAGGGAGTTATCCAGCTTCATTCAAGATTTCCTATTACGATGATTTGAAAAATCAGCAGCAGGTAATAATTGATGGTCAAGTAACTTTTGAGCCACAGCAAAATAATTTAGCAAATTCATCAGGAT
>CAWGRV010000005.1:0-167012 GCA_963825095.1 uncultured Nitrosopumilaceae archaeon
AACTTTTGTTTTTTTGCTCCCTTTATTCCTAGGCATTATTATATATTATATATAATATATTTTTCAAAGGCATGAAATTTTCTTTATCACACTAATTGAATAAATCTATATTCAATAAAATAAAAAAATCACAGTACTGTTAAAATTCAGTGATGCTTCTAGCACTTCTAATTTCTCTTCTCCAGTTCCATATCATCCAACATTTTTTTCGAATCTGTTATGAAATCATAAGTCGAATAAGTAGGACCCAAAAATATTTTTAATTCTCCTGTCGTGTAGTCCCTAACCAATATGTACATAGTGTTAACGGGACCAGTCCCTAAATGATTAACACTACCCGGGCCTCTCAGATCGTCCGGTGCGCTAAAATAAGTGCTGATCTTCCGGTTTATAGTCCAAAGCATCTTCATCTTTGTGGAACATTTTGTATACCACCCGCCGAGTTTTTCTGGCTCCGGAACCTTGGGAAATAATAGATATAATGGCTTTTAATTCTTCTGACAATTTATTATCGATCCTTTTCTCATTCAGGTAAAGATCCAAAAATATTATAAATTTATTCACGATAGTTTCCAAAAATTATTCAGTATTGTTATGTCTTTTTCATCTTTGTCAGTTTCTTTGAGTACATTCTAACTAAAATCAAGTATTCTCTCCAAAAATGTGGAACTGGCTCGATTAAAATATCAGGATGATCACAACAGACACTGAAACCGCCGGCTTCATCGAGATATAAAACATTGTCATGCCGCAGTTCCGCATAATGCCCTATTTGCGTCTGTGCCTGTTTGTACATCCAAGCTCGCGTATTAAATGGATGAAATTCTTTGTCTTTCATTAGTTTATAGTCTTGTGAAAAGGCTCTGAGCATCTTTAACTCTTGACTGTACAAAGTGTGGTCAAATTCATGTTTTTCACATTCTTTAGAAATAGAATCTAAATGATTTCTGTAATTGTATCCATCTCGGTTTTTTAGTTCTATTTTGTCCATCTTCTCCTGCAAAAACGAATAAATTTCTTTATTATCAAAAAGAGTATATACGAGGTCAAAAATGAAGGGAAATTTTCTCATCGGTACCGTTCCATCATCTTGCCTAAATTCTTTATCGACCATATGTTGTAGTACTAAATTATCTATTTGTGTCCCTTTTCCTATTAGACTAAAAGTTGCGATGTCCGTCTCCTTCAGATATTTTTGTAGTTTTGATTTTGAAACTAGTTCGTTTCTGCATAAATCTGATAAATCTTTTGGATGATCTAGAATCCAACTTACCATATTAGAAATTGTATCCAATGGTATCAATTTATCTACAATCCATTTGAAATTGCTAATTGTATACCCATCCGGTTCGCCTATAATTTTTGAAATAAATTTTTCGAAGTCCGAAAACAGCTCCGATTTACTTGTACCTAATGTTGACAAAATGCATGCCAGGGTAACTGCACTTTCATATTCAGTTAAGTTCGTAGAGTTTTTATCAAAACAGATAACGAATTTTGATAACCAACTAAAGGCCCGAAAATAATTTTCCAGTCTCAATGATTTTGTATAGTGGCCTCTCGGTTTAAATGAGTTACCATTAATATTCATTACCAAATCCCCAAAACATAGAGCGATGTCTTCGTGGTTAGAAATAGATTTTAGAATATCATCAAAGGCTTGATGTTCGTTGTATCTCAATACTATGTCAAAACTTATATCCGGTATCTTGAATTTCTCAAATGCCGAACAGAGTTTTGGACTCTTTAGAACTAAGGTTTCAATAAAGTCTATGTTCAGCTTAAATCCATAAAACTCTCGAAAGCTTTTTAGCTTTTTCCTGAAATTATTATATTCTTGACCATAATCACCGATTAATTTTGTCTTATTTATTTCACTGTAACCTTCTGACAATTCTTTTTCTTTGTTAATATCTTGCACTTTGAGATCGTTCACATAGTTTAACTCTTCTTTTGAAAACAAAATTTGATAGTCACACGAAATTCGTCCACTACTGGGGGTTAATTCTGAATTCAAATTTAGTAACACGTATGGCACCCACAAAAATAATTCTAGATTTTTCAAGATTTCCTTATTCTTTTCTGTCGGTTCTATACTGTAAAGATTATCCAATAATTCTTTGCAAATAACATTTAACTTCTTAATCAATTCGGTTTCCTCTAAATTTTTCAAGAAATTATCGTAAAATTTATGCAGAGCAAATAACATCGAATCGGCCGTTACCATCACCGGCATATCGTTATTATAAAGACGTAAATAACTTTCACCGAACGCGCAACCATCAGGTCTAAAATAAATACCAAATTTTTTCAATTGATTCAATTCCATTTCTGTCAGCTTAGAATCTATAGTCTTAATTGTTCTCAGCGGATGATGTCTGTTTCCATACATTATTTGAGCTAATTTATCTTCCCCGTATTTCAGCGCAAATTCCTCTTTTTTCTTCGTTTGTTCATCATTGAACTCTTTACGATCTTTCTGAACCCAGTCCAGAAATTTTATACTTTCCGAATTATCGAAACTGGCCGAAGATTCATCGGGTTGAATATCTGATTTCTGTTCTTGGTTAGCCGCTAGTCCTAACTGATTTCCCATTTTAAGAATCGGTACTTATAAATGTTTTTATGATCTAAAATTTATTTGAGAGTTTGAAATTCAATTTTTCAATGAGCTAAAGCTCATCTCGCTGCGCTCGACTCAAAATAATGCTGCGCATTATCTCGCTTACGCTCGACTCAAAATAATGCTGCGCATTATCTCGCAGTAATGCTCGACTCAAAATAATGCTGCGCATTATCTCGCAGTAATGCTCGACTCATTGCATTCGTTTGCTCGTAGAGCAAGTGAACGGAGTTCACAGAGCCGTAGGCTCAGCAAAAGCTTTGCTTTTGCCAAACTTCCCCGAACTTTTTTGGGAGTTTGAGAATGCGCAGCATTATCGAGCGTTAGCGAGGTGAGCATCAGCTCACTTTGGATTCGTTTGCTCTGACCTCTGGAGGTCGCGAGCAAGTGAACGGAGTTCACGGGCAATGCGAAGCATTGCGCAAAAGCAACGCTTTTGCCGAACATAGTGAGACTTATGAAGTAATCACCGAATATACATAAAGTATTTGCTCAGAAGTCAATTTTTCTGAATATTATAAACAAATTTTAGAGTGGATTTTAACTCGTTACCACTATGTTTTTCCCTTTTTTGTTTTTTCTATTTCTTTTCCTATGTTTTTTTGTTTTCTTGACTTTACTTTCCGACTCCTGTTCCAATTCTTTAATTATTTTCGGATCCGGGCTATTATTTTCCAACTCCCGTTCCGGTTCTTTAATCATTTTTAGATCTTCGCCATTATCTTTGGTTTCTTCTGTTTTCTTGATCTCATTCTCTAATTTCTGTTGCGGTTCTTGAATCATTTTTAGATCTTCGCTATCGTTTTTGGTTTCTTCTGTTTTCTTGACCTCATTCTCTAATTTCTGTTCCCGTTCTGGAATCATTTTTGGATCTTCGCCATTATTTTTGGTTTCTTCTGTTTTCTTGACTTCATTTTCTGATTCCGGTTCTTTTATTTCAGTTGTCTTTTGTGTGAGCTCCTCGTTTTTCTTTTCGTCAAAATATTTTGATTGTTCTTCCACAATGATTAATTTACATGGTGTTTGTAAAAGAATCTGTTTCATATTTCCTCCAAGTTCTTGAATTTCACGTCTCGTCGATTCTCTGATAATGAGCCCATTTCCGAGTTCACATACCTCACCATTTCTCAAACTTTCATATGGGCCTTTAGGTAAAAAGTCAATATTTTGAGAACTTCTGTTCAGAACAATAACTGACATGCCTTTTTTTGATTAAATCTAATTGAATTTATAAATAAAGAGTTTATTTTGTACAAAAATAATCAATTTTTCGATTGGTTTGGGAAATCGAAATTTTGAAAAAAAAAAAAATTACTTCCGTTCTTATTTTTTCGGACACGGAGCAACGCATGGCGAGGATAGCACTTTATTTTCGTAGATAAATAAATAATAAGGTTCATGCCATCACGTAAGTTGATCGTTGCCTGAAACTCTCACGAAGTAAAAACAGGCTATGAATTAAAAAGAGTAATATAGTCAAAAATATTAATAATATGAGTGTCGTAAACGAGGTTAGATTTTTTTGATTGCGACAGGAACCTATTAAAGGACATGAATCACCCCGAGATAAATAGCAAGACGTTTTTTTATCAGGACATGCGATACCATAGTATTCACAGGTGTAGTTTGTGTTTTTGATAGTGACAATGCACCCATTCCGTGCATCCGTAACGTTATAATCACACTCATATCGAAGGGAACAGCCTTCTTTCAAATGAATACCAAACAGAACGGCTATCCCGCTAAAACTACAAATGAAAAAGCCATAAATCATTAAATAAAAAATTATCTCATTTTTCGTATCTATCATTAAATTCGTTTTCAGTAAACAAATCTTTTTAACTTTTAATTTATCTTTTCAAATTTTTTTTTTTATTTTATTCAGGTATTTGATTTTAATAATATACGTATGGAATATTACATAATAGAGTATTAGAACTATGAAAACAGTAACGCTAAATCCTAATGATTCGAAAGGCTTCCCGAACCATAAATAGCTCATTATAAAAACAATGAGCATAGCCGAAAATTCATAAATTATTGCTCTGATTGTTATATTCATTTGAAATAATACGAGAAAAAAAAAATTGGTACTTTTTCAAACAATTTAGCATGTTTTATGTCAATCAAACACGAAAAAAGAGGTAATTTTTTTATTTATGTCTCGAACACTCTAATAAGATCATTGGCGGGGTTATATTCAATACGACAGATTGGGATGATTTCAATTTTTTAGCGCAATGTTCGCAATAACCAAAGTGACCGCATTTTCTGATTAGTGTATTTCTTTCTTCGTTCATGCATACTATACAAACGCTGGTCTTGATTTCACGACCTTTGAAGGTCATTCGGTCTCCGCATTTTCTACAAGTAGTTAGGGACGCGAAATTCATTTCGCTGCAAGACGAGCAATTCCAAGATCCGATTTTCTTCTTAATTATTGTTTTAGGCTTAAAATATTTGTAGTCCACATATTTCCTATATTCATTTCCAGCTGCGGAATTATGGTACTCGCATTCGGGACACCCACAAATAACCTTCTGGAACATTTGAATACCGGATCATCTTATTAAAAAAAACTAAGATTTCTTAAAATCAATTTTTTATAAACTCTTACAGGTCATAAACAGTCAAATTAGAAATCTTTTCTTTAATTGTATTATCAATCGCCAAAGTCTCTAAAAATTTTTCTAGATCTTCCTTGGTATAATTCATTCCCCTTGTCAATTTTTTTATGACTTCATAGGGATCTTCTATGTCGGTTAATCTTAAAATTGTCTGAATCGCTTCGGACATCACCGCCGGGTTCTGTTCCAAATCTCGCTTAATTTTTTCTTCATTCGGACTTATTTTAGTTAGACCTTCGATAATAGAATTGATACCGACACTGGTATGGGCAATTGGTACGCCTAAATTTCTGAGAATGGTGGAATCAGTCAGATCCCTTTGCAATCTGGACCGCGGTAATTCATTGCTCATAAGATTAAATAGAGAATTTGCGACTTTCAGGTTCCCTTCAGCATTTTCAAAATTAATTGGATTTACTTTATGAGGCATTGTACTGCTGCCCACTTCTGTTTCCACACTTCTCAATTTCAAATAATTTTTTGATGTATAAAGCCATATATCGGTACAGAGATTCAACAATATTACGTTGATTCTCCTAAAGCCGTCTAAAATCGCGCATAAATTATCATAATTCTCTATTTGCGTTGTATATGCCTGTCGAGTAATATCATTTCCCAACTTTTCTATAAATGTATCGGCAAATGCTTCCCAGTCTTTGTCTGGGATAGCTATTTTATGGGCACTTAGTGTTCCGACAGCTCCTCCAAATTTTGTCGTTCTGGGGACCTGTTTTAATAATTTATATTGTTCTCTTAATCTAGAAGAGAAAACCAGAAATTCTTTACCCAATGTTGTCGGTGTCGCCGGTTGTCCATGTGTATGTCCTAACATTTTGATTCCTTTCCAACTTTCTCCCATGGATTCTATTTTAGAAGTCAAATCGATCAGTATTGGATAATATTCATTATCGATAAACTCTGAAAGCAGCAGTGTAATTGCGGGATTATTTATATCTTGGGATGTTAGTCCAAAATGAATAAAATTATGATATTTAGGATCTTTTATAATATGATTTTTCAAAAAATATTCAATCGCCTTAACATCATGTTTTGTCTCTTGTTCGTATTGCTTAATTCGAATTATATCGTCTTGCGTAATGAGATGCTTGAAATCTGGATCAACATTAAAAATTTCCAAACAGAATGCATTCAGATATTTTAATTCTATCCAGACTCGATAAGTAAAAAAAGCTGCCTCGGAAAAATAATTTGATATGAACCTGGTTTGTTTTGCATATCTTCCGTCGATTGGCGATATGTTGTATAATTCATCCACTGACTCCATTATGGAATCCATCGTTAAATTCTTGTGAAAAACTAATAGTCAGACATTAGTTTTCTTTTTCAAATTTTTATAATAAAAAAATGATAGTCCTCTAGACTCTTTAGTTATTTGAGGGCTTAGGCGTGGGCAAATTTTGAGTCGCGATTGAAGGCATTTCAGCGGTTGATCCTGGAGGCGGCTGTTGATGAAGCGCCATGAATTGTTGGAGAAAGTTCAGCTGGTCTTTGTTTGCCTTCGCCGTTGCTTCCAATTCCTTTTGCTTCTGCGCTTTCCTCGCTTCTTCCAACTTTTTGTTGACGTCCTTTTGCCTTTGTTCCTTTTCTTTCAGAAAATGCATATCATACGTATGATCAACGTATAGCCTCCAGTCCTCATCTTGCTTCTGCGCAAACGCAGTTGACTCCTCAGCCTGCGTGCGATTAAATGCTTCCAAGTCTGCTCTGGTCTTTTCATTTTGGATCAACTCCGAGTATTTTTCGTCGTGATTCTTCTCTTTTTGTGCCATGTCTTTTTTTTTGGAATCGGGTGGTAAATAAATGATTCTTTTAAGGGAATTTGCTTTCTATTTTTCTTTCAATTTTTATATTGGAATAGATATATAAATGATAAAATTACAAAAACATCAACAAATACCGTACAAATTTATAAAGGATCATTTTGGACTGATATTATTTCATAGCCCAGGATCTGGGAAAACCATTACTGCATTGGTATCCATGTACCAATTTAATAAAGATATAATTATTATTGGCCCAAAAAGTTCTAAAAAAATTTTTTCCGATGAAATATTTAGACTTAAATACGATGCTAGTAAAGTCGAATTTTTTTCCTTTAAAAAAATAAAAAACTATCTGAGCAAAGACATAACAATTTTTGATGATAAAAGTATAATTGTAGATGAGGCCCATCATTTACGCACGGCGACTCGCGATAATTTGCTAATTATTAGTGCTCTAGGTTCTGCTTACAAAGTCTTACTGCTGACTGCGACGCCTGTCATAAATTATCTAAATGATTTAGCCGTTTTAGTAAATGTCGCCAAAAAAGAAAATGTTTTGCCAACGGAAAAAAATGTCTTTAATTTTTTATATTTTGATGATCAAAATTTTAAAATCTTAAATGAAGAATTATTACAAGAAAGAATAAGTGATTCCATTTCTTATTATCAAATGCCAATAAGTAAATATTATCCGCGATTTGATACTGTACACAAAAAAGTAATTATGAATGAGGAACAAATTGAAGAATATTCGAAATATGTGAGAAAAATAACTGATTCTCTCATCGACGACCTCGATATAGAATTATTGAGACCCAAGAAAAAAAATTTCTTCCTGAACGTCACGCGGCAACTTTCCAATACTGTTAATGGTAGTACAGATTTCCCTAAAATAAAAGACGTTTACAACATTGTATTACGGGGACCTTTCCCATGTATAGTATATTCCAACTATCTTAAAAATGGCATCTTTCCCGTCATAAAATTAGTTGCTACCAGAAATCTAAAATTTAAAGTTATCACGGGCAAAACATCAAACGATAAAATCGAAGAAGTTGTTAACGATTACAATCAGGGTTTATTAGACGTGTTATTTTTATCATCTGCTGGTTCAGAAAGCTTAGACCTGAAAAATACAAGACAGATACATTTGTTGGAACCTCATTGGAATGAAGCAAAATTAAGGCAAGTAATAGGGAGAGCCATAAGATTTAAATCTCATGAGTCCTTACCGGTAAAAGAAAGGCATGTAGATATTTATAGATGGATTTCGATATTCCCTTCTAGGATTAAAAATAAATCAGCCGACGAATATTTGATCCAGTTGAGTGAAAAAAAGCAGGATATTTTCAACAAATTCAAAGATATTATAATTAAATCATCTATTGAGCATAAAAAACAATAGTATTTAATAGTACCTATCTTCTTTCAGTTTTAGCATATGACGTCGAAGTATGTTCTCCATCATCATTTCGTTCTGTATTTCCCGAAACTATAATTGTTTGTGCAGGATGTGTTCTTTGAACTAGACTGCTACCCACTATGACTCCGTTAACAAATGCGTTCGTCGGCGATTCTACTATTACCGGCGCCGTTCGCGTGACATGAACATTACTCGATTGTGTCATGGGAATTTCACAGAATTCAGGATTCAGGGGAGGCGCTGAAAAAGCAGATCGAGTACCGGAAAAAGGACATGATACGGGTTCTCGACTTATATGAGTATGAGGATGTGTTGATGTGACTATTATTTTTTTGGGTCTATTTGCTACAATGCAAATTACCAAAGTTACTATGATGAGTAATATTATCAAACTGGCCACAATAATGTCCATCTCGCTTGAACCAGGATAATTCGAGTCCACCATAATAGTCTTATAGTTCACATTTTGTCGATTTCGATAATATTCGTCCGTGTAGTCTAATTCATACTTTAATCCGCAGCTATCTACAAGAACATATGGATCGTCAGGGTAATTATATCCTTCACAATTTACACTTAATTTGCCAAATTTTAGTTTATTATCCAACTTAGTATCACATTGCCAATTGACATCGTTGCCATCAAAGCCTTTATTGATACATTGAACATTTTTGACCTTATGACTCTGCGATCTTGCTGTGCCACCTATACATTTCAATTGTGGTATCGGGCTATTTCTACGCCCCTTCGTGAAATGTCCTTTTTCGAGTGTAATCACTTGTATATCTCTTAATAGTATTGCATCTTCGAATCCCCAAATGAATTCGGTACTCAGTAACAAAATCAACAAAATGAAAATTGTCTTCATAGCTGCCAGATGCCTAATACAACAATTCAGTAATTTCAAATAAATCAAATATCAATTTTTTCTATACTAACTGTTGATAGCACTTATCATCGTTCAAATAATAGTCAATTATATAAATTCCAATGAAAACGATGAAAGGGAAGCCAATTGTGGCTAAGATAAAACCTGATATAATTCTCAATAGTGAACTGATTCTATATTCACATATTAAATTTTGACAATTGTGATCTAATTCTAGAAATTCGAAAATTGTTCCATTATTTGGACAGGAATTCATAGAACATACATAGCTACAAATTATACTTTCCTTCGAAAGAACATCGACGATGCAAGCATCCTCGGTTTCGTTGCATTCTTGAATAACAATATTGAACTTCCGATAACAATTATTTTTAATCCGAAATGTTGTGAATACAAATATCGTGACATTTAGCAATAATACGCAAGTCAAAATTACAGACATTAATAATAATTTCCTGTTCATTTTAATAGTCCCAGTATTAGCCCGCACATATTTTTATACCCATTCCATTTTTTATTTGTAGAAATTTTCAAATTTTTTTTTTTGAGTATTTTTTTTTTTGAGCATATTTTTTTTGAGTATTTTTGGAATGGTTAGTTTTTTCATACTGTAAAAGAGCTACTCGGGCGCGTCTTTTCTGTATCGGTTTATTTGGTTTCGCCTTTTTGCCTATGTCCTAGTCGATGAAACTGGACTGATTTTTTAATCTTTTCTTTCTTTTTTCCTTTGCAAATATTCTGGTATTGGCAAATTCTTCAATATGCACTTTGCTTTTCTTAATATATTCATTGCCGCATTAAAATCTCGGTTCATTAAAATTTGTTTTTTTGGTTCGCCATTATGAACGTTTTCGCAACGTAGCAAGCCATGTCTTAAACAAATTTCTTCTGCTTTCCATGCACGCCTCCGGCGTCTCGCTTTGCTCGGCGAAGTAAACTTCGCTATAAATTTGAAATTTTCTTTATATTTAAATAAAAGCTAATATTTAAACTTATATGAGTGAAGAATTCAATAAACAGGCATACATTTCTGAAAAAATAACACTCTTTTATAAAGACTAATATAAACAAAAAAGAATTAAAAAGAAACTTATTCAAAAAGCAAAAAATCAGAGAAATAAAGGCGGATTTTTTAAAATCTATGATAATATTAAAAATAGGATCTATAAGATATACAAGGATAACAATTTAATCCTCAACAATTCCTATCAGGAAATAATTGGTTGTTCTATTCAGGAATTAGAAAAACACATTTTTGATTTGCTTGTCGAAGGTATGAATTTTAAAAATTATGGAGAATGGGAAATAGACCATATTATTCCTGTTTCTTCATTTGATTTCTCTATAAAACAAAATATTTTTGAGTGTTTCAATTTTCGAAATTTACAACCTTTATGGAAAATAGAGAATAGAGCAAAATATAATAAGAGAAATTATTCGAATTTTAAATAATTTAGGCGAACTCGTTCGCTTCGCTCAGCGAAACTCCTGAAAGGAGTGCAGGGAAATATAATATCAATAGATGAAACGCATTTTGATAATAGAATCGCAAATAATTACGGTTGGTCGGAAAAAGGCAAAAAAATAATATTAAAAAAATACTTTAAACACTTCAAAAGATACACCTTGATATGTGCGATTTCAAATAGAAAAATATTGCATACAAAGATGATAAAAGATTCGGCAAATGGCGAGACATTTCTAAAGTTCATAGAAGAGTTAATAAGCAAAATTGACGAAAATAAATATTTATTGATGGACAACGCGAGAATACATCACACGAAACGATTAAAAGAATATGTGGCGAAAAATAATCACAAGATAATATACAACGTACCATATTCGCCAGAATATAATCCGATAGAAAAAGTATTTTCGAAGTTGAAATCAATGGTGAGAAGGAAAGAAAATAATTACAAAGAGGAGAAATTGATGACAAATATAAAAAATGGACTAAGAAAAATAAAAGAAAAAGATTTGGAGAATTTTTACAGAAAGAGTTTAGCGATTTAAATGCAATAAGGTGACAAAAAGGAAAAATGGACAGGACGGAAAGTATGCCAAATTTTTGTTGATAATACTCATCAACTAATAAAACAAATTTTTAAGCTCACTCTCCAAATTAAGTTTGGAATAGGTATAAAAAAATTATTCAATTTTATTTATTTGAATGGCCAGAACATGTTCTAACAATTGAATATAAATAAAAAAGTTCTAATGTCTTTTGAGCTTAATTTACACTTCGATTTCTTGATCTATCAATCTGTTTGTATCATTTTTACATCTGTAATAAATTGTTTTGATTTTATATCCAATTTTCGAAATGCAATATATGAATGAGAAGAACATCTGATATAAGGCAAGTGCGAAAAAGCAACTCATCAAAATAAATTGCCCTTCCAAGGGAATGAAGAATACGACTATATTCAATATTACTAGGGCAATAATGATTCGAATACTCTTTTCTTTAAATTTCGTCATCATTATATTTTTTTGTTCTTCAGTAACATTACTCAATTCACTTGAAGGTCTGTTGCCCCAGGTAAGATCCCAAGTTCTCGCATATGCATAACTTCCAAACCATCCGATCATCAAGGGTAAGAATAAAATGTATGGAATAAATGATTGTAACATGTACATAAAACTGTGACCTTTTCCCGAAAGCATCAGTGCTAAAATGAATGGTGTAATCAATACTCCTAATGCTAAATACACTATTGGATTTCCTCCTGTTAAAATTTCCAATATTGTTTGATCCTTCGCGATAAATGCATAATGGAATAACGATGCAAAAGATGTAATCGACGTGCAAAATGATAAGAACACAAGCAGATACATGATCATGTAATTAAATTTATCTCTGTAATGGATTATAACATGTCCCAAGTATATTGCCCACAATAAGACAAATAGTCCCAATAATTGTAAATTCCAATTAATACCGTAATAATTTAAGAAATAATTGACACCATAATATAGAATTTTGATGGAAATACCTGGTTGTATCGACATCATACAATATATCAAGAATTGACACATTAACAAGATCCATACATATAGTTTCCTGATAACGGGTGCATCCCACTGTTTGAAATCATTAAAATTTAGAAATAAGAGATAAATGTATCCCGCAATAGAACCATTTATCCATCTTCTTCTTTGGAATATCAAGTTAGACAGTTCCGTTTCCGCTTCAAAGTAAAACACCGCTAAAGGGCAAAAAGCCATGTAAGTAAGTTCTGTTGTTTTTGTAACTGATAAGAATGTCAATAATCTGTCTTCTGCTATCTTAAGATTTCCTACTATGAGACCCGTTTCATCTGGATTCTTGTTAACTACTTCGAAATAGGCATTTCTTACGGCATCCTGTAAAATATATTTTCTCCTATAAATACCACATGGTCCTGGAATAACTGGCAATAAGCCGCCAATATGAAATGCTCCATTATATACAGCATTAGCCAATTCGAAATCAAATAATTGTATTTTTCTTAGTATGTTTCCAAATGAGAATACGCTTTCCCCACTCCCCTGTTGCTCTCGTGTCATCAGTCTTTGCCTTCCTGTTACGGCACTTAATTTAGGATCTGCATCAAGCATGCGAATCAGATGCCAAAGACACGATTCACTGTATAATGTAAAGGCATCCGTTAAAAATATGTACTCCGCATCCATTGTTTCAGCGAAACCATTTTTCGCTAAGCCCCATTCATGAGAATTGTGTTTTCTTCTATTCTGAATTTTTATTATTAGTGTTATTCGCATTAATTTCCTATCATCTTTCAATCCTTCTTGTACATTAATAGAAGTATAACCCTGTCCCCTTCTTTCAAAAATAAATGTGGCGTCTTCACTTGCTTTATTTTGAAATTCTTCGAAGTAATCCCACCAATCTACTTCTTCTCCTTCATCATCTTTTATTTTTTTCGGAAACATATCTTTAATATAGTCCTTCATAGTGTTATGGGCTTTGTGCCAACCATCTTGTATTAAACACACGTGTAATTCACCATTTCTCCAGCTCGGCTCCAACCTTATCAATTCAGAATAAGTATTATTCAGAGAAATTAATGTCTGCTGTACCTCATGCGCTGGTTCATTAAAAAATGGAATAACTGCGCAGATTTTTCTCTTAACCACTTCTATTATTGGTTTTGTGAAATATTCTTTATTTTCAGGTCTATAATCATTAAATTTTTTAATAATTACTCCTTTTTTATTAATACTTGCACTCGTCGGACTGTCTCTACCAAAGTGCGAATCATCTTCTGCATCATACGTTTTCACAGTACTTTCCTTACTTGGTTTTCTAGCCTTTCTTAATGTGTTTAATTCTTCTTCCGTGTATGTTGGATTTATACTTCTCTTTAGTGTTCCAAAAATATTTGACCTTTTTCGTTCTAATTTTGATTCTCTATTTTTCTCCAAATTAATGACATCTTCTATCTCTATCCCAATATCATCCCTTTTATTCTCAGCCTTCTCTTTTCTCAATTGTGGATATACGTTTTCTTTGTCTTCTTCTGCACCAGAAGAGTGATTTGAATCTTTTAACGTATTGAAAACAATATTGCCTTTTTGTTTCCTATCTTTATCATCAGTTTCTTCATTTTCCATTATTTGGAAAAACTTGGTTATCAATTTATTTTAAGACTGTGAAATTATTAATTTTTCAACTTTTTTACTATTTATCCAATCCTAACAAATTTAGAATATTTATCGTGTTATTTGTGTTAGTGGTTTTCAGGGAATTTACCGTTAGAGTTCCTCCGGCCTTTACCACTATATCTTTCGTTCCATTATTCGTCAAATTAATTACTAAATTATCAGAACCTGTCGTGATATCCAAGATTATTTTATCGCTGACTTTTGTCCCAGTCGCTCCACTATGTCCGGTGGTACCTGTTACACCGGTTGCACCTGTTACACCTGTTGTTCCACCGGAACCTGTTGCACCTGTTGTGCCAGTAGAACCAGTTACACCTGCGGAATTCAAGATTGTAACGGCCACGGCCAATAAATTATTGGCTGGCGTCCGGCAATCTTCCGAGAGCTCCCAGACGCCGATACCTCCAAGATTCTTTTTTAGCAAGTAATTTGTTTTCTCCGCGATAGAACTCTGATCATCGTAAGACCATGTTTCTCCCGTGGTATTATTATGTATAAAAGATGCATGAGCGACAGGATCATAATAACTTATTAAACCATTGGTACTAATTACTTTCGATAAATCCTTCCAATCTGAAAGACCTGGTTGTCCAGCTGCGCCACTGTAGGTGTTTGCGGCCCCGGCAGTACTTGTACCAAATAATGGTAGATTCGGATATGTTGGCACAATTGTGGCCCAGCCTCTTCCGTATAAAGGACATCCCATAATTATTTTATTAGGTGGAACTCCAATAGCAAGAATATTTGTTATGGCAGAATCTACGTTAAACTCCGGATCCATACCACTTTCGGGACTAAAGTATAATCCAGCTAGATGACCTCCATTACCCCAAGTACCGGCATAATCATAACACATTGCCATAATATAATCGACATACGGAACAACAGTCTGATAATTACTGATGACCGCCGGATTTGTTCCCATTGAGACAGTCAATTCGTAGGTCTTGCTCGGATCCTGTGATTGAAATTGTGATCTCAATTGTTGTAGTGTTAAGGCCAAATTTGTAGGGTCATTAACAGAATCGACATAGTTGAAGCCAATTCCTTGAATTCCAGGATACTCCCAATCAATATCGATACCGTCGAAGCCGTGCGAAATAACAAATTCGACAGCACTATTTACAAAAGTTGTTCTGGTTGTTGGGTTCGCAAAGATTTTTGAAAAAATCCACGACATCGACCAACCTCCCACTGATATCAACACTTTCACATTTGGATAGTTTGCTTTCAAAGTTTCTAAATTCCCCATATTTAACGGATTTGCATAGCCATCTTGAAAAACTAATGCTCCTTCTGGTACCGTCGGCGGGGCAGTGTAAGGTTTGGGAGGAAAGGCCCAATTACTTGCCAACAAATTATAATCATCTTGACTCGGATTGGGTAACATAAAGGCATACAGAATATGAGTTAATTCCTGAACAGGGATCTGACTTACACTAAACTCTTCTTGATAAATACACCATTCTGTGAAATACGCAAATACTTTTACTTGTTTATTTGTCAATGTCGGAATTTCTGTGATAATTGGCGCCGGCGGTTCTTGAGTTGGACTCAGACCCGTCATACCGGAAGCACCGGTTGTTCCGGTAGAACCAGTCGTTCCGGTAAAACCAGAAGCACCAGTGCTTCCAGTTGAACCGGTTGAACCAGTAACCCCGGAAGATTGGTTTATTATTGTTACACCTGGCGTTAACGACAGAAAATTGAAACTATTCGAACCAGTATAAGCAAAACCAGAATCTAATGTTTCATTTTGATTCAAAGTCAATCTCCATGATGGCGGATTTATTGTAATAACAGAACCCGAATTCTTACCGCCTAAAATCCAAAACTGAGTGATGGTGAAATTATTGGTTGATAATTGAAACTGCCAATCGCTAATTGTGGGACCAAGATTTATGATGGAAATATTTCCATTTCCGCCGTTCTCCCATTGTTGAGTCGATGTCAAACTAATTTGAAACTGCATGTTTTTTCTATATTATATTCGCGATACTTTTTTTATTTTATGGTGGACAAATTTTAAAAATGATATCAGTACTTTGTATTTCAATTTTTCATTTTCGGGCGATGGCATTAAGCTGTGGCTCCATTGCATGTATTTTAATAATAATAATATCGATGCAATTTTGTCACGGCTTGCATCCATCGCCAAATAAAAAATTGAAAAAATCATAATCTGCATCATTTATTACAACTCCATCAACTGAAAAAGTCATAATGAATCCCCTCATATTTTTTGTAGTAATCGGGTTTGCATCTCTGACTTTGGCTATCACTTGCCTGTCCGTCAGTGGCGACATTTGCTGCTGGAATAATTGTACGCTATGTGGGGTTTGCACCGGAAATTCAACAATTGATGCATTATGTTGCGATGTCACAATTAAAAATGATAGTGTTTATTGTTATCAAGTTTCGGAACCGCCTTGCATTAACGAAAATATAAATCAAAATAGTACTGATAGTAGTACTCCAGCATCTGGTAATCAAAATAATGATATTCAGAACTTTATTCACTGGATCAAAACAGCAAACCCTATTTTTGTCGCCATTTTTTTCGCCGGTGCCTGTATTGTATTGGTATTTGTATGTTATTCCTGTTGTTGTTTTGGTAATAAAGAACCACCTATAAAATATGCGGCTATCGTTGGTAAATATGGAGCAAATAAAGGAAGATAATTTCAAGGTATCATGAATTTTTTCATAATGATTTCATCTTTCGTTTCAGAACTAAAAATGTAATCTTTAACGTGATATATCACAGTTGCAGGTGTAAACTTGTTTTTCGGTATTTTCTCCAGAACAACCGGTAAGATTTCTCTTCCTAAAATTTTTTCATACATCATTTTTATTTGATAATGATCGCATAACTTCAATTTGATTTTTACGTCTATCCTGCCATCTCTGTAAAAAGCGGGGTCTAGTCTTTCGATATGATTAGTTGTTACAACATAGACGCTGTCTTCTATAGTTAATGTGCCCTGCAAGATATTCAAAAAATATTCTAAAGTCAATTTACTGTTTTGATTATTTATTATGTTATTAACTGTATACTCTTTCGTATTTTCTGTTCTCTCGTCTCGCCTCAAAACGACGTCTGTCATCGCATCAATATCTTCCATTACGATAATACCACCATTTGGAACATTTTTATTCACGTATTCAAAAATTAATTGTAAATCTTGATTCAAAACTGCTTCTTTCAAATCAACATAATAAATATCTTTTTGCAAATAAGTCGCAATGGCCTGGATCGTTGTCGATTTCC
The DNA here is from genome assembly GCA_963825095.1 of uncultured Nitrosopumilaceae archaeon. Classification (GTDB taxonomy): domain Archaea; phylum Thermoproteota; class Nitrososphaeria; order Nitrososphaerales; family Nitrosopumilaceae; genus Nitrosarchaeum. Next base: position 17,286 of record CAWGRV010000005.1, read on the forward strand.
CTGTTCCAGGTTCTCCATATAGCAAAATATTTAATTTATTCTGTAAACCCAAAGATTTCAATATTTGTTTTTTATCTCTAAATTGTGATAAACAGACCAATAACTTGTCTTTATCTTTCTTCCTCAAATACAAAGTATCAATATCTTTTTCAATTTCATTCAGTTGTTTTGAAACTATTTTTTTAGCGTGAATTTCCTTTCTTAGCATTTTTGAGGGCACTGGCTCATTGAGGAAAGTGATAAATTCAACCGGTATTGTGTCTTTTTTAATATTTTGAACCAATTGTTTTTTCTCGTTCCAAGCTTCGTATTCTGGATTTGCTATTTCTTCTATCTTTGCCTCTCCGACTAATTGGACATAAGAGATCCGCACCTTTCTATTATTTAGCCTTGCATTCTTATAAATTTCCTTGGTGAAATCCTCCATTAATTTGTTTAAATCTAATTTATCGATAATATGCGAAAAAATCGTGAAAGTTAGTGTGTTGTTTGATTCGATTTTTGGCCTGTTCGAACCATAATTTCTATATATATCAAATTGTTTTTGAGTTTTTTCAGCCAATTCCAATCGCTTTATAATGGCTATTATTTCGTCTGAAAAATTATTTGTATACGCATCCACGCTCTCATAATTTTCTGTGAAAAGATATGATGAATTGAAATCGAAAATCATTCTGTTAGAACATTTTAATTCCGTAAGAGCTTTTGAAATACTAGCGATTGCCCAATATTTATAAATTATACAGGACAGGACTGTAATTTCAACCAAAGTTCTATCTTTATCGAAATTATACTTTTCAACAAGTAAGTCAGCAATCGCATGCTCCGTGAAACAAATCTCTTTACGGATAGTCAAATTTTTGATATTCTTATCCATATACGAAATTATCCCTCGATAATTGTTAAAAGAATTTAATAATTCATCAACTATTTTTTGAATGATCGCGGACTGTTCGGCTGTTAACAAATTTAAATAACAGGATGGTTGCGTCTGGGCAGCACCGCCATTGATCAAGCAAAATGATACTCCTTCCTTTGACATTCGATTTATTCCCATTTCGATTATGTCACTAGTCAAAATCTCCAACTCCCTGAAATTGATTTTAACATTACTTATTCTCTCGATAAAAATATATTCTTTTGAATTTTTAATTTCGATTTGAGATAAGACAGTTGTAAAAGTACAATGACTACCGTTATTCTTGAGATAATTATAAAATGACATAATGTAATTCACGTCTATCAAAAAAACAATTTTCCTTGAATTAATCTTATAATCATTTAATTTTTGAGCTGGCATTATCAATCGTTTACCGTAAATTCTTTTCTCCTCAATGAACTTAGTTACCATATTATACATCGCCAATGGCGACGGTTTGAACAATTTTATTAAATATAAAATTAACTGTTTTATGAGTTCTTTAAGTTCGGTCAGGGATAGAATCATCAAAATTTTTATAATATTTTTCGGGGATAGTTCAAATCCGTCTTTCAATATATCCCCAAATTTTGAAAATATTAAATTGCCAAAAATTAAATCTGTTATCTGATATGGATTATTTATAGGAGTGTTTGTAAAAACATTTTGCTTCTGTTCCATATATGAAAATCATACGATCCGTCCATTTTCGTTTAATCATATTTAATTATTTCTTTTTTCAAATTTTTGCATAATTTAATAAATAAAAATCAAAAAATTACAATTTTGCCATTCGATTAGCGCATAGAACCTGTTTGCCACAACAGATATGACAACGATTATTTTGAAGAGAATAACTTTCGAATGCACAATCAGTACAAGCTTTTCGCCCTTGTTCACAATTTGCGCATTTTTTAGTTTTTGTGTAGTGGCCCTCCCGGTTACAAATTAGGCACCTATTAAGTTGTCTCTTCTCCATTTAACTAGACAAAAATAAATAAAATGATTTTAAAATTTGATTTTCAATTTTTTTCATACTTAACTTTAATGAAGAATGTGGAATATTTTTTAGTTCTCATAATATGCCTAACCATTTTTTTGACTATTTTATATAATTATAAACAATTCGAATATTTTAATGAACAAAATTGCCTTGACAAAAATCTAATTTGTTCCATTTCACCAAGTCCACTGTTTCCGAGAAAATGCTTTCAGATAACTGAAGAAGCAATCATGCCGGCATGTTATAATACAGATTGTAGATCGTATCCTTCCTGTGATAAAATTGCCAAAATATGCAACATGCCTGAACTCAAGAAATTCGGTGATGGTTATGTTGATTTATTATAAATGCGAAAAATAATATCATCAAAATTTATATAATGTCAAGTGTCACAAATTATCTCCATAAGTATAACAAATATAAATCGAAATACTTAGAATTAAGAACTGTTCTCGGCGGGAATAATGTTCCCGAGAAAGAAATTCAAAATGTTCCCGAGAAAGAAATTTATAATATTTCAGAAAGACAAATTCGCCACGTTAAATTAAATTCAAAAAATAATCGAACTTTCAAATTCAAAATTAATCTGAACCGGTTTATAAAAAGAACCACCCCTTTAAAGAAAGTCAATATTAAAGACATTGAAATACCGTCTTCCTACTCCGCTGATTCTATTTTACAAATTGCCAACTTAGAATTCATTAATGATCATGGATTTCATGAACGCTCAAAAGATTATTTTAATTCTTTACTAGAACCAGATACCAAAGAAGCTGAAAAAGGCAATTTCATAATGATTTCAGAAAAAGATAATTCAAAACATAAAGTCAATGTCGTTCCATTTTTAGTTTTTGATCGAACAAAGAATATACTTTGTTGGCCGTGGATTAATAGTATACATCTAAATATTCTATATTTTAGAGACGAAATCGTAGACCTAAAAAATCGATTGTATCCGTATTTAGAAAGAATACCTCATCTAAATTTTGATTGTTTAGAATTATCTACAAGTAAAGAAAGAGATAAAGTAAAGAGCAAAGAAATATTCTATGATATAATTATTCTCACCAGATTTGCTTTAAGAAGCCTAGGTTATTTCGACGTGTTTGTCCCACAATTAAAAAATCGAAATTATGAAAGTACAGAATACGTAATGATTAAAACAATAGAAGATTTCGAATAATAATAAAAATTAGTGGTTAAAAAAACATTTTCTTAATGTTTTTTAAACTGGCCACCTGTAAATCAAAGGGGATATTTCCAACAACATTATTCAAACTTGTAATCAAGCAATCGGGATAATATTTTTTTGAGACCAGCATCATCAGATATCGATTTCCGACCTTATATGATGTGATTTTACAGTCACTGAAGATTGTCCCAAAAAAAAATTTAATCATTTTGAAATCATAATAGTGTGTTACAAAATTTTTGTTTGTCTTTATTGAGTAGGCAAGAAAATTTGTTTTTGCATTCTCTCTCAATTGTTTCACCTTTGAAATATTATTTCCATATTCATTTATATTAAATTTTATCTCGTCCTTAGTTTCTCTGTATAAATTATCTCCTTCAAACCAAAGCCAACTAACGTTAAATTCTTTCCCGGTTACTTCACTATTGTCGCGATACAATTTGAATGCTGTCTCGATGTAATCTGCGTCATATAACCCGACTAAGAACATAGAAATCGATCCGTTATTTTTATAATTTATTTCATGCATGGGTTTGCACACATAGATTCTTTCCACATTTGAAAAATTATTAATCGCCATTTTTCTCTCGCACACTTCCAATAATCCTGAGGAAATATCATTTATTATAATTTTTTTTGGCAATTTCAAATTCATTCGTTTTAAAAAATTTAATATTTTAATTGGATCCCTAGAGCCATCAGCAGCGCCGAGACAAATTAATTCTTTTACCGTCTTATTCCCTAAAAAACCTATCAATTTGAAAAGTGAATTCATTTCGAGATCTGCTTCACGATTCGTCATGGGCGAATCTCCATATATTTCTGAAACAGAATTCCAAAATTCAGTGGTGCTTGCTATTTCTTTATCCATAGATATTTTGATCTTTTATAAATCAATATATTCATCGCTAAATCACTCCTAAAATCAATTTTTCAATAATGCTGCGCATTATCTCACTAATGCTCGACTCATAATAATGCTGCGCATTATCTCGCAGTAATGCTCGACTCATAATAATGCTGCGCATTATCTCGCAGTAATGCTCGACTCGTTGCATTCGTTTGCTCTACGAGCAAGTGAACTCCGTTCACAGAGCCGTAGGCTCAGCAAAAGCTTTGCTTTAGCCAAACTTCCCCGAACTTTTTTGGGAGTTTGAGAATGCGCAGCATTATCGAGCACTAGCGAGGTAAGCTTTAGCTCAATCTCATTGCATTCATTTGCTCACAGAGCAAGTGAACTTTGTTCACTGAGCCTACGGCTCGGCAATGCCTAGCATTGCGCAAAAGCGAGGCTTTTGCCGAGTGGAGCGCAATGCTTCTAAACAACAATTCTTAAATGCATCGCTGCTCGGCGAACTTTGTTCGCTTGTTAAGATGCTGCGTTTGATGATTTTTGTTTTATAATGCTTGATTTTCATTATACGACTCAAAATATTTTTCCAGAAAAAATCAATACAGCCGAAGGTTCCAAGTATAGATTTGCATGTAACATTAAAATTTAAATGCATCGTCTGATCGCCTTCATTTTTAATTAATAATTCCATGCATATCATCCGTAGCATAAGTCAATTTTCGATCCATGCCACGCAACCGATGCTTGTTTGAAGAGAAAGAAACATTTCAAGAAGCGAACTAAGTTCGCCAAGCAGCGCGAGATCACCGTAGTTGATGCATGCTTGGAAGGAAAACAAACATCTCAACAAGCGAACATTACACGCAGGCTGCGCGCTAATTTTTTATTTCGCTCATTGGATCTCGCTAAATAAAAAATTGTTGATTTATTTTATGTATGAGTAAAAATCATTTTATTCATAAATTAGTTCAAAATGGATAGACTGATTTCTTATTCACAAAGTAATCTCCTGCCTCGCCTCTTAGAACTAATTACTTTGAGGTTCACCTCCAAAGGATCAATTTTGGCCTTCAGTTTCATGGCTGGATTTCTGAATGATTTTAAAGTTAGTATGAATAATGTAGATCAGTCAAAACGTTCCCTACTGAAATCTGTATCTCTCGGATATGTTTGTTCGTTGATTAGTTATGTTTTATCCGAAGCTCTCCCGAAAAAAATCAGACCAGCTATTTCTTTAGTTTCCATCGCAGCCTGTATTTTTCATCAATACAACGATTTTAATAGTTCTAATTTGCAAGTTCAAAATAATATTACTCAAGAAGAAGAATTTGAAAGTTACTAATAATTTTTTTTATTTTTATACATATACTTTATAAACAGTATGCCATTCGTTAGCGAAAAACAGAGAAGATATTGCTGGTTTTTATATAGCAGAGCGAAAAGTCAAGGAAAGAAGCCTAAATGGGATTGTCGAGAGTGGGAACACGCGACACCCAAAAGAAGTTCTAAAAAAGGGATCAGAAAAGTTCTAAAAAAAAGAACTAAAAAATCGTCCTTTAAAAAAAGGAAATAAATAAATTGATTTTAAGATGCTTTTTTGAATTTATTTATATCATAAAAATCTCTTACCAATTCTGGTGTAACTTTTGCTTTAGCTTGTTGATGTTTTTCAATAAATTCGTTGACTCTGAGAATTAAATGTTCTTTGATTTCTTTGGTTAACATCTTACCACTTCCATAATCATTCGCTATTTGTTCTAGTATTTGGTCGTCTGGTTCGTAATAACGGAGCCATTGATACGGGATATCAATATCCAAGCGAGCACCTTTTTTCATTTGTTCTTCCTTTGAGTCTCGTCCACCAGAAAATGCATATTTCTTAATCTTATTCGTTACTTCGTTCGGAGTATCCGTCATGAAAATCGTTTTTTCTCCTGTATTACCAGTTGTGCTCATTTTCGATGAGCCCTCCAGTGCTGGGAGAAATTGTGACATCATTGAACAGGGTTTAGGATACCCGATGGATTCAGCTACATCCCTACCCAGCAAGAAATACTTATCTTGATCACAACCATAAAGAATCAAACATCTCGGTGGTTTTTCAGGTCCAAAAATAGGTTCAAAATAACCACTGAAGGCTGATGCAATTTCATATAATGGCCACATGATACATCCGACCGGTGCATCATCCTGAATACCAAATGTCTTCTTTAATGTGTTTATATTGATTTTTTTGGCCAAAATATCAACTAATTTTTGAGCATATGGATATCTTGAATGATCTCTATTGGAAAAAATATAAGTTCTGTCAGGATCAAATCCAAAAGCAATAATATCTTTGGCATTCTCAAAACCCATTCGATAAACTTCTTCATAACCTAAATCGCGCTTGAACCAGTATTTTTCCTGATCTGCCATTTGTATAACCACAATCGCGTCCTTGAATACTGATTGCAACCATGCCGTTAAAATGAAACTCAAACTATGGCCAAGATGCATTTTATCAGAACTCGGGCCACGTCCAGTATACAGGAAAATACGTCTACCTTGTTCATAGTCATCCAACAATTCATTCAAATTTCTATGTGCAAAAAACATCCCTCGTCTCAACCAAATATGCGGCTTTACCCCGGTTACTTTCTCGAATCTTTCTAATAATACGGGTGTGATCTCATCTACTCCAAACTGTACGATTAATTTTTGATAGTCAAATTTTCCGCTTTTCGTTACTGCTTCCCAGGGAGTAATTTTTTGATCTTCTTCATCTGAATTTCGTTCTTGATTAGCTTGTATTTTCGTGTCCGGTTCCATCGTTTTGAATTAAAATAGTTTATTTTTAAATGTTTATATAAAAAGTTTATGCAATTCAAAAATCAATTTTTTTATTTTATAAAAAAATTGATAAATTTTGAAACTAATATTTATTTTCCATTAATGATAAGATACTCCCACATGGAAATTCTGAAATCTTTTAACATCTCCGAATTAGGTTTTATTCCAAGCTCCCAACCATTGACAAAATTGCCTGATTATTTTAGCCTATGGCAGGAAATTGCCGAGAACATTCAAACTCTTAATAAGAGGCACACAACCAGAAAAATTATTGATGCGTTGCCTTTATTTGAAACTGATAAATTAACTAATGATCGCGAGTATGAATTGGCATATTTAATTCTTGCTATCATAACGAATTCTTATGTTTGGTGTGAAGGCATTGATAAAGCGGCAGAAAAAATACCCAAATGTATTGCTATACCTCTTTGGCAAGTCTCACAAAGATTGGGAATAGCGCCAATACTCACTCATGCTGCGGTGGATTTGTACAATTGGAAATTAAAAGATTCGTCTAAACCATTCAAACTGGATAATTTAGATTCATTGTTTACACTGACTGGAACTGATGACGAATCCTGGTTTTATTTAATTATGACGGCAATAGAAGGACAAGGAGGCAATATCCTGAAACTAATTATGAATATTTATGAAAATATTAAAAATTCTGAAATCGAACTAATTGATCATAATTTGAATTTGATACTCAAGAGATTAAAAAAAATGTGTAAAATCATTAAAAGGATGAAGGAGAAATGTAAACCTGAAATATTTTATAATATCATAAGGCCTTATCTGTCAGGTTGGGAAAATAATACTAATCTAAAAAATGGCCTAATTTATGAAGGTGTTTCCGAAAAACCATTGAAGTATGTAGGAGGAAGCGCAGCCCAGAGTTCATTGTTGCAAAGCATCGATTCCTTTTTCGGAATCGAACACAGCGATTCTTATTTCGAAAAAATCCGGGATTATATGCCGCGAAAACACAGAGAATTCATACTGTGGGTAAAAAGAAACAACAATTTCCAGACATTTATGGAACACATCGAAAATAAAGAGCTCAGAGACACATTTAATAAATGCATTTCCGAATTGACAAATTTTAGAAAATTACATATGGACTTAGTTAATCAATATATAATTGTTTTTATCAAGAAAAATAATTATTTAAGTGGAAAAGGAACTGGTGGCACTGAATTAGAACCTTTCCTAAAAACTTCTATTGAAGAGACAAGGAAAAATAAAATTGAGATTTCAAAATAATATTATTTTATTTTTATATTCTTCGATATATTTCACCATATCTAAATAAGATAAAGTGACTGTCGCATCATTCCTCATGGGATGAAAATTGACTCTGATATCTTTTGGAATATTTTTATCCAACAAAATAATAATAGATGAATTCTTTGAAATTGCGAAAACTGTTGCGCAACCTGGAGGAACATTGAGGATTTTCTCCATATTTTCTCTCGGGGTCATTTTCAATCCATTTATTTCGCGTTGTTTGGCTATTTCATTTATGTTCAATTTTCTTTCTAATGATTTAATCAGCAGGTAATAATTACCGTCTTTGTCTTGCAATAATAAGTTCACACAAACAATACCTTCCAATTTTTTCATTATTTCCTTGCCTTCTTCCATAGTTTTAATTACTTCATGTTTGAGCCTCGAGTATTTTATATTCAGTTTATCGAATAGCTCATATAATTTTTGTTCTTCTGAATCAAAATTACTCATGGTTTTTTATATCTTGTTTTTTAATTGTCTTTAACAAATATTTATTATATCAATTTTTTTCACGATTATTATATATACTTATGGGAAGTGTAAAACACAAACATTTGTTCAGAAGACCAAAACGGCCTGAGATGCCAATGGTCCCAAAAAGCAAAAACAAAAAAGAAAAGAAAAAACATAAACATCATCATAAACGTAAGCATCACAGTCATGACACTTCATCAAATCAAAATTCTCAAAATTCTCAAAATTCTCAAAATCCATCGAACATTGATAATACTACTCCGCCAAATACCGACAATATAAATGCTCTATATCGATATGTTATTAATGCGGGACCGGCTGGAGTTGTTCCGTTTGCGGTGGTGCCTCCTGGTTACAATCCCACACAAATCAAACACGCGTATGGTTTAAATGAATTATTTATTGGAAAGACCAGTACTCTGTTGGATGGAACTGGACAAACAATTGCCATTATAAATGCCTATACCGATCCAAAAATTTCTTCGGATTTTGTAACTTTTTCCAATGCTTTCGGTCTACCAAGCACCAATAAATTGGTTGTACATCCGATGGCAACTGGAATTGCATCTAATTCCAGTTGGGGTGTCGAACAGAGTCTTGATGTACAGTGGTCACACGCATTAGCTCCCGGTGCCACTATATTGTTAATTCAGGCTAAATCTAATTCGATAACTGATTTACTGGCCGCTGTTGATTATGCCTCAACCACCAGCGCCAGTGTTATTTCTATGAGTTGGGGTGCTAACGAATTCACCGGAGAAAATGCTCTCGGTTCTCACTTCACGAAAGCGAACAAAGTTTATATTGCTTCGTCAGGCGACTCCGGAGGTTTAGTTATATGGCCCGCAGCTGCTCAAACGGTCATGGGCATTGGAGGCACGACATTAAATTTGAATTCTTCTGGAGCTAGAATTTCAGAAACAGCTTGGTCGGGAAGTGGCGGAGGTGTCAGCACCCAGATACCGCTACCTACCTATCAGAAAAGTTACGGCTTAACTGTCCGAAGAAATACACCCGACGTCTCTTTTGATGCTAATCCGAGTACCGGATTGGCCGTATATGATTCTTTCGGATATTCTGGCTGGTTAGAAGTTGGAGGGACTAGTGTCGGTGCCCCCTGTTGGGCAGCCATAATCGCACTGGCTAATCAAGGACGAGCCTTAGTCAAAAAAGCGGCCTTAACAAATAGTACATTTCTAAATTATTTGTATAATACGGCTGGAAAAAGTCCGAATTACGCACTCGATTTCTACGATATTACTACTGGCAAAGCGGGAAATAACAGTGCCAAAGTGGGATATGATTTCGTAACAGGTTTAGGAAGCCCGCGCGTCAATTCAAATACCAGCGGCATAGTCCCAGCCCTCATAAATAGTTAACATGATGGTGAAAAATTAACAATTTGTTGCCCTTTCCAATTATCGTGTCTTATCATTATTTCAAGAACAATATAGTTATCTTTATATTGTTCATGCAAAAATTCATAAATTTTTTGATGCCGTTTCTTTTTGATTTTTTTTTATTCCCTCAAAATAAAATTTTATCAGTATATAATATACATGTCTACCAAGGCTAAATCTTGTAACTGCCAAGATACGACTGATAGAGATGACACTGATGATGACTGTCAAAATACTCAAATTGTAATTAATGTTAAATCTTGTTGTCGATCGAAAAATAGTAAACCAATAATCGGACCGACCGGACCTGAAGGACCCAAAGGTCCTACTGGCCCTAACGGAGTTCCGGGAGCCATTGGCCCGCAAGGTGTTCAGGGTCCAACTGGCCCTGATGGAGTTCAGGGAACTATTGGCCCACTTGGCCCACAAGGTATCCAGGGTCCCACTGGCCCTAATGGAGTTCAGGGAACTATTGGCCCACTTGGCCCACAAGGTATCCAGGGTCCAACTGGCCCTGATGGAGTTCAGGGAGTCGTTGGCCCACAAGGAATTCAGGGTCCAACTGGCCCTGACGGAGTTCAGGGAACTATTGGCCCACTTGGCCCACAAGGTATCCAGGGTCCAACTGGCCCTAATGGAGTTCAGGGAGTCGTTGGCCCACAAGGAATTCAGGGTCCAACTGGCCCTGACGGAGTTCAGGGAACTATTGGCCCACTTGGCCCACAAGGTATCCAGGGTCCAACTGGCCCTGATGGAGTTCAGGGAGTCGTTGGCCCACAAGGAATTCAGGGTCCAACTGGCCCTGATGGAGTTCAGGGAGTCGTTGGTCCACAAGGAATTCAGGGTCCACCTGGCCCTGATGGAGTTCAGGGAACTATTGGCCCACTTGGCCCACAAGGTATTCAGGGTCCAACTGGCCCTAATGGAGTTCAGGGAGTCGTTGGCCCACAAGGTACTCAGGGTCCACAAGGATTAGAGGGACACACAGGTGAACAAGGACCGCAAGGGATACAAGGTCCCATTGGTGCGATAGGACCGACCGGACCGCAAGGTGTACAAGGATTACAAGGCGTGCAGGGGGAACCCGGAACAGGATTCACTGGTACGGTTGGTCCTACAGGACCAGAGGGAGTGCAAGGTTTCCAAGGTCCTCCCGGAGAAATGGGACCCACGGGACCCGAAGGGCCACAAGGTTTCAGGGGTTTACGCGGCTTTACGGGCCCAACAGGTCCACACGGAATGAAAGGCGCTGTCGGGGAAACTGGTCCACAGGGAGACGCAGGCCCGCAAGGCCCCATCGGAGATACTGGAACAGAAGGACCCATCGGGGATACTGGAGCGCAAGGTGATGTCGGACCAACCGGCCCGCAAGGAATGGAGGGGTCTCAGGGTGTTCAAGGTGATATGGGACCAACTGGCCCGCAAGGAATGGAGGGGCATCAGGGTATTCAAGGCGATATGGGACCAACTGGTGCGCAAGGTATTCAAGGCGATATGGGACCAACTGGTCCGCAAGGAACAGACGGGTCTCAAGGTATTCAAGGTGATGTGGGATCAACTGGCCCGCAGGGTATTCAAGGCGCGATAGGACCGACTGGTCCACAAGGAACAGAGGGGCCTCAAGGTATTCAAGGTAATATGGGACCAACTGGTCCGCAAGGAACGGAAGGACCTCAAGGAATACAAGGCGATATAGGACTAACTGGTCCGCAAGGAACAGAACGGGTCTCAAGGTATTCAAGGTGATGTGGGATCAACTGGCCCGCAGGGTATTCAAGGCACGATGGGACCAACTGGTCCGCAAGGAACAGATGGTCCTCAGGGTATTCAAGGTGATGTGGGACCAACTGGTCCGCAAGGAATAGATGGGCCTCAGGGTATTCGAGGCGATATGGGATCGACTGGTCCGCAAGGAACGGAAGGACCTCAAGGTATTCAAGGTGATGTGGGACCAACTGGTCCGCAAGGAATAGCTGGGCCCCAGGGTATCCAGGGAGATATGGGACCAACTGGCCCGCAAGGAATAGATGGGCCTCAGGGTATTCAAGGTGATATGGGACCAACTGGTCCGCAAGGAATAGATGGGCCTCAGGGTATTCAGGGCGATATGGGATCGACTGGTCCGCAAGGAATACAAGGCGCTATGGGACCAGCCGGTCCGCAAGGAACAGAAGGAACTCAAGGTATTCAAGGAAATATGGGACCAACTGGCCAACAAGGTATTCAAGGTGATATTGGCCCAACTGGCGCACAGGGAATTCAAGGATCCGATGGAAGTACGGGACCCCAAGGAGTCCAAGGGCTACAAGGCATTCAAGGGTCCCAGGGTATTCAAGGTTCACAAGGCACACAGGGACCCGTGGGATCAATCGGTCCCACCGGACCGCAGGGCGTTCAAGGAATGCAGGGAACACAGGGAGAGCCGGGAACTGGTTTCACCGGTACCGTCGGCCCAACTGGCCCTCAAGGTATTCAAGGCTTTCAAGGAACGCAGGGTGATATTGGTGCAACGGGACCCGAAGGGCCACAGGGACCTCAAGGAATTCAAGGACTCCAAGGGGTCATCGGTCCAGCAGGACAACAAGGCTCTCAGGGCGTCCAAGGCATAGTGGGAGCTACCGGACCACAAGGCGATCTAGGATCTGTTGGATCCCAAGGTGAAATTGGTTCCACCGGGGCTCAGGGTGAAATGGGACCCACAGGCCCTCAAGGTAGTAGCGGATCTGTCGGACCGCAAGGAGAAATTGGACCTACTGGCCCTCAGGGTGATATCGGGCCGATTGGAATGCAAGGTGAAATTGGCCCTACTGGGACTCAGGGTGAAATGGGACCTGTTGGACCACAAGGGGAAATGGGACCTGTCGGACCACAGGGTGAAATCGGATCCACTGGAGCTCAGGGTGATGTCGGATCTGCTGGAGCGCAGGGTGAATTGGGACCTACTGGCCCTCAGGGCGAAATTGGATCTACTGGAGCTCCGGGCGAAATGGGATCTACTGGCCCTCAGGGCGATATCGGACCTATTGGAGCTCCGGGCGAAATGGGATCTACTGGAGCTCAAGGTGCCATAGGACCCGTCGGACCACAAGGTGAAATTGGTTCTACTGGGGCTCAGGGTGATATCGGACCTGTTGGATCGCAGGGTGAAATTGGTTCTACTGGGGCTCAAGGTGCCATAGGACCCGTCGGACCACAAGGTGAAATTGGTTCTACTGGGGCTCAGGGTGATATCGGACCTGTTGGACCGCAGGGTGAAATTGGTTCTACTGGGGCTCAGGGTGATATCGGACCCGTTGGACCGCAGGGTGAATTGGGACCTACAGGACCGGATGGGCTTCAAGGATTGCAGGGCGATATCGGATCGACCGGACCGCAGGGAGTTCAGGGAACTCAAGGTCTCCAAGGAATTCAAGGCACTCAAGGTCCAACTGGTCTACAAGGATCACAGGGTGTTCAAGGACCGGTAGGTATCGCCGGTCCTACAGGCCCTCAGGGTATTCAAGGAATTCAAGGATCGCAAGGGGAACCGGGAACAGGTTTCACCGGAACAGTGGGGCCTACCGGTCCTCAGGGATTGCAAGGTATCCAAGGGATGCCCGGAGAAATGGGTCCCACTGGCCCTGAAGGACCCTATGGTTTACAAGGAATTCAGGGAATCCAAGGTTATATGGGTCCCACCGGACAAGAGGGGCCACAGGGTATTCAGGGATTGCAAGGTGATATGGGAGCCACCGGACCACAAGGTATTCAGGGATTACAAGGCGATATGGGACCTACCGGACCACAAGGTATTCAGGGATTGCAAGGTGATATGGGAGCCACCGGACCACAAGGTATTCAGGGATTGCAAGGTGATATGGGAGCCACCGGACCACAAGGTATTCAGGGATTGCAAGGTGATATGGGAGCCACCGGACCACAAGGTATTCAGGGATTGCAAGGTGATATGGGAGCCACCGGACCACAAGGTATTCAGGGATTGCAAGGTGATATGGGAGCCACCGGACCACAAGGTATTCAGGGATTGCAAGGTGATATGGGAGCCACCGGACCACAAGGTATTCAGGGATTACAAGGCGATATGGGACCTACCGGACCACAAGGTATTCGGGGATTGCAAGGAGACGCCGGTGTCAATGGATCTCAAGGCCCAACTGGATCGCAGGGTGATGACGGATCCACGGGACCGCAGGGATTTCCAGGATTACAAGGTGAACCTGGAGTGGATGGAGCTCAAGGACCTACCGGACCTACTGGAGCTTCTATTATTCCCGCTTTTGTAAATACCATATTTGGAGTCGATATCTGTAGTAATACAGTTTTACCCACTTTGACATTGGCACAATGTCAATTGACATCGCTGTTGATACCTGAAGTCACAGTCGGAACATCGATGTCTCTGACTCCATGGCTAATAGCAGGTTCGACCGGATCTACCGGAACAACTGGTTCTATCGACAACAATGCGTTAATCATTCCCGAAACAGGATATTACGAAATCGAGATTTCAGTTTCGGTATCTTCCACAGTCGAGACGTTAGTTCAAATAGGATCAGCGCTTCAAGATCCTATAACATTCGTAATCAGTGCTATAGCAAATACACCAGTTGGAATCGCTACTTTGTACAATGGTATGTTTACCAACGTGACCGCTTCGGGCTTGAGTTATCTGGATGAGGGACAACGATTCATACCTTATGTCAAAGTTAATACCCAAATTCAATCATTAGTTATTTCCAGCGTTTCGGTCAAGTTAGTAAAAGTCGCATAATCTTTTTTGTTTGAGAAATAGATTCAATTTTTAATTTTCTGATAAAAATTAAAAATTAAAATGCAGAGTATAAAACACTCGAAGTTTAGATTTGTGTGAATTTTCGCACCAAAACATTATAAAATAAATATTCGTTATTCTGATCATTATTTATACATTTCTCTATTAAGTATAATTTATCCACTATCTGGAAATTATTTCTTTCGTAATACTCAATTAATTTCATATTGTTGCTGTGATATTTTTCCGGATCGATAAATTCGCAAGCATTTAGATTGATAAAATATAGATAGTTATTCCGGTAATATTCGGATCCTGATACCAGATACACTTCTGTGTAATTTTCTTGCATCAACAAATCAGAAACTTTTTCTAATAAAAAAGATCCCGCTTTTGGAAAGTTTTTATCCTTACATAACGTGAATAATACGGGTCCCTTCATCGTTATTTTTGTTTTTTTTAAATCTTCTCTCGAGAAAGACATTTTTCTGTATGTTTTCAGTTCTAGGTCACTTTTAATGAAAGTATCTCGATCCTGTATGTAGCATACTGCTATTATATTTCCTTGCCATAATACGAAAAACCATCTTTTATTCATATTATATCTTAACATTCTTCTCATCATTTCGTTATAAATATTTATTTTCCTTTCCAAAAATTCGTCCTGTGTTTTCATTTTATCTAATTCATGTGGAAAACATTGCGACAACATTGATATGATCCATTCAAATTTATCTTCCATGAATTTCTTTTGTTCCTGAATGTCATCGAAATGTTTAAAAATGTACTCTTTGACTAATCGTTCTCTTTTCAACTTAATATATTTATTTTTATATTTGTTATATTCTTTCTTTTTACAATTCATTAACTAATTATTATTTAGATAATTGATTCATAATGTATTTATTTACAATATCGATCCAGCGACTTATTGATTCTCCGACCATTTCCAATTTTTCATTACTTACGCTTTCATTTATTTCTATTAGTATGGGTATTATATCTATCTTGTATGAAATATATTTGTATTTCAAATCAATGAATTCATTTATTATATCATCTCTACTAGCTAAAAGTTTCACTGCTTTGATATTGTTGTCTTTAAATATATCTGTCAATTCTTCAGTCAATAATAATTGATTGCAGTCGGCAAACAAAATAGCAACATCGGGATTTGATATTCTGACATTTTGATAAGGATCATCGTTTGGAAAAGAATGGCAGTCTAATAAATAAATAATATTATTGCTGGAAATCTCGCTACTATTTTTAATTTCATTTATCTTGTATAATATTTTTTCTCTTATTTCTTGTCTAAAGGGCGTATAAAAAGATTCGGCTCTGTTCAAATCTACTTTCGTCCTATTGACGTCACCGTGAAAAATTATGACATCCCTATCCTTATTTGATAACGATTTTTTAAATTGGTTTGCCAATTTTAGCGCATATGTATCACAATTGTGTCCATCTATTTTTGCACAGGTTTCATGTGGTGTTGTTAAAACAATTAACTGTTTCAAATTATTGTTCTTGTCATCCTGAACTGTACCATTTGAATAATTTTGATCCTGGCTTAATTTTTCTTCTATTAAGTAATTTTTGAATATTTCATTAATGTCATTTGGACTAACTTTTTGTAATAGTTGATCTAATAAATTATACTTTTCTTTATCATTTAGTTCTATAATATAAGAAATAATGGTTTTCCCGCCTTCGACTATCGATCCGACTTTTACTAAGTTATAATGGTACATGTGATTAAAATGTACTTCTGCGACACTTCCTAAAATAATTTTTCCCATTTGTTCTCCCTGTTTCACCTTATCATTTATGTTTTTATCAATTTGTATCCTATCGGTCACATATTTGGGTTTCCCAACTTCCAACCAAAAAGTAATATAAGTACCGATTAGGGGATTCCTTATGGACAAAATTGTTCTTGCAAGTTTGTTCACTTGTGCCTGAAATATCTGTCTCTTCCACGATCCATGATAATCAGAAATATCGACTAATATGCCAGATATTGGCGCATAAACTGTATGAATATCCTGTCTTTTTATCGCAATTGTTATCGTATCTGGACCTATATCTGAGATTGTGCCATAAACTGGTGATATTATTCCTAAAATTTTCATATATTTATATCAATAAAAAAATCGTCCTTAAAAGGACAAAAATTTAGTTTTCAGTTTTAAGAAGATTTCTTTTCCTGATCAAATTTCCCTAGAAATTCATGCAATTCTTTTAATTTCCTTTTATACTTTTCTACTTCCGCCCGTACCTCACTCAGATGATCTTCAGCTGTCTGAATTTTCCAGTTCAAATCGGTAAGTTTCGTTTCATCTTCTGATAATTCAGGTTTTTCATTCTTAACAATTATTTCTTCTTTAATCTCTTCTTTGATCTCTTGTTTGATTTCTGGTTTTATCAGATCTTTTTTACTCTGTTCTTCCATCATGTACGTTAAATACATTATTAGGGGATTTTCCGGATCACGATTGAAATTCATGGCCCAATCTCTCGGAGTCTTTTGATACACTTCATCAGGTTCGTTTATGTTACTGCCGTGATCAATAAATACTCTGATAATATCAAGCAAATTTTCCTTATCCAAATCTTCAATTGAAAATTTATCCGAACAAACGTAATGAATTCTCTTGCAATGTCCCATGATTTCGTCTTTATTTATCCCATTACTCAAAAGCCAATCCACAATTTTGGGAAGCCTTTTAATAATGGCGTAATCGATTATTTTGTTCCCTTCATTGTCTTTCAAATGAATGTCGCATCCTTTTTCGACGAATTTCGCTAATAATCCTACATCATTTTTCTCGATTACTCGCCATAAAATTGTTTGATTATGATGACTTTGCGCTCGAGTATTAGCATTTGCACCCTTTTCTATACACTCGAAAGCCTCTGATCCTTCAAGTGGTAATTCGATTAATGATTTCAATGTTTGGTTTAAGTTCTCCGTTTGCATCACACGAGCTTTTTCCATTTCTTTTTTCAAAAAATCAATAAATTTAGGGTTCCCATAGACAGCTATTGCGCATTCAATTGGAATTCGTTTATATTTACATTCACTATCATCTCTTTCATGCAGATCAGCGCCATGCTTCAACAGTACTTTGATGACTTCAATATGTTTCTCCAGATCGCTATCATTGGTAATGAGAGAGGATAGGCTACAAGCGAAATGAATTCTCTTAAATTTATCTGCATATTTTTCATCAATATTAATGCCGTTACTCAAATACCAATCCACCTGATCGGCTTTTGAATATCTTATAGCAAAGTCGATAGGTTTCTGATCAGAACAATTCAGTGCATTTATGTCACAACCGACTTTAACAAATTTCTCCAATTGTTCGAGGGTCCCATACATCGCTACATAATGCAAAATATTGCAAATATTGATCTCCATTATATTTGGAGCAGCTCCTTTTTCAATTAAAGAATAAGCGATATCAAAATCACGTTCGGTTGTCGGAACTTTCATACACGCTCTCAGATACATATTTAAGTGATGTTTTTGCCTTTCTGTTTCTTCTCTGATAAGATTTAGGAATACGTTGTTCTCTTCGACATAATCTCGGGACCAAGTCTTTGTTTGCTCCAAAATTGTTTTGCCGCTTTGATTCTTTATCAATAAATCGGCACCATGTTCTATAAAACTTAAAAACATTTTTTGAATCACCGCATCGTGATAACCATTAGAGAGCAGAAATTGAAATCTCGTTACGTGACCTATCTTTTCATTTGCGTTGATCCCGTGATCAAGAAACCAATTAACCATATCGCAGTTTTTCATGCCAATCGCCTTGTCAATGGCTTTAAAATAGGACTCTGGATTCGGTTTGCAGTTTACGTCACAACCAACCGCAACAAAACTTGCCAATAAATCTGTATCACCAGTTTCAACAACGGGCCATAAAATTGTCATATAATTTCGCACCGAATTCGGATTTGCGCCTGCTTTGATCAAATAATATGCCTTATCTAAATTTTCTAATGTTTGAGTAGGCGCAATTAGCGATTTTAAGGCATCATCTAGAATATCCTGATTCATGATGGTAGAAAATTTTTATCGTTCATTTTGGCAGGAGATTTGTTTAAGTATTTCAAATTTCAATTTTTTGAATTTACGAGAGAAATCAAAAAATTGAAATATCGAAAATACAAATCTTCAGTAAATCTTCAGAATAATTAATGATTCATTATGTATCGATTTGTTGAAAAATTTTTCGGAAGTCATTTGCCAAGTGGTCATCCTATTGACACGAATCATATCATTTGTTGTGCCATTGATAAATATGGGCCCACAAAAAAAAGAACTTTAATCATTTACGAAAACAAGCATGGAAATGATAAATACCATGTAGAAACAGATATTCAATTCGATAAATTAAAAAAGAAAATTGCTGATTACTTGAATAACAAGTATCAGTCTCAAATATACGATGATACTTGGGCCTTGGATCCTCGATTTGGATTCTTTCTGGAATTCAGGAAATTGAAAAATAATAGACACATCGAAATGCGTCTACTTAATCTGAGTGAAGATGAAATCAATTTTATCAACAAGATGAGAATTGATAGCTGTTAATTGTTTTTTCTTTTATTTGTTTGGGTTTTCAAATAATCAGAGAAAGTTTTTGGGAAACTGACCACAGTTTCTATGTTAAATATTAAAGTCCAAGCGACAATCATTCTCGTAACGTACCAATTATTATTATCTACATGAACACTTTTTGGAATATTATTGTTATCGCTATAGTAAAACCTTTTTTTGATAAAATTAAGATTATTCAGATTTCTCAAATTTTTCTGCAATAATTTTTGACAAATTGACATATTTGTTCGATACTTAAAATTTGCTTGATTCATTTAGTTTTCAATCTATTTTTCAAAATTTTGAAATTTGAAGTCCTTGATCGCCAAATTTTACAATCCCTTTATCGATCGTAAAATGTTCAACTACAGTGGAGCCATTGTTCGAAGTGTACCGAAGTGTTTTAATCATTCGCTGAGGAATAACATTTATAGTATCAATGCGAATAGGGCAGTACAACAGCATAACAATTATACCAAAACACTAAAATATTTATTGTTTTCCGGTGTCAATAACATCCCAAGTGATAATAATTGTCCAGATAGTCCATTTGTCGAATCATCACTTTTGTTTCTTGATGGTACATTCATACTTAACAAAATGCTTTTGGAACCTTCGACGAGAAGAAAAGAATTATCTGGAATCAGCAAGTTATTCTCGAGTTCTTCATACTTAAGACACTTTTACGATCATTTTACTTTGAAAAGAAATTGCTTTTTTAATCCGAGTGATATATTGATCACTCAAAAAGATGTTTTGGTTGGTCTTTCGGGTAAAACTAATTTATTAGGTTTTCACGCTCTCAAATCTCTATTTCCTAACAGAAATTTCATCCCTATAGAAATAAATAATGAAAAATTACTTCTAAAATCTATTGCTACGGTTTTAGATGAAGAAACTCTAGTGGTCTCACGGTCGAAAGAAGGCAACGAATTAGTAGAGCAGTTAACTCATACGAATTATATAGGTCCAGGATATGATATAATACGAGTTCCGAATAGAAAAGCCGCGAATGTGGTAAGAATAAAAGATACCGTGTTGATTCCTTCGGGATATCCGGAAAGTTTTCAAATTCTTCATAAAGCAATTTCAAAAAGAAACTTAAATTCTGTACAACTGAATATAAGCGAATTCATTAAGGCTGACGGTGACATGAGTTGTTTGAGCGTATTATATAAATAACATAAGTACAGGCCACGTCCTTTATTTTTTTTTTATGTAAAATATACATATACACATGATCAAAATTTTTTCCGATGAAGAATTCGAAAGAATTTTAGAAGAAAATAAATATGTCGTCGGCTATTTTAATTCAACTTCTTGTCCCTCCTGTAAACACGTCGTGACAGTATTTCTGAACAAGTATATAAGCAACTTGAAAGAGAAAAAAAGAAAAAAAACAGTTTTTTGTGATATCACCAGTGATTCTCTAAAAGGAAATTATAGTATCGAATATGTTCCCACTATTATCATTTTTAAAAGAGCTGAAATCAAGCATACCGTCATCGGATCCAATACCGGAAAAATGCAAGATAAATTAGATTCCGTTTTGGAATGAGACGTTCATTTGATCAGACTGATCTCCAATATGGATAATAGTAATCTGGCCAATAATAATAAGGATACCAATAAGAAGGAGTGTAAAACGGCACTGTATTTGAAGGCCAACATGCCATTGAAAGCCCGTCAGCGCCTTCCATACAATTCGTTGGAGGAAGATACCAGTCAAATTTTTCTTTTGAGTCCATATTTCCTGCGATCAAAGACAGTGTTACTAAAACTATAATTATGAACAAAATCACAACAGCCCATTCTTTGTACATAAATTTTATTTATATATTAAGCTCGGCAAATTTTTTCGTTAATTTTTTTTTTCTCATGATCTTCGAATAAAAAATTGAAAAAAACATTATAAAAGATTAGTTCATATTATTTTTATTATAATCTAATGATCCAAGAAACTATTTCGGATCCCAAAAATCTGAATACGATTGATGACATTTTTGATCACGTAACTTCAAAATTTCCGGATTTAACATTTGAATTGGCAACAGGAGGATTCATTGATATAAAGGGCGCTAATACAACTGATGTCGATATAAGTATGTTTTCTGAAAATTATGACAAATTATTTTTCGTTTTAAACCCTATTATCAAAGTTATAAAAGTAAGAAAGGAAGATAGAAGACCATTGATGATTTATTCTTTGCATGGCTACAATAGAACCGTTAATATTTGGGCCACCAATGATCAGGTACTATCTCAAAGAAGTGTTATTCATAGAAAAAATGAATTGATGTTGAACCAATTTTGGAAATTAAGGCAAAAGGCAATTGATTTTTTCAATCAAGGTTTTGGATCCGAAGCTAGCTGGATGAGAGCGATGGATCAGATCGGAGATCCTGGCAAATTTATGTTAAAAGACGAAGCTGAACTTATTCAACTAGCTTCTGAAAAAGAACAAGCGTTGCCTTAAATAAAAATTGATATTTTATCTTTCTTGGAATGTTTACTTTAATTTTTTTTTATTCTCAAAAGTTTATCATAAAAAAGTTCGTCATGCTGTCGGTCAAAGAATTGACTCAAAAATATCATGAACAGGTGGAGAAATTTAAGGATCAATACGATCCTTTATTTGAAATACAAACAGAACATATTCAAATGCTCATTAATTCACATGATGCCTTCTTGCAGGTTTGACTTCAAAAATATTAATCGCGAGATTTTTATTTAATTTATTTTATTCAACTCTTCCAAGATTTTAGAAGTCAGTTTCTTCAATTCATTCAGTTTAGTTTCAGATTTTTCCGTTTTTTCTTTTATATCTTTGAGTTTCGTACTCTCGCTGTGTATTCTTTTGGCATATTGTTTACTAGTCTCTTCGGTCAAATATTCAATCAATTTTATGTTTTTATAATTATATTTTTTCATCCATTCTAAAGGTATTTTATTTTCCATAATTTCTTTTGCCAATAAATCAAGACCAAAGTCAACGAAAATTTTTATCATTCTAATTTCATCTTCACAAGTCAAATGCCCACAAAATACTGAAATTACTCTCGATCCTTTATTGACGTCTATTCCATTTCCGATAAACCACGCTACATTTTTGACACAATTGTGTGCTATTGATATATCGATCGGCTTATATCCTTTTGATATCTCGAAATGAATATCGCATCCTAATTTGACAAATTTTTCTAAATAATCTGGATTATCTATTTTCGCCAATAAATGTAAAATGGTACCACAATTTTGGTAAGTCGTATTTGGATCCGCACCATTTTGTATTAATTTATATGCTTTTTCAATATCTGTCGGATATAAATGATAGTTATTAATTATCATATTTCTCAGTTCGTCACTCCAATTTGGCTTACTTTTATCCATTGCGTCTTTTAAGAGATAAAAATTGGAACTGTTACGCGCTACTTCTAAGTAACTCTGATTTTTTTCATTCTTCTGGAATAAATCTACTCCCTGGTCTATTAATTTTTGGATTATCTTCTTAACTTGTGATTCTTGCTGGTATGAATAAGTTTTTTCGCAAAGTTTAAACAATAGATCAGGTTTTTCATCGTCTTCGGATACCAAGTTATTATCTATTATCCAATATAAAACATTCAATAGATTATTCTCGAAAGCAAATTCATGGACATCTTTAATTTTTTTGATATCAGCGCCAATATCTGCAAATTTTTCCAATAACATGACATCATCATGCATTAACACCGCCATCAAATACTTATGGCATAATTCACCTTGTATGTTAAGATTTTCACTTCTTTTTATCACATCATAAAATGAACCTAAGTCAATCCAATCTGAGATTACTTTGGCTTCTGTCATGACTTGATATTTGCAATGAATTTATGTTAGCTATTACAAAAATAAATAAATATCAATTTTTATTGATCTACTATTTGACGAACAAAATTTTTGAATTCTTCAAATTTCTTGATCTGATTATCTTTTTTTTCTATTTCCTGTTCTAAGAATTTGATTTTGTGTTGGAATAAATATTTCGCCGACTCAACATCTTTCGTGCGTTCCATAAGTAATTCTAACAATGTTTTTCCATAATGGGAATCCATTTCCAATAAATTAGTATTATTCCGGACCAAAATTTTTATTACTTCATGATTTATGTTTCTCATTCTGCAGATACTATGTATTCTTTTCGAAGCGAACTTATCTTCGTCATTCACGTCTATACCTTTTTTTAAAAACCAAATCAGGGCTTCCAAATTTTCCAGACTAATGGCGTAATCAACCGCCTTTTGGGAATATTTATTGATTATATTCATATCGCAACCGAGGTTTGCGAATTCCTCCAAATAATTCGTTTCTCCAAACTCCACACTTGACCATAAAATTGTACTTCCATTTACATTGGTCAAATTCGGATTTACGCCCTTTTTGATTAATTCAATGGCTCTTTCGAGATTCTTCCTTGTTCCGAAGTTTCTAATACAATCTATGAATTCTTCTTTCAAATTTATTTTTTCATCATCCAGTTTTGATTTTAAAAATAATACAAGTTCATCATTCGGTCCACGGAGTTCAATCAGCCGCTCGAAAAAGCGTTCTTTGTCAACAATCTTTTTTAGAGAACCACCATGTTTCATTAATAATTCCACCATCTCTATTTTGGTTTTTGCATTTATATCGAAACCGTGGCAAAGAATTTCTATCCTTTCGGTATTTTCATTTTCATTATCAATTCCATGAGTCAAATACCATTTCACTATATTGACTAATCCGCATGATATAGCTCGATCAATCGCTTGTATATTATCATCATTTCTGAAATGTATATCGCAACCAGCACCAACAAATTTCTCTAAAAGCTCAATATTATTTTTTCGAGTAACGGAAAATAATATCGTTTCATTATTTTTCATAACATTGGGAGTGTTTGGATTCGCGCCAATTTTGATTAAGCGATGAGCCATTTCCAAATTTTCCAATGTTGGAACATCATCAATTAGTTCTTGTAGTGCCTGATTTATCGTCTTTTCTCCAGCCATGTCAAAAAAATTATACACAAATGAAGTCAGTAGTCTCATTTGTTTGTAAATTCAATTTTTCAAAAAAATTGAATTTCAATCACCATATTCTCATGTTTCTCTATCAAAGAGAATTACTTTAATACTTTCACTTTGACATCTAGTTTGCGAGCTAAACATGGAACAAGTCGCTACTAAGAGTTCTAGACCTGCTAAACGAGATACTGTTAGAAGAGTCTATTATCACAATCCCATGTTCAAGTCCGCAGACATGATCGATCAAGGCCGAATTGTAACTATTGCTTATGATTATGACAGGATAAATAAGAAAGTTACATACGGGCATGCCATTTATAATATAAATGATCCAAAGGATCCAAGTCCAAAACCTTTTAACAAAAAGGCTCATCGGCTGACGGCGCAAGCCAGACTGGAAAAAAAACCACAGATCCTAGAAAATGTTGAAGATGATTCTGATCTAAAATCATTCCACGAGAAAATACGACGCCTCATTCATGAAACCAGAACTACTTACAAGAGAGGAAACGTACATGTAGTTTCGAATTGAAAAATTGATTTTATTTATTTTTACCAATAAAGTCATATATACTCTAAAATTCATAAATATGCATATGTTAAATCTACCCCTTGAAATCTTATTTCACATATTACAATACGCTGACCATTTTAAATGTAAATTAGTTTGTAGAACTTTCAATGATGTATACTCAAGTGATATTTATAACATCAATAGTATTTTGAATTTGAGAATAGCAAAGACCAAAAAATTGCAAAGTATTCCTCCAAAAATATTAGATCGACTGATTTGTGATAAAAATAAAGAAACATTTGTTGATTTATTTTTGACGAAAAAAATTCAGCAAAGAGAAGAACAATGTGCTCCCTTTCTAAATAATCCCTTTCTAAATTTATATAACTTGGATTTTGAACTCTTCGATATGGCCCCAGGAATGCCTTTTGTTTCCGTGTATCCTAAAAAAATGTGCTACTGTTATGATTATTGGCCAACAGAAAGAGGATTTTACGAAGTGGTGAAAACATCCAAAACCTATACGAGGGAAGAACCGAGATTCATAAAAATAACTAACGCAACAATTACCAACAGTGAATTCGAAAATATTAAAAAATTGATCGAGGCAGGATATACGAATTCAGTTATCAGATATGCAACCATATTTCACGAATTCGATGAAAGCTTTTCAAAATCGGATTCCAAGGAATTATTTAACAAAATCTTGCTTTATGCTGCATTTTGTGATAAACTTGAAATTGTTAGCGGATTTAATCCTTTATTTCTGGAATACCAAAGTACATTTAATTATTATGGTAACACCACAAATTTGTGGACAACAATACTCGAATATTTCATCTATAATAAAAATTTGGAAGCCGTCACTTACTTCTGTGAAAATATACCAACTGTTGCCTGTAAATTAGAAATTTTATCGACATCCATAAAAACATTTGCCATGAATATTTTTAATATTTATTTTAAGAATTTCAAACCCTTCAATGAAATGTTGATCAAGCTACTAAATCTTTCTATTGAATATTCAAATGAAGACGCTTTCAAATATATTTTATCGGATAAAAAATTTATTAAATATTGCGTAAAACATACTTGCTCTTTTTTCAGAAATGATCAACTTACTGAGCAGAATTTACTCACAGGTATTTATGAATCAACTAAAATCAATTTCAAACTCGAAAAAATTCTTTTGGTTATTTTAGATAAAAACATTAAGTATATAAATATTGGTGATCAGCAACTAATACTTGAAAATCCCCGTCAAGGTCTTTCGCCTGATCCTGTCATCAATTTTGGCAAGAAAAATAATTTGGTTTCTGGAGTGACCAAACGGATGAAACTACAAGATAATTGTAAAAGAATTGTGGAAAATAAAAAACTAAGTACTAAATTTAGAAACAATGGATATATTAAATCTAAAAGCACCAAAAATTTTAAGAGATAATTTATTCTTTTTATTAGTTCAAGAACTAATGTGATTTCTTTTATTGCCACACCATGAACACTCAGTATTTTTATTAAATTGTAAAGCGTCCATGTTCATTGCTTTTCTCCCGATTGACAAAATCCTGTAAGATAGTATTTGCCATCTAAAATAGTTTCATAGTTCGCTTTCAAATCTAGCGCGAAATTATCAATTCCAAGATAACCGGCTTCATAATATGCGATGTCCATATATTTCCGTTTTAATTCCGGATCTTTTGCGTCTTTTATCATTTGATGTACTATTGAGGTATTTCCTATGATGCTTCCTCTTAGAATGTGAACTTCATTTATTTTTTTATTTAATTCTTTCGCTTTTATAAGAGTTAGTTCTATCATCTTCGGTAAACCTGATCTTGCAGCTTCGTATAAAATACAATCAAAATATTCACCGTCTAAATTTCTCGATAAAAAATTTAATATTCTTTGTGGATATTCCTTTGATTTACCGTAACCAACACAAGCTCCTGCGAGCCCAATGCTATAATCTAAGTATCTTTCTTTTTCCTCGATGAATAAATCAAATAATTCTTCGTGTCCTTGCTCGCAAGTAATTCTAAAGGCTGAATGAAAATCTCTTACATTTTTTTTAAGTAAATACTTAACTACTTCTATTTTATTTCCAAGACAAGCTCCCGCGAGAGCCCAATCATAATTGATATTTCTCATATTTTTGTATGCTAGTTCTTCTAAAATTGGAATCAAGTCCATTTTTCCAGATTGACATATTCCTCTAAAAGCCCATTCGAAATCATTGGCTCCTAAACTGACCATTTTGTTTATTAAGCTAAGATTGCCAGCTAAACAAGCTCCATATAGACCAAAGTTCCAATTAAAAAGAATAGTGTTGCTCAAAACAGAAGCTTCTAAATTATTTTCGCAAGCAATTTTTAATTCATTATTGTTGTGAATAAAAGGTACGATAATATCCAATTTAGGATTCGACTCCGACATCGTTGATGATCAGATTAACATATTTGATTATAAAAGACGTTAATCTTAAAATTAAATATAATCAATTTTTTATTATCTTTGTTATTGTATGAATGAACATTTTAATTGAAAATCGAAATGATTTGACGTTTAGGTGTTATCCATTTTGCATTAACTCAGAGTCAGGTTCAAATTCAAATAAAGACTCACAAAGAAATCCAATAAGTAACTATTTTGTTTTTCACATATTTTTCAAGGTAAATCAAAAAGATTTATTCGATTCGATCTCAAATTTTATTACTGAACTAAAAAATTCTGGTGATCAAATTCAAATTATTAAAAATGAACCGCAGTTATTAAAGAAAAAAATAAAAATAAAACCCGAATATCAAGAAAAATATGATCAGACCATCAAACTAAATACCCAACTCAGGGCTAGATTCGATTTCTCATGTCAGCAGATGGAAGATTTAGGATGTAATTGTGATTGGGATCCTACCAGTCCAGCTTTGGAGTTGATACCAGATGAATATTTCGATTTCGAAGAATACTATGGCTCTGGTCATTTAGAAATAAAATGTCATGAAGAGACAAGATTCTATAGATTATTGCTCGAAAATCATTTTTTGGATAAATCTTAATATTTTTTATATTTGAATATTTCAGCCCTTTTTTGTTCTATTTCCTTTGCTATTGTATCGAACTCTTTTAGTTTTCGTCTATCTTTTTCGGAACATCTTATGCAATCACATTTGAAATTGTATTGAAATGCAAGATTCTCTTGTCGAATTTCTTTCTCGAGATTTATATTGCAGTAATTATCTAAAATTTCTTCATTCTCTTTAATGTCTCGAAAAGTGATAAAATACATAATCTCGTCTTTGTAGCCAAAAAGAACATTGGGCAAACATGAATGATTTAACAACGTACCACTGAATAAAATAGAGGGAAGCTTGTTAAATTCGAATGCATTACAAATGTATTTTGCACAATATAACAAAATTTCCTTATCACAAAAATTTTGTTTAAAATATATATAAATGTTTCGTGTTTTTTCATTATTTTCAAGTTTATCTAATTCGTCCATTATTCTATTTTTGTGGTTCTGAATGAATTTCCTATCTAAAATACTGGGTGTTAATTTCTTGAATTTTTTAATGCTCAAGCTAGTATCGTTAGTAAACACTAGATATAATAATTCAAACATTTCGGAATATATTTTTTTTTGTTTATTTTCTAGAAAGAAAGCTGGTTTTTCTTTTATGATTACAGTATTTTTTGGTATGTTTTCCGTTGCAAACAAACCACAACCTTTTTTTGTTGATATACTCTTTCTGATAATCCTCGAATCGATGAATGTTTCATACATTAACAGTTCTCTAAATATTTATAATTAATGCTCTAAAAAACTTTCAAAATCAAACTTTTTTTGTTTTTTTTTTTTGTTTTTTTTTTTGTTTTTTATAGAACTGACAGTTTATCCAGCGTCGGTGACATGTCAGTTCCTAATGATGGAAAATCATATGTATCATATTTTTCTGTAATTATGAGTTCAAGATCCAATTTGTCCATTTGGGCATAATTCTCTATCTCAGTTTCCGATAATATTTTGAGTTTGTGTGGGTTATCTGGAACTTCTTTGTCGTGGTCGTGTTTCACGATTACTAAGTCAAACGACAGCACATACCCTTGTTTCTGAATTGCGTAACCCCATTTATCGTATAATTCTTTTCCTGTTTTCTTATCATAGCCCCTACCCGTACCGATTGCTTGAAGTATTTCTTTGTCATCTTTATGTTTATAATGTTTTAAATCAGCTTTACCAAATGCTATATCTCCTGATATTTTATTGTACTCCTTCATTTCGATTAATAAATCTTTTAATTCTTTTTCATCATTGAAATGCAATGGACCATACGCTAAGATATCGTGTGTGTCTTTGATTCGCAAATAATATTTCATTTATGAATCTTATAAATAAAAAAATCTTTATATATGAAAAAAATTAATGATTCTTGAATATCTTGTTACAAAAATTCGGATTGCATCGAATAGGATGTACAGTCTTTCCATTTCAAAGCTCTAAAGCAAAATAAACATCTATAATCGTGTCTCAATCGCATCCATTCTAGAATACAATGAAGGCAATATGAATGAGAGCAAAGAAATACTATGATATTTGCTTTAATATCTTTACATATCAAGCACTGAAAATATTCTTCGGCTAATTCTTTGTCGCATTTTTTAATTTTCAATAATTCAATCGTCGAATCATAGTCCCGGTCTACCAAATCGACGGCTTTTTCGATTTTGATATCTTTCTTGAAAACCAGAACATCATCCTTTTTTTTGCACGAGTAACCTCTTCTGAAAAATTCTTTTGATTTGAACGCTTGCAATTCATAATAATCGTCCATGTTTGATTCTTTACCTTGAATTGTCCATCTGATAATTTCATCTTTATTTGCGTTGCAGCAAAAACAGTTCGTCAAAGTGACCAAATAATTTGCTAGTTGTATAAAATTATTATAACATACGATAAAGAAGCAGAGACCACTCTTTGACATTAAGTCGACAGGAGCCTGTCTTTCTAAAGATTTGAGATAAATCCATTTGGACATTTCTAAGTGATTATTAATGCAGGTTTGCAAAAATGCATAATTCAAATTGTTTGGATAATCAATCGGTTTCTTTATTTGATCGGCGAAATCGCATAATAACTCGATATGTTCACAATTTCCAATGATTGCTAATCTCACAAATAATCCATTCAGATCGAAATCGATTTCTATTTCTCTTTCAATGCATTTCTTCAGTAAATATTTAGTCACATCTATATTTCCGTTATAACAGGTCTTATACAAACCCCTTTTTATAACATATTTTGATAGTATAGTATCGCCAGCCAGACTGAAAAGGAAGTCTAGAACTAGTTCATAATTTTTATGTAGATTGCTACTATCACACAATTTTATAAATTTATTGTTAGTTTCAGCTGGATCAATAACTATCTTAGCTTTATATAATTCATAAAATATTCTTATCTCTGTAATGTTTGCATAATCCATTTTTTCTACTAAATAATTCATCATCGATGTAAAGTCAATATCAGTTATTTTTTCATTAAGTACTATCGATATTATCCAGTTGGTTATTTCCAATTTTTTATTAATCACAAGTGTCCTAAGACATTTGTCGATGTCTATTTGTAACATTGAATACAATCCATTTTCATAGGCTTTCCTCAAGTATTTAGCATTGCGATGTTGGCATGCGAAAAATATAACATCGTTGTTCAGTTCGACCTTCTGATTAGATTCTCTGAAACCTTTTAAATTCAGAACATAAATCTTATTCAAAAAATTGAACATTTCATATTTATCATCTATTATTGATTGTCCTATAAAGTCATTTAACAGGTTTGCTAGAATATATTTCTCTTTTATCAATTCAAATAAATATTCCATCATTTTCAAGTTATTATTTGAGTAACAGATTTTTATTAAAAAATTATCATTAAAGCAAATGTCAAGATCCGCATTGATTTCATATAACCATTTTGCTACTTCCAAATTGTCATTAAAACATGCATTCTTGAAGGCAAAGTTTTCTTTGGTATTTACAGTTACACTACTGTTGTACTTAATGGACAATTCATAAATCAGCTTGCAATCATCTAATGTCCCATATCCGCAAAATGATCCGAATATTATATCATCGTCATAATGAATGTCATAAATATCATTTTGAAATATACTATCAATTATCTCATTCTTGATTTCAAAACTATTTTGATTTATTTCAAATTTAACCATCAAAATTTAATGCGCAATGATTAGCTTTTACTTTAAGTAAATAAAAAAAAATTCCTACTGGGGAGCCATTTCCTCGTTTTATTTTTTCCGCAATTTATTTCTGATTGAATTTATAATATTGTTGGTCCTTGAAATAGGTTCCACTTTATATTTTACAATACACCAGGATCGCTTATTTATTGTAAATTTATATCTGACATCCAATTTCCTTAACCATGTCGCAACTTGTATATGATTATTAGCACAACTCAATTTAAATGCATCATCATTCAATGCCGTGATATCAATTATTCTGTTTGTATAAATTTCGCTCAATTCCACTAACCATTGTGCGATCTTATAATGGCCACCTTTGCATGCGAGCCTGAATATGCTTTCGTTAGAGATGTGTAAATCTATCAAATGCCCTTCTTTAATGCCTATATCAAATAACCAGCTGGCAAGTTCGAAAAACCCGTGTTGGCAAGCGTTTCCAAATGCTTCTTCGGACAGAATATGAATATTTATAGGAGAATTGATTTTTATAGCGAATTCGTACAACCATTTTGCATATTCCAATCGTCTGTTGTCACAGGCCAATCGAAATGGAAATTCATTGCATACATGGATATCGATGGGATATCCGGTTGTCCGACTTATATTGTATAACCATTCTGCTGTTTTGATGTGTCCTCTTTGGCTCACCCATCTGAACGCTCTTTCCCTCAAATAATGTAAATTATACGGAATTTCTAGGGTTTCGATTTCCTCTACATACTTTGCCAAGTCAATCGCTTTAATCGATTTTGTCGAATCAACATGCGCCTTGATGATTTCCGGCATTACCTCATAAACCATGTCACGTATTACTTTCCTTTGGCCGGTTGATATCGCATGTAACCACTTTGCTACTCTTAATTGTCCCTTGCTACAACTAAAGCCAAAAGCCCAATCCTCGCAAATATGTATATCGATTGGTTTGTTATAATATATGCCTAGACAATAAAGCCATTTCGCTATCGCTAGGCTACCATTTTGACATGCTGTTCTGAAAGCTAATTGATTTTCGATTGAAGTATTTATTTCCTTGAATAAATTTCCATGATTTCTGGGAACAGATATTAACCATTCCAATACATCCAAACGTCCTGCTTTGCAGGTCTCCATAAATATTTCCTCTCTGTGCATACTTAAATTTATTGGACTTTTTGTCTTGATACTCATATCCAACAACCACTTCGCCACTTCGAGATGACCATTTTTACAAGTCGATAAAAATGGATACCCAGACCCAATATGAATATCCGTTTTATTTTTATGATAAAAATAGATGGCGCAATTCTTGTAACCATTTTTACAGGCTTTTACAAAATTTTTATCTTTTTTATTTATACCAGATTTTATTACTATTTTATTTTTATTTCTATAATATTCCTTTAATTCACTAAAAATATTATTATTTTTAATCAAATTGAAATAATATTTATTGACTCTCATTAGTCTGTAGTAATCGATCTTTGGATCTAGATAGCCTAGTATGTGAGCTTCCAGTTCCGCTACGGAAATTATCCCCATCGCATTCTTTCAAGAGAATATTGACATGAATAAAACGATGTAAGTGAGAGTTTTAATAAAAATAAATCAATTTTTTGTCTTGAGTTTCGATTTTAGTAAAAGAGGATATTTAACAAAAAAATTTGAAAATACTTTGTTAAGTTCCCCTCAAGGTTAAAATCGTTATGGTAGAATGCTTTTCAAAATTTTCCGGATATGGAAATCAACAATCAATTCGATTTCGAATCCGTCTTTAAGGAGCAAGATATCTTACTAGAATCCATCTTTGAGGAACATGATAATCTCAAAGAATCCGCAAAACTCGAATCGATGAGTAATGAACAAAGTAAATCGATGGATTCAACACAATTTGACTTTTCATGTAACGATTATGATAAACTAAGGGAATCAGCGGAAGCAGAGTTAAATCGAAATCCTGATGTAATAAATATTTTTGTACAAAACTACCTTAATCAAAATATTGGGGTTGGAATAGTGAACATGAGAACCAGATCTTTTCAAAAGTGCGCATTCAAATGTTCTTATGAAGGCTGTTCGAAAACTTTCAAAACACACAAGGAACAAAGTAATCATATAGATAGGCATTCCGAGGAACCAAATTGCTTCTGCAAATTTCCGAATTGTAAAAAAGGATATACCACAAAAGCCTCCCTGGATCTGCATATTCAGCGGAACCATCGCGAAAAAAAACACAAATGCGATTTTTGTTCGAAGAGATACAGCGTCAAAGGCGATTTGAATCAACATGTCAAACGGGCGCATAATGATTCGAACTATAGGGGAAGGAGGAACTTACTTGCTAGACGTATAAGTCCGAACCAAATATTTCAATAATGCTGCGCATTATCTCGCTGCGCTCGACGAACGAAGTTCGTTTGCTCGTAGAGCAAGTGAACGTCGTTCACTTCATGCAAAGCATGAAGCAAGCTTTGCTTGCCAAATTTCAGTTTCCAAATTAAATTTGATAATGCCGCGCGTTATGCGAGACGCTGAAGGCGTTTATCGCTTGGGAATAATTGCGTGGAATATATATGTGAACATTGAGCCGACATACCGTTGCATTCAATCAAAATCTTTTTGGATTCGGTGCAATTTGCCCAGCATTGCGCTTTGCTCGATCAAAATAAAAATTGAAATTTCGAACATTAGAAATTTTGAATATTCGAAATTCAACCATCAAAATTACCATCAAATGGAATGCAGCATTTGTAAATCCGCCTTTAAAGATGGAACCGTCAAGAATGGAAAGTACATTTGTTCTCCAAACAAAAACGGAGAATGTGAAAATTTTATTTTGTCGAAAAATCAAGAATACAAATTATGTTTCTCCTGTTGTTACAATACTTTAATCAGCAGTTCTAAAACTTATAATGATGGAACTTACAGAATAACAATCTGCAGACGCCATTGTATCAATCCATTTTGTCCAATCAAAAATAGTGAAGAGACAGACAAAGAGTTTATAGACGATTGACTGTGCGCAGTTTTTTTATTTATTCGGAATTGGTAGGCGATTTAGTTTTTTTATTTTGGTGAATAATAATAAATAATTGGCCCTTGGTTTGATTTTTCTTGATATCAATTATTCGCAATAGTTGCATAGTATAAGGCATTCGATGAAAGTATCGGATTAACGTATAGTGAAATGGCATCGTCTATATCCACAGCATTATTTAGAATATTTGTTGACCATGTTACAAAACCTGGGCCCGTCAAAAAATCCGTATTATTGCTAACATAAATAGCCTGGGGTGTCAAATCCGTTGGTCTGCTTGAGAAAACGATCGTACCGTTTATTACTGTTGTTGTTGTCAACGTAATCGTTGCTATCACGTAAGACTGTAACGGGCTCGTTGCGTTAATGGGAACGTTCTTGCAAATATTGATGATATACGTTCCGGCCGTTAGATTTGCTACATTGATAGATGCGGCAAAAGATACTATATTTCCATTTTCGTCAATGGTGAACGGTAATACATTCGATGCCGAAATTTGGTTTCCGATCACCGACTGGAATCCACTATTTTGTCCACTGAAAAGAAGTGTCTTTAGGGAAGCATTGTTCACACCAGTAGCTCCCGTCGGACCTATTAATCCTTCAGGACCAGTCGGACCCGCAGGTCCGGTAATACCAATATCCACTGCAGCTGCTGCACTTTCAGCGGGGGGACCTGTTGGCCCTATAGGACCAGTGGGACCAATTTGGCCCCTACTGCCGTAGCGACCTATAGACCCTTTTCGGCCCTTTGACCCTTTAACACCACGGCGTCCGCGTGATCCCTTTTTTCCTTTTTTTCCTTTAGAGCCCTTAGATCCTTTCGGTCCGTTCGGTCCAGTCGGGCCAATTTTCCGGCATAATTCTCTCGACGATTTCTGATTTTTTTTGTCAGCCTTTTTCGATTTCCGAGTTTTGGGGTCATATATTTCTTGGAGAAATTGCAAGGGATCTTCAAACTCAATAATTTCAAAGGCGGATCGCGAATCCGAACCATTTTGTACATTTTTTCTTTTATTTTTCTTTTTTTTGGTATTTTTAAATTTTTCTTGTGTATTTTCCGCCACTTTCGGAGGTTCTTCTTTTAAATCTCCCTTCTTAGATTTGTCTTGTTTTGGCGCATCTGCAGCCTTTTTTTTAGGCTTCTCCGGCTTATTCGCGGCCACTTTCGGAGATTCTCGTTTTAATTGTTCCTTTTTATTTTTATGTGTTTCTCTTTTTTGTGTTTTTAGTAATTCTTGGTATAGTTTCTCGTATAATCTAGCTGACTTATCGGTCTCTTTTTTCTTTTTCTTTTTGGGAGGTTCTGCCTGATTTACAATTTTTATGTAATGTTTTATATTCTTTTTATCATCCGATTTTTTTGAGTTCTCGTCCTTTGGGGGACGATTTTTTGATTTTTGTCCTTTCTGGGAAGATTTATCCATAGCCCCGACTTGATCTTCTTTGTTCGGATCTTTTTCGTCTAATTTCTCTTTTGATTTTTTTTCTTTTTTAATTTTTTTCTCCAATTTCGTTTTTGATTTTATTTCTTTATTAATTTTTCGTTCTTCATTCTTTGGAGAACGTTTGACGGATCTTTTCTCTGGTTTCCTTTTAGATGAGGGAGACATGGAAATCTTTAATAATTCACGAGAAATGACCTTGTTCGTGTTCGATGATGCAGTCGCTTCTCTAGATGATTTCTTATTTCTAATTTTTATGGTATGAGACTCATTTGATTTTTTGAAGTCTCTCCTTTTTCCAGCGATATTCTTAGATTTCTTAGATTTCTTTGATCCAGAAGATTTTGAGCTGCTCGACCAGGTTTTTATTCTTGGAACGTGACTGCTTGAACTGGATTTCTTTTTTCTGGATTTGCTAGATTTTGAACTACTGGACCAGCTTTGCATTTTTGGTACGTGCGTGCTCGAGCTAGATTTCTTTTTTTTTGATTTTTTGGATTTCTTAGATCTAGATGATTTACTAGATTTAGAACTGCCTGACCAGAATTCTATTTTTGGTACATGTGTACTCGAACTAGATTTCTTTTTTTTCGATTTTTTTGATTTTTTTGATTTTTTTGATTTTTTTGATTGTTTGGACGATTTGCTGGATTTCGGACTATCTGACCAGCTGTACAGTTTAGGCACATGGGTACTCGAACTGGATTTTTTAGATTTTTTAGATTTTTTGGATTTCTTGGATTTCTTGGATTTCTTGGATTTTTTCGAAACAAACTTGGTAGAACTACTCGACCAAGTTCGTTTCGAGCTCTTCTTTTTCTTCGATGACTTGAGTTTGTGACCGATTTTCGGACTCTGGTATTTGGAATGAAATTTTTTTTTTTTTTTTCCGATGGTACCGATGATTTACAACAATTTTTCTTTTTGGCTTTTCCAACAAGTGGCGAATTTTGTGATGATCTACTGGATTTGCTAGAATTTTTTAAGAATATATTTAATTGTTGCGGAGATTTCGTTTTCTTATCGCCTTTGTACACCCTGGAGAATATATCAACGTCTTTATGATGTTTTGAATTATGGGGGCTATGAATTCTTGGAACATGAGTACTTGGATGAGAATGGTGAGAACGATGAGAATGATCAGAATGATCAGAATGATGAGAATGATCTCTGGATTTTACCCTATCTCTCCTGGACTCAGTATGCTTATCATGACTGTGTCTGCTATGACGAGATGGAATCTTTGGAATAAAATGAAATTCTTCGCTCCGGCTCGAATGTGATTTGTGGTGCTTACTGGAATGACTTTTATGGATAAAATTATCTAAAGGAGTATTTTTATTGGAACTATGTTTTGATCTGTGTCTATGGTGACTAGGGCGATGTCTATCACTATCCCTAGATCTGTGGTCCGAATGATGATGCATCCTATGTATTTTCGGAATATGCGAACTAGGATTCGATCTTTTCGAGCGATGATGTGATTTGCTGGAGTGAGAACTGGATAACTTCCTTTTTATGTTTCTATTTACTTTGTGATTTAATCCTCGAATATGTGATCCATGATGATGTTTGTGTTTTCTTTTTCGTGCTCCGCAATAACTATTTGTGTTCAGACGTTCATGACTCGTATCGGGTAAAGAATGTAAGCTATTATAATGTTTAAATCTTTTTACGTTTTTTCTATCACTTTTATTATTGTTGTCTTCATTTGATGATCTTTCAGATTTATATTTTCGCGCAAGACCGATAGCGCGATTAATTTTTTTAAATTTAGTCATGATTTATATATATTAAGAAAAGCAAATATATTTTTTATTCAAAAATAAAAAATTATTTCACACAAGTTAATTGAAGGTCAATAAATATCTAAATTGGTTTGCGTCACCGAGAATTTCATCCCTGATGTTCGTCAGATCTGTATTATTTGTAAAATGTTTTTTAATTATGTCATCAAATAAAGAAATAAAATTGCCAATCGCGCCCAATATGGTATCATCATTCAACGTATCAAAGGTGATACTAACATTCGTAGTTTCCAATTTTCCATAGGTTCCTTGGGCAACCTCCATAAACCTGTCCAAATTTTTTCTGAATTTCTTTAAATATTCATCACACGTTTTATGCGAACTATATTTTTTTGTCTGAAAGTGATACACTTTAATTGATAACTGATGTTTAAAAAATAAAATTATCAAGTTATCTAAAACTTTCCTGCCGTTTGAAGGATTCGTCGACATTATATTATTAGCGCAGAAAAAAATAATGCCTTTGTGTTTCTCGCTGTAATGCTGTGCGTTATCGAGCGTCAGCGAGGAATACTTTAGTTCGCTCCATTGACTGCTTTAATTGCTTTATATTATCTTCTACTAATTTTATTGAATTCTCTATTATATGTTTATCTTCGATCGGATCTGATATTTTTAAACTTGAGATTTGGCAATTCAAAGATCTGATAATGCTTCGGTACTCAGATTCTCGCTCCACTTTTGGTCTCCTGTGTATTATTTTCTCTGATACAATCTGAAAGTCATAGTTTTCAATATAAAGTAATGCCGTCTTGTCGTCAAAAATCACAAAATTTTTATAATGAATTTTTACACTCGTATCCGATAAAAAGTCAAATACGCAACTTTGACATCCGGTCAATTGATACCAATTCAAATCTGAATTTTTTACCATCAAATCTTCATAAACATCGAATTGATTTAAAAATAAATATGAGCCTAATGTGTCTTGAAAAAATATTATGTGATCTGCTGCATGTTTACAAATTGGTAAATTGGCCATTATCTTAAAACCTTTATTGATCAATTCTGTTGAGAAAACTTCGTACAAAAATTGCATTTTCTGGAATTTTCGCGAATTTAGTCTTGTTTGAATTTTAGAAAGGATAAATTATTTCATTTTCAATTTTTCGTCCTTCAAGGACCATTTTTATTTTGCGAGAGTCGATAAGCGAAATATAAAATTGAATAAATCAAAATAAATGCTTAAGTCTTCAATTTATTTTCCGAATTTTGAAATGAATAGTGATTTTCAGGATATTCAAGATCAAAATATTTTCGATACCGTTAACTTTCCCGAATTCGACTCAAGGTCCATTTTATGTATTAAGTGCCAAAAAACTAATTCTTTTCATAATAAATTATGTCTTGACTGTCTTGTCGCACCGTTAAAGTGCATTGAATGCAAAGAATTCTACAAATTAAAAGATGAGTGTTATTGCTCGGTTTGTAAAATCATGTTGCAATATAAAAATAAAGATTTAACTTTTGAAGATGTGCTTGATTTACCAGAATGTGATATCAAAGGTGAGTTACTGGAACTAAATTTGGAAAAAGTATTTCAGTTGTATAAATTCAAGGGGGATCTAAAACATATTGTTTTAAAGGATGAAAATATGTTTAAGATTTTATTGAAAATTTGCAAAAACCTTTCGGCGAAAAATATTAAAAAGATTTTCAAAGGGAAAACCGGGTTTCCTCCTTACATTCTTTTTGCAAAACATGCCGATCAATTATTATCGCAAAGTTTGGACAATAATATATCTGAAGAAGAACAGTACGAATATATCCATGCAATTGCCCCATATATTTTAGACGTTTGGAATATGAAAAATAAAAATAATGTCTTTCTGTGCTATTTCAAATTGGGCGGTGATTTAACAAAATGCCCAAATAAAGTTAGTTTTTTATTTGAATTATGGAATAGAATAAAAGAATAAGAATTTTATTATGTGTGTGTTACTTGAACTAATGTCAGATCGCATACCCATCTCATTTGAGGATAAGTATCCGTTGCGGTAAAGTAACCTGGTGAACAATGCAATGTTAAACCGTTTACGGTATTATTTATCAAGACGGCCACATGAGAAGCAGGTGTGCCAAAATGTTGTATGGTGGTGAAAATTTTTCCGATGACGGTAATGTTACCAGCGTATTATCGATTGAAGCATCCACCGTTTCTGAGTGTATACCTGTCCCAGTCGTTGTTATTACTGCTCGACGCTCTTCCGATACACATCGCGTTAAAGTTCCAGGTAGTATTATTCGGTATCGCGGGAATATTTGTGACTACTTCTTGAGGTTTACCGTCGATCGTGAATATCCCAACAGGCGCCGTTCCAGTACCTTGGGCGGGCGTCGAGCATCTCAAAACGAAGTGTACGGCTTGAGCGTCTCCTGGATTACTAAAAAAACCAGATGCCCGAGCCCAAGAATTGAATTGTGAAGCTACGGCGCTGGTGCCTGTCGCAGATGCGGCCATTGCTGTAGCCACACAATTAATTCCTTGTGCATGAGATCCTAATGCAGTCGCCTGAGTGTTTACTCCTTCAGCATGAGCTCCTTGACCGGAGGCAATGATATTACCGGCATTAGCATAACCGGAAGCATGCGCACCATCATTTGTTGCTTGAATACTACCGCCTGTAATATCGATATACCCTGAGGCGAATGAACCGTCACCGGATGCCAAGATTTGGCCATTTTCGGTACTACCTATGGCGACGGAACCAAAACCGGATGAAACTATGCTGCTACTTGCGTTACTCGCTGCTCCTACTGCGGAAGAACCTTGTCCTGTGGACTGTATCGCTCCGCCTATTTCAACAAAACCCTGCGCGTAAGAACCTTGATTCGTCGAAAAAATTACACCTTCGACTACATTACCTTCGGCTGTTGATCCCTCCCCCGTTGCTTCTATTTTTCCGCGAACAGCAGATCCGGCGACATGAGATCCGACGCCAGATGCTAACATGATACCTGTTTGTCTTGAGGAACCCTCTGCATGAGAACCAATTCCTTTGGCTTCTATCACTCCACCATTTGCACTTCCTTCTGCATGAGATCCATCGCCGCTTGCATGAGTATTTATACCTTCCGCGTGAGATGCATATCCCGATGCTACAGTAGGGTCGCCTTCTGCATGTGAGGCTATACCAATCGCTTTCGTTGCTATACCTTCAGCGTGAGAAGCAGCCCCTATTGATTGAGTCGCAGCTCCCTCAGCGTGTGAAAATTGACCCTTGGCGAAAGTACCTCCACCTTCGGTATGACTACCTGTGCCGGCCGCTTCGTTATGAGTTTGTTTCCTCCCTCTTTTATCAGGATCACATTTGTTCCCCTTACCCAAGATATGATCTAAAATATCTTGTATTCCGAAATTCCCTGCACCTTCGGCGTGCGAAGCATCTCCGACGGCATGGGTTTCGTATCCTTCGGCATGAGATGTTGCTCCTTTTGCATGCGTTTTATTTCCTTCGGCATGAGCACATTTTCCGGTCGCATGTGTATGGCACCCTTGACTGTGACTGCTCGTTTTCGAACTTTTTTTTTCACTATCATGCGAGCTTTTTTTATGAGAACGCTTTCTTCCGATTTTTCTAGATCTTTTTTCAGACATCTTATATATATTCTTAATATAAAATATATAAACGGATCCGGAGAAAATTATCATAATAACACTGCGTATTATCTCGCTTCGCTCGATCAAATTATGCTGCGCATTATCTCGCTAGGGCTCGACGAATTGCATTCGTTTGCTCTGCGAGCAAGTGAACGGAGTTCACAGAGCCGTAGGCTCAGCAAAAGCTTTGCTTTTGCCAAACTTGCCCGAACTTCCCCGAACTTTTTGGGAGTTTGAAAATGCGCAGCATTCTCGAGCGTAAAGCGAGACGTCGAAGATGTTACGAGACGTCGAAGACGTTACGAGACTCTACGACGTTCAATTAATTATTTCTCACCTGAGAAATTAGTTAGCTGTCGAGAACCATCTCATTGCTGGATATAGCGCAAGCGCGGTATCAAATCCTGATTGTACATGAAGATTTAATTGATTTGCGGATTATTCGCTATCACGGCTATCTGGGAAGCTGGAGTTCCAAAATGTTGTATCGTTATAAAGCTTTACCAACTACGGTCGATGTCAATCCCGCCGTGTTATCTATGCAACCGTATACATTTTCGGAATGTATGTCTTGTTTCGCCGCTGATGCCAGACTTCTGCCAATCGTAAGAGCCATAAAAGTCCACGTTGTATTCGGCAATATTGCAGGAGCATTTGTTGAATTTATTGGCTGGCCATCGATGGTTAAGATTGCTACCGGCGCCGTTCCTGATTGTTGAAGTGGTGTTGCGCTCTTAGATGAAATATTTTTGTCACTGCGTCTCCGGGAGTTGCGAAAAATCCAGCGGCTCTCGCCCATTCGGTCGATTGAAGAGCAATAGCTCCATAACCGCCAGTATGACTATAGTCACCGCTAGCTTGCGTAGCATAGCCTTCTGAATGACTGGCGAATCCTGCCGAAGTCGTGTTAACGCCTTCTGCATGAGATCCCTGACCCGAAGATATTATATTGCCACTTGTTGCATATCCTTCTGCGTGGGACCCCAAGCCAATGGATTGAATGGTACCTCCCGTGGTTTCAATATAACCATTCGCAAAAGTTCCATGTCCCGTGGCTTGTATAATACCGTTCTGTGCTCCTCCGACCGCAAAGGAACCTAATCCTAAAGAAATAATTTTACTACTATTGTTTACGACCCCACCTGCCGCATGGGCACCCGGTCCGTTTGAGATAATTGCCCCTCCCAGGTCTACGAAACCCTGCGCGTTCGATCCATTGCCAGTTGACAAAATTGTACCGGAGAGAGCGTGTCCCTGCGAATGGGACCCAATACCCGCCGCTTCGACGGAACCTTTATCTACGGATGCACCACTCGCGGAAGCACCAACACCGGAGGCTAATATTTTTCCTTCGGTTTGTGCCACACCCTGAGCATGCGAACCGCCGCCAGATGCGTGTATAGCCCCTCCATTTGCATTCCCTTCGGCATGAGATCCATCCCCACTCGCATGCGTGTTCATGCCTTCTGC
This sequence comes from uncultured Nitrosopumilaceae archaeon, assembly GCA_963825095.1. Classification (GTDB taxonomy): domain Archaea; phylum Thermoproteota; class Nitrososphaeria; order Nitrososphaerales; family Nitrosopumilaceae; genus Nitrosarchaeum. Next base: position 59,797 of record CAWGRV010000005.1, read on the forward strand.
ATGAGCCGCATAACCCGAAGCGATCGTGGGGTCACCTTCAGCATGAGAGGCAATTCCAATTGCTTTCGTATCTATCCCTTCAGCATGTGACGCCGCGCCGATTGCCTGAGTCGCCGCTCCCTCTGCATGAGCAAATTGACCTTTTGCATAAGTCCCTCCTCCTTCTGTATGACTTCCCGCGCCATGAGCCTCGTTATGACTCGGATGGGTCCTTTTATCTATGTCTATTTTGTTTCCACAGCCAAGTAAATGATCTAAAATCTCTTGGATTCCAAAATTGCCAAGTCCTTCCGCGTGAGATCCATCACCGTTCGCATGTGTTTCATAACCTTCCGCATGCGATGTTTTTCCTTTTGCATGCGTTCTATTACCCTCTGCATGAGAACATTCTCCGGTGGCATGCGTATTGCATTTTGGACTTTTCTTATGGTTATGACTTGAAGAATCACTCTTATCAGAATGTGAATGTTTCCTACCTATTTTCTTAATCTTTTTTTCAGACATCTTATATATATTCCTAGCATATATAAAATTTAGAACTAGAAAGAAAAATTTTTTAGAATAATTTAAAATATTACTTGTGTTATCAGCAGAGTGCAATACCATCTCATCGCGGGATAAGAACCCGCGATGAATCCGGGCTGCACATGAAGAGACAAAAATCCTTGTGTAACATAAACATCTTGAAGTAATGGTACTGCTGTTGAAGCTGGTGTGCCGAAATGGTGAATCGTGGTGTAATCTTTACCTAAGACTGTGATGGTATTTGAACCAGCTATGACATTCCCAAATATACTTTCGGAATGACAATTCGATGTAAACCCTTGGGCTTTACCGATCACTTTTGCTAAAAAAGTCCAGGCTGCATTATTTGGTATATCCGGTAAATTATCTGGTTCCAATCTTTGAGTCCCATCTATCGTTAAAAATGCGACTGGAGCTGAACTGGCGGTCGAAGTCGGTGTGGTGCATCTTAAATGAAGCATTCTCGTTAATGCATCACCAATCTGAGAAAAATATCCAGCGCTTCTAGCCCATTCAGCGGCTTGTGTTGCATAACCGTATATGCCACCCGCATGCCCCCCGGGAGCGCTAACTAACACGACAGAATTCACTCCTTCACTATGGCTTCCGTCTGCAGCTGCAACAACATTCGCCGAATCAGCTAAACCCTCAGCATGAGAACCTCTGCCGGTGGACAAAATCGAACCCTTTACTGCATCTCCTTCGGCATGAGAACCATCGTGAGACGCTTTAATTGATCCACCCGCCGTATCTATATAACCTTCGGCATGGGAACCATCTCCAGAAGCTTCAATAATACCGTTTTCTGTACTTCCTTCAGCATGTGAGCCGAACCCCGAAGAGATCACTTTGCTACTCATACTAGTCGCCGCACCTTCGGCATGAGATCCTTGTCCGGATGCATGGATTGCACTTCCGTTCTCAGAGTATCCCTCGGCATGAGAACCTTGATTCGTTGAATGTATCGTACCTCCAACTACATCTCCTTCTGCATGCGATCCATCATTAGTAGCTTTGATGGAACCACCGGCTGAATCAACATATCCTTCCGCATGTGCGCCATCGCCGCTGGCGTGAATATGACCATGTTCCGTGCCTCCTTCGGCATGCGATCCAAATCCTGAAGAGATAATATGACTATCATGCACCGAAGCTCCCTCTGCGTGGGCTCCGTGTCCTGATGCATTAATGGTTCCACCATTGGCATTACCTTCTGCATGTGAACCATCACCACTCGCCAGTGTATTTATTCCTTCGGCATGAGATGCATATCCTGTTGCCACGGTTGGATCTCCCTCAGCATGAGAAGCAATACCCTCTGCTTTCGAATTTATTCCTTCCGCATGCGATGCATTCCCGACAGCCTGTGTCGTAGCTCCTTCGGCATGTGCAAATTTTCCTTTTGCATACGTTGATCCTCCTTCCGTATGACTCCCTACTCCAAAAGCCTGATTATAAGTCGGATGAGTTCTATGATCTATATCTCTTTTATTATCTTTTCCCAACAAATAATCCAATGTCTCCTGAATTCCTAAATTTCCGACACCTTCAGCATGAGATCCATCGCCGACAGCATATGTTTGATTACCCTCGGCATGCGATGCTCTACCTTGAGCTGATGTTCTATTTCCTTCAGAATGGGAGCACATTCCTGGGGCTTTTGTATGACATCCTTCTTTATGGGCACCGGGTCCCTTAGAAGAACTACTGCTGCTGTGTCTTTTATGACTATGGTGCTTTTCATTATGTTTCCCAACTACAAAATTATCCTTTTCAGTATTTTTTTTATTGGACTTTTTAGATTTCCTAGACATCTTATATATATTTAAGATTTATAAAAAAATTATTGATAATAAAAGCTTACTCTACTATCGTATTTTTGCGTATTTTTGCATTTATACTTGAAGGCAAACCGGCTGACTTTTATTTCATAACGCTCAAAAAAAATTGATATATTGAGTTTATCAAATCAATTTTTTTCATTATTATTTTATATGATGGATTCGAAAATGGAATTATTGAATAAAGTCAAAAATTTGATAGCCGAAGCTGATTGGAATTTCTGCTCTCATAGTGATGGAATAACTCTGGAGAGCAAACTATTTCCCTCTATAAGTCAAATTTCATGTTTTAGGGCGAGTTGTATCATAAATGCCCGTCCCGACCAAGTAATGGCGCAAATATGGGATATTAACGAGAGTAAAGTCAAACGAGATAATCCCGATGTTCTTGAGTGGAATTTAATCGAAACTGATGAAAATTTTCGCATTTATAGGCAATTAAATAAAGTCACATGGCCTTTATGGCCAAGAGAAGTCGTCATTCATCAATCAAAGACACTAGAAGACAATAGTTATTTGATTATTAGTCATAGTATCGAACATCCGTTGGTTCCTAAACAAAATGATAAATTCGTCCGCGCAACAGTTTACATTTCCGCTTATTGCCTTTTTCCGGATTGTGAAAATACCAAAATTTTTAGAATAATGCATTTGGATCCAGGCGGCTATATTCCACCTGCTGTGGTAAACTACAATTCTAACAAACTGGTCACGTATTTTCAAAAATTAAAAGCAGTATTCTCTTAAAGGTGAATATGGCGCATGATCGTATAAAACTTTACGACAATTAGCGCATTTATAGTGAATGATAACGACACCCCGGGAGAAATCTTTGTCTACTTTTTTAGTTCGAATCTCGATTAGTTTCTCGTGACAGCATTTTTGACCCATTTTGACTCATAATTGTTTCACAGTTTTGAACTAGTTGAAAAGGAAAGATACTTTTTTTATCAATTTTTTTTATATAACATGTATCTGGAATTTGTAATAATAATCTAACATATCTATATAATTAATATAAAATAAATGATCAGGACAAGTCCGATTCCAGTTCCGCCAGATAATTTTGCATATTTTGGGGCAACAAATTTCGACACTAACTTGAATCAACAACAGCAAAAAGAAGAGCATTATGAGTCGTTGATTGGAAGAAAATTCGACATTGATCGCTTCTTCATTTATTGGTCTGACAAATCTTTTTTGAACTATTTAACTTGGACCGTTTCACAAGGTCGGATACCATTCATAAATGTGATGCCATTTACCAACAAAAACAAAAACAAAACTGCTACTCCAATCGCTTGGAAGGATATCAGCAATGGGGGACAAGATAATTATATCGCTTGGTTGGCTCAAACGATACCGAATATCATTAAAAACCCTTATTTCCTATGCTTCGGGCCAGAACCTGAAGATCAAGAAAGATCTGCAATCGGTTCGGAAATTGGACCGCAAACTAACGGCTCAGCGAAAGATTACGTAGCCGCTTGGCGAAGATTCCGGCAAATTTTCGATCAGTATGGAGCTAGTGCTAACACGACATTTATCGTGAGCTTGACTGCATCGAAATTTTCTGACAAAGATCAGCCCATAAATTATCCTTGGTTCCCCGGTGTTAGTATTGTAGATTGGATTGGTTGTAGTTCCTATAATTTTATGCAAAATAACGCCACTCAAGATTTAAATTTCCAAAAATATTGGCATGACTTAGATAATTATGAGGGCGCTCTTTCATTTTATAATTGGGCGTTGCGCTTTGGACTTCCCTTGGCCATCACCGAATATGCTTGTAAAGAATGGCAACCCGACCCAAAAAATGTCAAAACATTAAAAATTTCCAAAAAAGCGCAATGGTTCCAAAATGTTAAAAATAACTTTTTAGGGAAAATGCCAAAGGTTAAAGCGCTTATGTATTGGAATGTATCAGATGTCACGGCGAAATATCGATCCAGAGATTGGTTAATTGACAGTACGCAACAATCTCTGACCGCTTTCAAGGATTTGGCGCAAGATGCCAAGTTCAATTGGTACACCGCTAGCGATCTAATAAATTCGCATCCTAATTCTTTCGGCGATATCAAAAAAAGCATTCTAAAATATGTTTTTCCCGGTGAAACCAAACTGGAAGGAGCCAGTATGGAAGAAACTAAACTGGAAGAAACCAACCCGGAAGAAAGTGAAATGGGAATGTTCATACAAGATCAAAGTTCTTCAAAATTCATCTTTTGCTCATGCTTAATTATTATTCTTATCGCTTCAGTTTTGGTCATTTCAGTTTACTTTTATAAAAAAAGGCATTCTCGCGCCTGATTTGTTAACCAAAAAATTGATTTAAAAAGGATTTGTCAATTTTTAATTGTACTTCATATATAAGATGTATGGAACAAGAAATAGTTAGTTTCTTAAAGCAGCATAACGTCACTTATATCAAAATAGGAAATGAAAAGACTCTGAGAAATATTTATAATCTATTAATCAAAAATAAAATTTCGAAAAAAAAAATTACTGATCCACTCGAATGCAATTATTACGCCATTTATTATCGCATTAACAATAATGAGGCTGCAATGATCACATACTATCAAAGGGCCATCCGAAAAGGAAGCACTATCGCCATGTATAACATGGCTTGTTATTATGAAAAGAAAAAAGATCCGGACAATCTTATTAAATATTTTGAAATGGCTAAAGATAAAGGAGACGTTCGCGCCATGTACAAGCTAGGATTATATTATGAAGGTATAGGAAATCATGAGAAAATGATCCAATATTATATGATGGCCGTCATAAAGGGAAATGCCGATGCGATGTTTAATTTGGGCTATTACTATCAAGAGAAAAAGCAATTTGATGAAATGATTACCTATTATAAAATGGCCATCAAAAAACACCATGTTCCCGCTATGAATAATTTGGCTTTTTATTATGGAGAAAAAAAAGATTATGAGAAAATGCAAAAACTTTATCTACAGGCGATTGATGATCCGAACATAAATTCTCCAAGTCCAATCGCAATGGCCAATCTTGGTAAGCATTACAGAAATAAAAAAGATTTTGAGAACATGAAAAAGTATTATATAATGGCCGCCGAATACGGAAATGACGCTGCGATCCTTGAAATAAATGATTTTTTACATCAGAATTTTGACTTCGAATTTGCTTTGGATACTTATAATCTGCTTGATATAAAAAATAAAAATAGATTCAATCAAGAATTAACTATTTTCAACAAAATTAAAAATATTAGTAATCCAAAGCTCAAAAAAGTGACTTCTATTCTTGAGTGTTCTGTGTGTAAAAAAATGTTGGATTGTGTTTTTCCTAAATGCGACGAACCAGTATGCTTTCATTGTTTCGACGTACACTTTGAAAAAAAGTGAGCTGGCGCTCAATACTGTTACCTTAAGGACAAAGTATGATAAACGCCCAATAATTTTCGAAATTTTCCATGCACGCCCTTTGGGCGTCTCACTTCGTTCGCTTTTGTTTGTTTGCTTTTGCTTATTAGCTTTTGAATGGTTATTTTCTTTTATTTTACGCGATGGAACCATGCGTTGGAATTATTTGCATGGAATCATTCAAATTGATGCAATTCATCTCTAGCACGGTACTATCGCGTGGCACTCATGTGTGATAGGAAACGGATTTATGTGACGGAGATGATCTTTTCGTCGTTTAAGACAACAATTATATTTTCGGAAACAAACATACTTTTCCCTTAAGGTACCAGCATTGCGCTGACGCCGATAATGCTGGGCATTCTCAAACTTCTTCGAAGTTTGGCAAAAGCAAAGCTTTTGCTGAGCCTTCGGCTCTGTGAACTTCGTTCACTTGCTCGCAGAGCAAACGAATGCAATTCGTCGAGCGGGGCGAGATAATGCGCAGCATTATTGAAAAATTGATTTTTAATTAGTTTTGAATGATTTGGTGACATTTTTTTATTGAAGCACTATGGATAAAGATTTTAACCCTTTGGAAAATTATGTTATAAAATATGTTGACCAAAATGCTGGATTTTATATCGATATCAAAAATCAGAAATCTTTGAAAATTATCCATGATTTATTACGAAATAATCATAAAGAGAAAAAAAAAAGTTTGATAGTCAATGATCCGGTCATATGCTATTATTACGCATTTTATTTTGAGAAATGGAAAAAGATTCGAAAAATGAAAAAATATTACAAGATTGCAATCCAAAAAGGGCATAGCCCTTCTCTTATCCGTATTATTTCCCATTTTTTGCATCAAAAAAATTTCGATAAGGCTGAAAAATATGCCCGACTCGCTCTCGTAAAAGAAGACATCGAGACATTGCAGCATCTTGGTCCCCTTTTCAAGTCTGTTGGTAATTCTGTAATGGCTGCCAATTGTTATAAAATTATGGCCAACAAAGGGGATATCGAGGCTATTCACGCATTAATAGCAATATTTTTTGACTGTCAAATATATGATCAAATGATTCTATACTGCAATGAGGGACTCGAAATCAATAAACATGATAAAGTTATTTTGGGAATGTTGTGCATTTATTATACAAATATTGGCGATGATTCTAGTGTTAAAAAATATCATATGATTGCTCTAGAAAATGATATTACTATTGCATTTTCTGATATTCGTAACGTATACGGTTTTTTTAAAAGTAAAATGCCATACGATTTTTTAAATGGCATCAGTGATTATTATTTTTCAAAAAAATCGATTGAAGGTCTTAAAGAATTACTTAATGAAATCAAAAGCTTACAAAAACATGAACTAATAAAACGGATAGCTCTCAAAATACATCTTTTTTATCGAGATGCTCAAGATCATGATAATATCTGTGATTTTTCGTTAAGTCTTATCAGAGAAAATTACACTTGGGCTTATTGTTGGTTAGGATCCTACTTTAAACAACAAAATCAATACGATAACATGACACGCTACTGGTTCATCGGAGCCAGTTTATACGACCAAGACTGCATTACTTCTATAAATTCTTATCTGCAAAATGATTATGCACTCGATTTCGCTATGTATATGTACAGTTTTTTGAATAAAAATAATTTAAATAAGTTGAATAAAATTATTTGTAATTTTTATAAATTGGAAGATAAACTCAAAAAATTCGATTATGGCAAACTGAAAGAAGTTACGTTCAATTTTGAATGCATTAAATGTTTGAAAGTAGCCAAATGTGTATTTTTATATTGTGGGCATGCCATTTGCTATAGTTGTTTTGGCAAGAATGAATGTCGCTTATGCCTAAAAAATTGACATTTTCTTTTATTAGGCCGATAGCTTTCTAGATTAAATCTCAAAGAATTAGTATGGCTGAACAAAATACCACTCCGGTTCTGGCTGCGAATAGTAACAATGGTGGCTTCGATTGTAATGTTTTTTGGTGTCAAAGGCCATCTACTTGGATTACAATTGTTTTAGTATCAATTATCGTTTTGTTATTCTACGTCCCCCTGATTGTATTCTTGGCCGAAAGAGATGGGTTCGCTTTCTTATTGTATCTGCTAATCATAACCGTTCCTTTGGTCATAATTAGTACACTGTTAGTCATATTATGTATTAAATTGCGTGGTAAAAACTGTTCTGAGTCAAAACAGTATTTGAAGAATAATTGTGTTTGTTGATTAGATAGTCACATTTGTTATTTCATCCGTTAAATCTTCTTTTTTACTTTCGAAATTATAAAGAAACCTAAATGCCGGATCGACAGAATCCCACAGTTGAGTGACATACCTTGGCGCAAATTTATCTTCTAAATTATAAATCAAAACACCAGTTGTGGTTTCAAAAAAATAACTATTTATTTTGGACACTTTTTGTAATGACTCGACATCTAAAAAAATTGCATCATATTCTACGTAAAATTTTAATTTATTCCTATGAATCAGCAAATCTTTCTTCATTCTCAACGCCAGCCAAATGGCATTGTCATGAAAATATCTGCTACAATTTATAATGATGTTTGGAAATTTTATGAGTTCAATAGGTTCGTCTTGTTCGATTAATTTTGAACACGCAACGTTGTTTCTAAATTTCAATACGCATTCAATCCTATTTTGGGTCAAATCCAGGTTCGTTGTCTCTAATCGGATTCTAATGTTGGTCATGCAATCGAAATTGGCGTCCTGTTTCAAATTAAGTAAATTAACTTCTACAAAATTATGGAAATCGTGATTTAGTATCTTAATAGTATTTGGCAATCCATTGATTTCTAGATTTTGCCTCGTAGAAAAACCCCTCGTGTGAATAAATGGATATTCTGAAACTGCTTTATTTTTTTCTTTATTTTTTTCTTTTTCTAGAATTGGTACTTCGACTAATCTTAAAATGACCTGCTCGTAAGTTAAATGTGGTCCCAGATCAATTATTTCAATATAATTTGGATCATTCTGATACTCATCCAATTTTTTTTTATAGTTATCCATAAAAGTTATAAATAAAGAAACCTATCCAATTTTTATATGTCATTCTAGGAACCAATTAATTTGGCCAACCCCGAAAATCGATTCCTGCGTGATGGTATTGTTTCTTTTTCTGATGTTTATGCTACCACCTCCGGAAAGTTTTACGTTGGAAGATTTTGTAACACTCAAATTATCAATGATTTCATTTCCTTCCATATCTATCATTAAATAATTTGTAACAGAGTCATTAAAATCTATACTATTCTGAATGTTCGTTATATTTAAATTATTGTAGATTCCTTTTGGGATGGAAATTTTGTTTTTACTCGATAGACATCTTAATGATAAATTTGTATCAAAAATTTCTGATCGTTCGAATGTTACAGAATTTTGACTACCAATTATTTGTACTTTGTTTAGAGAAATCGTTGGCCCCGTGAAATTTAAATCACACGGCAAATTCCAACTGAAATATTCTAATTTGTTCATAGTTTTCACATCATCGTTTTCATAACTAGTTACCATGTAACCATCAGTTATTGTATTTCCTTTATTACTTATAATTTGATTCGCTGCATAATTGCAATTCCATATCTTCAGAATATTGTTTTCAAATTCAATAAAGATGGGCTTGTTAGCTACTACAGTTCCCTTATTAATTTTTATTGTGGTAGCATTCAGTTTCATCAATATTTCTTTAATTGGTGTTGAGAAATTCTTAAGATTAAATGGATAATTTAGATGCATAAATTCTTTGTCTCTTATAAAAACTTCGGGTTCCAAATTTGCTAAGCCAGGTTGTTCATGGCGTATCGTTTCACCATCGCTGAAATAATTATCGGCCGTATCTGGGCGTTCTTTAATTGCTACCATAAAAGGATTGTAACTTATACCTGTAAATGGATTATAGGTTGGCATAATGACGGTAACAGGCTGGATGAATGGAGGCTGAACAAACGGAGGACAAGGTTGTGGCATTTGATACTGCATTAATTTTGGAACAGCTTGTAAAGGGGGCATTGGGATTGGGACCAATTTTGGAACTGGCGGCAATATTTGATTGTATCCTTTATACCCATTCCATTTTTCATTTGTAGAAATTTTCAAATTTTTTTTTTGAGTATTTTTTTTGAGCATATTTTTTTTGAGTATTTTTGGAATGGTTAGTTTTTTCATACTGTAAAAGAGCTACTCGGGCGTGTCTTTTCTGTATCGGTTTATTTGGTTTCGCCTTTTTGCCTATGTCCTAGTCGATGAAACTGGACTGATTTTTTAATCTTTTCTTTCTTTTTTCCTTTGCAAATATTCTGGTATTGGCAAATTCTTCAATATGCACTTTGCTTTTCTTAATATATTCATTGCCGCATTAAAATCTCGGTTCATTAAAATTTGTTTTTTTGGTTCGCCATTATGAACGTTTTCGCAACGTAGCAAGCCATGTCTTAAACAAACTTCTTCTGTTTTCCCTATTTTCCCTGCTTTCCAAGGTCAGTGGATTTTTAACTCTTTTAAACTTCTCCATGTTTTTTCCGCTTATGAATGATTTTTTACTTGTATTGAATTCATTTACCAAATATAAATTATAACCATTTTTCCTGAAATAATTTTCTAATTCCTTTTCCTTTGGTTGGTTCCTTATATTTCATTTGTCTCTGTTGTTCCCAATCGCCAATACATATAATCACATTTTCTGGAGTTCCAAATTTTTCCTTAAATCTGTGTTATCATTTTCGATTCGCTTCTTTGTCCGTTTATATATGAATACCATTTCAGTTGTCTGAATTTGGTTTTCTCGTAAAAATTTTGTAATTTCTCACTGATTATATTTTTACCTTTCATAAAGTTTATTACATTTTTAAGAATGCAAGAGCGAGAATTCTGAGGCAAGTAATTCAGATTCTGATTCCTTTACTGACTTTTCATTTATTATTGTATTTAATTTGTCTCTTTCTCTTTGCTTTGCATATTCTTTCTTTTTCGTTTCCTTTCTCCTCTGATTTTGTGTATATCTGAAAGTTGTTGTAACATGTTTTCCGTTTATTACTTCTGTTTCGCCGTCTGTAGCATATATTAAATCATCTTTGTTAGGATCTATGCCAACTATCCTATAATTATTATTATATATCTCTTTTTCTTCATTAGGATAAATCCTCTACATATTTTTCAGATTTATAATTGAATGGTTTTGTGGGTATTTTAATTTTCTTTCTTTTAAGCGGATCAGTAGAGCTCTTTTTTTATTAACAACACGGAACATCCTTACGCCATCAGTTGCTATTTGGTGATTGAAAGTATATTTTTTCTTTTTGAAATATTTTCTTTCAATTCTGAAAAAGAATCCCCATATTTCATCTTCACATAATTTTGTGTGACTGTCATTCAGATAAAAACCCTTATTCATATGCTTCTCAAACAATAAATGTATTATGGTGGTCGTATCCAGTCTGATGTATTTGGGAATGATACTTTTTCTAAGCGGAAAACAATTGATCGTTTTTTGTCCGAATCTTTTCTATTTCGACTGACATTTTAACTAAACTTTCCAGAAAATGCATCGGATTTTTGTTCAATTTCTCTAGCAAGGATGTATTTTTTTTAATTTTGGGAGAATCTCATCCCGAAGTCTATTTTTAATGTAATTATAATCAGAGGAACAATTATTTTCATTATTTATTACATCCTTTTTAACTTTCTTAATTTTATTTCTAAATTTTCTTAGTAAATTTTCCTTCACAGTTTTCGGTAATTCGGCGGATTCGATATCCGCTTCTGTTTTTTCCTTCCCGACAAATACATTGATATATCTAGCCAAAAAATCATAGAAATGGTTTCGAATATGGTTATTGAAACAAGTCTTAATTGATATTGCTTCATAATCCAAAACTGTATTCAGGTTAGTATAACTGAACTTTTCAATCTTACCCATCAAATGGACATAATGCTTATCATAAAAATTACTCAAAATATTCATTAATTTTTGTTTTGTTTCTTCTGGTGTTTTTCCTCTACCCTCCCTGCGACATAGAGTTTTCATAATGCAATTGATTAATGAAGTATTTATTTCCGGCAATTTTTTACGCTTCTCAAAATTACGGATGCAATATAATTTCGAAAAATTATACGTATGAAATACTATTTGATTCACCATTAATACCGTCTCCCTAATTTTACTGATCACATTCTCTTTTTTCACGATTGATTTCAAAGAAGTTTTAACGGTTTTAAAATTAACCAAAGATAATTCATATTTTTCGCAGTATTTTTTGTATTCATCAGTGGGTTTTTTCAAAGGAGATTTATTTTTCTTCTTTTTTTTTCATTATTCTTAATTTTAAACGATAAATCTTTAAGTAGTTTTATTTATATAGGAAAAAAATGCCTAAGAAATATCCAGATTTTTACAAATTAAATGTGGTCGATTTTTATAATAATTTCGAAAAAGCCACAATTAAAAAGACTTTGCGTATTTTCAAAATAAGTAATGGTTCATTATTTAATTGGAAAAAGACATGTGAAAATGAAAACCCCGCTAAGACAATGTCGCAAATGAGAAAGTGTAAAATAACTCCAGAAATAAAATGTTACATAAGAGTCCATGTTTTAAAAAAAGATAAATTTCGATTATAAAGTCCTTATTTCTGTAATAAAAAGAAGATTTCATATTACTATTTCCAAATCATCAATATATGCCATATTAGGCAAAATGAAAATAACAAAAAAACAAATAGAAAATAGAAATATTGTAAAAACGAAACGGAAATATAATCAGGAAAAAAGGACATTCGAGAAAAAAATTCGGACAATGGAATTGGGAAATATAATATCAATAGATGAAACGCATTTTGATAATAGAATTGCAAATAATTACGGTTGGTCGGAAAAAGGCAAAAAAATGATATTAAAAAAATACTTTAAACACTTCAAAAGATACACTCTGATATGTGCGATTTCAAACAGAAAAATATTGCATACAAAGATAATAAAAGATTCGGCAAATGGCGAGACATTTCTAAAGTTCATAGAAGAGTTAATAAGCAAAATTGACGAAAATAAATATTTATTGATGGACAACGCGAGAATACATCACACGAAACGATTAAAAGAATATGTGGCGAAAAATAATCACAAGATAATATACAACGTACCATATTCGCCAGAATATAATCCAATAGAAAAAGTATTTTCGAAGTTGAAATCAATGGTGAGAAGGAAAGAAAATAATTACAAAGAGGAGAAATTGATGACAAATATAGAAAATGGACTAAGAAAAATAAAAGAAAAAGATTTGGAGAATTTTTACAGAAAGAGTTTAGCGATTTAAATGCAATAAGGTGACAAAAGGAAAAATGGAGAGGACGGAAAGTATGCGAAATTTTTGTTGATAATACTCATCAACTAATAAAACAAATTTTTAAGCTCACTCTCCAAATTAAGTTTGGAATAGGTATAAATTGACTCATTTCAGAATTTAAGGGTATATCAAATAAAAAAATACTTTAGTTTTGAAAATCAATTTTTCAACGCCTTTGGCGTCTCGCTGACATTCGACTCGTTGCACTCCTTTGCTCGGAAAGCAAGTGAGCAGAGTTCACTGAGCCTACGGCTCGGCAATGCTATGCATTGCGCAAAAGCAACGCTTTTGCCAAGGGAAGTTCGAGTACTGGCAAAATTGCATAGACGCCAAATACCTTTTAATTTAATGCAATGATGTCACGGCTTAATTATCATCCATATGTTTTCCACGCAATCATCCAAAGCAATGGATCCTTTTTAATATCATTGCGTTGAACCATTGCGCGCTACAGTATCTTTCTGCTAAATATTTTTCCATTAAGTTTTTCTGGAAGAAACTTTTAAGCTATATAAAGAAAATCAAGCGCTGAAAACAAAAATCCTAAAATGCAGCATCTTAACAAGCGAACTTTGTTCGCCGAGCAGCGCGAGATCACCGAAGGTGATGCACGGCTCGGCAATGCTATGCATTGCGCAAAAGCATTGCTTTTGCCGAGCGTCCGTTTTTTCATGCATTTACGTTCACGGAAACTGGCAATTTCTTTTTGTGTTCTCTTTTTCCTTCGTCAAAATTAGATCCATTGGTTTTCATGTCCAAATTAACAATTTTCATGTCCACGTCTTCCGGTTTTACCACCAAATTATTTACTTTCGTTACAACTGTCTCTACTCTTTTTGTGTTCTGCATATCTTGCCAAATACGTAGTTTTTGTTCGGGATTGAAGTCACGCGGAAGATTATCTAACATGTGGGCTATTTCGACACCTCTCGCCGCTCCATCTTGTTCTGCTTGAGTTCTCTGGAAAGTACGCTTCACATCAATCACTTGACCTTCTAACCTCTCCGCCTCTATTTCATTTTTAAGGGCACTTATTCTTACTGCATTTTTGTTATCTTGATCGACTAGAGCTTTGATGCAATTTGTTTTGGCCTTAATGATCTCTTGGAAATTCTTCTCCGTTTCTTCATCACGGCATTTTCTTCCTGTAATTAAAATTTGATTTAGCGTCACGCCTCTTTCCTGATAAAATATGTCTTCTTTGGTCATTACTGCATTTTGGATTATCTCATTGAATGATTCCATAAACTCCTTCTGATCCACCTTTGATATTCCACCTAAAATTTGACTTTGGGCGTGTCTGCAAATGTCGTGTGGCGGATCATGAGTTGCATTAATCATTTGAGCCACATTCGTTATTCGCCAGAAGAAGTTCAGGCGCAAAAATAATTCAACGCCGTCTCTTGTTCGAATTAAAAATTCAAATTCCATCGATTGTGGTCTCAAATCGAATCTTGTTACTTTTTTTGTTCTGTTCCCCAACTCTAAAGACCACATTTGCTCCAATATTTTGCAATAGGGTGGCAAGAAAAATGATCTCGTGTTATCATCGTTTCCTTTCATATATATATATTTACCCTCTTTATCGATGAGAACCATGACTTCATTAGTTTCCAACCTAATTTTCTCTCTCTTCTCACTAATTTGTTGATTCCACGCTGGAAAAAACATGCCAGGTTGGGTTATCAATTCAAATTTCCCACTTTGAGTATCAAAAATGTAAACCGCTGTCAAATCGTTAACTTCAATCGCCTTTTGCTTCGCTCCACTGGTTTCTTCAAATTGTCTCAATATTACGGTCGCGGTCCCCTTTTCTACTCTTATGACACCGGTATTTTGATCAACAATTTTAACATATTCATCGTTTCTAAGTGTTATTTTTTCCTTTTTTTCTGAAATGTCATCATATGGACCGGGAGCAAAAGTCGCATTACCTTCAACAATATCAATATGCCCAGTATCTTTGTGGGTCACAAAAACATATTCTCTCTGGCTTAATGATTGCTTTTCCTTCACATCTGAACATTTATCAAATGCTTTCGGTGTAAATAATGTTGGTCCCGTTACTACTTGAACATGACCCGTTAAAGTATCTTCGACTCTTATATATTCAGTCGGTTGTAAATTTAGTTTTGAATGGACTCCAGAGGTCACCTCGAAAGGTCCTGGAAAATAATTTTTGGGACCACTCTCAATTTTCTTTTGTTCGGTTATTTCGTCTTTCACTACTATATAATGATTTTGTGTTAATTGTATCGAATCCTTTATTTCACTTATTTCCGCCCAAGGATCATTTGGTTCATAAACACACGGTCCTTTGATTATTTCTACTCTCCTTGGATCATCTGGCGCCGCCATCTTATGAACTACTCTTATATATTGAGTCGGACCTAAGGACGGCTTATTATCTTTTTGTGCCGTACCACAACAAAATGCAATGCATCCTGGACCATTCTTTATTTCTCTGCTTCGATAGTATCGGATCGCTGCAAATTCAGATGCCTGCAATGCCATACAACACCCCATTGTGTATTTGTCCAATGAATAGTTTCCAACCACTTAAAAAAATAATATCTTATTTTTAATCCTTATTCAATTGCTTTAAAAATCAACTTTTTGAATGATAAACAAATTTCAAAAAATTTCAAAAAATTTCAATTCCGTGACTTATGATTATTTCGGAAGTCAAATCTAAATTAAAATCATCGAAATATTCTTGCCATTCTTTATTTTCCACATTGTTTTTTGAATTTTCCGTTTCTTCGGAACTTAATCCCTGGAAACATATTTCTTTGAAATCGTCTATTTTATAAATTTCTTCTTCTTTGTTTCCATATATAGTAAAATTCTCGATTTTAACACCGTTCAAATCATTTTGTGAGCAATTCACCGTTACTTTATAATTATTTATGTTCTTATCTCCTAGTGCGTACCCGTTTGGATCCATCACACATGGAACCGTAACAATTTGTATGATCAGATCATCATTTTGCCAATTTGTTAAATTAAGAACTTCATCATAAGAACAAATTTTTCTGGCTTTTTCTAACGGATCGGAATTGGTTGTATCTATAGTTTTGTGTTTTGTAAATATCTCTCTCCTGTTTATATTCAAATTAAAGATGAGAAGATGTGCTAAGCCGGCGCCCATTTTTTTAATATGTCTATACTTTTGACTATTTTCGAGTCATTTTAAAAATCAATTTTTAATTTTATCTCTTGTATAAATATAAATACTAATGGATACAAAAACCAAAATTTTTATGTGGATTACGATATTCTTCATTGCTTGTATGGCTTTATGTTTCTTATCCGCCATAATTGGGTTTTTTGTCGGAAATCCAGTGAGTGGACAAGCAGGGATTGGCAATTGTTTTTATTCCGCCTTCTGTGCTTTGATTTTTGGACTGATATTTTTCTATTTTTATCAATTAAAAGAATAAACGCCCTCGGCGAACGTCGTTAGCTTTTGCTTGTTTCGTTCTTCTTATTAGCTTTTGAACGAGGGGGTTCTTTTCTTTTATTTTACGCGATGGTACCATGCTTTGGAATTACTTGCATGGAATCATTTAATTTATGCATTTATTTCAAGCATGGTATCTATCGCGTGGCACTAATATATGATAAGAAAAGGATTTAGTACTTTGTGCGCCTTCGGCGCCGGCGACTTATGTGACGGTTTAAAGCACTATAAATGATCGCCTGACATCAATTTGAGAAGGAACCCCTGCGATGGTCAAAGCGCCTTGGAGAGTCGAAATAAATGATTTTCACGCGATGGTACCATGCCTTGAAGTGAGTTGCATGGATAGTTTAGATTCATGCAATTTATCTCATGCACGGTTCCATCACGTGGCACCAATATGTGATAAGAAAAGGATTTAGTACTTTGTGCGCCTTCGGCGCCGGCGATTTCTGTGATGGTTTAAAGCATTGGAAACGATTGCTTGGTATAAATTTCAGAATGATTCCCGGCAATAATCTAAGTGCTTTGGATACTCAAATATAATATGATTTTCACGCGATGGTACCATGCTTTGGAATTACTTGCATGGAATTATTCTAATTTATGCAATTTCTCTCTAGCATGATTCTATCGCGTGGTATTAATTTATGATAAGAAAAGGATTTATGTGAAGGTTTAAAGCACTCTAAATCATCACCCAAAATTAATTTAAGAAAGAATCCCAGCAAAAGCTTAGCTTTTGCGCAATGCTACAGCATTGCCCGTGAACGTAGTTCACTTACTCTCGACCTCTAGAGGTCGGAGCAAACGAATGCAATGAGTCGAGCGTTAGCGAGATAATACGCAGTATTATTTAGCGAGATAATACGCAGCACTATTGAAAAATTGAATAATATACCATATAATTCACTTTGAAGTCTTTTTGTATTGCAAACATGTTCGATACTATTGATAGAATTGTTTCTATAATATTTTTATCTACCGTTTTTATACTTGTCACAACAGTTGGTTTGTCTTGTATTTTTGTTGGTCAAAATAATGAGGACGCCATTTGCGATCATGTTGGTCCAAATTTGATCAGGTTATATATTTGGTTAACTGTTACAGGTTCTGTCTTGTTATTCGTCGGATACGCTTCCATCGTTTTACTCTTATTGTATCTGTTAACAGACAATTTTTCCTTTTTGATTTGTTATGGAGTTTTGACAATGATCGACTTCGTCTACATAATAGTATGGACTATTATCGGATCTTATCAATTCTTCGCCTTTTCTGGAAATTGTCAATTTGATGCTTTCTCATTATGGATAATGACGATAATTGCACTTATATTTTTGTGGGTATCTGCCTTTCGAATAATCAAAATAAAAGATGCTTTTATCCAAACCAAAAATTGAAAATTATTGCCTTTGTTTCGTCTTTACAATTTCTGAAGAACTTAAATCTACTATGTATTTTGAAATTTCTATTTCAATCTTGCTTCTGTCTTTTTTTTTGGAAACTTGGTTGAATGCCCGACAGCACAAAAGATTATATTCAAAAAAAATGCCTGTGGAAATTGAAAATTACATTAGTCGGGGAGCATTTTTCCAGCTTCAACCCTTCCGAAGAACTAAAAATATCATTCATTCAATTAAAAACTTTTTCACGTTGTTACAAAATGTTTTTGATCTAATCTTCATCGGTCATATCATTTCTTGTTGTCGCTATATTTTGGAATTTCTGTACATTCCCAGAAATGAATTAAATATCTCCGTCATGTTTGTAATTCTTTATTATTCAAAAAAAGAGTTTATCTCATTTTTATTTTCTTTTTTTGAAAAACTCGATTCAAAAAGTAAACTTTTGTCCGATTTTTTAAGAACCATCTGTATTATTGTTATCATGTCGTTGCCGGCATGTCTGATTTTAACAAGAATATTAGAATGGACTGACATTAGTTTTTGGTTTTATTCTTTTTTAATTCAGAGTTGCGCGAGTGTAATCAGTCGTACTGCTTATTATGAAATTTATCTTCGGTTATTCAAACGAATTAAATCAATAGATAATTGTCCGTTGAAAGAAGAAATTCATAAATTAACAAGTTATCTGAAAATTTCTTTGGGTGGGGTTTACATATCGAAGGACCAACACAATTGTAATACAGTAGCTATATTTGGTTATAACGATATTCTCCTGGGAGACCTTTCGATAAATTGTCCTAATAAAACTGTTCTAACATATTTATGTCACCAAGTAGGTCATAAAAAAAATAATCATTATCTTAAAAAATTCACTCTTGATCGAATCAGATGGGGATTATTTTTTTACTTGCTATATGTCTTTATCCAAAATTATAACATTTATTACGATTTTGGATTCGTTCAAACTCCGTCAACTATGATTAGGATATCTATTTTCTCAATTGTCCATTTTCCAATAAATAACATCGTTAGATTTATTCTGGATATCTTCTCTAGAAATTTTGAACTGCAGGCTGACGATTTCGTAATAAAAGTTTATAATGAAACCGATGGATTTTGGAGTGATAAAAAACACGACCTCGAAAAAGATATCATCAGTCTTTATGTTGATAACTTTGAAGATTTAAATTTGGACCCATGGTATTCTTTGTATTTTTTCGGTGAACTTTCTCTAATACAAAGACTGAAAAATTTCAGAAAAAAATTGTTCAGTTATTAATTCTAATTTTATTTGTTAAAATATTCTTCTTTTTTTCTTTTACCAACGGCCAATTCATAAAATTCTGCTAAAGGCATAAGATAATTTCTAATAAAATTATTTGCTAATTCCAATCTAAATAAACTTGCTTCTTCAATCGTGTTTTCTACAACTAAGTATTCCATATATAAAACATCACTCTTTTGACCTGGTCGATCGAGGCGGCCCATCATTTGGGGACGCGCGTCCGGTACTGGGGGTCTTGTTACTATCGTATCCAAAAAGATTAGTTGATTTAATCCGTAGGTTCCCTCGGTGTAAGATATAGCAATATGTCTTCCGGAAATATCAGGAAAGCGAGTCACACCTTTAATTCTTTCTCCTAAAATGTCCGCTTCTTCCTTACTGCGACCGTAAATTAAGGATCTCCTTTTCCTTTTATCTATTTGCTTGATAATTTTCCGAAAAGCTTCGGCGTAATCATAATTGTCGTACAGAAAAGAAGCTAATTTGATGTACAATCTTTCTGCTCCTAATTCTTGTCTTAATAGCAAATCGTAGTGTTTTCTTAAATTTGTTGGCAGTTTGAATTTATGTACTTTTGTTTTCCAGTTTCTTGTCTTTGCTGGTTGAAAAGAGATTATTCTTTCACTTAATATCGTGTCTAGATAAATTTTATTTTCCGGCAATCCAGAATTTAACATCTTCAGCATATAGAATAACTTATCAAATCTAGATCTAAAGAAAGTAGCACTCATTAACAAAACTTTATATTGTGAAGCCACAATCTGTTTAAAAGCCTCTCCAGTCTGCAGTGCATTTTTATTCTGAACACTGAGGCACTCATCTATGACCACGAAAATCCATGACTGATTCAGAGGATGATCGCGCATTCTACCAAGAGTTGTGATTAATATTGAATTGGGATTAATTTGAATCTGATCATAATTATCTACCGATCTTTCCAGGGAACCATTTGCATTTTGTAAAATAATTTCGAATCCCTCGGTGTGTTTCTTTATTTCATCTATCCAGGTTTTGTATAGGTATGTGGTTGGTAATAAAATTAAGAATCCACTATAATTCAAATCATTATTCTTCATATTATGGTTGTACAGTCCTGCCATTATCGATAACGCCGTTAGTGTCTTACCCGCTCCGACATTAGATGCATCCCCGAAGCCATATTTTTTAAAAGTTATAATTTCATCCAAAATTTTTTGAGAAGTTTTTTCCTGATGTTCCCACAGTTTTGTTATCAGTTTTATTTTTTTTACTTTAGTTAATGTCTTTTTTTGGTCGTGAATTTCAAAAGCCAAATATTCTAATTTTTTTATTAGATCCAGATATTCTGGAAATTCACTATTGATTTGATATTTTAAAGAGGCCTTTTGAACTATCACATTCGGATACAGGAAAGATAATAACGTAAATATTCTCAATATGGTTCCTTCATATAAATAATCGATTGAATCATGTAATTTATTGCCTTTTCCGTCAACAGGACCGATTTGTGCTTCACCGTTAAAGTTATTGTAAAATTTTAATAAAACGCCTCTCCATATTTCAGTCGGCATATCACTCTTTTTTCCAATGTTCTGCCAATTATATGTCAAAAAATGAAAGTTTTTCAATCTATATTTGCTCAGTTTTTTTAGGATCAAATTTATTTCGAAATCATCATATTTTTTATTACCGCGATAGACAATTTGTTCTATTAAGTTTGCAAATTCCTTTGGTATGTGTACAGGTTTCACCTTTTCCAATCTCATTAAAATACTGGAAGCATCAAATGGCTTTAATTCATATTGATCGGCTATAAATATTATTTCATTTGTTAGATTTTCAAAATCACTTTTTACTAATTGCGCGTCGATTTGTATTTTATTTTTGTGACCCCAAATCCAGCGATAGCCGATTGGCGGTTTTGGTACATCAATTATAATTTTATTATTGTTTAAATAGCCAATATAAGCCAATTCTGCATCAAATCTCTCTTGACCTTCAAGATAGAGTGATTCGTTTTTCGAAATGGATTTCGCCTTACACGGGACTTCAACAGTTCCTGTGACAATAATTTCATATCTTTTTTTATTTACATAAATTCCAATTTTTTGTCCGAACAATAATAAAAATCCTAAACGCGAGTCTATTTCTCTTATTTTTTCCTTATCTTCGCTCAGATATTTTTCATATTTTTGCTTGGATAATGTATTTATATATTCTTTTATGTTCAGTTTGTAAAAGTTTTCGTCTCTGATATAATTTTGAATATTTGTCAAAGATTTTAAGATATTTAATGAATTTACGTCATGATCTCTAGGTTGATCCTTTATTCTTACATTTATACTTGATGAATTCTTCCAGATAAATCCAGATAATCCTTTAGTCGTATGTTTTTCTTCATCATAAGGTATGAATGGAAAAGCCGATTGCAGAGTAATCAAGATATTTGGATTTGGCGCCATATCGTAACCGGCTAATTCCCCTTGTAGAGCCGCTTTCTCATCAGAAAAATTTAATAATTCATTTATTGACTTCTTTTCTAATGGTTTCAATTCATAATTTCCACTTAAAACATGATTGAAACTTTTCATGATCATAAAATTGTCACCTTCTCTCATCGGCATATATGAATATAACAATTTGCATGCAGTTAAAAAATTATTAAATTTATGCATTTTGACATTCACCTTCGAGATATCATGATCGGATGCTTGCGAAAAATTCCAATGACTCGCATAACAATCATTATGTTGAATCAACAAAGCGGTGTACAATATCTTTTTGAAAATATTATCTTTAAATGTTATTTCCGTATCGATATTGGCCAGTATGGCTAAACATGCTAAGTCTAGCATAGATAGATATTCATCATTCTTATCTTCTAAATAAGGTTCTACATCCTCAATCGTGGTAATAAAAATTCTCCATGCTAATTGCCTACAAGCACTCACTCGTATGAATTGTTGTTCGGGCAAATTGTAACCTGGACTTTTCCATAAATCAATTAGCGTTTCTTTTAAGATATTTGCGCATTTCCGACCCCTTCTTATCAATTTTTGCAATCTCGAAACGTAGATTCCGACAGTTCTTTTTTTAATATATTGTGGATTTTTTTCTACTAATTCCTCTAAATCACATGCGAGCAATAATTTTTGGTCTGGCTCGTCGCTTTGCAAGCCCGCTATAATTAGTTTCGATTTCCGGGGTAATTTATCTAGCCATGTCTTATATTGTTTTTTATTTTCAAAAAATAAAACCTTGCTGTTTAAATTACTTAAATTTCTTAAATTTTTCTTCTGATCAAAAACTGGAAATATTTCTATTCCAATTTTAATATTTCCATCAATTGAAATCTGATTTAGTTCTTCCCATCTTTTTTTCTTTTTAATTGCCATTGCGTAAATGCAACAAAAATTTACGGCTGGTTTACCTTTTCGCCATTCTAAACTATCCATCTCTTTGTGCAAATCATCCGCATTTTTGTATTTTTTTCCGATCCAAGATTCAGGAACAACGCTTGTTCCGAATTTATTGAATCCGGATTCTGTTATTTCGAATTCTCCTTGGATTGGCGACCACGACATCGAATTTATCCATTTTAACAATTTTTGATCTCGAATTATTGAAGCCCTTTTGATGTACTCATTTGGAACTTTGATGTTATTATTCTCAAGCCATATTTTCAAAACGCCGTACATTAATTCCAATCCGCCATACATCGATCCCGCCGGCGTTTGAACTTCCTTTTCTATTCTCAACACTTTTATCGCCCCTTGAATGTTTCCTTCCGATAATTTTTTTATTGCTTTGCTAATTCTTAAATTCGTTAAGATAGGCTTAATGTATTCTAATGCTCTGATACCAAAACCGTTGTACTCAGCGCCGCCCCTAACTGCAATTTCTCCTTCTTCCAACCCTTTATTAGCGACTACATTCGCGGGTTTATTTTTATCATCTAAAATTGCCTTATAGGATGGCTTAGCATTATTTTTAACAAATATCCATAACTTTTTTTCGTCCATTTATAAATATCACTAAATATATATATATTTAGATATAAGCTTTTAGACAATGCCATAAATTATCTCTGGAAATGAAAGATTTCGAATTATTATTGTGACAAATACAAATAATCGTGGATTTGCATATAGTCCATATAATTTTCTATTTTTAATTTTGAAACAAAAAAAAATTTATTTGTTAACAGTATATATAATAAAAATATGTGGTGTTTGATTGCAATTATCGTTCTAGTATTGTGCTTAATCGTTTTACTAATGAATTCACGAAGTGGAGAAACTTATGATAATGTCGGCTACGGCGGTAATATTGGTTATGGCGGTGAAAGTGGTTACCCTTTCCCTGATTGGCCGATGTATTACAGTGCAAGGCCTTACATGGAGGATGATGCTCTTATGAGACATCAATTGAAAAGGCAACGCAGATTAATGGGTTATCCTTACAATTATAAGCGATACCCCCATCCGGCCGTCTTCCAAAGATACACTTCTGATTCCCAATATGACTATCCTTTGTAGATTTTTCTAAATGTCAATTAACTTTCTCTTATGATCTCGAATTGTTTTTTCTATCTTATTTTCGGACAGAAAATTTTTTTTGCACTTTCTTTTTGCGATTCTAATGATTCGTTAAAAAAATTATCCCATAATCTCTCGACCATGGGTTCATCATTCACACGATTATCGAATATCCATTGTCCTTCCCATTCACAATCGTTATTCCATATCATCAAACCTTTTCCATGCCTTTTCCCTCGTCTCCATTCACCTCTATATTCACTCCCATCTGGCCATTCATGAATTCCTAAACCGTCATGTTTATGCTCTCGCCAAAAACCCACATATTTCCTTCCGTCATTCCAATAAAATGAACCAAATCCACTGATATTACCGTTTTCCCAATGGCCTTCATAGTGATCACCTAGGCACCATTTATAAATTCCTTTACCCGACCTTACTCCGTGACACCAGTCTCCATTATAACTATCGCCATTGGAATAAAGTCTCATCCCCTTAATTCTGGATCCTTTTTGAAAGCGACCCTTATACGAGTCCGAATCGGAAAACATTTTTTGACCTACTCCATCCAAATACCCATCTTTCCACTGCCCAATACTCGTGGATGAGCTGCAAATGTGATAACCAAATCCATTTGGGTTCCCTGCCATCCAATCGCCGTAATAAATCCCGTCATTAAAACGTTTGTATCCAGCACAAATTTTTTTTGCGAGATCTGAAGACATACATTTCAATTCGTTCGAGAAAACATAAAAATACCATTTCCAGGATTTGTTTTCGAATTTCTCATACAAGTTCAATTCTATTTGTATACATTTGAACTTCCATAAAAACTCATCATTGGTGAATGCCAAAAATCTTTTACAAACATACTTATTATTTTCCAATGAATTCGTATCAAGAAATGATAAAATATGAAAAAGTATTTCGGGAGGCAAAATTGAAATATTCATTCCACATATAGTTTGTTCATGTATATTCTGATTATAACATAAGCATCTTTTCTTAAGGAAAGAAATTCAACTTTCGGTTAACTAGATGCAATGGTTAAAATTAAGAACGAAAAATACTGTAGTACACAATAGTTTAAAGCAATGATATTAAAAAGGATTCTTGTTTACCAAATATCGCCTTCGGCGATCTCGCCGTGCTCGGCAAAAGCTTTGCTTTTGCGCAATGCATAGCATTGCCGAGCCGTAGGCTCAGTGAACGGAGTTCACTTGCTCGCAGAGCAAACGAATGCAATGAGTCGAGCATTGCTGCGAGATAATGCGCAGCATTATTTTGAGTCGAGCATTACTGCGAGATAATGCGCAGCATTATTTTGAGTCGAGCACCGCGAGATGAGCTTTAGCTCATTAAAAAATTGAGGTATCGGATGCTCACGCATCCTGCACCCTAATTTTTCGGTCCTAAAAGGATGAAAAATTGAGGTATCGGATGCTCACGCATCCTGCACCCTAATTTTTCGTCCTAAAAGGATGAAAAATTGAGGTATCAGATGCTCACGCATCCTGCACCCTAATTTTTCGTCCTAAAAGGATGAAAAATTGAATATTGAAAGCCATACTCTCAATTAATTATCGAAACAAGTTGTTTTATGATAATAACGATTTAAGAAATGTCTGAAAAGGAACAACCCATCGAAAAAATTATTATACCCGAGAACGTATACAAAGAAAAAATTAAAAATGATTCCGATGAAAAAATCGATAACAATTGTTTCAAAGATGATAGTGATGATCAGGTCAACAAGGAGTCAATTCTAAACGAAAATAGATATTTCAGAGCTACTAATTCTGATGACGCGGCTTGGAATTATAAAATTCGTCTGATGTTAAAAAAACTTGGTGAAAAATCTATTGGTTACAAATGGATGCATGATAAAGATGCTCAAAATGATGATGAGAATAATAAAAAATACAGTATTATTGAAGTCGTTTTGCTTACTATTTTAGGGGCACTGACAGGTGGCGAATTTTTAGGACTAATTTTTAGCGCCGGATTGTATTTTAGCAGAAATTTCTTAATTGCTGTCGTCTCTGTACAAATTGTTTTTATTATCGCGTGTGGCAGTATTAAAGGCTATAAGGATGTTAATAATTTCGAAGAATCAATCTGGAAACATACCTATGCAGGACAAAAATTTAATGAGATTTTTCTCGGCATTCAGGAACAATTCGCGTTGAATTTGAATGATAGAGATACTGACAAAGTTTTTCTCAAGAATATTGTTAAACAGTATGACGATTTAATGTTAATCTCTCCTCAGATTAGCAAAGGTACCATGAAGGACTATATAAAAGCAACCGAAAATTATGATATTTATAAACCTTCTATCGTCGGAGGAATAGATACAATAGAAATTGTCATCGATGATAATCGACCGAAAACAGTAGCCATGGCAAACATAAATCCTCATCAGGATCGTCGCATGATTGATAATCTTACATCCAACAAAAACTTGCAACTAGAATCCAAACTGAATTACGAAATCGATAGATGGTTAAGACACTATTAGTTGTTTTATTGAAAATTGATGCTTATTCCCTCACATATAATATTGAAATAAAAGATTGTGCCTATGTCTTTTTCACTTTTATACCATATATTCCCCCCCATTAAATAACACAGATGACGACTAATCAATAAACCGAACCCGCCATACTTATACGGTTTTATGCATTGATTTTTATTTATTCCTAAAATTTTTTCGACGAATTTTTTGCTGTCTTCATCTAATCCGACGCCAGTGTCCTTAATTTTGAATAATATATTATACATCGGCGTCTTGGCTTCTGTATGAATGAATGGCATCTGAGCGTTGTCATTTTTATTATAGAGGGATACTTCAACCGTTACGCTTCCTATATTTGTGTGATATAAAGCATTATTTAAAAGATTGATAATAATTTGTTTCAGCCTTTTGACATCTACTATTATGATTTTCGGTACATTTTTATCAATCGCTAAAATTACATTTATGTTTTTTTTGCTTGCATCATTCCAAATAATTTCATGGCATTCATGTAATGTTTTTTCCATATTTGTCTTTTCATATGTTAATTTTATTTCGTCACGACTTAAATTTATTATATCAACAATATCGTTGGCAACTCCCACAATATCATAACTGGATTTTCTTAATATATTTATATATTTTTTCTGAGTTTTATCCATTTTCTCTTCGTCGATCAAAGTTAAAACTCCTAATATGTTCGTTAATGGATTCCTGATTTTATGACTAATCGAAGATAACAAGTATAAATTTTCATCGATTGGAACATGCAATTCTAAAATCTTATCATCATTCATATATTCTAAAATTATTTTTGTATCGCCAATCGTCGTGAACTGATGTTCTTTCTTTTCTATTAATTTCCTAAACATATCGGCAAATGTAATATCATAATCTTTTATATATTTTTCTAGGCTCATATTCATTTCTAAATTATTATTACTCATATAGCATCGATATTCCTGTTCAGTTTTCTTCCATAATATCACTATGATATCATACACTATATTTTGTGTCATTTCCAACCTATATATATATTATAAATATTTTTGTATTCAGTGAGATGAGCCTTCACAATTTCGATATATCGTTAACTATGCTTTTCAACGTACATTCTGATTACTTTGGTATCGAACGGTTTCGATACTATTTGATTCATTCCCACTTCGAAACATTTTCTGACAGTAGAATCATCCACGTAACCGGTTAATCCTATTATCGTTCCCTTGTAGTGCGACTTCCTTAATTTATCCGTCGCTTCGAAACCGTCGAGAACTGGCATTTTAATATCCATCCAAATTATATTGTAATTGTTTCCCTTTTTGACTAAATCTATGGCATCTTGTCCGTTTTCTGCTTCATCCACTTCGCATTCGTATAACTCTAGATATTTTCTTAAGACCAATCTATTAGAAAACGCATCATCGCATATCAAATGTCGCCTTAATCTTTTTATTTCGACATTGCCTTGTTCCTGATCGTAATTTATCATATTGATTTCTACATCTTCTTTATCTGGTTTCGAAATATTGTTGGCTAAAGTTTTTTTATCTTTTTTGTTCCCAAAACATTTACAGAAGCTTTTAACAAAACCCGTCATAATTTACGATTCTTTATTATGCTATTACCAAATAAATAAATTTTTTTTATGGCTGTAATAACTGTCATCATAATTATAATAGTCGGCCAACTATTGCAATTGCCACAACAGTTGGCTAACTCTCGACAACATCGAGAACTATAGCTGGTCTGGAGATAGTATTTTCATTATTCTTTAGTTCTAAAATATCTTCCGCTGTTATTTGTTTGAGCTGAAATTCTAACCAAAATAACGATCCATTGCCAAATTCACTTTCGAATCCGATTTTAGCTCCCATCAAATCCGCAAGCATTTTACATAAATATAGTCCCAAACCTATACCACCATATCTCGTGGCATCACTTGGCACTACTTGATGGAACGGCTGGAATATTCTACTTTTGGCTTCTTCTTTAATTCCTCTACCAGTATCTTTTATTATAAATCTTATATTATCTTTCAAAGTTTCTATTTTTATTAAAATGCTTCCTTTATCAGTATATTTTATCGCATTCGTTAAGAAATTTAACAATATCTGTTTTAATCTGTACTGATCTATATATAACATTAAATGATTATTATAAGATAATTCCAATTTTACGGCTGGTTTCTCATCTATTTTCTGTGATATTGTTTTCACGAGATCTTTCATGAAATCGCTCATCAGAATTACTTTATTATCTAATTTCAATTTGCCCGATTTTAATTTGCTTATATCTAAGATGTCTGTCACTATATGTTCAAGCATGTCACAGGCCCCTATCACTGTACCTAAATCTGATAGAACAGACTCGTAAGCTCGTATATCGAAATTTATTATTTTCACATTTTTATCCTTTTTGTAATTATCATTATATAATGTGTGCATTTGATCTGCTATGTAGCATACCAATCCTTTGATAACATTTAAAGGATTTCTCACTTCATGATTCACATAATTTAACATTTGCTGCGAAATAAGATTTTTCTTTTTCTCCATTTCTATTGTTTTTCGATTATTTTTGAAATACTTGTATAATAAAATTATCACATCGAACAAAAAGAAAATCGAGGCTATCACACTCGGAATTATGATTTCTTGCTTGTTTGTATTTGTTTCGATAAAATTATAATTGTAGGAAAAAAATATTGTCCAATTCCTACCGATTATTGAAAAATTAAATTCCAAAATATTAAAACTTGGTTTCACTTGATTAGCAAACCAGATGTTCTGATATTCCACTTTACTTTCTTTATATAGTAAACTGATATTGTTGGACGTATTATTGACGACTCCATCGTTCGTCACATCAAATATGAATAAATCAATATCTTTTCTTTCGACTGAGAGATTTAATAATTCTATTGATTGATTAAAGATATTTCCCAATCTTATCGCTACTCCCACTAAACCGTATACTTCCTTTATATCTGTGCTATTGATATGTTTATATACGATATTATTTAATAATACTCCATAACTATTTGGATTCACCGTGTCTTGACCGACTAATGGAATTCTAAAAGTGAGACTGAAATTCCCAGATTTTAAGGCCATGGTAATGACTGATGTGGTTCCTTCCTCGTAATTTACGGAATTTAAATCAAAGCCAAATAGTTCTAAACTTCCATCTGAGTCGATAGGAGGATCCTCGAAAATTAGCGGCCAATAAAATGCTCTTTTAGTTACTGGCACCAAAGAATAACTCAAATTTCCGTCGATATCTGTAATATTTAATTGTGTTATTCTGCAATCCGGGATTATATAATTGGCACAAAAATTTTCGAATTGCGTTTTCTCGTCATATGGTAACTTTAATATGAATATAAATGACTCTACACTTTCTTTTAAATATAAAGATTGATATTGAATTATATCGGAATAATTTTCTGCCGAAAGAAAAATTCCATGTATTCTGAAAAATGCCGCATTTACGTCTAATATATATTCTAAAAATTCAAATGTGGAATTGACTCGATTCAGTATAGATTGACTTATTCCTTCCATTTGATTTCTTATCGAAGAATTGTCAATGTCATGCAAGATGATATAAATTCCAAATGTTAACACAATCTCACAGATGAGGACGAATAATACACCGCCGGTATACACAATTTTCTTCCTTTCTGGAGATAACTCTTCCAGAACCATGCTTTTGCATCTCCTAATCGCTTCTTCAAATGATTCTGTTTTTGAATGATTCATTTTCAATTTTATTGAAAATCCTGAAATAAATAAAAATATTTTTCGTATGAACGATTGCTCAGAGAAACAAAAACCCATCGATTATTTTTGTTTTTTGTTTTTTGTTTTTTGTTTTTTGTTTCTTAGAGAACGGTCAATTTTTATAGTTTGGTATTATTCTTACTGCATCAGCGTTGTTAAGATTTTTGATTTTAATACTTCGGAAATTTCCCGTATCCTGTTATTCCATAAGTCAGTTGTCTCATTGCGAATTGAATAATATAACCATTCATTTTTGTCAAAATTATTCTTGATATGTTCAAGATGCTGCCAAATCAATGTTTTGGCTTCATAGGGCAAACTCAAAAAAGTATCTAAATTTTTACTGATAATTTTTTTTTTTTGTGGCCTCAATATGAATTTATCTTCTTCAAGTAAATAATTTGTTCTTCTTCCCACCACATCAAATATGTTATTAATTTTTGAGGCATCTATCTTTTCTTTCACTTTAATCCCAAACATAACTGCAAATGCTGGATTCTTGACACTGTATTCGACTCCATGCTCATAAAATATATTCCGAGTCTTTGGCATTTTTTTCTCAATTGCTTCCTGAATCAAACAATTATCTCCTCTAATTCTTTTTCTTTTTAGTGGTTGAGATTTCGTTGCATTTATGTCATTTGTTTGCATTTTCGGCACCTCGACCTTCTCATCGTAGTGGATTTCGATCGAATTAAAACCTTTCATGGTAAAAAAACTCGATAGATCCAAATGGAACATGTCGAGGTTATAAGAATGTCTGTTATTAGCCTTTTCTCTTTCAAACGTTTCCAGAGTTGCTTCTAAAATTATTCTCAATGTTTCCATTCTGAGACACGTGCTTTCGAAATTTGGTATTGTCGTATTCATAACCTGAAGTTTCCATAAGAATATTTTGGCATTTTCAATTAGAGATATTAGTTCCGATTCCATTATTCGGAATTGTTTCGCTAACTGACAATTAAATCGAGTGAATATTGCTTTCATTTTTCAATTTTTTGGGATTAAAAAATTGAAACAGTTAATAAATAACTTAACTGTTCTATTATTTATAAATCATTTTGAAATGAAATCTCTCTATTTCTTTTTATTTTGTACTTTATACTCAGCCATTTTTGCGGATAATTGGGCCGTTCTCGTTGCAGGAAGCAAAACTTGGGCAAATTATAGACATCAGGCCGACGTTTGTCACGCATTTCGAATTCTCCATGAAAATGGTTTTCCTGATTCCAACATTATCGTAATGATGTATGATGATATCGCCTTTAATAAGGAAAATTTATTTCCTGGTGTAATTTTGAATACAGTCAATGGTCCAAATGTTTATAGAAATATTCCAAAAGATTATGTTGGCGTTAATGTCACCGTGGAAAATTTCTTAGCAGTCCTGCAAGGAAATAAAGTTAATGCCACTGGAAAGGTATTAGTGACGGGTCCCAATGATCATATTTTTATATACTTTGCTGATCACGGCGGACCTGGACAAATTGAATTTCCAGAACAACCATTATATGCTCATGAGCTTATCAGCACCCTAAAATTTATGCATGATAACGATAAGTATGAATATTTAGTATTTTATATTGAAGCATGTGAATCTGGCTCGATGTTTAATCATAAATTAAAACCCGAATGGAATATTTATGCTACCACGGCTGCTACACCCTTTGAATCGAGTTGGGCCTGCTGTTATGATCCGCAATTGCAAAATTACTTGGGCGATGCTTACAGTGTAAATTTTTTGTTGAATTCCGATAGTTACCAAAATGATTGGGATGAAACGCTTGAAAAACAATTTTGTATTGTCAGAAATGAAACAACCGAAAGTAGAGTGTGCCAATACGGTAATTATCATATCGATGGAATGTTCCTGAGAGATTTTATCATTTTTGATAATGTTACCAAGCACATCAAAAATAAACATAAATATTTCTATCTAGAACAAACTAAACAGGATCTTGTCGACGTGTACGATATTGGCGTCGACTGGTTAATTCGAAAATACACGCAATCCGATAGAATACAAAGAAAAGAAATTTTAAAGCAACTGCAAGATGAATTTGAAATGAGATCGTTTTATGATAAACTATTTAAGGATAGACAAAAACAAATTAGTTCAATGTTTGATTCAGAAAATTGCTATACCAAATTCGAGTATGATACTTATTGTGTGAAAAAAAAAATTGAATCTTTCGAATCATTTTGGGGTCAATTTAGTGATTATGGCAAAAAATATAGAAATGTTTTGGCTTTCCCTTGTCTTATTTTTCACAAAGTATAATTTTCAAATCTATAAATATTTGAACCTTTGTTAATCTGACAAAAAGGACATTTTTGTTTATTTGACGATTGGCGCCACTGTTTGATACAACTTTTATGCACCGCGCAGATACAATTTTCACATTCATCATAAAGTTCACCAGTTTGAAATTGAGTGTAACAAATTAAACAAACGTTATTTTTTGGTTTTTTCTCTAACAATTCTTCGGCTTGTTCCATTATGTTATCAAATCGATAGGCTGATGAATATCTAAGTCCGAAATAATTTTCCCGCAACAAAATAAAATTAACCGCTTCGCTCATTAAGTAAATGTTGCCACCATCATTTTTAAGGAATCTAAATCGAATCCTAATATCATAAAATCTGTCATAATTGATACCACCCTGTTGGTATTTTGAAAATGATATGAATAGGAAATTCTTGGGAAGGCATTTCCCTAAATAGTAAAATGGTAATATCTTATTCAAATCGTCAAAAGAATAGCATTTCACGATATCATTATAAAAGAATTGGACCGTTTCAATGACAATGCTGCCATTTATATAAATAATCAAATGATTTAACAGGCCACCCATTCTGACAACATGTGTTATCTCTTTTAATTCATCATCAATTTTGATGCATTCCATATTATTTATTGAGACCTGTCTATCGATTTTATTTGGTAATAAATTTCCATTTCCGAAGATGGGTACAATTGCTATTTTGAATGGTATGTGAATCATTTTTGGCATTGTTATCCATTCATTTGTTTCTACAGTTATTGAAATTTCTCGGTCAATCGATTTTAAAGGTATGTCGTCGAATAAAAATAAAGGAATTTCAAATTCATTTTCTTTTTTCGAAATTCTTTTGAGATCTGACTCTTCAGAAATGTAACCGTTTTCTATCAATTTATAATTTTCATTTTCGTTGAATACCTCAATTTTTGATTTGATAAATAGTCCGTTCGTCTGAAAAATTAATTGTCCCCCTACTTCTATCGTTATTAATCTGAGTAATTTATAAATAAAAAATTTTACCCAGATGACATTCTCGGGCAATTCTTTTGTATAAATTTTTAATTTGATATTATGTAGATCAAAATCTTTGTTCTTTATTTTAATTTGTGAATTATCGAAAAATACTTCCTTATCATAAAAAAAGTTATCCATTTTTATTATATTCTTTTCAAAAAATTTTTTAGACTCTCTAATCTTTTATAAATCGCGCAATTTTTTAAATCTTTTGATTTTTTATCAAATTCTGATTAAAAAATAATGTTTTATATTCATTTGTATAAATTGTACCAATAACTTTTATGCTACATTTAATGTTCGGATAATAGGTATCACTGTTTTCAACCAATCCTTTATTATTGATATTAATTTCCAAAGAACAAGAACCCAATAGCATTAATATTTCCGATGGGTTTTGGACGAAATTTGATATTTTCAAAGGTACAATCAAGTGATGTTCAACTTTTGAAATTCTGCTTCGATCTTCAAAAGATATATTTCTGAGCAAAGAAACGTCTTGAAAGTTTTTGAGATCGTTGTCTAACAAATTCTCAAAATAAGCCTTTTCTAGCTTTATGACTTTTGGTTTTATATCATTTTCTATTTTTATTCTTACTGTATCTAAAATCTCTAAAACCAAATTGTTTTTCCAAACATAACTTAGTTCTAACGCTGGAAGTTTCATTAATAAAAAAATTTCTCTGACTGTATCATAATTTTTTGGAACCTGTACAGTCCCTAAATCATCTGTTTCATAAAAATCTGATAGTTCTTCGGCGCATGTGTATTCAAAATAATTTTTATGATTCGACATTAGTTGGATACTCGCCATATTTGATTATTTATTTCAATAATATTTATATATTATGCCAAGCTTCTTATATTTATTGATTCTTTTTTGCAAAGAGGTAGTATTACATCAAGAATAATTTTTATTATTATGAACACAGATGTTAAAGCCAAATTCAATAATCCCATTATATAGGATGGAAGAATGTCATTGTAAAAAGACCATGACACATAAAAAATGCTGCTCACCAATGCCAAAGATAAGGTGAATATGCTTAAATCTTTTACCGATCGATCTTTGATTATGTGATAAATTTGTGGTATCCAAACAACTGAATAGAGACCACCTCCTATATAATTCAAGACATCTAATGAGGTTTTCATATTTTGTTCATAAATAAATCTCTCTTATCACGCAATAATAATCAATATCAATTTTCCGATATTGTGTATTTTTTTTCTAATCTCTTCCTTGTGTTTTCTTCAATATTCTCAAAAATCTTTTGTTTATCCTGTTTATCGAATTCATCTTGCATTTTCCTTTCTTCTAAACATTTTTTGTATTCTTGGTCAGAACAAGACGGAAAAATTTCGTGATGTCCATACTCCTTAGCTAATGTATTGGGGTCAAGACCGTACACTCCGCGAATATTAACGACAGATACTAATTTCGGATTCACCATGAAGACCGGCTGAAAATGCGAATTTCGATAATTCTTTGCTTGTTTATTATTTTTTTTTCAATATTTCAGTGAGCTGAAGCTCACCTCGCTGGCGCTCGATAATGCTGCGCATTCTCAAACTCCCAAAAAAGTTCGGGGAAGTTTGGCAAAAGCAAAGCTTTTGCTGAGCCGAAGGCTCTGTGAACGAAGTTCACTTGCTCGCAGAGCAAACGAATGCAATTCGTCGAGCGGAGCGAGATAATACGCAGTATTATTAAGCGAGATAATGCGTAGCATTATTGAAAAATTGATTTTTATTTCTTCAGAACCATTCATTTCTATTTCGCGAATAAAATGGCTCGGCAGCTTAACAAGCGTCAATCAAAGGTATGTCCTCTTGATCAAGAAAAAAGAGTCATCCCAACTTTTTTTCTTAAATATAAAGAACCGTCCTTTCAAGAATTCATTAAAAAAATGCTGCTCGGGGAAAACATTAATGAAGTTACGCTACACATAAATGAATATCTTTTTAGATTGTATCTATCTGTATCGATAAAAAATACCGAGAACCCTTTAAATTTAGACCTCTGTTATGAAGAAAAGAGCCACAGTTTTGATGTTGAAAATAAGTATGCATTTAAGGTATGTTATGATTTTGAATCTGACAGATTGATTTCATGTGATCCGGTAGGAAATTTTTATTATTATTCGAATTTCTTCGAATATGCTATGGAACATTTTTTTGTTTCTATTCCTTTGGTTCAGCAGAAAAAACTTGTATGTTAAAAATAAAAAATTGAATTAATGAACAATTGAATCCTACGATATTTCTTTATTCAGCCAAATAGATGTCTTTCTTTTCTCGTTTTTGGCAATCTTCTACGAGAATAAACTTCCTGCCTAAATCTGAATTACAGATCAAACATAATTATCATAATGTTTGTAAGGCTATTATTGATAATAATATCAAGAAATTGATTTCACTTCAACAAAATGGTGTTGAGTTTAAGTCCCATGATTTCTTGACCTTTGCAATTAAAGAACATGCCAGTTTAGAATGTTTTGAATTCTTATTCAGCAATGGGTGTCCGGTTAATACCGTGATTTACGAAATCTTTTGCAAAACTCCTCTTGAACTAGTGGCTTTTCACGATTTGCCAGATAATCATGAGATCCTCAAGTTATTCCTTAATAATAATGGTCATGGTTCAAACAAATTTATCCATCACATTATCTTGTCGGATGACGTGAACTTTTTTCGCGAAAACAATTTTCTTGAAGAATTGACTCCATATGAGTTAAAACAATGCTTTTACATGGCCCTTGCTCGAGAAAGATACCACATATGCGACATTTTGGAAACGCATGTGAACATAGATAAAAGCAACGATTGGTTTTTGAATAATATTCCGTTCGTCTGGAAGAAACAATATTGTAAGGATCCATACAAAGACTATGTTAGATTTCAAGATGACCATTCGATTTTATTGCATTTTGCTTGTGCTAATGGCGATTTAAATAATGTTAAAAAATTTGTTGAAATTGGATATCAATTTGAACATAAAGTTCGACAATTTAGTGCAAATAATCAAACTTATGACGAATATGACTGCTTAGAATATGCCATCAGATTTGGAAATGATAAAATTGTAAGTTATATTTTGGCAAAATCAAAAGATAAATTTCAAAATTTTGATTATTACGTCAATATTGCAAATAATTTAGGCGAGAAAGAGATTGCCAAAATTTTGAGTGTTAACACAAGCGACAAAAAGAGAAAAAGAGATGATTAAACTTACTTTCAACAATCAAAACTTTTGAGAATCATTATGACCGCATCCGTGACATTTCTCGTGTATCATTCCCACCGAATGGCTGCCATCTCTATTATTTCTGTGCTCTTTTACAAAAGTTTTTTGTAATGCATATCTCCCGCATTTTTTACATAATTCATTCGCACTTTTTTTTGCATTTATCTCATCGGCACAAAACCAACATTTGAATACGCCGTCAACAATTTTACCATTCGTCATGTTCTGATGACAAATGTCACATTTTAAACTTCTCTTAGTAAAATAACATTTATAACATTGATTATTTAACATGGTTTTACTTACGCATCTTGGACATGCCTCACCTTTATCCGCACAATCCCTGCAATAAGTATGATCTCCTTCAATAATTCCACTTGTTAATTTTTTTGAACAGTTATCGCATCGTGTTTTCGAACTCATCGACTTTTATAATATCAGTCGATAAATTATTTTTTTCTTTAAACTTAAAAAAATTATATTTTTAATTGTATTAAAAAATTTGATTTTATCACATTATTCGCTCAAAGCTCTCGCAAAAAGTTTATTACCCCATGAATAATTAGAACCATGACTTTTCTATTCAATAAGGATTTTTGTAGTGATTTCACCGTATCGACGAAAGACGGAAAACAAAAATTATTTTTGCACAAAATTATATTAATGAATTCACATGAATATTTTTTCAATATGTTTTCTGGGAAGTGGAAGAATTCTAAGGAATTGACCGTTGATTCCATTTTGCCATATTCAATTATATTTAATTGGATTTACTCCTACTACATAAAATCGGACTTTTTCAATGTCACTATGTCTAATGATGATTTATCTGAATTAATGTATTACGCTGAACAAATATTACTATTCAAAGACGACATTAAATTTACGGAGTTGTTGATCGGATTCATTGGCGATAAAATCAGTTTTTCGGAAAATGATAATGAAACGCTCTTTTTACAAATTCATAATTTATTAGCAGCCGCACTTAAATTCGGTGATGCCGGTGAATTTAAATCCGGTGTTGAGGTAGTTAAAATCAAATTAACGTCTGTTCTAAATTCTATTACCTTTGATATATTGTCGGATTTTCCTATCGAAACATTTAGGACTCTCGTCGATTATTTTTCTGAGCCTCAAATCATTTCTTATGCTCATAAAGAATTACTGAAGGGCAATTACGATGTTTTAAATATTTTGAAATGGGGTACTATTTCAAAAATGCTAATGGATCGATCTTGTTCCCAATTATTAGTTAATATTTATGGACCAGAAAATCTCCATTATTTTTTAAATGGAAATAGTATTTTCCTACAAAATTACCCATTATCTTGTTTGGATCTATTCGGTACCATAAACGGAATAGAAGAAAATGGTCAATCGATTATTGTTCGAGACATCAGACTACGAGTAAAAAAAGGAGATACGCTCTTCATTAAACCTGCCTCCGAAAAAAATGAGTTTAAGAAATTTGAAATCGATAATTTATTCTTTTTAATAAAGGAAAATCAACTTCCGATCGAAATTGCCTATCCAAAAATGGATTTGAAAATCTTGTTAAATACGGAATTGACAAAAGAATATAGGTCTATTTATATCAAACATAAACAGAAAATTAAAAGAAATTTATATGACGCAGATGAACAAAATAAAAAAAAAAAATCAAGCGTTCAAATTCTTTTTAATAATGTGAAAAATCAGACTTATTAACAATTTTCTATTTTTCTCGCAAACTCAAAAAATAAAAAATTGAAACCGAAATGATTTGTTTATGCTTTATACTTCTCCTCCTTTATAGGGCATTTTTATACTTTTTCGAGAATGGCTAATCTTAATGATGTGGCTAGTCGCTTCCAAATACTTTTTACTCCCGGCCGTGCATTCAAACAAGAATTCCCTCACGTTTATGTGATTAAGTCTTTTGATTCGCAGAAAAAAGCTTCAGAATTTATTCAAGTTATTAACAAAGAAAATTATACCCTCTGTAGTGAAACTTATACTTGTTATCCTGCCACTACCAAGACTCTCAAAGAACTAGAGGGCTATTTTGATATCGAGTGCATTGACCGATAAGTTATCTTTTTATTTATGTACCATATTCGGTAAAATAAATTACTATTAAAAAAATTTCAATATATTTCGATACACTATATATATATAAATAACATGGGAAGCTCAAGTTCCACAGTTACCGATGAACAAATTAATAACATTCTTAACAGCGTTGTCTTATCCAGCACTCAAGATTGTAGCACTCCGGTTTCTCAGTTAATGGATTTCCAATTTGTTACAGGAGAAGGAAATATAACAATCGAAGGGAATCAATTCTTGCAAGATGCCGTCCTTGATTCTACTTGCGTTTCTAATTCCAACGCAGCTAACAAAATGCAGAATCAGGTTTTGCAGGAATTAAAACAGTGGGCCACTGCGAATACCGGGTGGTTAGCCACCGGATCGACCACTTCAAATACGAACAATCAGCTAATTAATAATATTTCTAATCAATTTACATATGACAATGTGCAGGAATGTGTTAATGCTTTATCGCAAGCTACTTATGTGAAAGCGGAAACCAATGTCGGTAATATATATGTAAATGATAATACTTTCCAGCAGAGTGCATCAGATATAGCTAACTGTATGTACCAAAATTCTATCGTCAATCAGGATGCAAATAAACTGGTCAGTAATATAAATCAATCTGCAGCAGCCGAAACAACAGGGCCTTTGGATGCCCTCACAGCATGGGTACAATCGATTTTATCCTTTTTTCAAGGATTATTGGGTTTGGGCGGTATAGCTGGGGCCGCCGTTTCTAGCAGTCTTTCGTGCTCTTGCATTTTTTGTTGCTGTTTGATATTAATCGGGTTGATAGCATTCTTCATAAGTTCTCGATAGAAATATAAAATCTTAATAAATAATATAGTCACTTTTTGATGTTCAATTTATTTGATCTTGCGGATCAATCTGAGACCGAAGATTTTGAAAACAGAGACAATCTCGAAAATAGTATCATCAACTTAATGCATACAGAACCTTTCGAAAAGTCCCAGAAACAGACTGTGTTGAGCAGGGAACAAGATTTTTATTCTGTGATCTCAAAAATCTTGGAGTGTAGAATGGATTATCGTTCTCCTTTAAAAACGCCAGCATTCTCACAATTAGTGAGCAAAGTTCAAAAATACGATGAGGAATCGATCCTCAATCTGTTCGACTTTGCCCTCGCGAGATATTTAAATAAATACAAAACCAACGATGTTCACATGAAAAATAATAAAATAAAAATCTTCAAATTCTTTTATTTCGTTTTACCGAAAAATGATAGATCCTTCATCTTTAAAATTCATGACTACGGAATGGAATATTTCGACATTATTAAAAGTAAGATTTATGTTAATGCCCTAGACAAAAACAAAAATAACATACTATTTTATTGTGATAATATCACCGATTTAGGAACTTACACAAAATTAGATGTCAATCTTAATCAGATTAATTTTATTGGTGATACCTTTCTGCATAAAATTATCAAAAATTGCCACATATCGGCATTGTTTTCGAATAATGAACAAAATATTATGGCCTTCATATATTCACTGCGAGAAAAGAACTTTAATTTTAACATCAAAAATTTTCAAGGGGACAGTATTTTCACAATCGGTCTAAAAAGCAAAAAATATATAACATTCTTAAGACTGCTTCTCAAAGAGAGAATTTTAGATTTAGTCAATGATAAAAAATGGTTACATTATTTAGTTCATGATGCTCTATTTGATTGTCTGATCCCGATCATTTTTGAGATGAGTGATATCCAATGCATTTTTAACGCTCTCTTTTGCGGATATGATGCCCCTTCTATCGAAGAAGATTTCAGCGTTCTAATTTATAAATTGAAATTACTGAATCTGCAAAAAACCAGAGAAATTTTAATTTGGAAAAATCCGGACACAGGAAATACGTTTATGCATAAAATAAGTGAGGCCAGATTAAAAAAATTGTTGAAGTATGTATTGAATAATTTTGAAATCACCGTCGGCAAAAATAAACAAGGATTATATCCGATTGATTTGTATGATCAGAATAAATTTAAAAATAAGTTAAGCAAAATAATAGAAATATAAGTAAAACTTTTGGAATTTTTTAATTTTTAAAAAAATATAGCCCCTTAATTTATATAATATGCCCAAACATCATGAACACAAAAAAAAAAATTCTAAGGCTGTTCCGCTAAATAGATATAAAGAAAACAAAGATAAGAAAAAACTCGTATGTACTTGTGATGAAAACAATATCGAAAAGGCGAAAGACAACAACAAGGGATTTACTCTCGGAAGAAAAAAAAGCAGAACTCCCTCGGAATCTGAACAAAACGTGCAGATTATTAAAAGGCAAGGTAGCTGTGAAAGGGGACCTCGAGGGAAAAAGGGATCGAAAGGTTCAAGGGGCTCGAAAGGATCTCGGGGCCGACGTGGCCATCGAGGTTTCACTGGACCGACGGGTTATACGGGCCCAACCGGCTCGACTGGACCCACCGGTGTCACTGGTCCGACGGGCACAACGGGTCCGACTGGTCCCACCGGATCCAGCGGTTTCACCGGCCCTACAGGGTACACTGGTCCGACCGGTTATACCGGTCCCACTGGAGACACTGGTCCTACTGGAAATACCGGCCCTACGGGATATACGGGTCCAACGGGCTATACTGGTCCGACAGGGGATACGGGCGATCCTGGAGATACCGGACCTACAGGTTACACTGGTCCTATCGGTTATACCGGTTCTACTGGCAATACTGGTGCTACTGGATACACCGGCCCTACCGGTTATACCGGTCCGGCGGGGTACACTGGGGCAACTGGCGATACTGGTGATACCGGGTCTAGCGGTCCTACGGGCTACACCGGTCCGACGGGTTACACCGGATCAATAGGTGACACCGGTGACACGGGATCTAGCGGTCCCACCGGATACACTGGCCCTACTGGCCCATCCGGCCCAACTGGATTTACAGGTTCTACGGGTGACACTGGCCCTACTGGCTATACCGGGGCTACCGGTCCCACAGGAATAACTGGATCCACTGGATCCACTGGTTCTACTGGTTCAACTGGAAGTACCGGTCCCACTGGATCGAATGCTCCCGGTTCGGTACTCTTGTTTGCCACCGCTGGGGGAGTAGGAGCAACGATGGGAATTACCTCTTTTACATTGGGAACGAGTGCTCTCTTGCCGACAATCGGGTTTCTACCTGTCGGTTCAGGAATTACAAGTACAAATGGAATCGGAATTACGGGGACATCTTCACCTGCAGTAATGTATGTCAGAATACCACGTGATGGTACGCTGATGAATTTTAGATTCAGTATCGAGATTAACACGATTAACACTATTGTCGCGGATACTGCATTCTCCGCTCAGGTATTTACGGCGCCAACAAGCGGAGATCCTCCGGAAGTGTTTTTACCATCAATGACATTCACTGGTAGTTCTTTGATAACTTCTGTCACCTATGTAGCAGGTCTTGTCGCCGGGTCTTCTTCTCTGGCAGCCAATTCTGATCTTACGGACAGCGTCTCCATTAGCTCCGGAAGCTACATTGCTGTGCAAATTGCTTCTCCT
Source organism: uncultured Nitrosopumilaceae archaeon (assembly GCA_963825095.1). Taxonomy (GTDB): domain Archaea; phylum Thermoproteota; class Nitrososphaeria; order Nitrososphaerales; family Nitrosopumilaceae; genus Nitrosarchaeum. Next base: position 102,052 of record CAWGRV010000005.1, read on the forward strand.
GCCTTTGCGTCATTCACCGGATCTTTAACGATTGATTGCGGTCTAGAATTTTTCTAATCTTAATAAGATATAACTTTTATTTCTCTTAAATATAAAAATTATCTTTTTAACATATATATATGCCAACACGTAAAAATTTAAAGAAAGGATCAAAAACCCGTAAATCTCATCATAAAGCACATCACGTTGCTGGAAAAAAGAGGACCTCTCATTCAAAACATAGAAGTTCTTCTCGCAGAAGAGGTCCAACTGGTCCTACAGGTCCAACTGGTCCTACAGGACCAACCGGCCCAACTGGTCTGACAGCACCAACGGGACCTACAGGACCGACTGGGTCTCCCGGTGCAATCGGCGTCCTTTCAATTAATGCTAATTTCGGAACTGGCGAAACTGGTAATATTACATTGTTAAATGGCAATAACATTTCTATAATTGATAGCCCACCTGGGACTTTTACAATTGGTACAAGTTCTAACGGTACCCTGGCCAATTTGGTTGTTACGAATTCTTTAGTGCTTCCTTTCGTCGGAACATCTGGCGCCTCCCCTGGACCCGAAGGTGACATTGTCTATAATCCAAACGATAATAGTTTGTACTTTTCCACCGGTACAGAATGGGTTAAATATCTTGATTCGCCTTTCGACAATTTGAATATTTACGTTTCGACATCAGGAAATGATACTAATGATGGGCTCAGTCCTGCAACTGCGGTTGCTACGTTTCATACTGCGCTTACTCGCGTTTCAGGTTATGGATATAATAATTCTGCAATAATTAATGTTGGGCCAGGTACTTTTGTGGAAACTTCTATTAATGTGCCTGCACTCGGATTAAAGAGAGGCACGACTGCGACAATGATAGTGGGCTCGCAGACACTTATTAAAACCGGGAGCATAGCTGCGATTAATACCAATCCAAATGATCCGTCCGAACAGGTAACATTTACAGTGAATGTGACTTTCACGTCTCCCCCAACAACTTTAAGAAGCTATTTCATGCTTTTAACAAGTGGTGTAGCTAATGGATTTGGACTGATGATCACAGAAAATACAGTTTCCGGACCAAACGATTTATATCGTGTGACTCTATTTTTGGCCCAAGGCACTGGCTCGTATCCTTTCAGCGGGGTACTAGTCGGCGACACCTTTGAAGTTTATGACAGAAATAGCACAATACAGATTAACGATCCAACTTCCCCTTACATTGAATCCTTCCAGGAAATTCTTTATTTCAAGCATATTAATTTACAATTCACTGCCGTTGCATCTACGTTCCAGCAATCTGGGGCTTTCGCTAACAGTTCTTTCCTATTCTCAGATGTGGATATTTCAGGAATAGGTGGTCCGACAAAAATGATAAACAGATATTCCCAACTTTTTTCTGGTCGTGGTGTGGCCGGGACAGGATTCGACTTGCCATCACAATTGGGTGTTATCGATTTTTCTGGTATCTCCATTATGGATGGCAGTACATTGCTTTTAAACCAGGATAATGTTAACATTAATCATTGCTTGATTGCATCGGGTTCGACTCTTGGATATCAGTTCGGATCTCCTGCCGTTTTGACGTGCGAATTTAATGATGGTCTATTTCAGGCAAACAACTCCGGTACAACTTCTGTCGAGTTATCTACATTTTTCGCAAGTTCCGCTTTTTCAGGAGGTCCACAAGTTTCTGTTGACGAACAGTCAGTCTTGAATTTTTCGACTTGTTATTTTGACGCAAGTAGTCCGCCAGCTGGTTCTAATGCGTTTGGATTAAATCATTCTGAGATTTCAATGAGCAATGTTTATATCTCGAATTACTCTGGAAATGCAATTACGAACAATTATGGTACCCTTTCCTTGGAAAACGTTACTTTGACTGCATGTCTTAATGGAATAAGCGCCACTAAATCGAATTTGATAATTAGGGAGTCCACGATCAGTTTAAATACGGGTGGTGGCATTGTTACGATCGGAACCAATATCAATACCCAGGGAACATCGGGATCGAGGACTTCAATTGCTAATAATACCCTGAACGGGATTAGCGCTATGGGAGGAATCATGGATTTTACATTCACCGATATTATTAACAATGGTTCATCAGGAGCAATTTTCGAAGGTAGTGTGGGTGTATTTGAACCAACTGTTCGGGTTAATAACAACAATGGAATCGGGTTACAATTTTCGGCTGGTTCTTTTGTTTTAAGTTCCACACAGATCAATAATAATACGAGTGACGCTATTAGACTTATAGATGGCGGTATTCTAAAATTAATCAATGTCACCGGGACTGGAAATAGCGGCTTTGGTGTCAATAATCTATCGGGAAGAGTCGCAGCTGTTGCTGCCAACGTTGGGGTCACTGTAACTGGAACTGCAGCTAACGTTAATGTTGGTGCGTTAGGACCAAAGACTTGGGCTCTTATTGCCGCAGGAGCTGCTGCCAATACGAATGATTATTCGAGCGCGATACCAATGTACGCAATTGTCCAAAGCACTACATCTTAAGCTGCTCAATTTCATAATTTTTTTTTATATAATAATAGTAAATTTGATGTCTAAAAGAATTCGCGATAGTTTTATAAAACAAATCCAAAAAAGAAATAGAACTAAGTTTCGTTCAAGGAATCCGGATAATATTGCTGAAAGATTTAAATTTCTTAGACATGATCCGACTAATCAAAATATGATAAATCGGCAAAGACCAGTTATTACCTCTAGGCGTGCCAATCAATCTTCCCGTTTGATTGGCGGTATGACTGGTCCCACCGGAGTGACTGGGTTCACAGGCGCTACTGGAGCCACGGGGTTTTTATCGATTATAAAGCCAAAACTGTCGCCACATAAAAAAAAATATTTTAGACGTCATTCAAGCAGCTCCAATGATCCCCCAACCTCATTTAAAGAAGATTCAAGAAGTTATGAATATTACAGAGGTGATAAGGGATCTAGGGGATCCTGTGGTACAAAAGGATCCCGTGGATCTAGAGGATCTCGAGGTTCTAGAGGACCAAGGGGCCCTATGGGACCCGCTGGCCCTCCTGGTCTCGGGGGACCAAAGGGGTCAAGAGGTCCGAAAGGTTCTAGAGGATCTAAGGGTCTCCGTGGCCGCAGAGGTCGAAAAGGTTCTCGAGGACAAAGAGGCAGTAGAGGGCATACGGGGCTCGCTGGTTCAGTGGGTTCAGTTGGATTCACCGGTCCGGGTGGCGACATTGGTCCCACTGGTTTTCGAGGAACTACTGGTCACACTGGTCATACAGGTCATACAGGGCCAGTTGGCTCGGCAGGATTTATTGGTTCAACTGGCGACTTCGGTCCCACTGGCGATATTGGTCCCACTGGCGATATTGGCCCCACCGGCGATATTGGTCCCATAGGTCCTACTGGTCACAAGGGTGACATTGGTCAATTGGGGCCTACAGGATCCATTGGACCCATTGGGGAAACCGGATCCCTTGGCCCAACCGGGCCACGAGGCCCTACAGGTACTAATACCAGTATCGCAAATTCTTTTTCCGCCAATGGAGTATCAGGAATTACGGGTACTACTCTCGTTGGATGGACTACTTTGTTTGATCAAGGAAATAATTTTGACTCAATTACTGGCATATTTACCATTCCCGTCGACGGAATTTATCAAATTTATGCACAAGTTACTTTGACCTCCGAATTAGTAACAGCCGTTCTTTCGCCACAATTAACCGTTTTCAGAAATTCTACGGGAATTCTGACCTCGTTTCAGACAGCTTCACTCTCGACCAATAATGTTTTAAATGTTACTATCGCGGGTTCTATTCTCTACAATTTCGATGCCGGGGATCAAATAGGATTACAAATTACGAATGTTTCCAATTTTAATTTATTGACTGCAAGCCCGACGAGTTCAACTTTCTTCGCATTACATTATGCCTAAATTTTTTAAAGATCAAATAATATATACATCATGCATAAACATAATACCAATTACAAAAAGAATTTTTATAAAAAAATTAGAAGTTATAACAATAAAAAAATAGTTGATCATTCAGATAAATTTCATAAGCAATATTCCGAGACACAAACTAGCGATCAGGAAGAATCGAACAGTCAAGAAACCGATAAAAAAATTAATTCGGACAAGAGTGGACTTACGGTTGCAAAAGAAAAAATCAAAAGAAATAAACATGTACTTTCAAAGATCGATAGTAACAATTCTCGTTTTGAAAAATGTAATAGAGGGTGTCAAAAAAATAAGAGTATTTCGACGAGCCGAAAATCTACAAGCTATTCTTCTCAAGAATCTAGTGCTTCTGATGACAGCAATCGCTTCACGGAAACAAGTCAAGTAAATGACGACTCAACTGGATCCCAAAGTAGAAAATATTTTTTGCTTTCAAAAAAAGAAACAAAAAATAAAGAACAAAGTGGTGAGAAAGATTCTACTGATAATTCTTTATCCCGGAGCTCTTCAGATGCTTCAAGTGAATGTTCTTCCGAAAATGATTCTTCTGAAAAGACTTCTTCAAAAAAAACATATAATAAAGTTGGAATTAAATCGGATAAAAATATTTTGGCTAAGATTACACTGGATGACAATTTTATTCGTTTGGAACCGATTAACGAAAATAATTCTCTCGACGATCCGATATTTCTTTATCCATTAAAAGGCGATAAAGGTGACCAGGGTTCCACTGGTAAAAGAGGTAAAAGAGGACATCGGGGTCCTGAAGGCCGATCGGGTGATCCCGGGATTACTGGAGGTATCGGGCCACTCGGCTGTACTGGGCCCGGAGGGCCCACTGGGCCATCTGGGCCTATTGGCAAAATCGGAACTACGGGTTCAACAGGAGCCACTGGCCCTACTGGCACAATAGAAGGAGTCATTGGTGAAACCGGCCCTACTGGAACTTTTGGGCCCACCGGACCAACGGGGTTAATTGGTTTCACTGGATTTACCGGTGAAACTGGCCCTACCGGATCAATCGGATCAACCGGTGAAATTGGCCCTACCGGACCGATGGGGGCAATTGGTTTTACTGGACCAACAGGTGGAATTGGTCCTACTGGAGCTACAGGAGGAATTGGCCCTACGGGATCTACGGGTGCGATTGGCCCTACTGGATCAACTGGCGGAATTGGTTTTACTGGACCTACAGGTGATTTTGGTCCTATGGGATCAACAGGCGCAATTGGCACTATCGGATCAACAGGCGGAATTGGTCCCACCGGATCAACGGGAAGAGTTGGTGTTACGGGATCTACGGGCGGAATTGGCCCTACGGGATCAACGGGTGCGATTGGCCCTACTGGGGCGATGGGTGCAATTGGTTTCACGGGATCAACAGGAGGAATTGGTTTTACCGGATCAACGGGAGCAATTGGTCCGAGCGGACTTACCGGCGATACTGGTCCCACCGGCATAGCCGGTTCTAATGCTTCTGTTATCCCTTATTCTTCTGGAACCGCAATCGCATTTTCGCTCCTGACACCCCAGTATTTGACTTTCGGGGGAATAGGTGCATCGGAGGATAGCGCTTGTTGGGTTTCCCCTCGCAATGGCACTTTAAACAATCTTTTTATCAGAATTGATGTGTCGATCGCGATACTTGGTAGTCTGACATTCACCGTTAGAGTGAATGGCACCAATACGGCAATCACAATTACAAGTTCGACCCTTAGTTTAGGAATACAAAATTTGTCAGATACAACACATAGTATTAGCATCATATCCGGCCAATACATATCCGTGCAGGTCACTAGTAGTCTTATTGGATCCACTGTGGCCATAGCTGGAGGATTGGAATTTAATTAAAATACCATAATAGTTCTCTCGTTGAAGTTTAAGCACTGGCTCCGTTGCAGGATATAAAAAGACATTTCATTTGAATGCAACGGAACCAGTGCGCGAACACTATAAATCATTTCTTAAAAACCATATATGATTCCAATTCTCGGATCATATAAGGCATTAAAATTACTAATCGCTTGTCACCGTGGTTATGCTCGGTTTCTGATTCATTCCATAAAAGATAGCAACGATTACAATTATTATTACAATTATCAGTAATAATGATGGGAGCATATTCATGAGATTTTGCATTTGATTTTCTTTCGCTCTCGCATGGCCCGGATATTGCTGTTCTGGATAATAAATATGATGCGCCATTGCCGGATGTGCGGCCATAGGATGCGCAACGTGCACCATCGCCGGGTGTGTAATGTGAGTATGCTCGATCGACACCGGGTGTTTATGAATATACTTTTTCGATATTTTTCTGGGATGAGCCGCCCTTTCCTCCAGATGCTTATGCTCGGGTCTTTTAACTCTTTGATGAGTTCCGACCATATGTCTCGCTTCTGGATGAATTCTCGCATGTGCTTTTGCGTGCTTTTCATGTTCCTGTTCATGCATTGCGTGAGGCTTTACCTTATGACGAGCCAAATGATGTTTTGTTTCAGATGGACCTGATGCTCTGATCCTTTTCGTTCTCGTTTCCTTTCTTACAGCTGGATGTCTCATAATTTCTTCTTCTTCTTCTCCCCGGCGATGCTTTGGCACTGAGCTGAAAAACTCAGCTTGTTGACAATCATAATCGTTATCACTTATGCAAACGTCGTTGTACATTTCTTATATTATAATATTATTATATATATTTTTATAATTTTTTTATTTTAATTGCGCTAATTTATTTACAAATCTTCCTCGCTGTTTGGTGATTTTATTTGTATATATAACTCTGGCGTTAATATTTCTAAATCCATCTTCTTTCTCTTCCAGTTCTTGATGAAATTTCGGAATTCTGGATGCCGGGAATAGAGTTGCATAATAATCTACTGATTTATTGTGTTCGCTATCTCTAGAATCATACCAACCGATAGCTATATCTCCAGTCTCTTCGTTCACCTTTAAGCTTGGCAGTGCTCTATCATGTTCTGAAATGGCATTCAGAACTATAGGTCTACTCCAGGTATGACCATCATTATCTGAGTACATCAGGAAAATATCCATATTATTGGATAAATCCGGTTTCATATCAACACCTAAAGACCAGAGACGCTTTCGTCCATCATCATAGTCGAGCCCCCGAGCGCCCAGAGGGAAACATCCCCGTAAAGGTTGAAACGGCAAAGGTTTGCCGCCTGCAGACGTATTCAGATCATTACTCCCAACATTGCTGTAAAAAATTTCTCCTTTTTGAATAAAATTTGGAAAATTTGCTATTCCGCCAAATAAAGCAAATAAATAAACTTGTGCATTCTTGCCATTGTCGCCGGTAAGAACAAAATTTTCAGCGGCCAGGAAGACCGTTCCGTCTTTCGTTGCTGTTATTTCTGGCGCAGCTACAAAATTCGTAGGAATTGCTGGAACCGGTACCATATTCAGTAAACCTACATTACCGAATTTTATAACGGGTATATATCCAACAGCAATTGAAACCGTTTGTGCACTCAAATCTATCAGATCCGCCGAAGCCCATAATGCGAAACCGTTATTTCCATCACCTCCAAACGCAATTCGCGGATAATCATAAAGCATATTCAAGCCTGGTGTGAGTATCGATACTAAATTAAAGGTGGCCCCTTTATCATATGAGACAGCGAAAACTAGATTGAACGGAGGAAGTAGGGTGTTATTTGAAGACATATAGACTAACCAATAATTTCCAAATTTATCAAACATGCCATTTGGATTAGATCTGAACAATGGCAACGATCCTAAATTGTCAACTCTTCCAACGACGGGCCAGGATTTGCCCCTGTTGTAACTGACAGCTCTCCATAATTGGAATAAATTCGTTCCTGGAACTGGCTGATTATTATCTTGATATATTGTTGTTACAACTAAATTCTTTGTATTTCTGGGATTTATCGATATAGTATTTTCATAACATCTTATTATTTTTGCTGCTCTCGGAGGTTTTATTACCGTTACTGGTTTGTGTAAATCCATTCGAAAGGTCCCGTCTGGATTCCTTTTTATTTTCCCCACTCTGGTCACTAAATTCAAATTATAGGGATGATGACCCTTGTGATTGTCTGCCCAACTGAATGCAACAACATCCTTCACAAAATCATTATTATAATAGTCTAGGAAATCATTGGTTGAACCCGTGCTTTTTTCAATCTTAATGACACTACTTTTTCCTTCACTCAATTTACAATCAAACGGAACGTTGAGTTTATTGATTTCTGGCAATCTGTATTCTATCGTTTTTGCGTGAACAAAATAAGATCCCGGAGCAATCGGAATATTTCCTGAAGCAACAATTCTAAAACTCCCATCATTAGCAATATATAAATCTAATTCTACTCCGGGATTGTCCGTCTGCAGTGTGTAAGATTGATATACCGGATCTACTGGCCATGTTTTTCTTGGCAAATTTCCCTTTGAGGTAAATATATAACCACTGCCGTTGGAATTTGATATTATAAAATTCATTGCTGGTATGCTTATCGTGACCATTTCGTCATGAATGTTGATATCCAAAAGTACCGAAAATGATTTACCCACGGGAGTTCTTGTAATATCTTCCACTTGGAGATATATAACGTATTTGAAGTCCTTACCGATTTCGCAAATATTCCTGATCTCACTTTTTTTGGCTTCGTTGACTTTTATCGACTGTATTTCTTTGCTGAATAGCTTTTCAAGATCTTTAATTTTGACTTTGTCATTTTCAAAGTTATTTCTCAATATTTCGTTATCACAATTGAAATGTTCACCAGAATATAATATTATTTCAGATTTTGGATAAATAATTAGTGATCCTATTTTCGGTATTATTTCATTAAAAAATTCTCGATCAAAATTTCCGTATTTTATTAATACGTTATCTCCCTCAAAATTTTTCTTTTCGAAGAGCTCGACGGACATAAAAGATTTAGTATATAGTATATATTAGATTTTATTATTCTTAGGGTTAGAAGATTTTTTTTGGAAATATCTGTTGTTTTTTTATATTCGAAATAAACAAATTCAAAGTTATTAGGCCGGTTTCGGTAAGTTAATTACTTTTCCAATCTCATCCACTATTTTCTTATTCAATTCATTTTTTGCATTATTCAATTCACTTTTGACCTTATTTAATTCATTCGTTAGATTTCCGTTGACGGTCCCAATTGTATTATCCGTCTCACTTAGATCAGATTCAAATTGTTTTTGGAATCCAGCAATTGATTCTTTTTGTTTTTTCTGTTCTTCGCCCAATGCAGTACAATATTCGCAAACTTTGTGAAATGGCTCCTTTATTGCTTCTAATTCAGCAATTCTATTGTTCAATTTATCTATTTGCGTAGTGACTAATTTTATATCGCTTTCTATTTTTTTAAGAATTTCTTGATATTTTTCCTTATTTTCGTTTTTGACCAAGGCTATTTTTTTATTAATTCTCGTTTCTGGGTTTATTGGTTTCGGTTCCAAAATTATAATGAGAGATTCAGTTCCTTTATATGGAACTGTTACTTTTATTTCAATTAGTATCGCTGTTACGGTATTGCTATCCATTTTAATCTTTTGAGGAAAATTTATGATCACATTTTTATCGAGGGATTTGCTTACGAAGTCGGAAAAAATCTTATTAATTATGCCTGGAGGCAGTTGAAGTCCTATTTGTTTCTTTTCAGATTCGTATGATACTATTTCTTTATCCAGAATTCTTGACCAAACCAATAATTCTTCAGTATGTTCTGCTTCTATCGATAACAGTTTGTCGGTCTCTACATAATTTATTTTGTAGATGAATGGCTCAACACAAAAAACCAATTCCTGATTTTTCGGAATGTATGTTCCCTGTTCATCAATTTCTGTTGGTTCCTCGAACAGAGAATCTGTTATAGTCACTTTTTCGGCCATTCCAGTTTTTTCATTCAATAAGTTGATTTCTTTTAATCTTTTTTTGGCTTTATATTTTTATTTCAATTTTTTATTTTGCGAGCTTACGAGAAACATCAACGCCTTCGGCGTCTCGCGATGCTCGACGAACTACGTTCGTTTGCTCGGCAATGCGAAGCATTGCGCAAAAGCAAAGCTTTTGCCAAGCTGGGCGGAATAATGGTAAACTCAAATCCCTAAATGTAGCATAGCTGCCGAGCAGCGCGATGGAACCATGCATCGGAATGACTTGCACGGAATAATTCGGATTTATGCAATTTCTCTCAAGCATGGTTCTATCGCGTGGCACTAATATAACAAAAGAAAAGGATTAAGTACTTAATGCGCCTTCGGCGCCGACGATTTATGTGACGGTTTGAAGCACTGCAAATAATCGCCTCACATGAATTTAAGAAGGAACCTCGGCGATGGCGGAAGTGCTTTGGAAAGTCACAGAAAGTAGAATGTGATTTTCACGTGATGGAACCATGCTTCGGAATTATTTGCATAATAGCATTCAAATTTATGCAATTTCTCTCAAGCATGGTTCTATCGCGTGGCACTAATATAACAAAAGAAAAGGATTAAGTACTTAATGCGCCTTCGGCGCCGACGATTTATGTGACGGTTTAAAGCACTGCAAATAATCGCCTCACATGAATTTAAGAAAGAACCTCGGCGATGGCGGAAGTGCTTTGGAAAGTCACAGAAAGTAGAATGTGATTTTCACGTGATGGAACCATGCTTCGGAATTATTTGCATAATAGCATTCAAATTTATGCAATTTCTTTCAAGCATGGTTCTATCGCGTGGCACTAATATATCAGAAGAAAAGGATTTAGTACTTAATGCGCCTTCGGCGCCGACGATTTATGTAACGGTTTAAAGCACTGCAAATAATCGCATCGCATTAATTCCAGAAGGAATAGCGTGCACTTCCTTCGGAGGTCTCGCTCGGCAATGCTCTGCATTGCGCAAAAGCAAAGCTTTTGCTGAGCGCAAGCGAAACACACGAAGTGTGTGCAAGGTACCAACATTGAGCGAGGCGAGCTTACGATAAAAATAATAAATTGCCCTATGGGTCAATTTTTCGTATTTGTATCAAACAATCTTTCGATATAATCATTTGTGAATATATTATTTGGATCCAATTCTCTTTTTGCCTTTGAAAAAAAATTCAATTTCGGATATATTCTTTTCATTTGTTCTCTATCTAAAAATAATTTTTTGCCATAATGTGGTCTGCCATTGTAATTATTCACTAATAAATCATGATATTTTTTAAAAAAATTTAACAAGTATGAATCTTTTGATTTTTCGGCATCACTGAAAATTGATATAGAGACATTATATTTCCGATCGGATGACATTGCAATATATGAATTTTTATTTTCCCCAATAAATCTTACCAGGAGTTCTGAATTGTCTTTGTAATTTTCCTGTTCGTATAATTTAAAAATATCTTTCATCGCAGCATCTAGATCTTTCAGGTCAATCGTAATTTCTATTTCAGTATATGGTAAACTTTGTTCTACGTTGGACGTGATTTTATAATAAACATCTATATGTTTTCCCTCAGTGAGATCATTGATGTTATTTAATCTTTTAATCATTCTTACTTCACAAGAGCGTTTGTATGGATGCACGTATAGCATGGTATATTTGAAAATTGCGAGTGTGCGCGGCATATTTTCAATAAAAACTTCCCAGGGAATTACATTTTTAATTTCTTTTGCAAAATATAAATCCTCGCATTGTAACTTTATTGCACATATTATTCCTATTGTCCCCAATGATACAGTTATTGCCGGAAATAAGTCGTCTCCTTTTCGAATTTTTCGGACTTCTCCATTATGAAGAACTAACTTGATTTTTAAGACAGCCTCGGCAAAAGAACCGGTATCTATTCTAGAACCATGTGTTGAAGTGCTTAAGACTCCCGCCAGTGATTGATGCATGCCTATTGGTAAGACATGCATAGCGAGATCATTTTTCTCTAATTCCTGAACGAATATATAAAGTAAAATGCCAGGTTCAACCGATACTGTTTTTTTTTGTTTATTTATTTTTAGTATTTTGTTCATTTTTGACATTATTACCATTATTTCATCACAAATAGACATATCATTAAAGACGTGAATGCTCCCGGAAATGCGAATTTTTTTATTCTGATTATTTTTTACGATTTCTACAATTTGCTCTAAAGTCTCCGGAAAGAAATTCTTCTCTGGCTCCATTTCGTAACTGTTATCGAAATTCTTATAAACAAAATTCTTGTCTTGCATATATTATAAATATACATAATATATATCTTATCGGGAATTCATCTTGTCTTCCTAGAATCATTCAACAATCCCTGCATCATTAATCCATTCTCCATAGAATTGTCTACAAATTTCTCAGTTTTTTTTTCGTTCTGAGTCTTGCCTAATATTCTATTTTTCTCTTCATCACTTATGTATTTTAATCCTTCTATGAAAACTCTGAAGTTGTTATCTTTTTTATAATACACTTTGAATCCGTTGATTGTTACTCCTTCTAGATTCATTGCCCCTAATATCAATACACTTATGTAAATCTTATCCTTTAGCTCCAATTCTATTAGTTTCCCTGGTTTCGGGACATTGAAAGTTTTTGGTTGTCCTTTCGAATCACAAATTGTTATTAACACCCATTCTTTACAATTTATTTTTTTCTTGTATTCGTCAAATAATGAACACACTGAAATGAATGTACTTGAAATGAATCCATTCAAATCTAATTTAGGTATCGTCTCACTTTTATTTTTCCGATCTCTCATGCATTGAACAAGCGATTCCGTAACATCCTTTCCATTTTTTATAATTGTGAAACCTAAAACAAATATAATTAATGAACTCGAAATAAGTCCAATAATTGCTACAGTCAAACTGAAGGGCTCCAACATTCTTTCTACAAGAAATCGTTTAACACGAACATTGCATGTAATTTGTTTTTATTTTAAGTTTCAATTTTTTGAATAAAAAAAATTTATCACCAGACAATTCCACCACTTATTCCATAAGAATTTCCAGAAGGACCATGACTCATATTACCGCCAATCGAAAATCCAGAATCACCTTTATAAGTCAAACCCCCGGAATAAGTATTATGCCCGTGCCAATCACCAGATCCCGAAGCGTGCGCATTCAAGTTGCCACCATTATCCGTCGAATGAGTTATTGTCGCATCGGCTTTGTATCCATTATTGTTTGCATTAAAATTAATATTTCCATCAGGCATAGCTGCCTTTATTACCATTTTAGATGTGTGCATTCCCGTCGGGAATTGATGGCTATCGTGAAAAATGTGAGTGGGTTGGAAATGATTTAGTTCAGACGGTGTTGACAGAATATGAATTGGTTTTGCCACAATGGTCGTATGGTCCTGAACGAAAGGATGAGAATTCAGAACATGGCTATGAATTCCGATGGTCTCCATTTTAGCTCGTGTATTTGGTATTTAGTATTTTCAAATTCTTAATTTACATATCTTACAATTTGAAAATCAATTTTTCAATAATACTGCGTATTATCTCGCCCACGCTCGACTCATAATAATGCTGCGCATTATCTCGCAGTAATGCTCGATTCATAATAATGCTGCGCATTATCTCGCAGTAATGCTCGATTCATAATAATGCTGCGCATTATCTCGCCGTAACGCTCGACTCATAATAATGCTGCGCATTATCTCGCAGTAATGCTCGACTCATTGCATTCGTTTGCTCTGCGAGCAAGTGAACGAAGTTCACAGAGCCTTCGGCTCAGCAAAAGCTTTGCTTTTGCCAAACTTCCTCGAACTTTTTTGGGAGTTTGAGAATGCGCAGCATTATCGAGCGTTAGCGAGGTGAGCATCAGCTCACTTTGCATTCGTTTGCTCTGCGAGCAAGTGAACAAAGTTCACTGAGCCGTAGGCTCAGCAAAAGCTTTGCTTTAGCCAAACTTCCCCGAACTTTTTTGGGAGTTTGAGAATGCGCAGCATTATCGAGCGTTAGCGAGGTGAGCATCAGCTCACTTTGCATTCGTTTGCTCCAACCTCCAGAGTTCGACGAGCAAGTGAACTTTGTTCACTGAGCAGAGCTCAGCAATGCAAAGCATCGCGCAAAAGAAACGCTTTTGCCGAATGTAGTGAGACTTAGGAAGTAAGTGCCGAGCGCCAGCGAGGTGAGCGTCAGCTCACTATAAGATCCTATATTTGTATCTGCCGAGAACAAATTCCACGAAATCCCTTACATATAAATATTTTATGTTTCCCACTTCATAATTTTCATCGTATACAATTCTTCTATTATTGGCTTCCACCAAATATAGAGTCGCTCCCTCTGTTAGTCTGTCTGTATCATTGAATGATTCTGTGTACACTGGGATTCTGCAAAAATCTGTTTTTATATAAAATCTAACCCACGACTCCCCCAATATTCGCGAATATATTGTATACATGTCTTGTATACCTGCCTGAAGATTTATTTTGGCAACTTTTACTAGGACCATAATATATATATTCTCAAAATTTTTTTTTTGCTCTAAAATATCACATGTCGAGAGAAATGTATTCCGTATTCCTGAGTAATATTGGTTTGTTAATTATCAATCTGGTGTAATTCCAAATAAAATTTGCGTGCCCGATTATTCCTACATTTTTAGGACTATCTTCCTTTTTTAAATTCTTTATGTATTCAACCGCTTTGAAAATTCTGTCTATAAAGTCTTTTTCGGTCTCCTCTATTAAGGATTCATTTTCCAAAAAATTTACGCGACTTTTCTTATGCTCCCTAAACAAATCACATATTATTGTTCTGCGTGATTTTATGTTTGAATGAACATAGGTTTCAATCGCTCTTCTTAAAGGAGAAATGATCAATAAATCAAAGGACAAATCTAAGTGATTGGCTTGTTTCTTTCCGAAATCTGATAATCCGCAATTTCCTACTGTGTATTCATGTTTATTATTTTTGACATTTGATTCCGCTTCAGCGTGTCTTATAAATGTTACTCTCATGATTGTTTTATTTTTAGTTGTTTTATTTTTAGTTGTTTTATTTTTAGTTGTTTTATTTTTAATATAGACAACTTCTTAAATCTTTTAGATCAGAACATACAATACTATGATAACGCAGATGATGTGTAACAAGTAATGTTTCATGTTGTTTCCCATTTGATTTTTCTTTATGTTTCCTCTTTCTAAATTATTCTTTTCCTCCAACAATTTGCTGTTCATTCTTTGTATTTCGGTCAATCGAGTGTTCAAATTTAGTATTTGTTTTTCATATTTATAGTTCAAAAATTGGGTTAAAATTTTGCAATTATTGTTTTCAATCGCTATATCTATCGGAGTCTTGCCTAATGTATTTTTGATGTCTAAATTACAATCAAAAAATTTTGATATTTCTCTGAATTGGTCTGTTTTATCATATTTTGCTAATATGTGAAATACTGTATTTTCGTCTTCCAGCAATAAATCTTCAAATTTATAATTCCTATTTTTCAAATCATCCATAAATAGATCTATCATTGCTAATTGATCCGTGGGTTCAAATATATTTTCCATTTCCTTAAAATCAGAAGAATCGGATATGTGTTTTTTATAAATTTCGACTGGATTTTCTCTGGAAAATATTAAATATAACTTATTATTTTTGTATATCTTGTATATATTCTCATAATGTATATTCAATGTGTAACAGGTAGCCACAAACTTCTTTTTATATATCCCTCTCATTTTCGGATCATTTAATTTTGTGCAACGATGACCCTGATTCTGAGTAATATCGTTATATATTTCAACTAATGATTTTGGATCATTTATTTTAGATACCAAATAATCATATACGCAATCATCTAACTGATCTATTGTGTGATCCATCTTATTTTTCATAACTCTTTTTTATATCTTTTTGTTCTATTTTCAATATTTTCAAAATGTTGAAATATATTCTGTAAAAAAATATAGTTCTCTTATTTCTCAATATCTTATGAATTTTTTATGGGGATCTAAAACAATTACAATCGATGAAAAAAATCAGGTGAAAAATGATATATTCTCTGCTGTTTTCAATGGTCAGACGGATAGAGTATTGGAACTGTTGAACAAATTCAATATTAATCTTAACGACTATAATGATTGCTATGCGAACAATTTATTGCATATCGCTGTCAATGCTGGTAATTTGGAACTAGCTAGACAATTGATTTTTAGAAAAATAAATAAAGATGCAACAAATATTTTTGGTCACAGTTCCTTGGATTTAGCAATTAAAAATAATAATAAAAATTTAATTTCTCTTCTCATAAACAATGGGTTAGATATAAACTTTTTAAAAAATGAAAACAGCAGATTGCAAAATGATATTCTCAATATGAACGAAATAAATAATAAGTTGCTCGAAGCCAATAATCAATCGACTTCAAAGTATAATATGTTATATATTAAATGGCAATCTGAAATAAATAACAGAAAAAGATCACAAGAAGATTGTGATTTTTATGAAAGAGAAAGTAAGAGATTGAAAATAGATAACGATAATTTTGTTAAAGACAATAATGTTTTAAAAATTACCGTCAATAATTTGAGAAACAAAAAATAAGTCTATATATAATTTAATAAAACGTATGATTTTATTGGACAAATTAACAAAGGCCTTTTTGATTGGTTCAGTTACTGGAATCATTAGTGAATTAGTTATTGGCGGCAAAAATCATCACTGTGTGAAAGATTTTAATTATAAATGCCTATTGAGTGCTACGATATTCAATATTTATGGATGGGCCGTTGTAATAGCTACCCTCATTTTTTTTTATGGAAATCTTTTCCGGATAAATCTATTTTTGCAGCTTTTAATTTTACTTTTTGTCATAATCATTTTTGAATGTGCCAGCGGAAAAGTAAGTGAATTTATAAATCACAAAAAGAATTGGCATTATGGTAGAGATCTTATTCCTATATGTGATGGATTTGTGAGCGCCGTTTCAACGTTTTACTTCTTAGTTCTGATCATTCTGTATAGAGCATTTATTTTTGATTCTCTGTGAAAAAACTTTATTGATATTTTTTATATTTATTATAGTTAATGAACAAGTATAAAAAACTATTGTTGGATAATTTGAAAAATGACGTTTATTGTAGAATCGGTCGATCGAATATACATGGTGTCGGAGTTATCGCTATTAAAAATATACCAAAGGGAACTAATCCTTTTTTGCTCACTAATAAGAAATGTATAAAATATAATTGTGTCCAAATTTCCGATGAAGAAATTAACGGGCTCTCTCCCGGCGTAAAGAGAATTATTTTTGATTTTATTGCTCCTCACAATAGAAAATATTGTATTCCGTTCAACGGTCCTAATAGCCTTGATATCTCTTTTTATATGAATCATAGTAATGATAATAATATTGACATTATTGATAATGGTTGTGAATTTATCGGTTTTATAGCTAACAAAAATATTAAAATCGGAGAAGAGTTAACTATTAACTATGATGATTTTTTGTGAGATTTATTGGTAGGTTAACAGTGTGTGTAACTCATAAATATATTCCGCGTCATTGTCCGGTAAATTATCTTGTAGGGAACCAATTTTGAGTTTATTTCTTTCAGTCAAAATTTTATCTGTGTTTTCTGATTCTCTAAATGTTCTCAATATTCCCTTATTATATGATTCGACATCATAAATTTTTCTATACTTATTTGTATTATGTATATAATTTAGTGGTTTTCTATCCAGATAAATATCAAAATAATAATTTATAAACAACATTTCCAGATCTGAATTTATTAATATTCTTAAATCATACAATTCATCAAATTGATCCAGATCCCTCGAAAATTCTTGTATAGCGCTCATCGAATCATCATAACCTTCTCTTATAAGTATCTTTAATTTATCTATATTTTTCAACCAAACTGTTTTAAAATATGTTTCATCAAATTTTTCCTGTGATTTGACTTTTATTGATATCCTCTTTTTCACTTCTATCTCACCAGTCTCCGATCCGAGACAGTATCCAATACTCAAAATCTCATTTTTACTAGGTCTGGGACCTGTTAACTTTAAGCTTATTGTTAATATCTTTATTGGTTTCATTTATATTATAGGTTTTATTTTTTTTTTAATGTTTTTCCGAACATTGTTTGCATTCTTATTTTTGATATTCTGGAATGCCCATCAATATTAAGCCTATGAAAGAAAATATCGCTCCTATCAATTCATATTTATTTAAACTCTCTTTGAAAAAAATGTAACCTACGATGAATATTGTCAATGATCCAGTGACATTCCACAAATGATTTATGATACCCAATTTTGCGAAACTTAGCACTTTTGACATTATAAGCATAATGAGGGCATAGCCTCCGACGGCCAGCAAATAATTAAATGGTTGACCGCCGATATTGTATTCTTTAATATTGTACAGAGAAGTCGATTCAATTAACGTCAATACGCATGCGACTAGTACGACTAATATGTATTTATACATATAATAGGTATTTTGTACATAATATTATTTATACATATTATTTTAATTTTATTTATCTTTTTTTTAATTTCCAGGGAAAACAGGTTCGTACAGTTAGTTCGTATATTTCCCTCGTCATTGCCCCCTCTACGCCATGTTCATGTTTATAAGTTTGACAACAAGCTATCGAACAGAATTTCATATCTCTGCTCGCCGGATGCATCGATTCTATGACTTCACTAGCAATCATACTTTTTCCGCAATGTTCGCACCTCATTTCTGTTATTAGTTTTATTATATATTTTCCTTTAGCCTTTTTAAACGGGGTTTTTGACTTTATAATTGTATTTTCAATTTTTAATTTCGATTCCACTTTCGTTCGTTGAAATTAAAAATTGAAACTGTGATTATAAATCGTTTATATTTTATTATATCTGATTATAGGGGTTCAAAAATGTCGATTAGGAATTTCGATTTGGTATTTGGAACTCACAAAATGTCGCAAGAAGCTATTATTCATGCTATTAAAACTGGCTACCAGATTCTGGATACAGCAACTGGATATAAAAATGCTGATATAATTAAAAATGCTATTGACGCCACCAAAGATTTTTATAAAAAACCCTTGATCATGACAAAATTTAATCCGGAGGATTTTGCTCAGGATATAGAAATAAGTTCAAAAAAGCATTGTGACGAATTGGGTTCGGTACCTGATGCTATTTTATTGCATTCTCCGTCTAAAATGAATGAAGAGAATTTATTTCATTTCAAAAAGTTAAGATTCTTATTTCCAAATAGAATCATAGGAGTTAGCAATTTCGATATTTATCAATTGGATTATCTGATACGTAATAATTGTAAACCTGATATTATTTCTCTCGAATTTCATCCCTTCTATCAACCCACGAAATTAGTAAAGTATTGTAAAAATAATGATATAATGCTCACTGGCTACAGAGCTCTGGCAAAGGGAAGCATTTTGCAGAATGATATTTTAAAAGAAATTGCCCTAAAATACAATGCAACAATTCCTCAGATTGTTCTCAGATATGTCTCCGCTTTAAACATACTTCCGATCGTATCTTCGAACAAACTTGAAAATATTGAAAGTAATTTTGCTTATAAGAAAGTGAATTTACACGAGATGGACGAAATAGCTATCAAAGAATTAAATTTGGGACCAAAGGGTTCCACATGTATGTTAAAATTTTGCAATCATGATACACAATCATATTTATGATTGATCTCAATTAAGTTTTAATTGGAACATAGAGGCATTTCTTATAAAAAACAATGTGTTTATAATATCTATATTTTTCAGCTTCACGTTTTTTTTCTTATATGTAATGATAAAAGTATTATTTTCAAGTATAAGGGACATGATATTTAAATAATCATCGCATTTTTTATAAAACAGGTCTATTAAAATTTCATACAAATATGTCCTTTGAGATTTCACTAAAATTCTTAACGTCGTATCTATTTCATTTATGAGTGCTAACACCTTTGATCTCGTTTCTTCTTTTTTAATTAAAAAGGGTCTTTTCGGATGATATAAATATATTTTGATATTTTCATAATCTTGATTCTTCAAAACTTCGAATAATATTTCCAATATTTCATTATAGGCGTTAATATAATATTTTAATTTTATTTTCCTAAATTTTTTGAGATATGAAAACAGTATTTGATCCATATTTTCAGTCTTACCAAAATTCATTCTTTCATGAATAGAATGTTCACTTATCGTAAAGCGAAATCCGAACTTCTGATAAAAAGTTATTCCCTTTTCGATAAGTTTAAAAAACGATAAATCTATTTCTCTTTTACCACAATCAATTCTTGTACCGTCGTGCAACGTTATATATTCGACTTTTAATAACTTTAATAATTTTAATATCGTCGTCACTATCTGTGTACCTGTGATTTCTTCAGTTTTATGAATATTTGCGATATAACAATTATTGTTCAATTCCAATGTCTCACGATCTAGAAATTCTATTTTAAATGGAAATTCCCAATTATTTCGTTCTTTAATGTCATAAATTAAATTATAATATTTTAATTTTTTATTATGAGGTTCTACCAAAAGATATAACAACGCAGGCATTTTAATATTTGCATCAGCGATATGAAATCTTTCACCAAATAATCTTTTTGCTATTTTAAGATTGGTCTGTAGATTATCTGTAAAATTTTTCGTTATTGATAGATCATTTAAATCCCATATTTTCATTCTTTTCTATATTAAAATAAAATAAAATCGATTTTCTTGAATTCGAAAAAAACTACTAAATAAATAAAATTTGTGCAATTAACCATACTTAACATGCTTCAGCTAATTTATTTTTTCTGGTTGGATCAGATAAATGTCCGGGCACCGATGCTGCATCACTTTCATGTTCTTCATTTTCGTCTTCATTTTCGTCTTCATCTTCGCTATCATTTTCGTCATTTTCCGTATCTTCAGTCTCACTAATCCGCTTATTTTCAAATGCATCATCATGCTCGGCTAATTTCCTAAATTCGATCAACTCTTCAACCGAGTGATAAAATATGCACCGCAATTTATGTTCGCATCCCCTGCCATTATCACATCTTTTCTTGAAACTTACCTTGCAATACAATTTATCTTCAAAATAAAATTCTTGGAAAGAACATGCTTTCGGAACTATATAATTCGATAATTGCATAAATTGGGACTGCTTTTTACCATTTCGCTCCAATAGAAATTGCTCCAGATTCTCTCTATCATGATAAAATTTACAATTGAGTCGGTAAATACACTTCGTTGAATTTTCACATTGTTTTTTTTCGCTTATTTTTTTCATCACTGTTTCCTCACATTCGTTCTCTCGTTTCAATCCGAAATTCTGGATCCGCCAACCACACTCCGGAATAATATAATCCACCGGTTCCTTGTCGCTCATCTGTTTTATTTTTGTGTACGGGACACCTTGTTGCCCTGTACCATTTCTAATGCACAATTTAGAAGATTTTTTTTTCAACTTTTTTAGTGATGTCTACTGCGTTATTATTTCTATGAAATTCTTTATTTCATCGAATAATTTTGAAAACTTCCCCTTACTGTTATATTCAGGTGCTATTTCAAATATCTTAGGTTTTTCCGTGAGTTCACCTGCTATGATATTGACTGACCCCACAAAACTCTGATTTATGTAATAATAATGACCATCAATCGTGAGAAAACAATTTTCATTATCTTTCTCTTTATCATAAAACATTCTCATGACATAATATTCGAATGAATAATCACAATCTAATTTGGTATTTATTCTATGGATAGGTTTACCAATCTTAATTATCAGTAATATATTTAACTCGCAATTGTGATCCGGATTAAATTTGTAATGAAAACTCATCTTCGAATTTTGTGATTGAGATTTCCATATTTCTTGACAATATCTTTCTATGAATTTATGATTATAATATACTCCATCTTCGAGATAACCGTACATGTCATTTAAAAAGTAAAAATAATTATTTATTTTTTTATCCAAATTATCAAAATCGAAATTTGAATTATATTTTACAGGATATTTGAATGATATCCGATTCATGGCTATTTTTTCTACCGAATCTGTTTGGCAGATACATAACTCATAAAATCCATTACTTTTACTCCTGTAATTGGGTTCCTCCATCAAAATCAAATAGCAGGTATTTTTCGAAATATTTTGATCCGAAACGATTTTGATCATGAAATCAAGAGACATAAATGCATCATTCACAGAAATCGCTTTCTTGTCGTATATCCTTTGTAAATTTATGTCTGCTTCTATCTTATAGCCTTTTTTCCTTAATAATTCCGGTATTTGCAAAAAATGTCCAAATCTTTTGTCTATATATTCCTGGACTGATTTACATTCTAAAAGTGTCAAAAAATCATGCAATTTTGTTTTGGATAAATTTTGACAGTATAAATCACAATTAAATGTTATTGTTTCTCCCGTACTTATCTGTTCAGCTCCTCTGATCAAAAGTATTCCAGGTTCACAATCACAATCATCAATAAATTCGATTATAAAATTGTAATCATTTTTGTTACAGTAAAATATATATGGCGTTGTACCTCCACATAATGACGACCATCCTCTGTTTTTAAATTGTCTCAAGTCTTTTTTGACTTCATAAATATTAATGTTTAAAGCTAATATTGTTTGCACTGCCCTTAAATATTCATTTTTACAATTTTCTGCGGCCATTTCATGATAATTTACCTTGGGTTCTTTATATCGGTATTTGTAATCCTCGTCGAACTGTATAATGTGTAGATCCGTTTCATTGTAATCTTTTAAATTTAAATCTTCTAAATATACATAATTCGAAGATTCATACATGCCATACGGAACACTCAACTCATTTTTGCATTCTCTATCTAATTCTTTTTTCGATAAAGATTCATATTCGCGGTCCAAATTCTCGCCAAATTTCGTTAATTCATCATGTGTCAATGGATTTCTGTTAAAAATTATGGTTTTATTAGCTTCCGCCTTTTCTTTTCGTTTCTTGCATTTTTTTTCATCGAGAATCTCTTGCTGTTTCCAATAGTGATCTCTTTCAGATCTTAATTCTTTCGATTTCTCAAAAAATTTTTCCATAATTTGCCAGTTTTAACTTTTTGTTACTAATCAATTTCTTGGATATGTATTTTCAATTTTTCGCTAATAAAAGATTAAATAGAATTTTTCGTGTTAAAGAACAAACTTATAAAAGATAATAATACCGCGGTATAACACCATATACTACCCATAGCTTCTTTAAAACTCATTTGGGCATATAAGAAAGTCACAATCGCAAAGCCAATGGTTATACTACTCATGGCTTTGTTTTTGAGCCAAAATAGTGGTACTAGTAATCCTATCATGTATAATATTATCATAAAACCGTTTCCCAGAATAGTCGCTTGCTTTTCTCTATTCCAGACTAAATGTCCTCCTTGTCCTACAAAAGATTCAAAATTGTCACTCTTCGAAGTGTAATAATTATAAAGATTTGCCAGAGTATAAACAAAAATAAAATAAATTAGCACGGTTTCTTTCGTGTTAAAATACCCGATCACCGAGTTCATTAATGGTTGTGACCATAGTAAATAACATAATATTCTCGTTACATATTCATTTGTCCTGTCATCTTTATTTTTGATTGATACCCATATTAAAGCTTCCATTATCTGAATCTGAGCTATCACCAAAATCAACAAAGGAATCCAGTTATCATATATATCATTCCGCATGAGCATATAAACCGCGGGTATCATCGCCAAAAACCACGCATTAATGCTTGATTGAAAACTAAAACACATTTATTTATATACATAAATAAATATTTTAACAAAATTAAAACATTTATTTTTATTAAATTTTTACAATCAATTTATTTTTATTACGCTCAAATTTGCTATTCTCTCATCGCGTGGACCTGCATTTTTTATTTTTATCGTACTTCCCTTGGATGAATTTATTAATCTGATTTTATCATCTTTTTTCAATGACAACAAATATTCTCCAGATATTTGAGCCACACCTGAATCTCTCATACGTGATGGTAAAAATTGTCCATGATAACCATCGGCGACACGCTCATTTACGAGTACACCGATTTGCACAGGGTTTCCATTTATTTTATAGTTTGCTTCGAATTGTATTTTATAAATTCCATTTGTAATTATTTTTATGGTGTCGCTACCATTCCATATTAATCCTACCAAATTTTCAGCACTATTAAATTTTATACTTTTATGACTTTCCACTTTTTGGGATAAACCTTCTCTAGATGCAAATAAATAAATATTTCCATGAGCACATGTCGGAACTCCTCTTCTTTCTATTATGTGTTTATTTTCAAAATCATTTGGTCTCGGTGGTTCTCGAATGGAATAAGACATATATATTATGTGAATAAATTTTTTATTGCATTTTTTCATATTACGGGTGCTGAAGCTTGTGTGTTCGGATATCTATATTGGAAAATTTTTTGTTCGAATAGTTGTAACTTATTTTTCAAATCTTCGTAGAGATCTTTATCGCTATACTCGCTTTTCATATATCTCCATAATAAATAGCACCCTGAAGCAGTTAGACCCACAAACCCGGTAGAGACTACCAAGCCACTGGCAAAGAATATACCGCCGACTCCCGTTGCCGCCGATGCGAAACATGACACTTTTCCCAGAAAATTTTTCTTTGTTTTATTCAAAAATACTTGTCTCCAATTTTCAAAACCGATTTTTAATTCCAAAAATTCCTTTCTCAAATGGTAAGTTTCTGGTATTATATCTAAATTCTTAAAAATCGATTCTATATCGGATAAATAATACTTTATATATTCATCCTTCGCAGTTACATAAGTTGCGGCCAATGCAATTGCTGCTTCCCCAATTCCCGCCAATATTTTTCTAGTTTTATCATCTGTTCTCATTATTTCTTTTTTCTCCAATTGTTCTTTTTCTTTAATATTTCCGTAAATGTTCACTATTTGTTGATTTGATGGATATAAGAGAGGATAATTAATATGTGTTACATTGATTGGATTCATTTCCATTCGGGGACATATATTTGGTTTCTCTCGGCTTGAACTTTCTGGCGCAAACGATGGCATGAAATTCATCTGATCATAGTTTTTCTCAGGATGGTATATCTTTTCAAAATGAAAATTTAATTTTTTATTGATGTCCCTAAGGATATTCAAAATTGTGCTATCCAGATCACTCATCCTTAATTTTTTTAAATATTTGTAATAAACAAATATTTTTAATTTTAAAAATCAATTTTTCAATAATGCTACGCATTATCTCGCTAGCGCTCGACGGATTGCATCCGTTTGCTCGAAGAGCAAGTGAACGGAGTTCACTCGCAAAAGCTTTGCTTTTGCCAAACTTCCCCGAACTTTTTTGGGAGTTTGATAATGCGCAGCATTATCGAGCGCTAGCGAGATGAGCTTTAGCTCACTCACTTATTTAACTCGTTTAATGATAAAGTATTAGCAACTTGCCTATAATCGCTGGGCATAAATATTACTTTTGAATTGTCATTATCCGACATTTTGTACATCGTTTCTAAATATCTTATTTGCATAGCCGCCGGAGTATTTAATATGTCTGATGCCGCTCTCATTAACTTTGCAGCTTCGACGTCGGCCTGAGCAGAGATTATTTTGGCCCGGCCTTCCCTTTCTGCTGTCGCTGCAGAGGCTAATAATTTTTCGATTTGTTCTGGGACTATTATATCTTTTATTTGTATTGTTTCTATCATGATTCCCCAATTTTCCACTTGAATTCCTATGTCTTTTTGAATTTCCATTGCTATCTGTTCTCTGTTTTCTAAACATTGTTGTAACTCATGCTTGCCAAAAACATTCCTCAATGCCGCATGAGAACGTTCGTAGATGGCCTTCTCAACTTTACTGATCGAAAATAATGATTTGCTGACACTTGTTATTTTATAATAGACATCGCCATCAATTTTCAGACTAAGATTGTCTTTCGTCATGACAGTTTGGGATGACAATAATAAGCATTGCGTTCTCATATCGACGCTGGCCATTGTCTCGGTTACAGGATTAACATAATATAAACCATCATCGACAATGTTTTTGAGACGACCAAATCGCTGAATTACACCTTTGGATCCAAGAGGTATAGTTTTGTATGGATAACAGCAACATCCGCAACAAATGGAGGTGCAAAAACATCCAAAAAATCTTCCCAAACAGCCCAGTAATGAACCAAAACAAGGTTCATTTCTTTGTGATTGTACTTCAAAATCAGAATAATCTTGTTTAACTTGGGCCATTTTCGCTTTACGAAATTGGTATGTCTTTACTGATTCCCCAAATTTATCAATTTTTTATCAAGATATTTTTGTCTTGTGATGACATATTGTTTATCTCGTATTTACGCATTGCCCTTCTAAGAAAATCGTCAGTAAATCCTTGTTCACAAAGGAGAAAATTTCTTGAAAATACTTTCGAAAATAATCTTTTGTTGAATTCATTTTTATCATCAACTATCAAAAAAAAATCTACGTTATTTCTCTTCAGATATCTTTCGACCTCTGTCACTCTATTCTTACTATTTACTTTGTCTATAATTAGTTTTTCCAAACCATCATAAATTTTCACGATAGTTTTTAATTCGTTCAATGAGCGATGATTTCCCCAACTGCTAGTGATGACTATTTTTGAGTTTGTATCCCGACAATATCTTATGATATTTTTTAAATAATTCTCATTGCAGCCAATCACGAAAATCATTAAATCTTTAATATTTATTGTCAAAATTTCTTCTGTTGAATAATATCGTTCTAACCATTGCATTATTCCCGCATTTACTTCCAATTTATATTGTCTTACGATATCTAGGAATACAAAAATGCCATCAAAATCTAGAAATAAAATATTCATCGTATTAGATCTGTACATAATAAAACTTTGGTGTTTTCTGATTTTTCCGATTTCAATTTTTTCGATTTTTAATTTTTATAAAATCATATATATATGAAAATATTACACGTTCTGTTTGATGGGAAAAAAATAATTCATGGATCAAGAGTTCCTTTGTCTTTGGTTCAGATTAAACCTGTCATTGATTACAATCCTGACCCAAATAAAATTTATTGTCTTATGATGGTAGATCCCGATGCACCTTCCAAAAAAGATCCAATTTTCAAATATTTTTTGCATTGGCTCATCATCAATATTTCCTTAGATGCGAAAGATATAATTATGGACTTCGAACCGCCAACTCCTCCAGAAAATTCTGGTCCACATAGATATTGTATTATTCTATTCGAACAGATTAAAAAAATCAATTTAGAACCAATTAAAGAGCGCAAACGGTTTCCATGCGCGTCTTTCGTTAAAGAACATGATCTGAAACCTGTAGCTTCCTTAATGTTCGTGACGGAAAATAAAAGATAATATATGTAGAAAATTGGAAATAAAATATCCAGGCACCCGAAAAGGTTCATTATTATAATATAAACAAATTTTTCAGTTAAATAATTCTGAAATGCTTTCTCCAGTTTGTAATCTTTTGATGACCTCCGCCAATAGGCCAGAGATGTCCACAACTTCTAGTTTCTCACTCTTCTTCTGGTTCGCCGCTTGAGGAAGTGTATTGGTAACTATCGCTTTTGTAATAAGATCGCAAGCATTCAATCTTTCGAATGCGGGCCCTGAAAAAACTCCATGAGTCGCCATGATTATTACGTCCCCGGCACCATAATTTTTAAGCTCCTTTGCAGCTGAAACCATCGTTCCGCAAGTATCCACCATGTCGTCAATGATAATACAGGTCTTATCTTTAATTAACTCTCTGTCTCCAACTAGGATACTTTTCAGAACAACCCCGGGTTGTCTATAGTCTCGCGTCTTATCTAAAATCACGAAATTCATTTTCAATTGATTCGCAAAATTCTTTACTCTCCTCGCACCTCCTTCATCTGGAGACACTAGAACATATCTGTTATCTCTCTCCTCTGTTTTCATATTTTTGAATAGATGCGCATTCAGGTACAATATCAAATCCTTTATCGCAAATAAATTGTCAAATGGTATGTTAAAAAATCCCTGGATTTGCGCTGCATGCAAATCCACAGATACTACTCTGGTAGCTCCGGCTGTTTGCAACATATCTGCTACCAGTTTAGCCATAATGGGAACTCTGGGAGCATCTTTTTTATCAGATCTCGCGTAAGGAAAACATGCCAAATTTACGGTTATTGATTTTGCATTTGATAATTTGCACGCTGATATCAACGCCATTGTTTCCATTAAATAATCATTGATCGAATGAACTTTATCATAGGATCCAGTTTGTAAAATAACAACATCACAATTTCTGACATTGTCTTCGATCTTTATCTTGACTTCGGTATTTCCAAAATCACCAAGATCACATTCGACCAATTTAATTCCTAAATGTTCGGAGATCAATTTTGCCAATTCGGGATTTGACCTACCGCTAATTAACCTGATACTCGATAATGAATCACTATTGGCTTTTAGCATTGCGCTCAATTTTTTCATTTCTTCCGCCTGGTTATCAATGATTTTTTTTAGAAGTTCTTCCGACATGTTTCAATTTTGGGTATTCTAATTGTCAAATTTAAGATGTTTAGCATATCCTTCTTTTTTCAACTTTTTTTTAATCCCAGAATAAACTCAATGCTTTAATTATCCTGGCTATCGTGTCGGTTTTTTTAGTTGTTCCATATTCCTTTAATTTTTCCATATCAGTCAAGTGATCCAGTAACATTCTTGTCATTTCATTATCTGGAACTATCTCGCCTATACTTATTATTCCGCCATTGTTTTTATCTTCCTCAATTTGAATTTTTTTACTGATTAATCTGAATGGATGTACGTTTGCCATTTTTGCCTCGTTGGTCAAGTTAAATGGTATCTCTGTTTTGATGATATAACCTATATGCTTGGCATGCTTTAACTTATAGGCCAAAACGTGCATTTTGTTTTTATATTTCTTCTCATCTTTGTAACAAGTTGTCTCGATTATTTTATCATGGATTACCGCCTCACTTTCTTTTTCACAATATTTCAAGAATGCATTCGTCGTATTACTGGGATTTATTTGAAATGAATTGGAAAGATCCATTATTTTTTCTTCTGTTTCTTCTGGAAAAATAATAATGATATCTTCATTTGATTCCGCCATCTTATTATTATAATAAATAAAAATTTTCACGTCAATAAAACGGTATAATTCATCTTAACTTTTTCTTCTGCGATTTTCCTCAAAATTGGTACTTCTCGCAAAACGCAACAGTCAACTATTTCGCATTCTGATTTACTTAGCAGATCAATCGCAGCGGCAATATCTGCCCCCTGTAGCGATAAGATCATCGATAATCAATACCTTACTTTTTTTCTTTAGCGTGTCAATCTGAATTTCAAAGACATCCGATCCATATTCTTTGACAAAATCCGTCTTAATTGTTTTTCCTGGTAATTTCCCCACTTTTCTTATCGGTACGAACCCGATTCCGAGTTTGTAAGCTAAAATCGATCCTAAACAAAATCCTCGAGCTTCTGACCGACGATATAATCGATATCATCAAATTTATACTGATCTTTCAATAAGCATACAAGATTTTTAAGTAGTGGTCCTTCGCTCATAACAGAAAACAAATCCTCAAAAAGAACCCCCAGTTTCGGAAAATCCGGATATTTTTTATAGGCCAAAAGTATTTGATATTTTGATCTCACATCTTTCTCTACCATATCATTAAAAGCATTCATCAAGGCGCTTATTATTTGTTCTTCTCTGTCTCTTCCGCATATTTCTTTTATCCAATTTTTTCCATCAACATTTTTACTTTTAGCGATTATGTCGCCAACCGTGGTATCATATCCAATTATCTTTTTATTGTACTGAATCGCTGAATGATCGCAGCACAATTCATTCGAAATATCCCGATGGTATTTCAACGTTAAAAGATTTCCCGAAAGAAAGTAAATTTTTATGTTGGATTATTGCAACACAAAAGTCGTCGTGCTTATCCGTTAGTATTCCGTTTTCTTATAGAAAATATCAGTTCATAACAGTTCAAATTTTCTAATGTTCTACGTGCATAATTTATTCTTTCCTTCGCTGCGGAATAGGTCGATTCATTAATTGGTTGCGATGGTAATTTACAATTTGTGCAATCTATCGTCTCGATAGCGTAATTTCCGCCCGAAAAGTTGATTTCTTTCAAGTATTTATTTAAAGCATTGATTTTGACCGGACTTTGCGAAGTTAGTAATCTCTAAGTCGGTCTGCATCTTTTCGAAAATAATAAAAATCTTCAAAGCTTATCAGATAAAAAAATTATCAATTTTTTAATACTCTTCAAAATATAATTTTTCTTCGTTCGTTGGTTCTCTTATTTTGATGCCCAGTTCTCTGCATTCATCGATATTAAATATTTTATTATGTGGATATTCGCTTTTGATCAGTTTATCATTTATTTTCCCTCATCATTGTTTCATTATCTCTAAAAATTTTTTTTAGAATATCATTTAGATAATTCATTATTTGATTACTTTCCGTTATTTCATATATTGTATGATGATTTTGATATTCCTCGGTTAGTTGACTGTATATTACCGCCGAATAACTTTTCCCTTCTCTTCTGATCTGTGGATCTTAATCTTTCTAAGTAAGAATTTTCGTCCATGACCAGTTCCTTGGCACCCAAAGCTAGCAAAGCTCCGGCAGAATAGCATTCATTTTTAATATAGGCTACGTAACCTGCTTTATGTTTTAATAATTGATTGAGCATCTTTTCACAATTTGATAAACTGCCTCCGTGCGTAGAGATAATTAATTTTATGACTTTCTCTTCTGGCACTTGTCTAATAAGTTTAGGATTTCATGGGGTTTGTCGAATGCATCTGCTTTTGGCACAATTAAATCACGGACGCTGAATAGATGATCGATATTACTATCAATCAAATAAATCTCTCCTTCTTTAATGTTGTTATTGTATTTCTTTTTTCTTTTGATATTCCATATTTTTGATATGATATAGCAACCGACGAATCCAAGACTTGCATAAATAAGTGGTTTTGATTTCAAGTAATCCATTTTTGATAAATAAATTAGAATAATGTATAAGATAAGCTTTTTAATTCAATTTTTTATTTTTCGATAATGGTGCGCATTATCTCGCTAACGCTCGACTCACCACGTTCGTTTGCTCTGCATCCGCAGAGCAAGTGAACGAAGTTCACCGAGCCTATTACTCAGCAATGATGTGCATTGCGCAAATCAACCTTTAAAGGTTGAAAAGCAAAGCTGTTGCCGAACGTTGTAAGACTTACGAACTAAGTGCAGGGCACGCAATGGTTTCAAGCAATCATATTGAAAAATTTTGTGTTGCTTGGAATAATTGCTTGGAAAACATATAAATGAAAATCCAGCCGTGATCTCATCGCATCAAATAAAAAAATTTGAGATCAATGCAATTTCACCAGCGCTGATCGTTCTTCACGTCGAAAAAATATTTTAATCATGTTCATACTTTCTTTCATTCCGTTCATAAATAGAGAAATAATCCTCAACATTATCGTCATCGTTGGACAGATCTTCGGGTTCATCATAGGGGAGAAAATCATCTCGCTCCGTTTCCGTTTCAAAATAATTATTATAATTTTTTAAGTAATCTTGTTCTTCTATTAGATCTTTGGTTTCTATTTCTATTGGTTCACACGGAAGATTCAAATAGAATTCACAAAGCCGGTCAAATGTATCGATTCCTTGGATATTTAGATGACATTTCAATATTCTGCGCATCAATTCTTCTTTTTTTTTTCATCGAATTTGGATTCTTTAATTTTTTCGGCTTCTTTTTTTGCGTAAGAATGTCCAATTTTTATCCCAGGTTCGTCTATAGCAATCTGATTTTCTAGTTTGTGTGGATTTAACCAAAAACCGTGTTCATAAAAATTTTGTATATTTGCCATTCCCTTCGAAATTGCTACTGGAAACTTCACAGATTCAGTCCTGCCTTTTGTATAAATATAGCAAAACAATGATTCAGGGTATTTTGTTAGATTCTTAATTTGTATTTTTACGTTTGTTTTGCCATCTAAGGATGTAAATGTGACGCATTGTTCTGCCATCTCCTTGTCAATTCCTCTTTTCTTTAAAATTTAACAAGTGATTCGACTTTCAATTTTTTTAAGTGAAAAATTGAAAATTATTAATCTTTTCAAAAATCATATACTGTTCGTTATCCCTAAATGAGTCAATTATGTAGTATCCGTTCAGATGATATAAGAAATCCTTTCAAAACTGAGTGTGATCACATGTTCTGCGACATATGCATTCGGGAATGGTCAACTAATCATTCGAATTGTCCAGTATGTCAAGCAATTTTAAGATCAGAACATTTTACAAATAATCCTCTTTCAGAATTAGAAACCGAGAAATTGCCTGAAAATAAAAATACTATACTCGTTTATGCTATCAATTGGGACACAATCGATGAGGGTATGGGTGTTTTACGTTTTAGCTCTTAGAAAAAATTTTGATTTTTAATTTCAAAGGTTGAATATTACTTTTAATTTATAATAAATAATGGACCTTGTAACCATTCAAAAAGGAGATCTACTTGATGCACAAGAAAAATATATTATGCATCAATGTAATTGTGTTTCTCTAACTGCCAAAATATTAGCAAAACAAATATTCGATAAATTTGATTATGCTGATACCTATAAAAAAAGAATTCGCGGTAATAAAAACACCTACAGTAGTCCCGGCACAATCGAGATACTGGGTGATGGTACTGATAAACGATTTATTATAAATGCTTATTCGCAATTTTATCCATCCGTTTCTAAATATCCTTGTGATTCCAAACAAAAAAGACTTTTTTGGTTTGGACAATGTCTAAATCAAATCGCTAAAATAGAAAATTTGGAAAGTGTTGCGATGCCATTCAAAATAGGATGTGGAACCGCCGGGGGTGATTGGAATGATTATTTTGAAACAATCAAAGGTTTTGCCTATCTTGTACAAATTCCGGTGGTTCTCCACGATATAAATTTATGATTTGCTCGTTTTCATTATATCATATTTTATCGGAAACTCTTTTCCCAATAGTAACGATTCTAATATATCGATGCAGTCAAGGACATGAGAGGTTGTTATCATTTTAAAAGTTTCATCAGCATCATTAAACATAATATAAATTAATAATTCTAAAATCGACCCCAAAGCTATGCCCAATAAAGCATATTCTGCATCGCTTCCGATATCGAGGCCTTCATTAGTTAATATTAATCTTAAAGTTTCCATATTAAAGGGCAGACTCAAATGAGATGTTACCTTTGAACCCAGTAAATTTTTGTAAAACGTGATATATACATCATCACCAATTTTATAAATGAAGGGAGTATTCAAACAATTGTTATACCTGATTATTCTTTCCAGAATATAGTCTTTCAATTTTGAAGTCCCTATAATTATATTATATGAAGTAACAAATACATCAGTACACAAATTGGTTCTAAAAAATTTTATATATCTCATAACCCATTTTATCAAATAATCATTTATTTTATAAATTGAAGA
The DNA here is from genome assembly GCA_963825095.1 of uncultured Nitrosopumilaceae archaeon. GTDB lineage: Archaea > Thermoproteota > Nitrososphaeria > Nitrososphaerales > Nitrosopumilaceae > Nitrosarchaeum. Next base: position 135,472 of record CAWGRV010000005.1, read on the forward strand.
ATCCTCGTAATCCGTTCCTAGTTTGTAGGAATTGATCTCCTTGAACAATTTGATTATAATTGATTTCTTAAAAATACCATCATAATTCAATAGCGGTTTATGGCGATTTATAATATTCATTATTCTTATAATAGTAGTTAATCTTTAAGCGAATATATTTTTCATTTTCATTGTTAAATCCCAAGCAAAACGACTTCGGCATCTCGCCGGCGAGATGATGCGCCGCATTATTGAAAAATTGATTTATTTATAATAAAGAAATAAAGATTCAACGATAATACGAAGAATTATGTCCGATCAAAATTTTGAAATTAAAAATTACAAAGAAGCTATCGTTAAATTACCTTATTATGAAGCCGGAGAGGATTTTGAAGACTCTGTGATCGAAATTGATGAAAAATGTATAGATAATAAAGCATCAATTTTAAATCATATAGAATTACTCAAAAAATCTATAAAACATTTAGAAGAGTTGCACAATAATATCCCGGACAATTCTACACTTGACATTTACGGTAGAAGACATATTATCGGTATTTATGGAGATGTTAATGTCGTCAATAATTTGATCAAAAAGAAACTAGCGATAGAAGGAAAATTCGACGACGAATCGTATAATACTGACAATTCCTCCGAGAATTGTGATGATTCGGATACGAGTGCAGAAGAGAATCCGGTGAGCAAATAGTAGGTTGTGCATGGGTTCAGTTTCATTTACATTTCATATAAATTGTTCAAAAATTTTATCATATTTAAGTATAGATGAAGAATGATATATTTCGATGGTTCGTGCTTTATGGAACTAGAGATGCGAGAGAGCTTTCATTTTTTGTTAACAAAGTGATCCCTTTCTTAAAGAATATTGAAATGATTGACCATGTTAAAATGGATATCATTTTCGTTGCAGAAGAAAAAAGAAGCGCAAGATTTATTGAATCCAGATTGATAAAAATCAGAAACAAAACTCAAAAAAAAAGCTTCTTATACCGAACAAATTATTTTTGAAAATCACACCATCGATCATTTTTTGAATGTAATTTCCAAGGGAAAGAGAAAAAAATATAATGGCTTAATGGTTTGCTCTCACGCAAACGGTATCACTATAGGACATGATAAGAAGCCATTAATGGAAATAACAGATCTTCTCAATTTATGTCGTAAATACTTAATTGAAACAGAGGCGAAAATATTTATTTTTGATACTTGTTACATGGGATCATTGGAATCTCTATACGAAATATCGAAAATATCAGACTATATTTTAGCCACAGCATCTTATCATGACGGGGCGTATACTTTCTTGCAATGTCCCGATGTTTTCATAAAACATGATGATCTAGTCATATGGTTGGCAAAATTAGGAAATTGGTATTTGAGTAAAGCTCGAACGTATTCTAAAAAATTAAATTATGCTGTACAATGGGCCATTTATTCATCAGAAGATATTGAAAAACTCGGCGATTACATGCTAAAATCTAAATTGTATGGTAAATTAGAATTTTCTCAGGACACAATTATTTTCAATGATGATGTCAATCTTCACAATTTCGAAGAAGTGTTAAATTATACTTTATCAGATCCAAAAAATAAAAAATTAAGAAAGAAAATCAATCATGCGAAACTATTATTATTGAAATCTTACGTTTATTTCGATTTTGCGGAGTGCGATAAAAAGCATAACATTCGCTTTTGTAAGATGAGTATACACGAAAATCTACCTCGATATTTACCCAATGAGTTTAATTGTAAACTAGAACTTTTCGCTAAGACTTATTGTAAAAATTTGTAAATAATATATTTCGTTATTTATATGAAAGCTTTTATTGGCACTTCCGGCTATTATTATAAATCTTGGATCCCAAATTATTATATGAATTCGAAAATGCTTCTGGAAAAATACTCTCACGATTTTAATACTGTCGAAATAAATAGTACATTCTACAGATTACCTTCACGTAATATGATTAAAAAATGGGGTAATTGTTGTGGGAATAATTTCTTATTTTCGATCAAAGTCAATAAATTTATCACCCATTATGCCAAATTAGGAAATATCTATCAGTTTCTAAAAAAATTTTTTAGCAAATTTGAACCAATTAAAGATAAGATCGGATGTTTTCTATTCCAATTTCCAAAATCTTTCAAATTTAATGATAAAACTTATGACCGTTTTACAACATTATTGCTATTTGAAAAGGATATTAGAAGAAATCATTTGATTCATCATAAAACAAGATTAGTTTTTGAGTTCAGAAACAGGAGCTTTTTTAACGAAGAAATGTATAATTTATTCAAATTAAACAAATGGGCATTTGTTATTCCCAATGGGGTTAGAGAAATAAATATACTCGAAAACAATAAGTTAAATCTTCCATTTTTTGAAAAATTTATTTATTGCTCGGATATTTTGTATTTTCGATTACACGGCACAAAGGGAATTTACTTTGGCTCTTATTCTGATAATAAACTAAAAAAAATTGCTAATTTTATTAAAAAATTTAAGGGTGGTTTCGACAGAGCCTATGTTTATTTCAATAATGTGGATCGTGATTTGGAAGCTATCCTCGATGCAAAAAAATTAATGATCAACCTGAAGCAATTTTTATAAAATGATCTTTATCAAATGAGTTCATTTTGATTCAATATTTTTCTATAATATAATTATTTAATGTCTGGCTATTCTCAAGTTCATTTAGGAAAACAACATCAAGATCATCCTCATAATCAAGAAATTCATAGCAATCACAAAAAAAGAAACTACATCAAAACTCGCGATCTATCACATCAAACTGGCGGGCCAGAGCCTTCACAATTATTCCCGGCGGCGACTGGTGTAAAGAGAGCATTATTGATTGGAATTAATTATACTGGATCTGATTATTCCTTAAATGGCTGTATCAACGACATTCATAATGTCAAAGATCTTTTGATTCAAAAATTCGGTTACAAATTGGACAATATGAAGCTATTATCGGATGATCAGGCCGATCATCTAAAGCCGACGAAACAAAACATGCTGACTATTTTTAAAGAATTTGTACAATTAACGAAACCTGGTGATGAATTATTCATTCATTACTCGGGTCATGGAACTCAAGTTCCATGCTTAAATGGGGATGCTGATCATAATACTGAAAGGCCTGGCGAAGACGATGCCATTTGCCCTTGTGATTTTTATCATTTTCATGGTGATGCTGGATTTATTACCGATGATGAATTAAAAGAAACATTGGTAAACCAGATGCCGCGAGGAAGTAAATTACGGGCATTTTTTGATTGTTGCCATTCAGGCAGTGCATTAGATTTGCCATATTTGTACAAAAAAGACGATCTTTTCCAAACGATTGAACCTTTTGATAAACAAAGTGCTGACTGCTTATTAATCAGTGGATGCAAAGATAATCAGACAAGCGCCGATGCCTATATTAGCGGTACTTACGATGGTGCGTTAACCTGGGCGCTTTTGAAGGCCTTGAATAATGTCAATATTATAAAGACGACCTGGAAGGATCTTCTTCTTTTAATTAGACACTGATTTAACCGATGGCGAATATGATCAAGTTCCGATGCTATCCGTTGGTGATATGAACGTTGCCAAATTAGACATAGATTTGTAAATAGTGTAAAATTCGGCATAAGATTTTTGTATTTTTTTTCTGTCAGAGCATAGTTTTTGAGTTCTTTCACAATTTTCGTTAGGTACACTTTTTTATTCTGTTTAAAATTAGGATATGATAATATTTTAAAATTATTTTCTAACTCGTTCACGTCGCCAATAAAAATTGGTTCTATCTTTATATCTTTTATCAATTCTTCAATACGTACTCTATTCCCATATATCTTTTTTAGACGTGCGGGTTCATAAATTTCATATATTTTATAATTGTTCATATTTTTACAATCAAAAATAATCAGCGAATCGACCAGACTCAATTTCTTCAATTTGAATATTCTCTGCTCATTTATAACCACCAGTTTATGTAGCTTATCAATAATTGGATTGTAAAACTCTATAGGGCTTTTGGCTTTACTAAGCCTTTCAATCTGGTAATTGTCGCTTAATAGACAATACAATATCTTGATTACTCCCTTCGTTTTCATTGGATTTTTTATGGTGCTTCCGAGTGATCCAACCGCTTCTAGAAACATTTTCCATTTCATGTATATTTCAACTGATTCAATGTTATTATACTTTTTGACTTCCAGTTCCAGCAATAAATTCTTATTTTGATAATATCGAGAAGTAAACACTCTTTCTTTTTCAGAATATTTTCTTGATCAATGTCGTCATATAAATTAACTTGTTCATTTAAATTAACTTGTTTATCCATTAACTATTTATTTATTATGGTATCTTTATATAAATGTTAGTTTCTACAAATATTATGATCTTTAAAATATTAAAAAAATATTAAAAATATATAAAAATTTGAAATTATTAATGTATATTCACAATTAGTTCATTTAAAAACTAAATCACAAATGAATGACATGTATGATTATGATCAATCTGAGTTAAATTATTATCAAAATTCATATCGTACCCGACAAAATCAAAACCCGAATTATCATTCTAGTTCTTATCAAAATACCAATTCTTATCAAAATACCAATTCTTATCATAATAAATACGGCGCCCAGAAAGATAATTACCGAAATAATTACCAAAATAGTTACCAGAGTAATCATCGAAATAATTATAATTTTGATTCAAATAAGTCCGACAATTATGATGATGGCATGGTGAATCAACAAAATGTAATCGAAGAAAATCCGGCCAAATATCGACAATCTCGACAGGCTTATTTAGCCAACAGAGTTTACTTGCCATATAAAAAGTTAGAATCGGAAGTTCAGAGAAAAGTCAGAACCCCGCCCCCAAAAAGAATTAAGAATACTGACAAATATGATCCGGAAAAAAGAAAACTATTAAAAAAACAGATTAAAGAGAGAAAGGCAAAGAAAAACTGGGAGAAACAAGAGAAGCTGAAAATCAGACAAGAGAAAAATAAACTAAAGAAATTAGCTAAATATCCTCCAAGAAATATTTTAAAACCTGATAAAAAGCCACCTGATTCGCCAAAAAATGAACTGAATATCTCGGAAAAGCCCCAAAATCAAGTGTCCCTTGATGAAAATGGGGCTCCAAAGGATCACAAATTAATTACAGGGAAATATAGGGAAATGTTCGATGCAATAAATGAAGCAGAAAAGAGAAAAAAGAAAAATGTCGTCATGATAGGTAACAAAGTTATTAAGAATCAAACTTTCATTAAAAATACAAGAGACCCATTATCCGGCCAATTTGTCAAGGACATATATGCGAAAAAAATTACAAAATTAGGAAGAGTTAAGTGGGATCTTGTTTGGCAGTATTACAGAGATCGCAAGAGAGCCTCTGTTCTAAGCTGTTATAAGAGATTTTGTGAGAGGGAAGTTGAAGTAACATATTTTAATACGCCAGAACCGAGTCGCTTCATTGTCCCAAGAGTAGATATCAAAGAAGATAAACCTGATAATAGAATCAATAAAATTAAAAAAATTTGTAAACTTAAAAAAATCCTTTCGAACATAGAAAAGCGCTTAACTGGCACAGATTGCTATATTAGTCCAGAAGATAGAACGAAACTAACTAAGAGAGTTACTTTCATGCAAGAAAAAATATTGAAAGTTGAGGGACAATTGGAAGAAATAAATAATAGGATAGCTGAGCAAGAAAAACTGGATAATGAGCCTATTAGTGATGATGAAGAAAATTAAATTCTTCTTTTGATATTTTCTTTTTTTATTTATTATAACACATGTCCAATTATAGTTATAAAGTAAAAGATTTAAAGATAGAATTTTTTAAATATTTTTTTAAACAATATAACACATTTTACACCAATGAATTATATGATCATTATCCTATTCCTGGTACAGATGGAACTTATCTTCCTGTTCAATTCTCAAAGGGAGATCCATTGACCTACATCAAAATTAAGAATAGAAATCTTTGGCTTTTCGGAGATCCAAATACAGGGAAATTGTATTTTGATTACTTGAAGTGTGGAGATTTCGGTTATAAACAACCATTAGTTCTTTGGTTATATTACATTACCAGAAATAAATTTATATTATTTGGTTATACCGGCTATGGTTTGGATCATGTGAGCCCACATTTCTATATGAATTCAAACAATGTGGTTTATGTTAATTATTCACAAATTGCAAATTCTATACGATTAAATTGGACGAAAGATAGAAATTCGGCTACTATTTTTCAATTTGATATTATTCAAACGGGTGATCTTATGAGTTATTATTAAAAATTTTTTTGATATCTTTAAATAACAATTTTGCAACTTATTAAAAGAAAGATGATAATTAGCAGTATTATACTTGTAATTATGAATGGCTCTTCTCTGTATTTTTCATATTTCTGCGAAAAAGGTTCCACTTCTTGATGACATTGTAAGGGAGAACAATCGAGAGAAATGTTATTGTTCAAATGTTTTTTCATCCCAAAATTATTTTTGCACTGTTCTCGAGCAATTCTTTCTGCTTTACTCTGACATTTTGTCCCTGTCCAATTTAAAAGATCATAACTGATCTGATTTTGTTTATAATTTGCTAATTCTTCCCCCAAACAATTCGGTTCCACCTGATCATTCGGTCTCATTTGTATGGGTCCTTCGGTCGCGAAATAATAATTGCTCATACATCTCCTTTTTGCCAATGGACAATGTGAAGGATGTGTCTTTCCATCTGGACACATACATAATTCGAATTGCTTACAATCCCTATCAGAACGACAATATGCAGTCTTAAATTGTCTGTCATAATAGTCATATGTCATCAATATGAAGGATCTCAAAGATCCATAATATTTTTTCAGGCTTGTACAATTTAACTTTTTAACTATGTCCTTCGTATTACTCGGATTCGCAATTGTCGTTTTTGTGCCCGTGAAATTTGGACCACTGTAATATTCCATAACTGTTCTTGGCCCCACTAAAACCAATATTATTTTGTTTGGATCCATAGGTATGGTTTTTATTTTTCCTTCAGACCACTGTTCCGCCGATTGAGTGACCAGTTTTATTTGATATTGATTCGACGGATCATTATCACATTTTGTATATAAAATCGCATATTCTATATCCATTATTTATTTATAATATAGATACAGAATATTTTATTCCCAATAAGTTTTTTATCGCCGAAATTAACAAAACCCCTGCGTTTTCTTCATTTTTGAAACTAGATTTAAGCTCCTTGATCTCTTCACTTTTCTAGAACCTTTTTTAGAACCTTTTTTAGATTTTCTTGTAACTTTCTTTCGAGCACCTCCCTTTTGGGATTTCAGATAGTCCACTATAAATTTCAGATGTTTTACTTTGGAAATCTCGTTTAATAATTGTTCTTTCGACAATGTTCTCGTTTCCTTTTTATCCCCCACTGTCGTATTTACCGTGAAATCGCCATCAGGATTTTGTTTTCCGGAAAATTTCTCTATAGTTTTATCATCTTTATAATAATATTTAAAAGCTAAACCCTTTGGACCATGAACTACATATTCTTCGCGTGTTACCGCTTTTCCTCCCTCTATATCCTTCGACTCAATTTTATGTAAAAATATCAATTTGGATTTTCTCGGTTCTTCGGCCATTTTGTATATAATAATTATATATAAAATTTTTTATTTTTAATTTTGAATTTAAGCATATTTTGGAAAACAAACGAATCTCGAGGAAAAATTATTTAGTTCTTCAACTAAATCCGCGGTAAGTGTTATATTTATGGCCTTAAGATTTTCCCTTAGATGTTCGATATTTGAAGTTCCCGGAATAGCAATTATTTTTTTATCTAAAATCCAACTCAACAATAAAATAGCCGGTGTAATTTCCAATTCCGATGCAATATTTATTAATTTTTGATCATTTAGCTTTATTCCTTTAGTGAGACTTGAATGAGCAATTACAATAGTGCCATTACTTTTACAATAATTTATTAAATTCTCTCTATAAAAGTAAGGAGAAATCTCTATTTGGTTCGCATGAGGCATTATTTGACAATTTTTTTTAATAACTTCAAAATCTTCTATTTGATAATTACTTACTCCTATGAATCTCACTTTGTTTTTTAATTCCTGAATCCGACCAAAGTATATATCTTCCATGATTTTCCAACTTTCTACTATTTTTTTATTAACTGGAACATGAAGAAGAATCAGATCGATATATTCTAACTTCAGGGATTCTAAACTCGTACGAATTGATTTAATAATATTTTCTTTACCTTTTTTAATATCTTTTTTCCAAACTTTGGTTGTTATAAATATATGTTTTCTCTCAATTCCACTATCGATTATTGCTTTTCCGATAGCTTGTTCATTTCTGTATAAACTCGCCGTATCGATATGTTGATATCCGAATTTTAAGGCATTCAAAACAATATGGTAGGCCTGATCGGCTTCAAGTTTATAAGTACCTATACCTAAAAATGGTATCGAAGATGGTATCATTAGTTACTATAAAAAAATCACATATTATTCCGGTAAATACTATCTATATTTTTCAATTTTTCAGACCCTTTTATAAATCTTAATTTTGTATTCATAAAAGTCGCAAAATCCATATCTAAATTATTACGTATATTTTCTGTTAATTTCCTCTTCATCATTTCTTTTAATTCTTGTGGGATTCCGATTCCGTATTGTTCGTAATAAATATACAGTATAGTATTATTCGTCTGTAATGCATTATTTATTTCTTCCAAACCATTCGCAGATATGTCATTATGAAGTATGTTCAAAACTTTGACACTGCGATTTCTCCGAAGAAAATTGGCTATATGTTTGGCCCCGGCATCTTTCATGTCATTTGGAAGAGATTCGAGATCCGCTGTCGATTTGTAAAGTCCCAAATCCAGAACTATCAATTTTTCGTGATCAACAAGTGAATCGCATATTACCTCGGTACCTTTTTCGGTTATTCTATTGGAACCAATAATTAATCTTTTTAAATGCCTGTAATTTCTCAGCGATTCAGCTAACACAATACATCCCTCGTCGTCGATTCTGTTTATATCCATCCACAAACTTGTTATGCCTTTAATATTATTGGCCACTAAAAAGTCAAAATAATTCGCTACATATTTTATCCCTTCGGGTGTTATTGCATTAGCATCAACATAAATATGCCTCAGTGTTCTATTCTTTTTCAGCGATTCGAATATATATTGACAACCTTGGTCTAAAATTCCAGTGTTATGCAAGTCGAGAATTTTTATTTTTCCATTATTTTCTAGCATTTTCGCGATATGCTTCGCGCCATCTATTTTGATTGGATTTCTTTTTAACCACAGTGCCTCACAATCATTATCTTTTTCGAGTGCCTCACAAATCAGTTTTACGCCTTTGTCATCAATTTCGTTTCCTGCTAAATACCAAGTCTTGATTTTCGGAATGTGTTCATTTGTCAAGAATTTATTAATTTCCGTGGCTCCTTCGTAATTAATTATATTATTTCCAAGCAAAAAATGTTCGACGTGTGAATTATTTACTAAACTATCCATCAATTTCCCAATATACGTCGGACCTACCACTTGTTTGCATAAGTCCATCCTTCCATCGTCATATTGAACACCACGTTCGAAAATCAATTTATTTTCAAGAACTTCCTTATTTTCTCTTAAATGTTCTAGGAATGGACTCAACGTTTCCAGTGAAGCTATTTCTACCGGCATGGGTTTTGGATTTATTATCAAATCAGAAACTGGCATCTTCTTAAGTTCACAAAAATATTTTCTTTGATTTGTTCTTCTTACCTCTTTATATTTGTTCCTGATAGTTTCTTCTTTTTCTATCTGATCTTTGAATATTCTTGTTAATCTGGAAATTAGTTGCTGATATCTAATATAAGACCATTTTCTAATAACAGTTAAGTCTTTATTATTATCCTGATCTTCTGGTATCGGATATAAAACTAAAGCAATCTTTCTACCAAGTGAACAGGTTTTGTCTATATGGGAACCAAGTCTGGGTGCATTTAAACCGCAATCACTCACGGGAAGTTCATTTCCCAAACATTCCTCATCTTTTTTGAGTTGAACAACAAAATTATTTACAATTTGATTTATTTTGTTTTCTTCACCGGATTTTTTGTCTAGAGTTTTTGTAAAATTTGTCCATTGATTTGTAGGATTTTCGATTTTATATCTCAACATTTTGACAATATATATAAACCTGTATATAAAAGTAATATTAAAATCAATTTTTTGATCTAAAAATTTGATCCTATGATTCAATACTAAAATTGAAACCATCACCAAAAAAATGGATTCATTTAGGGAATTATAATTCAGACCCATGATAATCACTAAATTTATCCTAATTTAATTTTTAATGGTGTTTTTCTTGTGTTATATAGAATTAATTTGACTTCATTTTTTACTTGTTTCTGGATTGATTCGAGGCCTTGTTCTTCATTAATGAATCTTGTAAATTTTTCTTTTGTATATTTAGGTAGTTCTGTTTCTAGCTCTTTATATCGTTCTTCTAATATATCTTTCTTAGTTGTATACAAGTCATCGAGAACATCGGTTTTCTCCTTTAAAATCCAATCTTTCCCATCATATACATTTGCGTATTTATCTTTCATATTTGAAATGTAAACATTATGATTCTCGGGTTTCTTGTTATTAAAATGTATTAATTTTACCAATTCTTGGACTGACTTGAAACCTTTATTCAAAGCAAATTTGTAATCCGCAGCTGTTAAATGCGAATTGTCCTCTTTTCCAAATGCGTTTAGTTGAATTGTTATATTATTCTGAATATTATTTATGTTATTAGAATTAGTATTATTATTACTATTATTGTTGTGAGATGGCGAATTATTATTCTGATAATTATTCGTGCTGTTTCCTAGATAATAGTTTTTTAATAAGGACATTTCTTCTTTCAATTTTATTATCTCATTCGTAAGTCTAGTCTTTTCAGTCATGGCGACAATATCTGTATCTACGGTGTTACAATAATTATTGATATGACGATTAAGCGAGTCAATTCTCGAAAATTTCTTGTTGCAAGATTGACATTTTAAAGATTCATCCAGAACCTTGTGTGATTTGTTTACAACCTTTAACCTACAATAATCTTGAATATGTTTTTTTAAGTACCATTCTGTACTAAAATTATGGTTGCAATTAGGACAAGAATAATTTTTTATTATCTTTTCGGTATTATTTTCACAGGGTTTTTTTCGTTGTGTATGTTTTATATAATCATTTTTATGATTAAATTGTTTTCCACAATTTATGCAATCATACATTTATAATATTGTCCTATAAATAAATTCTTTCAGTATTTTTTATCGATTAGTTAGAAATTCTCGCTTATATGTTTTTCAAGTTGATCAATTGGGAAATTTTAATCGGGATGCTTACCTTATCACTTTTCAGCGGTGAGTGTGGAAGGAAAAATCCTTATTTGTTCACCTTATCGCTTTAATATCAATTCGAATATGTTGGTCACCTTATTACTTTTACATTGTTGTGTGGAAATTATGTGGAAGATATATCTAGAATTTCATTTCCGACTGTATCACTTTCGGGAAATTTTTCCTAAAAAATTCCTAAATTTTGTGTGTGGGAAATTTTGAGAGAGAGAGAGAAATATAAGAACATTTTTTTTATAGGATTTTTTTTTAAAGTTGCTATACACTTATAATCAAGAAAAAATTCTTCCCACAATTTTCAAGACGATAAGGTCTTCGAAATTTTCTTTTTTTAAATTTTCTACGTCTTGAATGGTCTTGCCATTCAAACAAAAAAGATCTTGCCATTCGATCAGAAAAAACATCTTATAATAATATAATGTCCACTAGTAATGACGATTTTAGAAACTATAAAGAATATGAAGACTCAGAACGTAATGTTTCTTTAACTTACAAACTGAATCATCAGAATCAAACTTATGATCATGCATTAAATAAAATTAACAAATATTGCACCAATCATGATATTTGCAAAATGAGTATATGGCAAGCAATTCAAAAATTGGATAATATCATTGATGATAGTGATCCAGATATTACAGTGTCACAAATGAATCACGCTTACCAGACAGCCGAGGGAATGAGAAAATTATATCCGGAACAAGACGATCTGCATTTGATCGGTCTCATTCACGATTTAGGCAAAGTATTAGTCCTTGATGAATTCGGCTCCTTGCCCCAGTGGAGTGTAGTTGGAGACAATTATCCGTTAGGATGTGCATTTAGCAATAAAATAATCTACTATAATTATTTTCAACTTAATTCCGATTATTATGATCCGAAATATAATACCAAATTAGGAATTTACGAAGAAAATATAGGCCTGGACAAAATAATTATGAGCTTCTCGCATGATTTTTATTTTTTTTCCGTATGTCAAAATAACAAATGTTTGTTGCCCAGGGAATCTCTTAAAATAATAAGATATCATTCCTTCTATAGCTGGCATCACGAGAATGCATATTCATATTTAATGAACGATGAAGATTACACAATAAGAGATTTGTGTTACAATTTCAGTTGTTCTGATTTGTATACTAAAGAAGATAGTAAAGTCGACACAGCAGAATTGCAACCTTACTACGAGAAATTGATAAATAAATATTTTCCTGATACTCTATTAACTTGGTAAGTTAAGTCCTTATTTTTCGGCTAATTTCTCTCTGTAATTTTCTGATATAGCCATAAGGTCTTCTTAACGGTTTTCTTTTCTTTTTAGTTTTCCTTGTAGTTTGCCGTCTTCTTCCCCCTTTTCTTGATAACGTTCTTGATCTCTTATTTGACATTCATACACTATAATTAGATTTTAGTTCATTAAAATACATCAAAATATTATTTTAGACAATTATAAATTAGCCGCTTCGTATAAACTTACTTCAGATATCGTTCCATCCTGTCGTATGAGGTTTTCATAATCCTTAAGGGCTTTAATCATTAAAGTAAGATTTTCCAGGATGATTTTAACATAATTTTCTAATTCGACTAAATTTTCTTTAACTCCCTTGAGTATAATATAACCTAAATTTATAATCAATTTTCTGATAGGATGTATTTTTGCATTTCTGTCATTTAAAACAAAGCTTACTGCCTCACAAGATCCCGAATTCGGAATTAGTCTGCTAATATCTGATTGTAAGAAATCTTTGATAGTAATTAGTAGTTCATCTTGAGCATTTTTATTAAAGTTTTGTAACTTTATTATATTTTGTAATTTTCCAAATATTGCATCCTTTATACAATTTAAATAACTTATTCTTTTTTTATTATCGAGTTTGGGGTTAGTTAGGAGAATTATGAAATACATGTATAATAATCTTTTTATTCTTTTCATATATTTAGCATCGAGCCAAGGATATTCCACATCATCGAACAACATTCTTTCTAAGTCTTCAGTCAGATACTCGAGGGAATAAGCCTTGAATTTGAATATATCTTCGTCCGTTCCAATTTTGAATTCAGCAAGATATTTATCTAAATGTTCGAAAAAATGGAAAATAGTGGAATCATCTTTTTTGGGAATAGATACGTCGATTAATTCGCCATTCAATTTCAATAACTGGACAAAATTATAAACGTTATCTTTTTTAGCGTATTCGAAATTGACATTGAAAGATACCTTAGTCCTAACCAAATTAAAAGACGCTAATTGATTGGCCGCTTTACGAAAAGTTAGCGTTCGATTAGAACTAATATACAACTCAGTCCTTTGTTTATTTTTATAAAGCTCCTTTTGATGATCAATTAAAAATTTTAATTGACTGTATTTTTGTTCATCTAGCATGTTTATTGTTTTTAAGTTTATCAATGAAGTACATGCTTTTTTTTCGTCGGTATATTGCATCTCGAAATCACTACGAGGAATATAAATGAATTCTTCTAAATTGCCAATACCTGATTTGATATTATCCAAATTGATACTGGTAAATTTACCATTGAAATCAAAAGAATGATTTTTTATCGTATCTGTTTCGTTTAATTTCTTAAGTAAATCAGAGATTAATTTTTCCTTCTCTTTAATGTTGAGTTTATAAAATTCGAAATACTTGATCATATCCTTCACAAATTGATTTCGAATATAATTTTGCAGAAGATAGGCTAATTGTGTCATATCACAAAGCACTTCGTCAAATTCCTTCAAATGCGGATCAATGTATATAGAGAAATCGGCGTCGGACTTCTTAAAAGAATCCTTATAAAAATCAATCATGGGATCAGATACAATTTTAGGAATTTCCTTAATCGATTCTGTCGCGACAAATCTTAAAATATTACCGCCTTTATAAACAAAAAAAATCGAATTGTCTTGCATGTGTTTCGTTTTTATATAAACAGTTATACCTTTTTCGAAAGTTTGATATATCAATTTAATAAAAGTTTTCACTTGGTCACTCGTTTTTAAAAATTCATTTACAATAAAATCGGTGCATATGCCGTTTAGTTCCTTATTTGGTTCGGTTATTTCCTCTTCCCTTTTTTGGATCAATGCCTCTCCTTCATAAAGCATTTCGGTCGAAAATTTCTTATCAATGACCAAATTCACTAATTTGTTTATTGTTTCATCATTATTTTCCGTCGGCATTATTTATATATAATTTAACAAATAAAATAATATTGCCATAAATTGAAATCTCGCTATAAATTGTAATATCTCGATTTATATTTCAAGTATTTAGAATAATAATCCTTACCTCCACCTAGGGCCTTTCCCTCATATAAAGAAGTTCTTTTAAAGGTACCATCATTTTTAATAAATTGTTCATAGTCATTTAAAGCCTCAATCATCAAAATCAAATTTTCTGATAAAATATCATCGTAATTTTTAAATTTATCTAAATTTTCTGCTTTGATATTTAATAGAGTGCGGGCTATATTTTTTACTAGTTCTCTGAATGGATACTTTTTTTCTTCTTTATCTTTACTAATTTCAGGTCGAAGAAAATGTGTAATATTTTTCAGTAATTCTTTTTTAATTCTGCCCTTTGTAGCTTCACTATCTGTTTTAAATATTTCAGCTATTTTGTCTGTTATATTTATTTTAATAAATGTTAAGTATTCGATCCTGATTTTGTTGTTTATTTTGGGATTGATCAACAGCACGATGAAATACATATATAATAGTCTCCTGATTCTTTTCTCATATTTTGTGTCCGTCCAAGGAAAGTCCACTTCATCAAACAGAATATACTCCAAATCTTCAATTAAGTATTCCAGAGAATAGGCCTTAAAATTAAATTTGTCTGCATCAGTACCGATACTATAATTTGCGACAAATCTCTCTGAATTTGTGTAAAAATGTTCGAGACCACTATCTGCCTTATCAACGATACTCACATCCATTAATTCTCCATCTAATTTTAAATATTTAGTGATTTTCTCTTTTATCTCGTATTCAAAGTATTCAAATGTGGCACCGAATGTTATTTTGGTTCTTGTAAGACGAAATGAGGTTAATAGCTTTGCAGGATCTTTAAATTTTAAAGTTTTATTAACACTCATAAATAACTCACTATTTATTTTTTGATCATAAATTGGAATTTGCCTGTCGATAATAAATTTCAAATCATTATAACTACTACTGGCTGGATTGACCAAATGTATCGGTAATAAGTCAACCGTGTATGTATACTTTATTCCATCACCCGTCGGATTCTCAAATCCAATTTCAAAATCTCTTTTGCTTATAAAATCCAATTTTTCAAAATTATCTGTGCCAACTTTTATGTTGTTGAAAATAAAATTACTAAATTTACCGTCGAAACCAAACAT
The DNA here is from genome assembly GCA_963825095.1 of uncultured Nitrosopumilaceae archaeon. GTDB lineage: Archaea > Thermoproteota > Nitrososphaeria > Nitrososphaerales > Nitrosopumilaceae > Nitrosarchaeum. The sequence goes on from CAWGRV010000005.1 coordinate 151,278, forward strand.
TTTTTCTTTTACAGTTTCAGTTTCATTTAATTTTTTGAGTACTTGATTCAATATTTTTTCTCTTTCTTTTACTGACAGTCGGTAATATTCAAAATATTTGTCCATATTTTGCAAAAATACATTTCGAATTTGATTTTGTAACAAAAAAGATAAGTTTGTTATATCTTCAATAATATCATCGAAATTATGTAATTTTGGATTTATGTAAATGACAAAATCAGCATCAGAACGCTTGAAATAAGGTTTATAATAGTCGATGATTTTATCCGATGCAGTTTTAGGTAACGCTCTCATAGATTCGCTCGCAACAAATCTTAGGATATTGCCTCCTTTGTATAAAATAATGATAGAATTTTGTTCAAGTCCCTTTTTTTGTTCATAATAAGAAATAGCTTTTTCGAAGGTCTCTATAATTAATTTTATAAATTGTTTGATTTGGTCAGGTGTTTTCAGAAAATCATTCACAATCAAATCCGTGCACACTCCTTTAAATTCTTTGGTTGGCTGTATCAATTGTTTAGTGTCAGTCACTTGATTTATTATCTTTTGCCCATCGAATAGAAGTTTTGTGGAAAATCTTTTATTTATTACCAAATCTGTCAAATTTTCAGTATTTTTCAAATAGTCTTCCAAATTATTTTTATCTCTTAACATTATTTTTATATATTTAATATGATAAAATAATTTACGAATCTATCCAGAAACCGGGAATCCCAGAAATCCCAGAAATCCCAGAAATCCCATAAATTATAGTAAAGCCAATATAGGCTAAAACAAGTATCAAGAAACTAAATGGAATTAGACTGATTACAAATATATTTCTAGATTTATATTTCTCTAAAATTTCCTCAATGATACGCTGTTTGACTGTTTGAATTTGGTCATGGTTATTAAATTTAGAAAATGTTCTAATTTTATCACCATTATAATGTATGATATCAAATGTCTTGTTTTCTTTCAGTCGTATTTGCATCAAATTTATTTTCTTTTCTCCCAAGAAGTTTATATTTTTGAAATTAGTCAACTCACAACAGGATACAATCAAAACATTTTTGATTTGATCATTATCAACAATTATTTTATTATAATAATCTCTAAAATCAATCTCACTAATAGGCCCACAGTAATTCATCAAAGTATTGATTTTTTCATTTAAATTTCCCTCTAATTTGATTGAGTCATCTGAAATGAAAATTTTGTTTTTGAGTAGAGATATGCTATCCGCCAAAAGCGCAACACCAATCGTAAAGTTATGAAATTCATATTTAAAAACCTTATTGGATAAATCTATGATTATCACAGCATCTTTTATAAATTTACTAAGATAAGGAATTTCATGTAAATACTTGCTCATGTTTTTTTTCCATATTTCTTCATAGAGTCGTTTTTCTTCGATCACATTATTGACAAAACATGCACTGACGAAATGTTCCAAATCTAACTTTAATAAAGATCGATATCGGAAATCTTCCAGATCTTTCTTGCATTCTTCGTGTTTTATCAAATTATGAATATTATTTCTTAGGGCATTCGGCGAAACTTTTTCATAATCAATGTTATAATCTTTTGCGCACATTTTGGCTTCTAAGGTATTTAATTTTTTATTAAACATCGTTTTTAGTAGCCTATATCTTTTCATCGCCGAAGCTATTGCGAACTCGGGGAAGAGTATGACGGAAAATTCTCTCACAAAATTAGTTCTCTTATCTATTTTGGAACCCTCTTTAGGTAACCATTTGCCTAATGTAGAAATTTTTTTGTTTATCTTGATATTTTTGATATCTTGGGACATTTGTTCAAAAACAAGATCATAAATATATGTTTTCAATTCTTTATTTCGAGAAAAACATAAAATATGAAAATAATCCTTATAATATCCCAACTTTGGAATGTTATCCAATAATTCTTTAATTAATTCTGGCTGATAGTCAAAAATTTTTGCTATATTAATATAGACCTTATAATCTTTTTTTGTTCTTCTCCTCTTAAATGAAAATTTTAAATACTCTTTGACATTCTCCAGATTTCTAAGCTCTTCGGGAGCCAATATTTTTTTTAAATTATTCATAAGATAAAATGATTGTAATAATTACTTTATTTTATTGATTTGAATATTCAATTTTATAGGCGCAATAAATAAATTTTTCCCAACTTCGTTTTGCTCGGTAAGATATCTGGGATAACTCTCTGACGAAGTTCTAATCCTACATTCTCTTGTGACACATGTTTGCATTAGTAATTCAATCGAATGTTCTTGTTTTTATCAGAAAACGTAAAATTAATTAATTATTTTGATTATTCTTCCTACTTTTACTTTTTGCTTTTTACTTTAATCGAGGTGAACCAGTAGATATTTTTTTCTTAGATTAAACTTTTTCTCATGACAGCATTCGATTAATCCATGGAATTTGACTGAATTCTGTAAATGCTAATAATAAATAAGAAAAAGATTTATTCAAACATCCTAATGTCTACTTATTCAAGTAAGAACAATTTTCTGAATTATAGGATATTCATTTTTCTATATTATTTTCGTATACCAGTGTTTAAAAATTTCTAATAATATAATCTGCTCCAAATTTGACTAAAAAATAATTCTATTTATTTAAAAAATCAATTTTTCAATAATGCTGCGCATTATCTCGATGACGCTCGGCAATGCTGCGCATTGCGCAAAAGTAAAGCTTTTGCCGAGCAGAGCGCGAAGGAACCATGCGTTGGAACTATTTGCATGGAATTATTGAGATTAATGCAATTGATTTCAAGCATTGTTCCATCGCGTGGCATTAATATCTGATAAGAAAAGGATTTCGTACTTTATGCGCCTAAGGCGCTGGCAAAGGCGGACAAGCAAAGCGTTGCTGAGCGTAAGCGAAACACAGGAAGTGTGTGCATGTGTGATAAAAAAAGGATTTATGTGACGGAGATAATCTTTTCATCATTCAAGAAACCAATTCTATTTTCGGAAACTAACATACTTTTTCCTTAAGGTACTACAATTGCGCCCCACCTGGCAAAAGCGTTGCTTTTGCGCAATGCAAAGCATCGCCGAGCTCCGCTCAGTAAACAACGTTCACTTGCTCTCGACCTCTAGAGGTCAAAGCAAACGAATGCAATGAGAGTGAGCTAAAGCTCACCTCGCTAGTGCCCGATAATGCTGCGCATTATCAAACTCCCAAAAAAGTTCGGGGAAGTTTGGCAAAAGCAAAGTTTTTGCGAGTGAACGGAGTTCACTTGCTCACGACCTCTGGAGGTCGGAGTAAACGAATATAATGAGTCGAGCGTGAACGAGATAACGCGTAGCATTATTGAAAGTCACTTTCATCACAATCGATAATTTCATCGTAATTTTCTAACTGCATATCGAGCTCAAAATCGTTGTCGATTTGACTGTATTCGATTCTGATATGACTATCTTTCATCACGAAATTGGCGATATCTATATCTTGTTCTAATTCATGATCTATATCTTCATTACTAAATTTCACGTTATTAATAACTGTATCATCGGATACGCTGAGAACTTGATTGATATTCGTAAATATATCCACGTTTACGTCATTACTCCACTTCTCAAGATAAGATTTCAATATGGAAACTATTTTTAATCTTCTCGTTCTTTCTAGATCATACATAGCCATTGTTTTTCTCTGAATCCAAGGTAAAATCATAGCATTAAAAATATACATTTTTTGGTCATTGGTATAATTCTTTGAATCTAGAACTAGCAGTCTTCTCGTTACGTGTTTCAAAAATTGCACATAAGATTCCGTGGACGAGCCATCGCTTGCCAAATATTCTCCGAGATATTTGAATACATTTACTTTTTGTATTGCACTCAAGCTTCCCGCCACATTATAATTATCATTGTTAACCATTATGGCACATTTATCCTTATTGATCGGTAAGCCTAATGGTTTTAATAATTCTTCTAACTTATCATATATGAATTCTAGAGAAATGACATCTTTGGTAATGATGCAAATATCATCGACGAAGGCAGTCAATAATATTTTATTAACTCCATCAATATCAAAACCAAAATTTTGTTTATAAGAGTCATCGATGGACTTCAGAACATAATTCAGTGCCAAGACGAATAATAGGGGTGATAATGAGCATCCTTGAATGAGACCATTTTTCCATTTAAAAGATTCATTTTCGAGATTTTCCTGATTTTTATCATTCGGATAAGGTATATAATATTCGAAATTATTATAAAATGTTTGCAAATATTTAATAAAATTATTATCTACCCTGTAAACCTTGAGAATTTGATAGAGATTTTGAAGATTGAGATTTCCAAAAGCATTCGAAATATCCAAGAATAATACTGCTACAGATTTCTTTTTTGCATTGGCGATTTTCAAAATGTTTTTAATTTTGTAAAATTGTTCAAATATTGCAAATTTTTGACCCATGATCCCTCCTTTTTGAATTGTTGTATCGATATATTTATTTAATAAAAGATAATTACTTAATCTCAATGACAAAATTCTGTGAAATTGATTGACAACATTTGGAATTGTTACTACCTGTCTAAATGATTTAATATCATTTGTTGGACCATGCTTATTTATCTTGTAAATATAAGAAGCTCTGCCGATACTCAAATTAGGTACCTTACTCACTTCATTTAAAAGACGATTGTAACAATTTATAAATCTTAATTTTAAATATTTTGGCATATCCCTCAACATTTTTTTGTTTATTCCAAGCATATCTCTTTTTAACAGAACATTGTTAAATGAAGCATTATATTCATCTATGTTTATATTTTCCATTTTCATGGCGACGATTGATTCTCGAATCAATTGTAAATTCGTATTTATGGCGACAAAATCATGATTCTGATTATCTAAGGATTCTTTAACTTGATCAATTTCAAATTTAGGTTTTACAAAATAAATTTTCTTTTTTGTGAGCTTCTCTTTTTCTGACATAGGAATTTTATTAAAAACTCCCACTTTCCGTAATGCCTTTTTATAAAACTCGATACTCATTGGTATCAGTTGTGTGTTTTCCAACTCTATATCTTTTAATTTTTCCGTAAAATCGTCGTCAAGATTCAGAGAATTTATTTTTAAAAATCTGATATATCGCAATATTTCACTTTTTGAATATTTATTGAGAAAATTAAATAATTCCCGGTCGTCGTTGAAATCTATGTCTTTTTCGCCAAAGAATTTCGAGGCTAAATTTCCCATTAGTGATTTTGTAAAATAACTACAAATAGAGTCCTTTTTCTCAATATATTTTTCTATCAATTTTTTTAACTTAACCTGTAACCTTCAAAATAAGAGTTTGAATCTAATAAAGTAATTGGATGTTTATGTTGATTTTCAAATTTTACTTTCACGGTTTGCCCTTCTGATAAATGTAAAATGTAATTTATTGTGTAAACTTTGAACTGCACAGACAGAGTACAGTCATTCAGTATTGTCTCGAATGTCGAAACTTTTGGTTTATCGTTTTTCAGTAAAGTAAGAATCAACTTGTTTTGCGGACAGTATTTCGGATCGAATTTGAATTGAATATTTACTGTAAATTTATATTTACCGTCGATAGGGGCGATAAATTTTCCCTTCGATATAGCTGCGCAATCAACGATGGCTGAAGAAAAATTAACGGAATCGATCGTATTTTCGCCACTAATGACAAGGTTGTTATTTAGCGCATAGTTAAAGACTACGCATGCCATGCTACCAGCAGGACCAGTGTGACCGCGTGGACCGACATAGCCTCTTAGACCTGGTGGCCCGATCGGACCGAGAGGTCCATCTGGTCCGTCAGGACCAGGTCTTCCAGTGTGACCCATCGGCCCTCTTAATCCCTGAGGACCAGGAGGTCCTCTTATACCCCTAGGCCCTTGTGGACCCACAAAATTATCTTGATTTCTGCTTCTGTATCTTGGCGATTTCGTAAGGTGAATTTTCCTTACTTTGTCCGATCGCATACTAGAAAAAGAGTTTCCCAAGCTCGGTGATATTAAAGTCCTGCTTGTAATTATATCTCCGGAAATTGTGTTTGATTCGCCGGATAAAATTTCACTGTCCAAAACCTCTGGTTCAGTCATATCGTGTATTGGACACTTTTGTTTATGATTATATTGACCAGTGTCATCATCGTCTTTTGATTTTTCGGACATTTATCTTTCTTTTATAAATATAATAAATAAAAAAATTTCATGAATTAGTTTAAATAGATAAACTTATTTTGAAAATATAAATTATAAAGAAAATAAATGACCGAACAAATAGCAGACAAGCCGCACATTTGTTTAAATATGATAGTTAAAAATGAGGCGCATATTATCCGAGAAACGCTGGAATCGATTTATAAATACATCGATTATTATGTAATAAACGACACCGGTTCCACCGACAATACTGTCGAAGTAATTAGGGACTACTTTAACGAGAAGAATATTCGAGGTGAAATTCATGAGCACGAATACAGAACCTGCCAGTGTCACACCGGAATTTATAAAAAATACAAATGGTTTCATTTTGGATGGAATAGAAGTTATGCTTTAAAGTTATGCGAAGGAAAATCAGATTACATATGGGTAATTGATGCGGATGATATTTTGGTTGGTGATTTAAAATTTCCAGTATTGAAAGAAGACTCTTATTTATTAACTTATGGCAGTGGATTCACCTATCAAAGAGCACAAATATTCCGCAATGATACTAATTTGAATTGGCATTATGTTAATGGTAAACATGAATATCCGGATTGTAATAAGAAAAATTACAGCAAGGGATTTATTACTGGCGATTATTATATAGATTCGAGGCGATTAGGAGACAGAAGTAAAGATCCTATGAAGTATTTGAACGATGCTAGGGATATTGAGGAGGAGTTGCAAGTCAACCCGAATGATGTTAGGAATATGTTTTATTGTGCTCAAAGTTATTTTGATGCCGGAGATATGAATAATGCGATCAAGTGGTATAAAAAAAGAATAGCGTCAGGAGGTTGGTACGAAGAAATTTTTTACTCTTACTACAAGATTGCAAATGCATCGGAAAATTTGGGAGCAAGTTGGAAAGAAATCGAAAGGGCATATCTAGATGCATACAATTATTGCAAATTTCGAGCTGAACCCTTGCATAATATCGCCAAAATTTACAATCATAAAAAAGATTTTCAGAACGCTTACAGATATGGAAAAATGGCAGAAAAAATATCTTATCCGGAGAAATGTATACTCTTTATTTTTAAGGATGTTTATGATTACAAAATTAAAGATGAACTTGCTATAAGTGCATACTATGTCGGAAAATATCATGAATCATATTCTATAAATAAAAAATTATTGGAAAGTGATTTGGTACCCAAGGAAGATAAAAAAAGGATAGAAACAAATTTGAAACTCGTTGTCGAGAAATTGAATCAAAAAAATAAAAAAATTTGTTGTATTTATGCAGGCAATGAAATTCTTGGTGATAGTAAAATAATTTTTGACTTAATTATAGAGTTATCAAAATATCATAAAATTTTATTGGTGGGTAACAAAATAAATTTGTACCAATACAACGATGTCATTATCATGGATGTTGAACAATTTAAAGCAATATATGAGAACAAAAGAATAGACTATTTGGTACTCTTAAACTCAATTAATTATTTTATGTGTGAAAATGTAAAAAATATTAAAGCAAATAAAACCATGTTACTACAGTTGGATAATTACATTAAACTGATATCAGAAAAAGGATTGAATATTTGTATTTATAACGATGAGTACCTTAATAAAATTTTTGAAAATATAAATAATATTTTCTGCATTGATAAAAAAATCAAAAACAAAATACAGAATGATTATAAATTACTTGACCATTCAGTCATCTTTTTGGATAAAGATTATAACAAATTGATTGATGAAGACCCCGTTGTTTATAAATTTAAGAAATTATCAGAGGAAGATAATGGCTTCATATATCTTGAGCCAAATCATATTAAATATTTAAAAAATAATATGCATGATTACGAGTTTTCTAAACAACTAGTAACGGAATTTTATAGCAGTCTGACGAATGAATTTCCTAGTTTCTTTGAAGTGCACTATCAGTTGGCAAAGCTTTTATATTCTTTAAATGATAATACCGGCGCGTTGATAACTATGGATAATGCTTTAAAGTTAAATTCAAAATTAAATAAAGAACAAGCCAGTCTCATTTTGTTGAAAGCAAAAATTTTAACAAAACAAGAAAAATATTTGGAATCATTCAATTTGGGTAATGAATTATTAAAAAAAAATTCATGCCCTCTTGACTCCAAGCTGAAAATGCAAATTGAAGACGCAAGGGATCAAAATATAGATCATGTAAAAGATTCTTATTTATACTATCCTAAAAACAAGATAAATACACTAACTCAACAATTCAAATCGGACCATGACAAAAAGAGTAAGAAAGTGATGTTTTCAATGACGACATGTAAAAGATATGATCTCTTCGAGAAGACGATGAATTCGTTTTTGAATTGTTGTCTAGATTTGAATCTAATATGTCATTGGATTTGCGTCGATGATAATTCAAACGAGGAAGACAGAAATAAGATGAAAAAATTATATCCTTTTTTCGAATTTGTCTTCAAAAATGAGGATCAGAAGGGACATTACATTAGCATGAATATCATTCATGGAAAAATGCAAGAAAGAAAGGCAGATTATCTTTTGCATCTAGAAGATGATTGGCATTTTATCGAAAAAAGAAATTTTGTTACGGAATCAATAAAAATATTATCCGAAAATGAAAAGATCGGTCAGGTTCTATTTAATAAAAATTATGCTGAAATCGAACCTTTTAAAAAGAGAATAATGGGAGGTACGACTGTTAAAACCAAGGACGATTCTATGAGATACTTGATCCACGAATATCTAGAACCAGATACTAAAGAATATAAGGATTTTATTCATAAATATTCTGGATTTGGAACAGTTGCATATTGGCCTCATTTTTCATTCAGACCCTCTGTATTAAAAACTTCGGTTTTAAAAGATGTAGGTTTGTTTATCAATACCCCCCATTTTGAAATGCAATACGCGAAGGAGTATATTGTCAGGAACTATAAATCCGCATTTTTTGATACCTTTTCATGTATTCACATTGGCAAAAAAACGTGGGAACAATCTGGAAAAAATTCCTATGCCTTAAATGAAATGAATCAGTTTTCTATTAATAACGAAAAATTCTTATCAATAAGGGTAATAAGTAATAATGAGAATACAGACGGTCGGAATATAGATGTCTGGAAGGAATTCAAAACGAGAGCAAATGATGTCTTACCATTTTACGTCAGACATGTACCTAGAAACATCACAAATCTAGATAATTTTATGAAAAAAATTTTACTCAATAATAGTTTCAATTATGTGAGACCAATACTGAATGAACTTATGTTACATTTAGATATAATGAAATCAAATAATAGTAAATATTTAGTTGTATTAAAAGATTTTGTGACGTTTAGGGATAGATTCAAAGCAAAACTTGAGGAAACTCTGAATTGTCTGATCAATTCCTTGGAAAACTCGGATGTCGAAATGATCGTTTTTGAAAATGAAAATTATGATAATGGGGAAAACATAAAGATAATAAAATGCAACAATGTTTTTGATTTTGATTCTCTTGGAGGCTATATTATTTCTAAAGCAGGCTGTGACAAATTATTAACTTATTTAGAAACAAAACAAATTAAAAATAAAAAAGAACTAAATGAAAACATAGATCTACAAATCTATACCCTGAATCAAAGCATCATAGATTATAAAGTTCCAGAAAGAAAGATTATAAATCCTGATAAATTTTTTAAGAATTTAGATGGATATAAATTCTACAGTCAATTAGATTCATTTGGCAATGATATTAAGTGTTGCGGTGACTTAAATGTCGAAGAGCTAAAGAAAATGTGTGATAAAGATGAGACAGCTATAGGATTTAACACATTAGGATGGATTAAAAATAAAATAAATCCGGTAGAAGATTTTATATTTCTACCGATGTCAAACGATAGTAGTCAAGGATTATATGTTAAAATCAAAAATAACATTTGTGACAACGCATAGAATGACACTCGTTCTGATAATCACGAGTCTTTTTATTTTTTGTAAAAGGATCAATAGCTGATCCTACGTCGAGATAGATATTATCAGGATTTTCTGAATGCATTACAAATATAAATAATTTCGCAATCGGGCCTCCAGAAAAAAGAAATATTTTCTTACAGTTATTTCTTGCTAAATCTTTAATGTTATTCAAATGAATAACTTGATTTTCTTGATCCCATTTATTTAATAACAGTTCATCGATTTCATATGAATCAATAATTCTCAGTTTTCCTATCTTTGATATTTTTTTGGCATTCGGAGAAATTAAAATGACATTCAGATCATTATTTTCGATGAATTCGATAAATTTAGAATAATTGCCATTACAAAATATGTTATTGAATGTTAAGTTCGATTTATTAAAGATCCGGGTTTTTAATAAATTGTGAACATGTTCATCATCACATTTTCCAGGTATTCCATAATAATTATTTGAATTATTCATTTTCAATATATCTGGATATTGTTTTGATAATTTTGAATCGGGCTTAAATATCCACCCATCTATGGCTTGACAATAAATATTATCAAATATGTAAATATCTCGGTCGCTCAATCGGATGAGAGAAAAAGGCTCATTTTTAATCATTTTATTTGTAAAGTAACTAATACTTTTTTCGTAATTTTTGAGAAATAAGTCTTTATTACTCATTGACTCAAAGCCAAAATTACAGATTCTCTGATAGGGAATTGAAAATTCTTTGAAATTTATGTTTACCGAAATCGCGCATGATTCTAAACCGTAAGCCATGGCTTTTTTTGGTTCGGATCCCCACATTTCTTGATCTTGTTTTGGATGTTTTGGTACTAGAGTTTTAAGTTTTTTATATTTTTGAAAAGTATATGTTATGTGCATGTCTTCACCGTAGATAGGCATTAATTTAGTGTCAGGTAAATCGTTTGGATAAACATCAAAATTCGTCCTCCTAAAGAACCAAGCATGGCAAATTAAATCAACTTCGGCAATTTCATCATTCGGATTATACCAGCCGATGCGCGTGATATGATCATAAACGATACCTGGTTTAAATCTTGCACCTATCGTTCCTAACGCTGCATCTGTATCCTTTAAAGTGTCAATGCAATTTTCAAACCATTTTTTTCCAGGAATCGTGTCATCATCGAAGACCGCAATATATTCAGAGTTACTGTTTAAAACGATTAAGAATCTTGACCAGACTCCAAAATTGTGGGACGAATCAAAAAATGTGACTTTTGGATGATTTTTATAAAAATCAAAATCAAAACCTGTATTGCCATTGTTCCAAATATAAATTTCCTTGGGTTCAATTGTTTGATTCAAAATAGCATTAAATTGTTCTTTCAAATGTTGAGCCCTTTTATAAACGTTCAAAACTACGGTTATCCCGGAATGAATCATTTATATAAATAAATAATTCATTACCTTTTATATTCCTTTTAGAATTTTCAAGGGAATGAATCATTTATATAAATAAATAATTCATTACCTTTTATATTCCTTTTAGAATTTACAAGTGTGCACATTATGGAAATCGCCTTTTTTGAAATACGATCTCGATTGTACTTTTTTTGTGAAGAAATCTAATGCCGAACCAATATCGCAATATATGTTATTTTTATTTTCTAAATGCATATGATAAATAAAAATTTTGGCGATTGGTCCGGCTGATAAAAGAAATAATTCTCTGTCATACTTTCTGGCCATATTTTTGACTTGTTGTAAATGATAATCGAAACAACTAGACCAGTTCTCAATCAATTTATCGCTAACAATATAACTATCGATAACATTCATCTTTCCTATTTTATTATCATCTGGTTTCTTAGCTGCTATTACAATAACATTCGTTTCAAAGTTCTCCACAAAATCTTTGAATTTCGCGAAGTTACTATTACAAAAAATTGTAGCGAACGTCAAATTTTCCGTTAACTTTATATTTTTCATGTAAAAATCGTGATAGAGTTTCACATCACATGGTGCGTGAATCCCATAATAAATATTGGAACTCATCAATTTTAAAGTATCCGTGAGATGATTAGTTACGATCGGATTCTTTTTAAGAGACCAGTTATCTTCCCAACAAGATTTATAATCTTTGGAATTTAAAATAAAATACTCTCCATCTCCATAGCGAATCAAACTAAAAGGTTCTTTCTTTTTAATCTTTTCTATAAAAAAATCAAAACTCTTGTGATAATCTTTAAGTGAATTCATCGTACTATAAATTGTTTCGAAGCCCCTTCCCAGATAAAAGTCAATACAATTATAATCAAAAAGATATTTGTTATTGCCGATTATCATTTCTTTATTAACCGCACTGTGAAAATTTTCATTTAAATTTGAATAAGGTATAATGAAACAATTTAATTTATCATATTTATGCAAAACATAACTCAAATAAAAATGAAAATTATTTATTTCTTTATCAAAAATATGTATTTCTTTCATTATGGTTTTTAAATATTTGCTCTTGAAAAAATAAGATCCATAAACGAAATCAACATTTATTGGTTTTTCAAAATTACAACCAATATTGGCATACTCAATTATTTTATCTTTACTTACAAATCTTCCACCGCAGGCACCAAAAAATCCATCTGCAAATTGATAATTTGCCAAACACTGCTCAAACCAATTTCTACCCGGTATAATATCTTCTTCCAGAATGGCGACAAAGTCATAATTAAAATTAAGTGCTATCACAAAACCATTCTTCGGATCGAATTCTTTATTAATGTCTATTGTAATAATCTTTTTTTTCCGAATTATTCTTTACTTCAAGAGTATTATTATAATTTATGACGATAATTTCGCTCGGTTCTATACTTTGATGTGAAATTGCATCTAATTGTTCATCAAATTTTTTCGTCCGACTCGTAATATTCATAATAACCCCAATTGAAGACATTTTATTATAGTAAATACGATTATATTTTTAAACCCTTTCCGGTTCTCTAACTAAAAAAATGTTTACACATTTTTCTCATCCATATAAGACTTATAATGTATATACCAATCGAACCAACTAATAAAATCACATAATCCCTTTCATAAGTTAATGATTTAAGAACTAAATAATAAATTATTCTCAAACCCAGAATCAATCTGAAAAATCCGTAGAAAATTATTTCAAATAAGACCAGCACACTCATAACGCCCAACCTTGAATACTTGACTAATCTAAGATGATATACTAAATACAGGAAGATATTTGAAAACTCAACTAAGAAAAAGGAGTTGAAGACAATTAGCTGCGTCTCTTCTTTCTGTAAATATCTTAGTACAAATATAGTAATCAGGTGATGAAAAATCATCCCAAAATTATATAGCTTTTTCATTTGATTAATTTCAACCCCAAGATCGAGAATATAATATGTTACCGACCAATAATATAACATAAAAGGCGAGAATGACGTCAAATAAGAAATTATAACGCCAAAACATTGAACGGAACTGATTAAATTTCGAGTGACTTTCAAATTAGATCCATTCAATTTGAAAAGAATGAAAAATAGGGTTATCCAAAATGAAACTCCACTCAAATATAACCACATTTTTATGTCCAGTGTTTGCACTATCTTTTAAAGGGCATTCGAGGGTAAGTAATCATTTAATAATTAAATTTTCAATATTTTCAGATTACCTGTTCTAATTTTGTTTCATCCTTAGATCCTATAGTTTTAAAAATGGTATTTATTTTTTTAATTGCATCAGGTCCATTTTCGAAAAAAGAAATATTCCCAGTTTGTCTCTCTTTGTCTTTCATAAATTCTATTCTAAAAAACGGATCATTCTCGATAAGTTCAACATAGACGTCCAAAAAATCGGCTGCCTTTTGCTTGTTGACATAGAAACCATTAATCAATATTTCATCCAGTAATAAAAATTTCTGTTGCGATGATAAATTCTGAAAACAATCATCAAAGACTTTTTTTGGAAATAGTTAATGCCTTTCTGTAGCATTCATTCAATCTACATTTTTTGATATTTTCGAAAATCAATGATTCTGGTACTATTATCTTGCTTAAATTTATCAGAATTTGCTGATAATTACCATAATAGGTTCGAATAAATCCGGTTGTTTTTGAAGAATTAAAGCGAATACGGTTTCTTCATGAAAGAAAATTCTCATCGATAATAACTCGAACATTTGTTTTTTGAATAATGCAAAAAATAAAGGCAATGTTTCAAGATGACCCATAAAGAAACCGCCTCCGACTGCCCATCTGAAAAATTTTGTGTATTCGTATAAATTTTCTAGCTCCTTATTCAAAACAGTTCTTAGGTCTAGACTCTTATTTTTTTTGTTTGTGGTTTTAATGTTTCGTATATATTTTTCGGCATATCATTACAGGTCACATTGGCTACTCCGAAATCGATCCAAGCGAAATAATTTGCTATTAAAAGGATTCATCTGTAAAATCTCTTCCTACAAAAAATATTTTATTCCAAGTTAAAATAATATAGTTTGGCGAATCTTTATTTGGTAAGCTATTGAGAATAGGTCTTTCTCTTTTGTATTGGGCCAACTCATCTCTTACGTTATAAAATTTTAGTTCATTAAATTCCCTTCTAATGATTAGAGTCTTATGTAATAAATTATAGTCTCTTCTCTTCTTCCAAATATAGGAATACTCATCATTTGAGACGAAAAAAACCAAATTAATATCTAGCTTTAATAAAAATTCAGCCCATCTCATGTAATTTTCTTTCGTTTTCTCAGGTGGTCTTTTTTCATATTTATTGAGATCATAAAAAGCTGTTACTAAAGTCAAATCCATTTTTATAGTATATACAAATATTTTTAAAATATTTCAGTTAACTCATTTCGTAAAATAAATTTATATTTTTCTAATTAAGAATTATAATAAATTCAAAATGGATATATTAATTTTTTTAATAATCATTTTAATTGGTTATTTCATTTTAAAAACATTATTCAATAAAAAAACTTTTGATATGGAAGGATTTATTCCTATTAGACGATTTTTTAGATACTTATTCAGTTATAATTCACGACCCATTTTCGGTTTATTTACACAAAGATATCAGCGAAAAAGAAGATTGGTGGAATAAAACACATGCCAAAAAATTTTATTATTATAGAGATTATGTATTGCCTCAATACGAAGAATGATAAAATTTTCAATCTATCACGTGAAAAGGCTATTCTATAGCAGGAAGTTCATTATTTTCGTTGATGTCATTTGGAGAATTGATGTGTCCCGTTTTCCAACCGAATGGATCTCCGCGGCATAATGGACATGAAATTTCAGTATTGTGAAATCGGTTCTTGATATAAGCCAATGAACAATCAAAACAAATCCATTTATTTTTATGACCACAATCACAGGCCAATTTCATTACGTATCTTGCCTCTATTTCGTAGGAGCAAATAATGCACTTGTTATTTTCTTCAGCATTCAATTTAAAAATGAGCAGGGGACTAAAAATTTCCTCCAATTTTTGATTTTCCACGAGTCTCCAACCCCTGCTAAACATTTTCGCTGTTCTGGACATTATCTTTATGAATTTTATTAATTCTTTTGAAGATTCTATAACGTTTGCACTTGATCTACGGAAACACGGGGGTTTAAAGGGTCCTTGGAGAATATAAAATTTTTTGTCTTTAATG
>CAWGRV010000006.1:0-62413 GCA_963825095.1 uncultured Nitrosopumilaceae archaeon
AATGGGCGGAATTTATGTTGAAGTACTAAAAGATGTCACATTCCGAGTTGCACCTGTTGACTCTAGAGGCAAATGAAATGATATCATCAATTAAAACAAACAAGTTGTTGCAAGGTGTCAGAGGAGAAAAACCATCTGATATAAACAAACTTTCAGATTGCATCCAGCGAATTTCTCAGCTAGTTACTGATTTCCAAGAAATCAAAGAACTTGACATGAATCCAGTTCTTGTAATGGAAAAGGGAAAAGGTTGCAAAGTCGTTGATGTTAGAATTGGACTCCAATAACAATCCATTCGTAAATTTTCAAAAATACGTTTAGAATATTTATACTACTTAAAAGTCAATAGCAGGTATTGCGAAATTAGGACCATCAGAACAGGCGAAGAATACATTCAAAGTCTGAGGGGAAGAGATCTCAAGATTTATCTTTTTGGAGAATTAGTTAAAGAACCCGTAGATCATCCAATGATTAGACCATCAATTAATGCAGTAGCTGAGACCTATGATCTGGCTGTACGAGAGGAAGCACTTGCATCTGCTGATTCATCAATTACCGGATTGAAAGTTAACAGATTTTTACATATTGCAGAGAGTGCACAGGATTTAGTATTACAAAATAAAATGCAGAGAAAACTTGGACAAAACACTGGAACATGTTTTCAGAGATGTGTTGGAATGGATGCACTTAATTCTTTACATTCTACAACATTTGAAATTGATGAAAAACACAGGACAAACTATCATAAACGATTTTTAGAATTTGTCAAGATGGTTCAAAAAGAAAATCTTGTCATTGGCGGTGCAATGACTGATCCAAAAGGAGATAGAAGTAAAGGACCAGCAGAACAAGATGATCCTGATTTGTTTACTAGAGTAGTGGAAAAAAATGATAAAGGAATCTATGTTTCAGGAGCTAAAGCACATCAAACTGGTTGTATTAACTCGCACTGGATTATTCTAATGCCTACAGTAAGATTAACAGAAAAGGACAAAGACTGGGCAGTTGTAGGTGCTATGCCTGCAGATGCAAAAGGTGTTACTTACATTTACGGACGACAATCATGTGATACACGAAGTATGGAAGAAGGTGATATCGACATTGGTAATGCAAAGTATGGAGGTCAAGAAGCATTAATTATTTTAGATAGAGTTTTCATTCCATGGGACAAGGTCTTCATGTACGGTGAATACGAATTTGCATCAATGCTTATTGAACGCTTTACTTGTTATCATAGAAGAAGCTATGTATGCAAAACAGGACTAGGTGATGTTTTGATTGGTGCAGCAGCTACTATTGCAGATTATAATGGAATACCAAACGTGTCTCACATCAAGGACAAGCTTACAGAGATGACCCATCTTAATGAAACAATATTTGCTGCGGGAATTGCTTCTTCATATCAAGGTCAGAAAATGAAATCGGGCGTTTATCTTAATGATGATATGCTTGCCCAAATATGCAAACATAATGTAACAAGATTCCCATATGAAATTAGTAGACTAGCCCAAGATATTGCTGGAGGCTTGGTAGTGACATTACCATCTGAGAAAGATTTTAGACATCCTGTTGCAGGACCTTTACTCAAAAAATATCTAGCCGGTCGTAAGGGTGCAGATGTTGAAAATAGAATGAGAATTCTTAGATTAATCGAAAACATGACAATGGGAAGAAACGCTGTAGGTTATCTTACTGAATCAATGCACGGCGCAGGTTCTCCACAAGCACAGAGGATTCAAATTCAAAGACAAATGCAAATTGGGTACAAAAAGAATCTTGCAAAAAACCTTGCAGGAATCACAAATGATATTGAAAAACCAATTGAATCATCTGAATACTTTAAACGAGTATTCAAAACAAAGGATTCTGTTTTATAATATATTTACAAAATTACAATGACAACCTGTGATTTAGTCTAAAAATTTTTTTTAATTTTATATGCTGTTATAATTGGAGCTACAAAATACATTCCCACATTAATTACAATTATTCCAATTCCTAAACCTAGAATCTCTTGTTCTGAATCAGCTACTGATAGGATTGAAAGTGAGAAAAGCATTGGAGTCATTCCAACCTTTACAAGTTCTTTGAATGTGGGGTTTTCTCTTTCATAATCTGCCACAAATGGTGAAAATGAATAATAAAATTGATTAAATTTATTCATAAACGATACCCCTAACTCCGTACTCATTACTTTGTTGTCACGTATTTCCCTGAGAAATTGTACCTGAGGCGACATCTCAGATCCATATACTGCAGTTGCAATCAGACAACCTCCACCTTTATTGAAATCTGAATCAACATCTCTAGAAATAGTGTCATTATGAATTTCCTTTATTTTATCAAGCGTTTTATTTTCTAATTTTATAATTTCTCTTGATTTATTTTCCAATTCCTTTTGTTGTTGTATTATTACTTGGGGCACATCATCTTGAAACGAAGCAGGGTTTGTATCTATTTTTCCTGTTTCTGCCTCTTTTCTACTTTCATTAATTTCTAATTGAACATAATAACGACTTTTTTCTACTAGTCTATCTGTCCTATCATGACCTGAATAATTCCATAATGGATCTGAAAACAAACTCGCACACACTCTTGATTCTATTGAGTGGTGGTGATGTTCAAAAAAATTATTTCCCATATATTGATACAAAAGATAATTTTCTTCACACCATTCTATTCCATTATTTGTAAAACCTCCATTTGCAAAAAATGGAGTTGCCGCATAAGCAGTACCAACAAACCCCAGTAATGAAATAATGACAAGATATTTCATCTATTTTTTTTATTTTCTAACAAGTCATAAAGTATTCTACTCTTTAATCTGATTTTTAGAATTGTTTTAGAAAATTTGAGATGGTGATACCATCAGTAATGAGAAATCTAAACTCATCTTGAAAATACCTAGTTCTATTCTACTAGTAATTTATGAAAGTTATTTTTGATCTTTTTCTGAATCTTTCTCTTGCAATTTACTTTCTTTAGATTTTGAATATTCTGTATCTTTTTTTAACTTGTCCAATCCTGGAATATCTACAGATGACTCTGTTTGTGAATCTTTTTTATTAAATGGATCCTCTAAAGATAATTCTTTTTCATTTTTCTTTTTAGTCATCTGCTTTGCAACCATTACTCCTATAACAATTACAATGATAAGATAATTCACTGGTGGTTTCAATAGCTGAGTAACATAACCCACCTGGGGAATTACATAAGCAACTTTTCCAATATATTCTTCCTTAGTTATTGGAAAATCAGTTCCTGGAATTGAAGCTGGATTTGCGTCACCTTTAGTTCTAATAGTTTTAGGTTCATCATTGATAATTGCTGCAACTCGATGCACAATTACTCTATCATGTCCAGATGGACGATTAAAGACAATGATATCTCCTATCTTGATATCGTCAAATGACTCGTGTCCTTGAACAATTAATACATCATAAACTTGTAAAACTGGGATCATACTTCCACTAGCTACTACATAAAATGGATTTGGTGTTCCAAAAACAAATTGCAAACCAATCCAAATAGCAAGAACTCCTATACCGACAATAACGATGTCTTTGATAATGCCCTTGGACATTAATTTTTTATTCAATTTCATTATACCGCCTTGATATCTCGATTAAAATCTATCTGGAATTATTGGATCTTGCTACCACAATCTTCGCAGAATTTGGAACCCTCTTTATTTGAAAATCCACAACTTGAACATTTTCCTTGTTGGTTGACTTGAGGAGTGGCTGCTGGATTGCCTACAAGGATCACATCTCCCACCTTTCTTATATTATTCCATGGGATGTTACCCTCAGTTCCATCATTTTTTGTAATTATCAGCACTACGGATTGATTTGAATCTATTCCAACCTGTTTTGCATTTCCAAGTTTTCTTGCATTTTCATCATATACTGACAAACCTTCAATTGAGCTAACAGTTGTAGATGAATTTGATTGTATGCTGGGTGACTGTATGGTAAATTCTTGTTTAACCTGAGTTTGAACAGTTGGTTCAGGCTGTGAATATTGTGGTTTAATGGTTTGACTTGCAGTTTCTAAAGGTTTTGCAATTCCAACTTGAACTGTTTCATTTTGTTTCTTAAATTCTCTATATTCAGCTATTGTTGCATTACACGAATTACAAATGTATTGACCCTTTTCTGCAAGAATTAAATTTTCTGCAACTTCTTCATTTGGATTTTCATACTCAATTTTTGGAGTGCCCTCAAATTCCTTTTCACAAGTATTGCAAAAATATTTAGTAATTTTTTGATAATCTAATCTGCCAACAGGGGCCAAAAATAAATCTGGACCACCAAGATTTCCTTTCATTTGTTGCTCATCAGTTACTGTTGCCATTACATATCCCCCAGATCCTCTTAATTTTTTAAGTCTAAGTTCAGAGCTCATATCACAGTTTTATTGAAACGACATTTAAGTATATATCACAAATTTTGTTGTTTAATTTTCTTTTACAACAAAAAATGGGGGGTAAATTCTGGTGAACATTTTTAGGTACGTTCAATAAAATATGAATACAATGGGAATAACACAAGTTTCAAATGCAAAATCTTGGGAAATTGATGTAATCAATTCTGATATTCCCGTATTTGTTGACTTTTGGGCCGAATGGTGTGGTCCATGTAGGATGGTTGGACCTGTAGTTGAAGAATTGGCAAATGACTATAAAGGCAAAGTCAAATTTGTCAAAGTAAATGTTGATGAAGCCAATGAATTAGCATCAAGATACAATGTCTTTAGCATACCAACATTAATTCTCCTTAACAAAGGTGAGATAGTAAGTCAACAAGTAGGGGCTGCCTCAAAAGAATCATACAAAAATATGATTGACAGAGCACTCCAAGCATAAAAAATCAAGTTTTTTCCTTTTTATTTTTAAATTTCAATCCGTTCACAATATTGTTCTTTTTTGTATTCTTGTAAAGAAAAAGATACATTTCTTACATGAAAAAATTAAACTCTATTATGATTTTAAAAATATACTCTAACCATTTTGTGTAAAGTTGACCTTTGGAACTGTTATTTTTGCTTGCTCAGTTGCCTCATAGGCTGGATATTGTTTCATTCCCCAAGGACCAACTCCAATAAATCCACTCTCATTAAAAACATTATTTGGAAATGTACGGAGATTTGTGTTAAAGTCTCTTACTCCATCATTATAGTATGTCCTTGCAACTGTAATTCTATTTTCAGTACCTGCAAGTTCATCCATAAGTCTGGTTACTGTTTGATCTGCTTTCAAATCTGGATATGCCTCATAAGTCAGAATTATCTTACTAAGTGCTTGTTCAATTTGATTACTAAGTGCAACTCTGGTTTCAGCACCAGATGATGTTTGCCATTGAGAACGCAATTTTGTAACTTCTTCTAGTGTACTTTTCTCAAATTGCATGTAACCTTTTACAGATTCTACGAGATTTGGAATTAAATCATATCTTCTTTGTAATTGTGCATCTACATCTGCTGCTAATCTCTTGACATTTTCGTCCTTACTTTGTACTGCATTAAAACCTGAAAAATATGATCCATATAGGGCACCTATTATCAATAATACAACAGCAACTATTCCGATTACGATAAGTACACGACTATTCATAAACAATTCTTGTTGCCCTTAGTCAAATATTACTTTATTGAAGTCATCTGCCAGCTCCGCCACCACCAGAACCACCGCCACCACCCCCAAATCCACCACCACCTGAACCACCACCAAAACCACCACCATAAAATCCACCAACAAATCCGCCACGACCACGGGTGATAATTGATAATACAAAAAATCCAACTATGAAAATAATAATTAAAATAACAGCTGGATCCATTTCATCATTCTGATATTGACTGGGCTCAGATTTTCTATAATTTGGATCCTCATTCACAAATCCTATTTTTTCGCTTAATGATATCACTGTATCAAGAAAAGCTGATCAAATACCTTCACATCGCCTGTTTCATTATAATTATCTCTTGCAGGCACAAGATAAGAATCCAAAATTTCACCAGCAGTACCATCAGTAATGTCTCCTTCTAATCCTCTTCCTACCTCAATTCGCATTGATCCATTAGACAAGTCACGCTCAAGTGAAAATAAAATTAAAACTCCATTGTCTTTTCCTTTTTTACCTATACCTTTGATTCCGTCTAAAGAAACCTCATTAAAGATATAGTTTGCAAGTGTGTCCCTATCATTAATTTCCTGATTATTCTTTTTTATACCATGTCCAAAAAAACTTGGAATTGTATAGATAATAATTTCTGCTGATGTGGAATCATCAACTCTTCTTAAGTAATTATCCAGCAATGCTTCATATTCAGGACTCAAAATATCTGCATTATCGTAGACGTATGTTTGTCTAGAACCATGGCCAATTTGTTGAGCATATGCCGAATTAACAATCAATACTGTAAGTATAAAAAATAAAATCAAAGAAAAGAAAATTCTGCGCATGATCTATAATTAAAACATAATTACATAAACCTTGGTTGAATCTAATGTTTGACATAATATCTGAAAGGTTACTAATCTGTAAAATCAAACGCAAATGCGTTTGGAATGGTATTATTATCTTTCAAATGAGTGTTTTTTGCTTGCAAAAAATTAATTTTCTTATTTTAGATTAAATTATTTTCAAAAAATAAAATAATAAAATTTTTAAAGTATGAATTTTGATTTTCGTCATTTCTAATTTCTTTCTAATAAAATTAGGAATTTCCAAAAACTATATCAAAAACAAACAAAGCAATGTATCTTAAAAATTAAGAAATACTGCACTATCAAAAAATAAACAACTAAAAACGTTAGATTCTGGTGGACCTCCTAATTTAGTAAAATTATAAAAATTCTTATCTGTAAACCGAATTTTTGCATGACCTGAAATAAATTAATTTGAAATGTCAAAAATAAGTTAATTTCATTCACTAAATTTTAGCCGTGATTTAGGCGCAGATAAATACTGTATTTCTTTATAGGCTCATTTGTATAGAAAGATAATCAATGAATATTACTTAGAATTTTGATCCTAAAGTAATTAATATTCCAAAAGTAGACTATGGCTATGTCATTTGGTGAAGTAGATACTCTAAACATGCTTTTTGATAAACTACAGAGCTTGTTTGATGATTCTCAAGGATACTATGAATCATTTCTTGATACAAATAACATGTACAAAAAAGGTCTGCTAAGTGACAAAGAATTCTTTCAAAAGCTCGGTGATTATGTTGTTGCCTATTCTGCATTGGAATTTCTTGCAATCAAAGTTATTTTTGAATTGAAAAAAGCACGTGGTGCAGCTTCAGGAAATACCCAGTCTCCAGGATTAATGCCAGGAATGGGACAACCTGGAATGATGAGTGGAATGGGAGCATCTAGATTAGGTTCTGCACAAAATCCAGTTGGTGGACCTCCAGGTATTGTATCTGCAAAAGAAGCATTTGGAGATGTAGGAACTTTACCTTCTCCAGATCCAGCTCTGATGCCAAGAAGAACTATTTCTAGTGAAAATGGGTGCAAATCATGTGGTGCATCATTGAGACCAAATGCAAAATTCTGTACAAAATGCGGGACTAAGACATAAAATAAAAAATATTTTTAAAACTAAATTTGAGTTGTACCACATTCAGGGCAAAATTTTGCAGTCATTGATAACGTAGTACCGCATTCAGAACAAAACTTTCCATCCACACTAGATTCTGAAAAAGCATTTCCATAAACATTTGAACTTTTAACCGCACCAGATGGCTCGTATTTATCATCATCAATTAAAATTGGAGCAAAATCCTGCTCCACCATAAACGTTAACATTCTTGGAATTGAATTGTCTTTATTTTCAGGATCTGGAACTGTATCTCCTAGCCAGAATGCAAATCTCATTAAAGTCAATTCTGGAGTGGAAAATGCAAGAGTATGTTTTGACATATAATCTTGTGCCGCTTTTTTTCCATCAAAAACCTTCATGGAAATTAATAATCTCTATTTATGTATAATAGTTTCTAGCAAAATCCTTAATGGACCGGGGGGGAATTGAACCCCCGACATCCTCGTTGCGAACGAGGCATTATACCACTAAACCACCGGCCCTGTCATTACCATTTGGAGATGTATTTTTATTCATTCTCTCAAGAAAGTTGACCCAACTCTATATACACAATTTCTAAGAGCTTTTTTTGAAGATAATGTATCAAAATCAAACGACTATGGACAATTTTATCAATTTACTTCAAAATATTGAATACTCACACCAATACGTCGTCATGAGGAGAAAAATCTAGTTATGAGTCTTGGACAGAATTCTAGAAAATTATTTTCCCCAAGTCCATTTATTTTACTTTCTGTACTTATCTTGGGCTCACTTTTGGTAATTCCTTACGTGGAAGTATTTGCAGACAATATTAAACCCTCAAAAATAACTGATCTTTCACTTACCGTAAATCCTAATACTACTGTGACATTAAAATGGACAGTACCTTCTGATAATGGCAAACCTATAACTCATTATGACATTGAAAGAAATCTTAATGGGGCTGGTTTTGTTAAGATTAAATCATTAACAGGCCCTGTTGTGAATACTTTTACTGATACTTCGCTTAGCACAGATGATTATGTGACATATCGTGTACATGCTAGTTGTAGCGATGGAAGTGGATCTGACTCAAATGAACCAGATGAGGTTCCTACTCACGGTTCTCACGGTTCTCACGGTTCTCACGGTTCTACAGGATCAACAGGTAGCACAGGATCAACAGGTTCTACAGGTAGCACAGGATCAACAGGTAGCACAGGTTCTACCGGATCAACAGGTAGCACAGGATCAACAGGTTCTACAGGTAGCACAGGTTCTACAGGTAGCACAGGATCAACAGGTCTACAGTCACAGGATCAACAGGTAGCACAGGTTCTACAGGATCAACAGGTAGCACAGGATCAACAGGTTCTACAGGTAGCACAGGTTCTACAGGTATCAACAGGTTCTACAGGATCAACAGGTAGCACAGGTTCTACAGGATCAACAGGTAGCACAGGATCAACAGGTAGTCACAGGATCAACAGGTAGCACAGGTTCTACAGGTAGCACAGGTTCTACAGGATCAACAGGTAGCTACAGGATCAACAGGTTCTACAGGTAGCACAGGATCAACAGGTTCTACAGGATCAACAGGTTCTACAGGTAGCACAGGTTCTACAGGATCAACAGGTTCTACAGGTAGCACAGGATCAACAGGTTCTACAGGATCAACAGGTTCTACAGGTCAACAGGTCACAGGTTCAACAGGTAGCACAGGTTCTACAGGTTCAACAGGTAGTCAACAGGTTCTACAGGTTCTACAGGATCAACAGGTTCTACAGGATCAACAGGTTCTACAGGATCAACAGGTTCTACAGGATCAACAGGATCAACAGGTAGCTACAGGTTCTACAGGATCAACAGGTTCTACAGGATCAACAGGATCAACAGGTAGCACAGGTTCTACAGGATCAACAGGTTCTACAGGATCAACAGGTTCTACAGGTATCAACAGGTTCTACAGGTATCAACAGGTTCTACAGGATCAACAGGTATCTACAGGATCAACAGGTTCTACAGGATCAACAGGTTCTACAGGATCAACAGGTTCTACAGGTAGCACAGGTTCTACAGGTAGCACAGGTTCTACAGGTAGTCACAGGATCAACAGGATCAACAGGTAGCACAGGTTCTACAGGATCAACAGGTGAAACCGGTGTGACTAGTTTAGAAAGTGGAGGATGTGTTGATTGTACACCTCCAATTTTAGGATATGATGATACAGGTAGAAAACTTGTAGATGGTGGATTTACCTATAATGGATTGGTATCTGATGTTAACTATTTCTTTACTCCATATCCGTTAATCAATGCTGAAATAGGTAAAGAGAATGTTGCAAAACTCAAAATATATGAAGACAGCGGTCCTGAACAAGTAAGGCATGTTGCCCTAGGATTTGGATTGGCAAAGGGAGAATATATGAGCCAAAGTAATGCGGTAATTGTTTACGATATCGATTTTGGAGGAAAGGCAACAATATCTCAAATAGATCCTTATGATGCAATTGATGATAATTCGCTCAGAATAGAGCGTGAGAATGTGAAATGTACTGCATTGTCTGTTCATGAACAATGTTTACTGGTTACAATATATCACACCTTTAGAGCTCCACTGAAGTTTAACATTGTAGCAACCGATGTTTGGGATGATAAGGGAAATTCATGGGAGAATCTCTTTAACCACGGGATCCACATTGTTGGAGAATCGATGAATCCACCAAAAGAATACAACGGAATCAACAAGGGAGTTGTATATCATTTGACTCAAACCAGTGACAACACTGCAGTTGATGACCTTGGAAACACTTGGTCATTTGCATATGGAGTTTGGAACATGGATTTTAAACCAGTGGTAAGACATGATGCTGATATAATTAATAACGAAAAAACTTGGGCTATTGAACATATGATGGGTGAAAATTCACCAACAGACATTAAGAGCTTGTTTAGTTATGACCGAAATCACAGCATGTTTACACAAGCAAAAGATGAACAGTCACTTGTAGCACAAAAGAAAATGTCAGAGATGTGTCCAGAATGCACTGACAAACCATATGATAAGATAAACAACATCTTTGCATATGACATACCTCATTTCCTAAAGAGATCCGAAAATATGGAATTAATTGCAAAAGAAAAATTTGAGGCAGATAGAGCTTCTGCTTTATTGCTCAATATGCCATAAAACTATGAAGGATATTTTAATAATTTGTGAAATTTCCAAAGGTTTTAAGGAATGTTTGTTGAGCTCTTTGATTTTCAGTAATTAATCCATTTTGTAATACTGGATCTTCACTTCTCTCATATCGTTTACTATATTCTATTTGTGGTTCGTTGTTTTTACCAAAGTCTAAATTTTGTACTTGTTTTCCATATACAACTTTATCAAATGCAGCTTCGGCATTATGAATACTATATTGGATTATTTCATTAAAGTGATAATTACTTCTATCTAAGTTAGTAGGAATCACTGCATCGTTTAGTATTTTTTGTTCTAGTGCTTTGCCTTTTAGATCATCGATTTCTATAATCTCTGGTTTTATAATCATTAAATCTGCAAGAATTTCATGTTGTGGTTTGGTGATAACAATGTCTTGTGCTTGGTTGTCTTGGTCATTATGGTCTGATCTTTTCACAGGATTTCCTAAATAATCAGTAAATACTATTGGCTCTCCGGTATCAATATGAACGCAGTTCTCTCCATCCCATTTTGTGTCTTTTGGGCATACTGCATCAGCATATGCATTGTTAATTACTAAAGTTAAAGTTACGATAACTGTCAATAACATTATTTGCTTTAAGCCAATAAATTCATAATTTTGAAAACTATTCAACAAACTAGAATTAATAATAAAACAATATAGGCCTCAGCTAGTTCAAAATAATACAAATTTTTTTGTTTTTTACATCTACATAAAATTGAACATGAGCCTAATTTTTGAAATCTCAGATTATCAACGAATAATAGCCTGCAAGGCATGAAAATTTTTTGATGACGTATGACACCGTGATCATAAACTCGCACATAATTTTGCCACAAGGAATGCTTGATAAAAATATCATCATAGATGAGGGAAAAGTTGTCGGTTTTACAAATGACATCCCTGTTTGTGATCACAAAATAAACGGAAATGGACTAATTTCGATACCTGGTCCTATAGATACGCACGTTCACTATGGTGTATATTCTCCTATTGATGAGGCTGCAAAAAGTGAATCCCATGCAGCTGCCATTGGCGGAATTACAACTATGATGAGAATGCTTCGATTGGGAAGTTCATTGAAATCTTCATTACCTGCTCAGCTAGAGGCTGCCTCAAAAAATCACTATATTGATTACTCTGCTCATGTATCTATTTTTTCTTCACAACAAATAAGGGAAATGCCTTATTGTATAGAAAAAGGAATCACCTCCTTTAAAATTTACATGAATCTAGGGGGTGATGTTGGTCATGTGTATATGGATATGCCACCGTACTCTTCTAAATTATCGGAGGAAAAAGTTGAGATAAATGAAAAACTAGTAGAAGAGATTGTAAAGAATGCAGCATCACTTGGATGTCCTGTTTTGGTTCATGCAGAAGATTATGAATCATGTTCATGTGGGATAAAGACAGCAAAAGAAAAAAAAAGAGATGGACTCCCTGCATGGTCTGATAGCCGTTCTCCTGAATTCGAGGTAAAAGCAATTAAAACAGTCTCAAAATTTGGAAGAGATTATGGATGTGTAATTTATTTTGTTCATATTGGTTCTCAAATGGCTTTGCAGCAAATCAATGAGGAAAGAAAGCTTGGGACTAAAATTTTTGTTGAAACATGTCCTCATTACCTTACATTATCATATGAGAAACAGGATGGATATCTTGCTAAAGTTATGCCTCCAATTAGAACATCACAAGATAATTCAGCAGTATGGAACGCATTATCTAATAATCTAATTGACACTATAGGTACAGATCACGTTGCAAATCAACTAAAACTTAAACTTGGAGCAAATGATGTCTGGGGAGCATTAGCAGGATTTCCAGGAATTGGAACTGCAATTCCGATTTTGCTAAGTGAAGGAGTAAACAAAAATAAAATATCTCTTGAGCAATTTGTAAAATTTACAAGCAGTAATGCTTCTAAGATATTTGGAATGTATCCAAAAAAAGGAACACTAGACAAAGATGCAGATGCTGATATAACCATGATAGACCTAAAAAAGGAAAAAAAAGTATCTTCAGAGATGTTTGGTGGATTTTCGGATTACATTGTATATGAAGGAATGCTACTGAAGGGTTGGCCAGTAAAAACAATCGTAAGAGGACAGTGAGTTGCTGAAGATTTTCAAGTTGTAGGAAAGATAGGTTATGGAAAATTTGTTCAACGTTTTCCAAAACACCACTAAATCATAAACTATTGCATTTTTAGATACATCAAGAAAAAATAACAATATTGGATCTTAAGACCAAAAACGGTTAGTTGTTTGGTGAGAGGCCCAATTGAATTTATTTTATCAAAATAGTATTTAGATCATACTGATAATTTCTATGCAAATCTTTTAAGGAAATTTTCTAAAATTATCTAAATAATATCAAATTTGCCGCCAGTCTTTGCTTTGTAAATAACATCAGGTTTTCTGATAAATATTCCAGACTCCATTACTCCTGGAATTTGTTTTATTTTTTGGGAAAGTATTTTAGGATTTATTATTACTCCGAAATTACAATCAAGTATAACATTTCCATTCTCTGTAAAAAATGGGTAACCCCTATCAAGTGTACGCAATTCTGTTTTTCCCCCCAATTTTTTTAAAGCATTTGTTACCGAGTTTCTTGCATGAGGATGAACTTCAATTGGAACTGTTCTTGTAAAGTTCTTGACAAATTTTGATTCATCTGCCATTACTACAATTTTTTTTGCTAAACTAAATAAAATATTTTCACGTAAAAGAGCTCCTCCTCCCCCTTTGATTACATATCCTTGAGAATCAATTTGATCAGCACCATCAAAGACAACATCAATGTAATCAACTTGATCAGCTTCTACTAATGCTATGCCTTTTTTCTCTGCGATTAATTTTATTTGTAATGAAGTTGGTACTCCCCTAATATTGTAATTTTTAATTTTGATTAATGATGAAAGAGAATTTACTAAAGTTGAAGCTGCTCTACCACTACCAAGACCAATTACAAAGCCATCTTTTACAAATTTCAATGCATCATTTGATAATGCCTTTATGGCATCATCGTAAGACAATTACTCTACCTCTGCCTGCTCGATCTTGGAGAGAACTTTCATTATTTCTCCTTTAATTTTATCTAGATCATCTGAATTGTCTTCATCAAAATCATCTTCTAATATTGCAGGTTGATTTGATTTCTTTTGTGGCTCTGGAAGTGCTTTATGCTCTGTTATTTTTGCAACTTCCTTGTTGATATCTGGTTTTACTTCAAATTTAATTTCAGGTTTTATGTGGACTGATTCTAAGATCTCAATTTTGTCATCAATTTTTGGTTTCCCTACATTTCTTACAATCTCTTCTTTACTGATCTCTACTTTTGGTTCAACCATATTTTCAAATAACTGAAACTTGGGTTCCTTGTTTGAAAATCTGGTTAAAGTAGTTAATTCAAATGATTGTTTTTGTGGTATCGAAATGGGTTCTAAGCCTGTTTCCATGGATTTTTCAAAGTTGAATGCCTTTTCACCTGATTTCACTTTGTTTTCTTGTTTTGGTTCTTGTTTGATCTCTGGCGTTTCTATTTTCTTTACATCTGGATTAACTACATTTACTGTGGCAATCTTTGAAGATATCTCAAACAATCTATCATCAAGTTTTGATAGTTTTTGATCCATTAATGTAATCAAACCGTCACCAACTGGACCCAAATCTGGATGATGACTAGCAGCTTCAAGTTTCTCTAATCTTGCTAATATTATTCCAAGCTGGTGTTGATATTTTGATAATAATTTATCACGTTGAATCTTCGATAAATCAGAATCTGTTTGATACAATCTAGAGATTGTTTTAGTAAGAATATCTTTTTCGATTTTTAAAGAAGAAATTTGACTTTTGATATGTGAGCTTGCCCCAAGACTTAGTAACTGCGTTTTATTTCTTGGAACTTTTCTTACAGCAGCGGCTGTAGCAACACCTGCTAATGAACTAAGAATAATTGCAATCTCTTGCATCTATGTATACCATTTAATCCAAGAATACTTTCTGCGTTTTGCCTCTGGAAAACCACAACTGGCACATTGATGGTGTCTTTTATGAAGTGCATTATTGCCACATCTTCTGCATCTTATATGGGGTTTCTTTTTTGTAAACCCACCCATTGAAGTTGTGCCCCTCGTCATCCAAAATCACCTAATGTTGTGCTGGAGGAGGAGATATCATGACTACATTGTCCCCTCTAACGACAATGGTTCCAAGGCTTTTTGAATTGCCTTCAGCGGAAACTTCCTCTGAAGAGTCAATTAGCAGATTCATGTGCTGATCAAAACCAAGTAAATTACCTCTAATAGTTTTGCCGCCTTTGAGCTTTATCAATACAATTTGATTGATACTCTCATCCAATACTTTTACTGCCATATCAACGGACATCTATTTCACTTATTGACCTTGATATTGAGGGATTATATTAAAATTTCATTGGTGTAACTTTGAATTATGTCCTGTGAGGCAAGTTTGACACTTTTTTTCAAGATTTCCAAGAATTTCATCTAAAATCAACAATCCGTCTCTTTTTGTAGCCTTTCTTGGATCTCCCCATATACCGTTCTTAGTAGCTTTTGGAAATGATTTTGATGCTAATCTCTCTAGATTATTGATTTGTTTCTGACTCATACCATCAGTCACTAATCCTTTTCTTGCCAATTCCATTTTCACATTTTTTGATATTGTAAGCATTAATGAAGTCTCTACAAATCCACCATGATCAAACTTTTTTTGCATAAAATGCCAATATGAAAACGAAAAAACATCAAGTTTGTTTTTTGATAATTTTTGCAATTTCTTATCAATTTCTTTCAAAGTATTTTGATTCCCATAATGACCATTTATGATAAAAACTGTTTTGATATTGTTTGCAAGAAGTGATAGACACAATTCAGTCAAGAGGTTCTTCAGAGTGGACTCTTTTATGCTAAGGTTGAAAAATGGAGAATGTTCAAATGATACACCATAAGTAATCGTAGGCAAAAGTAGAAAATTTTTCTTTTCTGATAATTGCTTTGCAATCTCAGTAACGATATCTGAATCAGTTGAGATTGGTAAATGTGGACCGTGTTGTTCTATTGAACCTATTGGAATCACGGCAATCTGATTTTTCTTTTTAATAGTTTTTCTCAAATTAGGATCTAATTGATATTTAATTTCTATCATCTAATTCACTTGGATTTAATGTGAACCTTTCTCCATCTTACCTCTAGTTTGTTTTCCAAGTGCATCTTCATTGCCTTTAACAAAGTTTGTGCCTCTAGTTTCTGACCCTTTGATTTTATTTCTTCCAACGTATTATTTGGATCAACTTTGAAAGAATCTTGGAAAATTATTGGTCCTTGATCTAGGTTTTCAGTTACATAATGGGCTGTCACACCAACAATTTTTGTTCCTCTTTCATAGGCTTGTGCATATGCAAGGGCACCCGGAAATGCCGGCAATAACGAGGGATGAATGTTTATTATTCTATTTGGATACCTCCATACAAAATTAGGACTAAGAATTCTCATGTATCTTGCAAGTGCGATCAAATCAATTTCATATTTCTTACAAATTTCTAATATTCTCTCTTCAGCTTTATCTTGATTTGTATCTTCAATTGAAATAAATGGAATTTTTGCTTTCTTTGCAATTGGTTCCAAAGTTTTTTCAGTTCCTATTATAATAGAAATATTTCCTCTTAATGCCTTTTTTTTCGTTGCATCAAGTATTGTTTCCAAACAAAGGGGTTCTTTTGTAACCAATATTGCTATGTTTTTCTCTAAAGTTGTCTCATGATGTGTATTTACATCCATCTTTTCTTTTTTTGATAAGGCTTGAATTCCTAAATCAAATTCCTTTACATTCACTTCCTTTGTAAAAGATACTTCAAGATACATTCCAAAAAGTCCTTTGATTACATTTTGATTTACTTTTTCAATATTCCCACCTTTCTCAAATACAAAATTAGTAAACGCTGCTACTATTCCTTCTCTATCTTTTCCAACGACTGTAATTCCAATTACGATCTTTTTCATAACTTTTTTTAACAACATTTTCTCATTATTAATCATTCACAGAAATTTACAAAATGCGGGAGGTGGGATTTGAACCCACGAACTCCTAAGAGATAGGGTCCTAAGCCCTACGCCTTTGACCAGGCTGGGCGACTCCCGCATTGGACTGGCCATTAAACACAAATTTATCTATTATTGAAGTAAATTGTGACAAAATTTTTTGGGACTAATGGAATTCGTGGAGTCTTTGATGAAG
The DNA here is from genome assembly GCA_963825095.1 of uncultured Nitrosopumilaceae archaeon. GTDB lineage: Archaea > Thermoproteota > Nitrososphaeria > Nitrososphaerales > Nitrosopumilaceae > Nitrosarchaeum. The sequence continues at coordinate 17,040 of CAWGRV010000006.1, forward strand.
ATTTTACACTTGAATTTGTTCATGACATGACACTAGCAATTGCAACATACTTCAAAAAAGGACCAATATTAGTTGGATACGATGGAAGAAAATCAAGTCCAATAATTGCTAAAGTTGTTTGCTCTGCGCTAAATTATCTTGGAATTGATTGTAATAATGCAGGACTTGTACCAACGCCATGTCTTGAATACGCTGTAAAAAAACTTGGTTATTCTGGGGGAATGATGATAACTGCTTCTCATAATCCACCACAATACAATGGAATCAAACCTGCTGCAAAAGATGGCGTGGAGATTCCACGAGAAGATGAACTTGTAATTGAGAATATTTTTGATCAAAAAAACTGGATAAAAAAATTAAAAAGATGGGGAGTTACAAAAAATGAAAATAGAGCAATCGATGTTTATGTAAATGGAATAATCTCCCAAATTGATTCAAAGAAAGTAAGATCAAAAAATCTCAAAGTTGTTTTAGATTTAGGGAATGGTGTACAAGCAGTGGCAGCACCCATACTTTGTAAATTGCTTAATTGCGAAATATTTTTAATTAACGAAACAATTGATGGTTTGTTTCCAGGACGAGGATCAGAACCAACCCCACAAAATCTTTCAAAACTATCTTTAACAGTGAAAGAAAATAACGCAGATCTTGGAATAGCATTTGATGGTGATGGTGATCGAAGTATTTTTTGTGATAATAATGGTGACATACTTAATGGTGATACATCTGCCTTGGCTCTTACAAAATTTATTTTACAAAAAAATCCTCGTTCTTTAATTGTTACATGTTTGAATTCATCTTCAAGCATAGAGCTTGTTGCAAACAAATTTGATTCCCAAGTAATTCGTACAAAAGTTGGAAGTGTTGAAGTTTCGCGAAAAATGGTATCAACAAACGCACTAATTGGTTTTGAAGAAAATGGAGGATTTATGTTTGGTAAACATAATCAGGTGAGAGACGGTTGTATGACTTTAGCTTTAATGCTAGAACTTTTAGCCACATCTGAAAAAACATTATCTAAAGAAATTTCCTTTTTACCACCTTCTTTTACAACAAAAGATAAAATTACATGTTCTCACGAGATGGCAAAAAAACTAATAGCCTTTCTAAAAGAGGAATTCCCCACTTCGAATACAACTGATGGAATAAAAATAATAAACAATTCTAGAAACTGGGTAATGATTAGACCAAGTGGAACTGAGCCAATAGTTAGAATATATGGCGAAGCTGAAAATAAGGTAAACCTTGACACTTTGATGTCAAAATACATCCAAAAAGTGAGTTCTATCATTTCCGATAACACTTTTAAAACCAATAGTAAGCATGATTGGAATGGAGAATGATCCCTAAAGGGTGACATAGTATGGGTAAAGCTTATTATGTAAAATTTGAAACACCGGAAGAACTTGTGAATCCAATCTTGGAAGCCGTTAGAGTAGCAAGTACAAGCGGTAAAGTAAAGAAAGGAACTAACGAGGCCACCAAGGCAATTGAACGAGGAACAAGTAAACTAATTGTTATTGCTGAAGATGTTGAACCACCTGAGGTAGTAGCTCATCTTCCAATTCTATGTGAAGAACAAGGTGCAGCATATGCCTTTGTCCCAAGTAAACAGGAATTAGGTAAATCTCTAGGTATTGACATTACTTGTGCAGCAGCAGCAATTTTTGATGCCGGTGATGCTCAACACATAGTTGATCAAGTAATATCTGCAATTGCTAAAATTAAAGGTGGAAAGACTAGTAAATGAGTAATATTGTAGATGATGTAACTCAATCTGAAATTATTCAAATTGTTGGTAGAACTGGCATTGCTGGTGAAGTAATACAAGTTAGAGTTAAGGTTCTTTCTGGTAAGGATAAAGGAAGAATTCTTACTAGAAATGTAAAGGGTTCTGTTAGAATTGGTGAAATTTTAATGCTAAGAGAAACAGAAAGAGAAGCAAAGAAAATTCATTAGGTGAAATAGATGAGTCTTTTAGTAAAACCATGCAGTTTTTGTGCTAGACCAGTAGCAAAAGGTTCAGGTACAATGCTTGCAAAAAATGATGGAACTGTTTTGTGGTTCTGCTCTGCAAAATGTAAAAAGAATTCACAAGAATTAAAGCGTGATCCAAGAACACTAAAGTGGACCAAAAAATATGTCAAAGGCGGAATTCAACACAAGAAATAAAATTGACTCAACAAACTCTTTTCATTGTAAAGCCAGATGCAGTATCTAGAAAGCTTACTGGTGAAGTAATTGCCAGATTTGAAAGAAAGGGGTTTAAACTTGTAAAATTAAAAATGTTTACATTTACAAAAAAACAAGCAGAACTCTTTTACGGGGTTCATAAAGATAAACCATTCTTTGGTGAGCTAACATCATTTATCACCTCAGGTCCCGTAGTTGCAGCAATAATAGAAGGAAACAATGCAATTGCAACTACTCGAATTATGGTTGGTGCAACAAAATCTTTTGAAGCCGTACCAGGTTCAATCCGTGGAGATTTTGGATTAGGATTCAGCGATAATATCATTCATGCATCTGATTCAGAGGAAAGTTTTGATCACGAATCGAGGGTAGCGTTTGAGTGATCTGTATTGCAAATTCGTCAACCCATTGTGGTAGTTCTAGGTCATGTCGACTCTGGCAAAACATCTCTCTTAGATAGAATTCGAGGCACAGGTGTTCAAGGCAGAGAAGCTGGGGGAATTACCCAACATATAGGCGCAAGTTTTCTTCCCACTGAAACAATCAAGGAAACATGTGGGCCTCTATACAAGAAATTACAAGAATCTGAAAACCAAGTTCCTGGGATTTTAGTAATTGATACACCAGGACACGAGGTGTTTACAAATCTTAGAGCTAGAGGAGGATCTGCTGCCGACATTGCAATACTTGTAGTTGATGTAAATAGAGGATTTCAACCACAAACAAATGAAAGCCTAAAAATTTTGCAGAGCAGAAAAGTTCCATTTGTTGTTGCACTAAACAAATGTGATCAGATTTCAGGATGGAGAAAATCAGAAACCAAATTTATTACTCAAGCAATTAAAGAACAAGATCCCTTTATCCAAACTGATCTTGATCAAAAAATCTATGATGTAGTTGGAACGTTATCTATCTTAGGATATCAATCAGAAGCATTTTATCGAGTAAAAGACTTTAAATCAGAAATTGCAATTGTACCAATCTCTGCACGATCTGGAGTTGGAATCCCGGAATTACTTGCAGTCTTGGTTGGACTTACACAGCAGTATCTACAAAAGAGACTTGATCAAAAAGAAAAAGAATCAAGAGGAATAGTACTTGAAGTAAACGAAGAGATTGGGTTAGGTCATACAGCAAATGTTATTTTAATCGATGGTACTCTAAAAAAAGATGACACAATAGTTGTTGCAAAAAGAGATTCGGTTATTGTAACAAAACCAAAAGCAATTCTTTTGCCAAAACCACTTGATGAAATGAGAGATCCTAGAGACAAATTCAAACCAGTACAATCTGTTAATGCAGCAGCTGGAATCAAAATTGCGTCACCTGATCTAGAAGGAGTTTTACCTGGCAGTACTTTGTATGTTGCATCCAATACTGCCGATGTTGAAAAATACACCAAATTAATTGAGTCAGAAATGAAATCTGTCTTTATTGATACAGAAACAAACGGTGTTGTCATAAAGTGTGATACTATAGGATCACTTGAGGCAATAGTTGAAATGCTAAGGCGTTCCCAAGTACCAATAGCCAAAGCAGACATTGGACCCGTCAATAGGCGAGATCTAATGGAAACTAAGGCAATTAAAGAAAATGACCGACATCTTGGTGTAGTACTGGCATTTAATGTAAAGATACTTCCTGATGCCAAGGAAGAAGCAGAAGACAGTCACATCAAAATTTTTGATGATAAAATAATTTACAGCCTTATTGACAAATACCAAGCTTGGGTAGATGAGGATACTGCTAATGAGGAGGACGCAACTTTTGCAGAACTAACCCCTATTTCCAAATTCACATTTCTAAAAGGATATGTTTTTAGAAATAACAATCCAGCTGTATTTGGAATTAGAATAGACGTTGGGACCTTAAAACAAAAGGTACCTTTTATGAACAAGGATGGAAAACGAATTGGTTTGGTACATCAACTCCAACTTGATGGAAAAACTGTAGTCTCTGCCAAAACTGGACAAGAAGTTGCCTGTTCTGTTCAGGATGTAACAATTGGTAGGCAAATTTTTGAAGAGGAAATATTTTATACATTCCCTCCATCTCATGAAGCAAAAAAAATACTTGCAAGATTTATGCACAAGCTGAAATTCTGAAGAGCAAGACACACTAAATCAAATCATTGATATTCAAAGAAAAAAAGACGCAGCTTACGCTTACTAATCAGAATATTTTTTACAAATCATATGTATTCCAGGAGCACCAACCGCACCAACCATTTTGTCTATTATCTGTCCTGATTTGAACATAATGAACATTGGAATTGACTGTACTGCAAATTTCATTGCAATGTTTTGATTTTGATCAACATTGACACGAGCAAATTTTATTTTTGGATATTTTTTTGAAAGACTCTCAAAAACAGGGTGCATCATCTTACATGGACCACACCAATCTGCCCAAAAATCAACTAGAGTTGGTATATTTGATGACACTGTTTGAGTAAAATTTGTAGAATCCAAATTAATAATCTCAGGTTGGCTCTGAAGCTTGTTTTGTTGTCGAATCATCTCTTCTAGCTTTTTTTGTTTTATTTTTTCAATTTCAGGATCATCTGACAATATCTGCAGATATTTTGATTCTGTTAAAAAATCTATGCAAGTAGTTTTTATTAATTTTGTAAGATTTTCATATGAATAATTTTTAATCAGTTATGGTTTTAACTGGTATGGCCTCAAATCTTTTAGAATTACATATGGGGCACTGATCAATGTATTTGGTAAAGCTTACAGAAGTATAGACAATTCCACAATCCCCACAAATTCTAAGATTTCTACTTAATTTGCTCATATTATTTGTAATAGATATTACAATTAAAAACTTAGTCTCGTTTTTGCCTTTTTAATGCCATAAAATAACATAGCTGGTGCTACAAAATACATTCCTAAATTCAACACAATCAAACCAACTCCATATCCCAATACTTTGGCTTCTGAATCCATATCCACATAATTCAGAAGAGAAAGAGATGAAATCATTGGAGTAAGAGTAATTTTGACTGCTTCCTTGAACATTGGATTTTCACGCTCATAGTCAGCGATTGCTGGACTAAAAGAATAGTAGAAATCATTGAAGGTGTTCATGAATGATGTTCCTGATTTTGTTTGCAATAGGGAATTATCTCTTAGCTCACGCAATTGCTGTACCTGTGTTGCCATCTCAGAGCCATATGTTGCAGTTGCAATAAGACAACCACCACCCTGTTTTGTATTGCTTGCAACCTCACATGTATCACCTATTAGTTTAGTTCCAGGGCCACATTCCCCAAATTCTTCCGTAACTGTTGGCTCTTCTAATCCAACTGCTTCATAAATTGAAGAATATTCTGGAAAGTTTTCATCAAACCATTTCTTGTAAGTTGGCTCATTGTTGTATCTGTCAACATATGACTGTGGATCTTTTTTAGGATCAACAAAAGATGCCAATTCTTTTGGTGCCTTTAATCCAACTGCTTCATAAATTGAAGAATATTCTGGAAAGTTTTCATCAAACCATTTCTTGTAAGTTGGCTCATTGTTGTATCTGTCAACATATGACTGTGGATCTTTTTTAGGATCAACAAAAGATGCCAATTCTTTTGGTGCCTTTAATCCAACTGCTTCATAAATTGAAGAATATTCTGGAAAGTTTTCATCAAACCATTTCTTGTAAGTTGGCTCATTGTTGTATCTGTCAACATATGACTGTGGATCTTTTTTAGGATCAACAAAAGATGCTATTCCTGTTTTTGTTGGTTCTGGAACTGGTTTAGGTTCTGGAACTGGTTTAGGTTCTGGAGTAGGGGTTGGTGTTGTAGTTGGATCAGTTACACTGATTTTTACACTTTCTCTGTCTTCCAATCCTCCTTTCTTTACAACTATATCAAAAACATATTGACCTGGACCCTGTGTTTCTGTTGGGGTCCATGTGAATTTTCCTGTCTGTCCATCGATAGATGCACCAGTTGGGGGATTTTTATCAAGACTATAGGCTACTCCTGTTAATGATTGAGTTAATGTAGGACTAAATGTTAGAGTCTTTTTTTCTTCTATGGTTTTGTCTGAAATTGAATTAAGTGCTAGTACAAAATCTGGAACAACAAAAACCTTGTTTCCATCAAATTCCAATTTTATAGTTCGTCCTTCATTCTTTTTTTGATCATCTGTAAATGCAGTTGCATTGTAGGTTCCTTTGGATTTAAAAAATAATGATACATCTCTTGCAATTGTCAAAAATGCTCCATCAGTGTCTGATGAAGGATCAGACATCATTCCTACATAGTCTCCTGTAGGATCATCAATAACTACAAAAACTGCTTTTTTCCCAGTTTGCTCTTTTCCAACAAAGGACATTTGCTCTTCGACTGTGTAAAAATCCTTCTCAAGTGAGAAAGTAGATACAAGTGCATTGGCTGGAACTATCATAATGAAAATTAGCGAAAATACCAAAAACGCTCCTAGTGTTATTCGCATGTTATGATCTTAATCCTCTTTACTTTTAAAAAACACGTATAATTTCTTCTATTGATTTGCCAAGAATTATTCACACCAATCACAGATCAAGTAAAAAACGCATGTAAACCTGACCATTTTGTTGGATTTCCATATCATAAAACGTTGGAGCCTTTATCTCAACTTTGAAGTTGTGTTTCAAAAATTCTAGTGGTTCTCCAGATGCTTTAGCACGTATCTTGTAGTCTATTATTTTGTTGGATTTCAATATCGATTTTTCTTATCGCAAAACCTTCTGTGATTAAAACAAAGGTCACCTCTTCAAGCCAGCTAAACAAAAGATATCTGAGATCTTTTCCTTGTGCAGTAAACTCTCTTTCTTCTTTTTCTTCTACTTTATTCTTATCTAGTGTGAGATCTATTACTGCGTCTGCAGCTACTAGAAAAGCCTCTTTGAGGTCTTTGGCAGTAACTTCAATAATTGCATCAGTTGCATGATCTAAAAACTTGTAGCTCAATCGTATTTTTGAAATCTTGCTAATTATTAATTTAGATGGTTGAATGATTTCTAAATAACTCGTGGATTGCTTATGTTCGTCTGTAAATATCATCTCTAATTATTCAAAAATTTTCCTTCTATTTTATAAAATCATTTTTTAAATATTCCCAATTTGAGTTAAATTGTATTTTTACAGACACTATAAAATTAACAATAACAATACCATAAATTATAATCCTGATTAAAATCAACAGTACATGGAAAAGATCTGTTGGGAGAACTCTAACTATGAAAACAGCGAAATTATCATACTGGGAATTCCTGATGAATCTCAATCCCATTCTCTGAGACTAGGAACATCTGAGGCTCCAGATAAAATACGTGAGATTTCAAATCTAAGAGACACCTACACAAGGAATGGAAAAAAATCAATTGGATTCCCATTTGGAGGGATATCAAAAAATGTTTTTGATTATGGAAATATTACAAGACAACAGATTCCAGAAATTTTTCACAAGATAATCTGGGATTCAAAAATTCCAATTGTTATGGGTGGTGATCATTCTTTGACTAGTCAAATTTTAAAACAACTGGCCAAAAAATTCGACAGTATATCCTTAGTGTATTTTGATGCACATCCTGACTTTGTAACTTCAACTCACAATTATTACGGATCAGTATTTAGTGATGTTTTAAAAGAGATAGATACAACTACCAGTTTACAAATTGGAACACGAACTCCGGAAAAGGAAGAATTTGATAATCTACAAGAAAATCAAATCAATGTAATTACTCCTTTTGATATTGCAGAAAAAGGAATATTAAAAATCTGCAATCAAATAATTGAAAAAACTGGGAATTTTATTTATGTTTCATTTGATATGGATTGTATTGATCCTGCTCATGCTCCAGGTGTTTCTGTCCCTGTACCAATAGGAATCTCAAGCACGGATGTAACCTATATTCTTAAAAAAATTGCCCAAAAGGGAATTATTGGTATAGATATTGTAGAGGTTTGTCCTCCATACGATATTAACGATAGAACATCTCATCTTGCATCGCGTATAATAGGCGAGATAATTTCTTCTGCCAAATAATATTGTGACTTTAAATTCTCTAGTGTGTAATTATCTTCATGTTTGAAAACGAGTATACTTGGGGAAATGCAGTAGCTAAAGGAAAAGAGACAGAATTTAACAAGAGATTTGATGATGCTGTACAAATTATTCAAAACTATTTTGGTAAGAAATATCCCGCAATAATTGGTGGAAAAGAAATATTTTCAAATGATACATTTGAAGTAAAATCTCCCTCTGATACTAGAATAGTTCTAGGTACATTTCCAAAACTAACGACATTTCAAACAAACGAAGCAATCTCTTTTGCAAAAAAAGCATTTTCTCAATGGAGCACAACTCCCTATCAAGACAGAGCAAAAATTTTCAAAGATACTGCAAATGAATTTTCTTTAAAAAAATTTGAGCTGAGCTGCCTGGATGTCATTTGAAAACGGAAAAAATAGGATAGAGGCAATCAACGATGTTGATGAAGCAATAGATTTTATGCGATTCTATTCGTATCAGCTAGAAGAAAATGAAGGATTTTGCAAACAGACACCACACCCAAATCCACATGAAAAGACCAGAACTGTCCTAAAGCCATTTGGTGTTTGGGGAATAATTGCACCGTTTAATTTTCCATCAGCAATTGCAATAGGAATGACTACTGGCGCGTTACTAACTGGAAATACTGCAGTACTAAAACCTGCAAGCGCAACTCCATTATCTTCATTCTTTTTTGTCAAATCCATAATGTCAAAACTTCCAGATGGAACAATCAATTTTGTAACCGGTGATGGCAATGTTGTGGGACAAACTCTAATTGAGAATCAAGACGTAGACGGTATTGCATTTACTGGTTCTCGTGACGTTGGTATGTCTGGAATTAAAAAATTTACAGCAAATACATGCAAGCCCTTTATTGCAGAAATGGGAGGCAAAAACCCTGTAATTGTTACTGGAGAGGCTAATCTGGAAAAGGCTTCTGAAGGTGTAATGCGTGCTGCATTTGGATTTGGTGGTCAAAAATGTAGTGCTTGTTCCCGAGTTTATGTACAAAAAGAGATTGCAGATCAATTTATTCAAAAACTAGTAGAGAAGAGCAAATTACTCAAAGTTGGCATGCCTTGGTCAGTTGATACCTTTCTTGGACCTGTGATTAACAAAGATGCTATAGAAAAATTTGAAAGGTCAGTGGAGATTGCAAAAAAGGATGGAAAGATAATTCTTGGTGGAGAAAAATTTTCTGACTCTGAGCACGAACATGGATATTTTATCAAGCCAACAATTGTTACTGGTCTTCCAAAGGATCACAATCTGATAACTGAAGAATTATTCTTGCCATTTTTGTGCATTGAAACATTTGATGATTTTGATGAGGCGATAAACCTTGCAAATAAAACCGAATATGGATTGACTGCAGGTATATTTAGCGAAGATCAAAAGCAGCTTGACAAGTTTTTTGAAAAAATACAGGCAGGAACCGTATATGCTAACAGGGCTTCTAGTGCAACTACTGCAGCCCTTGTTCAAAGCCAACCATTTGTTGGATGGAAAAATTCTGGTACTACTGGAAAGGCAGCCGGTGGTGAAAACTATCTACAACAATTCTTGAGGGCCCAAACTCAAACCTTGTGTGATTGAATAAATGAGCTTCCTAAAAGCAAAATATTTCGTTTTCTTTCTCTTAGTCTTCTAATGGAATATGGTAACCAGTTTGTCCCATATGGAATATAATCTGATGTTGCAAATCCTACTTTGACTAGTTTTGGTTTTAGTTCATCTCTTATTCCTTTTAAGAGCTGAAATTCGAATTTTTTTGGATATTTTTTTGATAGTTTGATTGCTTCATCAATTAATTTTGAATCATGCGTTGCAATACCAAACTCGTTTGCTTCTTTGAATAACAATTTCATAATTTTACTATAATTGAAATCAACTTGTTCTCGTGTTTTGTATGCTGTTTTGCTGCTTTCTTTGTATGCACCCTTAACCAACCTGATTTTAGCACCTTGTCTAACTAAATCTTTGACATCATCATAACTACGCTTTAGGTTTGCTTGAATTGCAACACCGATTCTTTCATATCTTGAAAAAAGATCATAGTATAGCTCAAGAGTCTCATCTGTATGTTCTGAAGATTCCATATCCATCCATACAAAAACTTGAGCTTTTGTTGCAGTAACAACAAGTCTTTCAAAATTTGCAAGACAAGTTTTACAATTAATTGAAAGTCCAACCTGAGTTGGTTTTACAGAAATTGCTCCAACTACATTCCATTTTCTAAATGAAGATATGATCTGATTGTATTCCGAAATGGCATTTTCAATTGATTCCTTTGATTTATCATATTCTCCAAGCTTGTTAATTATTGCTTGACGACCATTTTTGTATGAATACTTTGCAGATTCTAGTGCAGCATTAATGTCATCTCCGGCAATCCATTGCTTTGCGATCTTGAAGAGAATCTTTTCCATCAGTTTTGTGGATGTAACCATGCTATTTGTTGAACTAAATAGTATTTGAAAATTAGTTTTGATATTTTCCTAGCAAGATGATGTTCTAGCAATTTTTTAAATTATGTTTTAGAACAATTCTCATAAGGAAGATAGCATGTCAAGGAATTTGCGATTAATTGAGATGACATCTTCCTTATGTTGGATAAAGGAACCTGACATTGTAATATAAATTCTTCATATCTAGTATTTTTGAAAAATTACATTTAACGATTTTATGAATTATAATAGTTGTCTTGGATCTCTATTGGGATTATTTTTTAACTTGCTTTCTATTTTTATATCTAAATTCAAATAAGCTTTTCATGTTACTTGAAATAGAGCATGAATTCTTCGGATGTTTTTAAAAAAAGAAATTTTTCAGGCGTTAATTTTGACTATGAGGAATTAATTGGGAGAAATCTATCAAATTCCAATTTAAGCGGGGTTGATCTTAGAAATCGAGATATTCACCATGCTGATCTGAGTCGAACTGATCTAAGTGGAGCTGAATCTGAGTGATGCAATCTTGTTTTATGTCAAACTTCGAGGAGCTGATATGCGAGCAATCAATTTAGTTGATGCAAAACTGTGGGATGCTGATTTGTATGGTGTCGATCTACGAGGGGCTGACCTTAGAGGATCTGATCTGTTTTATACAGATTTACGAAGTGCAGATTTGAGTAATGTCAATCTAAGTGGTGTAAATATCAGGCATACAAACTTTGAGGGGGCAATTCTTATTGACGTTGATTTTACAGCTGCCAATTATGATTTGTCATCATTAAATACAATTTCTGATGACGCAAGAGCTAAATTAAAAAAACAAGGTAAATTGTGGTAGAATAGCTTTACACTAGTAGAATGCGTAATTTTAGGTAATCTTGTAGTGTTGAATATTTATACAAATTATCGAAAAATGAATTTTGATTTTAAACTAAATTTTTCAAGTTTCTTTGTTTTAAGAAAACTTTATTCTAACTTGTCATCTGTTTTGCTTTTTGAAAAACTGCAGACCACTGTTTCCATGTTAATCTACCAGTCTGTGTATTTTGTTTTGATGGATGATACGAAGTTAGAATTTTAATTCTGTCATACTCAAATAATTTATTGTGTCCAAACTTTTCTGGTTTTGTTTGTACTAACTTGCATGTTGTATCATATGCAATTTTTCCAAGACATAAAATCACTGTAACGTTTTTTAGAATTTTATATTCTTGTTGAAGATAATCAAGGCAGTTTTGCATTTCTTCTCTTGTTGGTTTGTTTTGTGGTGGTGCACATCTGACTGCAGCAGTAATGTATGCATTATTTAGTACTAGCCCGTCATTTTTTGCTTCACTTGTCGGTTTTGAGGAAAATCCATTTTTGTACAATGCTTTTGCAAGCCAATCCCCAGAGGAATCACCTGTAAACATTCTACCTGTTCTGTTTCCACCATGAGCTGCAGGGGCCAATCCAACAATGAATAATTTTGCATTGATATCACCAAAACCTGAAAGGGGTTTTCCCCAATACGATTGATCCTGAAATCGTTTTACTTTGTTTTTTGCGATTTCTCTTATGTATAATGAAAGTCTAGGGCAAATGGTACAATTTTGGATTTTTTTATTAAGAGCGGTTAATTTCAACTGAGTGTACTTTATCGAATTTAGGTAATTATCTTTGGTGATTATGTTTTTTCTTGATTATCTAAACTTCACATTTTAACGATTATCTCAATTTGAAAACCAAGTCTAAAATATTCTAAATTGGTTCAAATTCATCTCCCCCGTGCTTTTTGTAAGGGGATGTGGTTAGAGCTTCAGATTTTGCACTAGATTCGTTCTAGAATGAAGAATGAGCTCATTTTTCTGCTCTTAACAGTGAATACAATAATGTTGCCGCACAAACAACAAGCGATCCTACAAAAACAACAACAAGTGGTTCCATGATTACGGCTCCATAAACTCACTATATCCTTCTGGATATTGTTTTAAAAGTTCCAAGTTCAACTCCAATACATTTGCATATTCTGGTGCAAATGAGAGAAGGTTGTTTTCTTTGTTTCTTGCAACATCAAGCTCAACAATTGTTTTTAGATGATTCTCATTTATCCCAGATGATTCACTTATACGGGAAATTTGTGACATTGCGTCATCTAGTGTTATGTGTGGATCTAATCCTGATGCAGATTCTGATGGTGCACGCGGATGGAAAAACTTTGGTGAAACAAACTCTTGTGCAATCAATTTTGAGCCAATTTTTTTATCTCCAAATTCTATCATGCTGCCGTTTGATTGATCAGGTAAAATGGATTGACCAATCACAAGAACTGCCAGCGGATATGCAATTCCTGTAACTATTATCATTAAGATCATTGTCCTAATTGCCGGTGCGAATATTCTTGCTCGTTCCATATTTTCTACCTCATAAATAATGACAAGATCATGTCAATTGCCTTAATTCCTGCAAACGGCACACCTGTTCCTCCAATGCCGTAGATTAGCATGTTTTTGATAAACGTCCTTTGTGGTTCTTCTGCTTTGAATTTGATTCCTTTAAGAGAGAGTGGAATCAAAGCTGGAATTATTATTGCATTAAATATCAAAGTCGATAAAACCGCAGTTTCTGGACTGTGAAGATGCATCACATTTAGTGCCTCAAGCTTTGGATCACCTTGAAACAATGCAGGTAGAATTGCAAAATATTTTGCTACATCATTTGCAATGCTAAATGTAGTAATTGCTCCACGTGTCATTAAAAGTTGCTTTCCAAGTTTGACTACCTTGAGAATCTTTGTTGGGTCAGAATCTAGGTCAATCATGTTTGCAGCCTCTCTTGCGGCAGCAGTTCCACGATTCATTGCAAGACCCACATCTGCTTTTGCAAGTGCAGGAGCATCATTGGTACCATCTCCTACCATTCCTACGACATGTCCTTGACCCTGTTCCAAAATAACATAATTGAGCTTGTCAGTTGGCTTTGCCTCTGCTCGGACTTGGTCGATGTTGGCCTCTTTTGCTATTACTTCGGCAGTGATTTGGGTGTCTCCTGTTATCATAATTGTGTTGATTCCAGATAATTTCACCTCGTTTATTTTCTCTCGAATGTTTTCCTTTAGATTGTCTTTTAGTGAAACTAGGCCAATTATCTCATCATTAATTGATACTAAAAGTGGTGTTCCACCATTTTTTGAAATTTCTTGGGATTTCCATCTCATTTCAGCTTCATTGACAGACGGTGCAATTTTCACAATTGCATCAACTGATCCTTTGAGTATTCTTACCTCACTATCTGACTCTGCAAGGCTGCAGAGCTTTTCAGAAACTCTGGTTCTTGTCACAAGATCTGTTTGTGGTCTTACAAACTTTCTTCCTCGGATAAATTCAATCCCACTAAATTTTGTTTCTGAACTAAATGGAATGGGTCTTGCAGTAAGAATTTGATCCAATAACGGAGGCTCTATGTTTTTCTCTTCAGCAAGTTCAATGATTGATTTTGCTTCAAATGTTGAATCGTTAAAAGATGCAGCAAATGCAGCTTGAATTACATCATTTTCTGTATAATTTTCCATTGGGATAAACTGTACTGCACGTCTTGTTCCTTCAGTGATTGTGCCGGTTTTATCCAAAATCAAGACATCGCAATCTCCTGCAGCCTCTATTCCCTTGCCAGATTTTACTATTAGATTATCTCGAGCAATTCGTGTTATCCCAGATATTCCTATTGCAGGTAACAGTCCACCAATTGTGGTAGGTAATAATGCAACAAGTAATGCTATTAGAACTGCAATATCCGAATCATATCCAAGGTAACTGGCAAAGAAAAACATTGTTCCAACAACAGCGATAAAGATCAACGATAGTCCTGCAAGAAGAATTGTTAGTGCAATTTCGTTTTGGGTTTTTGGTCTTTTTGCATTCTGTATTAGACCTACCATCTCATCTAGGTAACTCTTACCTGCTTCTGCAGTGATTTCTATTGTAATGTTATCATTTGCAACTTTTGTTCCACCAATAACAGGATCATCCTTTTCCTTGAATGTCGGATTTGATTCTCCAGTCATCATGGATTCATCAATGAATGCCTTGCCGTCTACCACTATACTATCTCGTGGAATTATTTCTCCGGCATAAACTCGAACCCTGTCTCCAACCTTTAGACTGTATGAAGAAACCAAAATCTCCTTTTCATCTTCGAGTTTTTTTGAAAATACCTCCTTTTCCAAGCTCTTTAGGGAATCTACCTTTGCTTGTGCTTGAGCCTCAGACAATGCTTCTGAATAGGTAGCAAACCACACAGTAAGGATCAGAATTGCTGCTATGCTAATGTAAATTGTAGAATCATGAGTTACAAATTCTGAAATTCCAACAAAAGGAATCATTCCCAAAACTAGGAAAAATCCAATCTCTACCGTGAACATGACAGGATTTTTCTTTGCAAGATAAACAGGACTGAGCTTTAAAATCGAATCCTTGAAAACCACTGCATTGAGAATTTGTTGTATTTGCATCATATCACCTTAAATCAAAAATGGCCCCATCACCAAAAATGGTAAGAATGTCAGAGCTGCAAGAAGAAAAGTCATAACAATTAAGACGCTTGTAAATACTGGACCTTGAGTTTTGATTGGTTCAATTACTTTCTTTCTGTCCTTTATGGTAAACGAACCAGCTAGGGCAAGCATCAAAACAAGCGGCACATACCTACCTATTGCCATCACTAATCCAGTAGATATATTCCAAAATGGAGTATCTGCTGATTTTCCAAAATAATCAGAGCCGTTGTTGGCAGAAGCCGATGTGAATTCATATAACGTTTGTGTAAATCCCATTGATGTTATATCATCTCCAATGATTTGTTGTGCATCTTGTGTTGCAAATGCAATTGCAGTTGGAATCAAAATTAATGCTGGATGAATCAGAAAAATTAAAACTACAAGCTTGATATCACGAGAGCTTATCTTCATACTCATAAATTCAGGAGTTTTTCCAACCATCAATCCTACTATAAACAAAGTAGCAATAACATAGACTAGCATATTCAGCATTCCAGTTCCAACAGCTCCTGGAATGGCTTGCACAAACATGCCAAGAAACATGGAGATTATTGGATTTGATGCCATGCCAGTTAGTGCCGAATTTACTGCACCAGTGTTTGAGGATATAGAAGATAAATTAAACAAAACACTTCCAAAACTTCCAAATCTTGTCTCAATACCTGTAGGTCCACTTTCTACTGCAAAACCAATGGCAAGCAAGATACAAAACGATACTAGCAT
Source organism: uncultured Nitrosopumilaceae archaeon (assembly GCA_963825095.1). Classification (GTDB taxonomy): domain Archaea; phylum Thermoproteota; class Nitrososphaeria; order Nitrososphaerales; family Nitrosopumilaceae; genus Nitrosarchaeum. The sequence goes on from CAWGRV010000006.1 coordinate 32,987, forward strand.
TGCCATTAAAATTGAGATTCCTCTTCCTTTTCCCAAAAGGTATGCATATGCTATTGGAAATGAGAATGGAATCGTAATCATTAGGATGGATTCAAATATGTTTGAGATACCATTTGGATTCTCAAATGGATGTGCAGAATTTGAGCCAAAAAATCCTCCTCCGTTACTTCCAAGCTCCTTAATTGATTCCATTGATGCCACTGGTCCAATTGTAATGACTTGTTCTTTTCCTTCTATTGTTTGGATAATTACTTCTGATTCCAGCGTTTGTGGTGCCCCAAGAAATAGCAAAAATAGTGCCGAAATGAATGCAATTGGAAGTAAAAATGTAACTATGACACGAATAAAATCAACATAAAAATTGCCAAGACCAAAATCCTTTCGGATAAAACCTCGAATAAATGCAAATGCTGCAGCAATTCCTGATGCTGGAGCAACAAACATCATAAATGTAATTCCTATCATTTGGGTGAGAAGAGACATATCTTGATCACCAATATAGTGCTGGAGATTCGTATCGGTAACAAATGAAATTGCTGTATGAAATGCAAGATCAAGTGAAAACCCATCTTTTGCAGCAAGAGGCAAATATTGTTGGAACACTAACAGTCCAAAGAAAAAACTAGCTGCGATGAAATTGACAACTAATAATGCAAGAAAATATTCTTTCCAGCTCATCTGTTGGTATTTGTCAATTCCAATTAGGTTGTAGAATTTGTTTTCTACCTTGCCAAGTGTTTTTTCTAATGGACGCTTTTCATACACTATCATCCTTGACATGTATTTTCCAAAAGGAATTGCTAACGTTAATGAACCGATCAAAACAACTAGTAGTTGAATTATTTCCACATAGGTCACTTTACTCTCTTTGTGATTTCAATCATTTTTGACTACCAATCCGCAAAGCGATGAGAATACATATTTGAAGATTGTGATTGATACTAAACTTGATAAGCAAGTTCAGAACTACAATTAAAGGATTGTGTAATGTTTTTCTATCTGAGAAAATTTTTTCTAATTTAGATATGAAAAATTAACTTCGAGAAAGATTTAGTTTTTTATCCTCTGTCACTTTTTGATCTTGTCTAATATTTTATCATAAATTTTTATTTTATACTTTGAAGAAACATTCTTTTTTAGATACCATAAAGTGGATTTGTTAATTTTCAAATTCCTTCCCTCTTCTGAACTCGTAGATTACATTCCTCTGCTTCTTTTTTCTATATCCTCATCCATCAATTTTTGTATTTTCTCTTTTGTTTTTTCAGAAGCATATACATAGTCCTTGATGCTCCAAGCTCTCAAATCCACATTGTGATCTTTTGACCATTCGTTTATTTTATTACTAGCAAGCTCCTGAGCATCAGCTTCAACAGATTTCATTTTAGTTACAAAATTCATCATTCTTGTATCTACATCTAAAATTAATTTTTCAATTGCTAACTTGGTTAGTATCTTGGTTTCCATTTCTAAATCCTTTACTAGTCTGGCCCGTTGTGATTCTAATCTATGTATTTGTTTCATGCACCATGTATCAACACTGTAACTATCCCATTCCTTGTACAGTCTGGAATACCAATAACTAATATCATTGTTTATTGTATTTCGATTTATTTTCATCATTTCTGCAATAACCACTGCAGAATAACCATACTCAAAATGTAATCTAAAAACCTCATTTTTTCGTTTCTCCTTTTGATCTCTTGTATATGGTCCTCCTTTCTTCTCTACTAACGTCATGGTGTATTTTTACTGGTTTCAAATATTTGAGGATCATACCCATCAAAGATAAACTCTTACGTAAACACAGTTGATTACCACCGATCACAAAAACTGCCTAGTTCTGCATAGTTGTTGTACCTAGTATTACAGAAATATCTAAATCAGTAGATCATAATGAAAAAACAATTTGGAACTACCACGTGGAATGAAAGATTTTGAAGGTACAGAAAATTCTAACATTGAGCATATTCGAAATCACTTTAAAAAATTATCAAATTTATACGGGTTTTCCTTCATGGATCCATCACCAATTGAATTGCTATCTGTCCTAGAAACAAAGTCAGGTCCTGCAATTCGAGATGAGATCTATTATTTCAAAGACAAGGGAGACAGAGAAGTTGCACTTCGATTTGACTTTACTGTGGGATTGACACGATATGCCACATCTCAAAAATCAATGCGACTACCTGCAAAAATCTCAGCCTTTGGAGGAGTATTCAGATATGACGAACCACAAAAAGGGAGATATAGATACTTTCACCAGTGGGATATAGAGATTTACGGAAAGCCAGGATTAGAATCTGAAGCAGAAATCATTGAATTTACATCCAGATTATTTGATTCATTGCTGCTCAAAAATATCACAATTGACATCAATCACAGAAATCTAGTAGAGTCTTTTATCAACAAAACATTTGATTCAACAGATCAAAAGTTGGTTGCAGATATGCTACGAGCAATAGATAAAATTCAAAAAAAATCAAAGCAAGCAATTCTCGATGAATTCAAAGATAGATACGACATACAAAAACTAGAAAAGATTCTAGACTTTTCTCAGATAAAAGGAACAATCTCAGAAATAGAAAAAAAATTAGAAACATCACAATTGCAATCATGGGACGAACTAAAAGATCTAGTAATTTCACTAGAAAACAGAGGAGTCTCTAATGTACAAATTAATTTCGGTATTGTTAGAGGACTAGATTACTATTCGGGGATGGTCTTTGAGGTATTTGATAAACATTCAACTCTTGGGGCACTTGCAGGAGGAGGAAGATATGATTCACTAACCAAAGCATTTGGAAGAGAAGACATTGGAGCAACAGGTGTGGCAGGAGGTGTGGAGAGAATTATTCTAACAATGCAAGATCAGGGAGTGATTTCACAAATTAAAGAAAACAGAATCTCTGTATTGTACATTAATCAGGAAATGCAAAAGGTGGCAATGAGTATTGCTTCTTTGTTAAGACTAAATGGCATACCAACTGATATTGATCTAATGGGAAGGAAACTTCAAAAACAAATTGAAAATTCAACTGAATCACTCTACTGCATTATAGTAGCCCCTTCCGAACTAGAGCAGGGTAAGGTTATACTAAAAAATATGCAAAATGGTATTGAATCACACATAGAAATTGAAAAGCTTACAGATGATCCAAAACTAGTCCTTAATTTAGAAAAGCTCTAGTTAACATCATAATTTCTGGTCCGCTAGTCATAGAGCCCACTACCACTACATTGTTATTTACTAGGATTCCAGACATTACGTATGGAATTCCATTATTAATTGTAGTCGGCTCTATTTTTACCCCCATTAGATTTGCAAAAACCTTCATGTCTTCTTCGTCAGCTTCTGGGTGTATTGCAGCCCCTGAATTATTTGCAACCATTACAGCTCCTGTTTGGTTAAATCCAGCTATTCTTTTCTGCAATACCTCAACTCCTAGAACCTGCTTTATTGTGTTACAGTCTTCTTTTGATAACCACGGTGATACAATAGCTCCTTTATCATTTGCACAAATTACATTTCCAAGTGCAGTATATTTTGAATCCAATACTCCAACTTCCATCTTGGTTTCCTTTTTTAGAAAATCATATTCATCAATGTATGCAGTTTTAGGAAGCAAAATTCCATTGTTATTCATCACCATTAATGCTCCTAAAAGACGAGTATTTGCAACTGACGAATACAAAACCTCAGCATTAAGATATTTTCCAAGTTTTTCAGCTTTGGTTTGAGCAAAACCCATTGGAACTAGAACAAAACTGTCATTTACTCTAATGTATACCCCAATATTTGGTCCTCGATAAACGTCATATTTGATAATGTCCATTTATTAGAATTGATCTTTAATCGATATGAACGTAAGGAAACTAAAACCAGATTTCGAGCATGGTTTTTTATTATACAAATGTTTAGTTCAAACTAATTTTGTCTAACTTTAAATAATATCTGGATGAAATGCATTTTATGCCAATAGCAGAAAATTTTCCAGCAGGTCTAAAGCCAATTGGAAAAATTAGTTTAGAAGGAACGTCTGACTTTCATTGGGTTTGGGGTCCAGGTAAAAAAACAAACACTGACGGCTCACAAGCCGAAGTATTTGCAGATGCTGGTGTTGTAGCAGCCTATGCATCTCGTGGAGAAAAACAAATTCCACTTGGTGTAAGCGGTACAATGGTTGCAGTTGACTGGGATTCTTGTGTTGCAGATGGTGCATGTATTGAAGCATGTCCAGTTCAGGTATTTCAGTGGTACAGAACTGAAAAAGATATTCCTGGTGTTGAGGCAATCAACGCATCTTTTAAGGGAACTGGAAGTTCAGTTAAAGAAGAACGTAAAGATCTTACTGACAAAGCTGATCCAATTAGAGAACATGATTGCATCTGGTGTATGGCATGCGTGTCGGTTTGTCCTCCGCAAGCAATTAAGGTTGATCAAGCAAATCTAGAAGCACATGAGAAAGCAGCTGGAACTTTTGTAAAAATAGAAGCGAGTACTCCAAATCCACACTCACATGATTAAAAGATTATTTTTTTATTTATTTTATATATTATAAATTCAATTTAGTCCAAACTAATTTTGTCTAGCTTTAAATAATATTCCGATAGTTATTACTTATGGTAGAATTAGTTATACCAGAAGATTTTTGTCACGACCAGAAACCAGTCGGAAAAACTAGCCATGCTAATGGTGAGAATTTTCATTGGATTTGGGGCAAAGGAAATCCAGATGGTGCAGCATTCTCAAATGAAGATGTAAAGGCAGCATATGAAGCACGTGGAGAGGAACAAGTTCCTCTAGGTATTCATGGTACAACCGTCGCAGTCGATTGGGATTCTTGTATTGCAGCTGGTTCATGCATGAGTGTATGTCCAGTTCAAACATTTCAGTGGTACAGAACCGAACAAGATATACCAGCCAAAGATGTAGTTGGTAAAACTTTTGAAGGAACCGGAAAAACTGAACAAAATGAACGTCTTGACCACACTGACAAATCTCAACCAATTCGGGAACATGATTGTACAATTTGTATGGCTTGCCAAGAAATCTGTCCTACAGGTGCTATTAGAATTGAACAAGCAAACTTGGAATGGCATGAGAAAGCAGCTGGAACCTTCGTTAAAATGACAGGTAGCGGTAATCCACACGCTCACGATTAAAGAATTTATTTCTTTTTTTCTTTTTATAAAATTAACTTTTAGTTTATCAACAAATTTTAATCACTGTTTTACATTACTTTTTGCAGAGGTCGCCTAACTCGGTAGGGCGCGGGCCTTGAGAGCCTGTGTGCGCAAGCACCCGGGGGTTCAAATCCCTCTCTCTGCGTTTTATTTTTCTATTTTGCCTAATTCGGCAAGTAATGCAGATAACTGGATTTCAGGATTTGCCCCAACTAAAATTCTATAATCATATTTTGCAATTACCTCTAAAATATCTGATAACTTTTCATGTTTTGTTTTGAATACTGCAGAATTTAGATACTTTAGAAAATCAGATTCTGACATTCCATATACTTTGATTAGCTCTATCATTTTTTCTCTGGCATCTATAATCTTACCCGATAGTGCCATTTTTAAGACCACATCAACATCGGTAGTTTTTGTCAACCCAGCTGATGCCTTTACGTGTTCCTCTGAAATTTCTCCTAAACTTGCAGTTGCCTGCATTAGATTAATGGCATGTCTAAGATCCCCTTCAGAATAATCATAAATTGCTTTGAGTCCTTTTTTATCTGACTTAACTTTCTCTTTTTTAGCTATTACTTCAAGATGATTAATTACATCTTCTTCAGGAATTGATGTGAATTTGAAGGTGGCACATCTACTTTGAATAGGATCGATAATTTTTGAGATATTATTTGCAATCAGAATGAATCTACAGTATTTTGCTGTGTCTTCTATTATTCGTCTAAGAGCAGTTTGTGCATCAGAAGTCATCTCATCGGCCTCATCTAAAATAATTATTTTAAATGGAATATCTGCCATTCCTGCATATCTTGAAAATTTCTTTACTTTTTCTCTGACCATCCCTATGCCTCTTTCATCAGATGCATTTAGCTCAAGAGTATAGTCTTTTGAATATTGGCCAAGAATTTGTCTGGCAATGCACAGGGCAGCGGTTGTCTTCCCCACCCCCGCAGAGCCAGAAAACATCAAGTGAGGCATATCGGTTGGGTCTTTAATTAGAGCCTCTAAGCTACCAATGACCTCTGTTTGGTTTACAATCTCTGATAGCTTTGAAGGGCGATACTTTTCTACCCACATGCCTGTTGATTGCATGAGATGTTCTAGTCTACCTCCCACTAATAAATCGAAATTAATAGGATCAATTGATCTAACAAAATAGTGAACAGAATTGATCGATCCATTACATCAGTATCTAGTTATGAAATAGGGATCTTGTCATGAACATCGAGGATATCGAAAAATTGCACTCTATTGGATATAGCCTAAAGGATTCTAAGGTTACTTTGAGTCAAGATGTTAAATTTAATGTGGCAGGTATCAAAATTAATGGCACCCATGGTGAAGTTCTAAATCTACCTCAATGGTTAGGAAAAATACTTTCTCAAAATAAACTTGCTACACTTGATACCCCTGATATGATAACCGAATTAAAACAAGCCTTGTCAAAAGAAAAAATGGTAGGTGAATATCAACTATCTACACTTGACCCACATTTTTATATCAAATTAAAGGAATCCATGAAAAACCTACGTCGAGATGACTATGATCATGTAGAAAGCATGATGTTGGAACTATTTAGAATGAGAAGAGGAAAGCTTGTCAAGCTTGCAGATTCAACAAAACTAAATTCTGAATTATACAGTAAACTAACAGTTGAAGAAAATATATTCTTTAAAACTATTCATGATAATAGTATAGAATTTGAAAAACAAATTAGAGGCGATTTAAATGAGCAGAGTTCAAACTAGCACTTTTACTGAATCTGCATTATCAGATAAAGTCAAAGAATTTCTTACAAGATTCAAAGACAAGAATGGCAATTACAAATATGTAGAACAAATCGACGAAATGATGCCAAAGAATGCTAAATTCATAATTGTTGATTATAATGATTTGGTAGTCGAACCTGAAATTGAAATAATTTTCACAACAGATCCTGACAGAATTTTAACCGCATTTTCACGAGCCATCAAAGAAGCACTTCAAACAAGATTTCCAGATTATGCAGAAAAAATTAAAGATGAAGTTCGTGTAAGATTAATCAATTATCCACTACAGCGAAGTCTTAGACAAATAAATGCAGAAACAATTGGAAACATTACTAGTGTTTCGGGAATGGTTGTACGTGCATCTGAAGTAAAACCGCTTGCAAAAGAACTTGTATTTGTATGCCCTGACGAACATCAAACCAAAGTAATTCAATTGAAAGGAATGGATGTAAAAATTCCAATAGTTTGTGATAATCCAAGTTGTAAACACAGAGATTTTGAATTAAAACCAGAAGCCAGTAAATTCATTGACTTTCAGATCCTTAGGCTGCAAGAACTTCCTGAAGATCTCCCTCCCGGTCAACTACCTCACTACATTGATGTAACAATTAGGCAAGACCTCGTAGATAACGCAAGACCTGGAGACAGAATTATTCTTTCAGGAATAGTGAGAGTAGAGCAAGAATCAGTAGCAGGTATCCCAAGAGGTCACAGTGGCCTGTACAGATTACGAATAGAGGGAAATAATATTGAGTTTCTGGGAGGCAGGGGTTCAAAGACCTCACGTAAAATACAAAGAGAAGAAGTTTCACCAGAGGATGAAAAAATGATCAAAACGCTTTCCCAGAGTCCTGATGTTTATCAAAGATTAATTGATTCTTTTGCGCCACACATACAAGGACAATCTCTAATCAAAGAAGCTATTTTGCTATTGATTGTTGGGTCTACCCAAAGATTACTTGGAGATGGAAGCAAAATCAGGGGTGACATTAACGTTTTTCTTGTAGGTGATCCTGGTACTGCAAAAAGTGAGATGCTAAAGTTTTGTGCTAGAATTGCACCAAGAGGTTTGTACACTTCAGGTAGAGGTTCAACTGCAGCAGGTCTTACAGCAGCAGTAGTACGTGATAAAACAGGAATTATGATGTTAGAGGCTGGCGCTGTAGTCCTTGGGGATCAGGGTCTTGTATGCATTGATGAGTTTGACAAGATGAAACCAGAAGATCGTAGTGCACTACACGAAGTAATGGAACAACAATCTGCTAGTATTGCAAAGGGTGGCATTGTTGCTACTCTAAATGCAAGAACATCAATTTTAGCAGCAGCAAACCCAATGTATGGAAAATATGATCCATTCAAAAATATCACAGAAAATGTAAATCTGCCAATTCCATTATTAACACGATTTGACTTAATTTTTGTAGTTCGAGATATACCTGGAAGAGAAAAAGATGAAAAAATTGCAAGGCATATAATTGAATTACATACACCTCAGGGAACTGACAAACGTTCTGTAATTGATGTTGATACTTTAACAAAATATCTTTCATATGCAAAAAGATCTAGTCCTGATTTAACAAAAGAGGCAGAAGAGAAGATTCTAGAATATTATCTACAAATGAGAAATGTAGAATCTGAAGAGATGATCACTGTCACACCTAGACAACTAGAAGGAATTATTCGACTCTCAACTGCTCGTGCAAGATTACTCATGAAAGATAAAGTTGAAGAAGAGGACGCAGAACGCGCAATATTTCTCATTCAAAGCATGCTTCAAGATGCTGGTGTTGATGTTAATACAGGTAAAGTAGATCTTGGGGTTTTACAAGGAAGACCACGCAGTGAAGTATCTAAAATGCAACTTTTCATGGATATTCTAAAATCGATGGAAGGTGACAACAAAATTGCAGTAGAAGAAAGAGCATTTGTAAAAGAATTAGAAAAGACAGAAAAATTTACTGAAGAAGAAGCAAGAAATTACATTAGAAGGATGCTTCGCGAAGCATCTATTTATGAATCTAAACCCGGTCATTATAACCGAGTATGAATATAAAAAAACTAGATCTTCTTAAACCTGCAATTGATTTTCTAATAGATGAAGGATTCTCTCATCTATATCCACCCCAAGTTGATTGTATCAAAGCAGGATTACTTGAAGGAAAAAGTATCCTAGTTTCTGCTCCTACTGCGAGTGGAAAGACTCTTACTGCAACACTTGCAATGATTAACTATCTTTCAAAAAATAAAGGCAAGATTGTCTATCTTAGTCCACTAAGAGCACTAGCTTCTGAAAAATATCTTGAGTTTAAAAAACTAGAACGGGTAGATTTGGGAAAAAAAATCAGGGTGGGTATATCTACTGGAGATTTTGAAAATATTGAAAAATACCTAGAAAAAAACAATGTTTTAATTTTAACAAATGAGAAGATGGATTCTATAATCAGACATAGTGCAGAATGGATCGATGAAATTGGGCTAGTTATTGTAGATGAAATTCATCTTATTGGTGATGAAACAAGAGGACCTACACTAGAGATGGTCTTAACAAAACTAAAACTCCTCCCAAATAAACCCCAAATTGTAGGACTTAGCGCAACGATCACAAATTCAGATGAAATTGCAGACTGGCTTGACTGTACACTAGTAAAAAATGATTGGAGACCTGTACCACTCTCTGAAGGTGTATACGATGATGGGAAGGTTTTGATGAATGACGGTAAAAAATTTAACATTCAACCCACTCTTTGTGGAATCCCTATAGATTTGAGTGTACAGTCAGTAAAAGAAGGAGGTCAATCACTAATTTTTGCAGAGACTAGAACTCGCTCCAGATCTCTTGCAACAAAGGCTGCTGATGTAATTTCACATTTATTGGAAAAAAAAGAATTGGAAGAATTAGAACAAATTTCAAAAAAACTTTTATCAAACAATGAACATACTGAATTAGTAAAAACTCTTGCAACATTGGTAAAAAAAGGAGTTGCATTTCATCATGCAGGGTTGAATCAAAATTGTAGACAGACAATAGAAACTGAATTTCGTAAGGGAACAATTAAGTTATTATCCTCCACACCAACTTTGGCTGCAGGTGTGAATCTACCGGCAAGACGAGTTGTAATATCTAACATTAATAGGTATAATGCAAATGTTGGTGCTAACAGACCTATTAGCATCCTGGAGTACAAGCAACTTTGTGGTAGAGCTGGAAGACCACAATATGATGATTATGGAGAATCGATTATTGTTGGAAACGGAAACAGTGAAGATCTATTTGATTATTATATAAATGGCCAACCTGAACCGATTATCTCAAAAATTGCAGATGACAAATCGTTACGAACTCATGTGTTAAGTGTCATAGTAACAAATCCTGGAATAAAAAAAGAAGAAATCTTGGATTTCTTTTTGCAGACATTGGGTGGTTTACAATCACGAAAAACGACAATAAAATTTGCAATTGATATTTCTCTACGATTTTTAGAAAACTCATTTCTAATAATTAAAAAAGGTGAAAGATACGCTGCTACAGAATTTGGAAAAAAGACATCAATGCTTTACATTGATCCACTTACAGCAACTTACTTTAGAGATGCAATCGAAAATGCATCAAAAGAGAAAAAACACACTCTTGGATTTTTACATCTAATTACAACATGTGGAGAATTTTTCCCAAAATTCTCACTAAGAAATAAAGACTATGAAATTGCAAGTTTGATGATTGAAAATAACTCTTCAGAACTTTTAGAGCCAATTTCAGAATATGACTGCTCTAGAAGTCTACTTGCTTTACAGTCATGGATTACAGAGTCCTCTGAATTATCTCTCTCAGATGGCCTTGGAATTGAATCTGGTGATATACATAGAATGGTAGAGACTGCTGATTGGTTAAGTTATTGCCTAAGAGAGATATCAAAACATCTTGAACGGGTAGATTTACTTGATGAGCTAGAGAATCTGAGAAAGAGAATCATTTATGGTATTAGGGAAGATCTCTTGGATTTAGTAAAGATAAAAGGAATTGGAAGAATAAGGGCAAGGGTACTATACAAACATGGAATTAGAACACTTGATGATTTAACCAATATTTCAATGAATAAATTATCAGAGATTGATAAAATTGGCCCAGTCATTGCTGCTAACATAAAATCAGAATTACCAAAGGTTAGATAATTGACTGAATTAATAATTCCTGCAATCATTTCATGCATTGTCGCATTTTTTACGGTTTATTTTATAACTCCACATTTGATAAAATTTTTACAAAAAAGAAATTTTTCAGTAAAAGATGTTAATAAAAAAGATCATGTCATGGTAGTAAGACCTGGCGGTCCATCAATTATTGCTGGAATTATCACATCTGAGATAGTTTTGTTTATTTTTTTCCAAGCAAATGAAATTCTTGCAATAATTATTACTAGCTTCATTGCATTTGTAATTGGTTATATTGATGATAGGAAAGTAATGGGTGGATGGTTTAAACCAATTGCTTTAGTAATTGCTGCAATCCCAATACTTTTACTTGGAACACATGATTCCAATCTATCATTTCCTTTATTTGGTTCTGTTCACATACCAATTCTTTACCTTGGAATAATTTTATTTATGATTCCTATTACTGGAAATACTATTAATTCTATTGACGTGTTGAATGGTGTAGCTAGCGGTTTTATGATCATTGCAAGTTTTTCATTAAGCATTGCATTATTTATTTTGCAAAATTATGAAATGGCAATAATCAGTTTGCCTTTGGGATTTGTTTCACTAGCTTTTTATAAATACCATAAAATCCCAAGCAAAATATTTCCTGGTGATTCTGGTGCCTTAACTTTGGGGGCTATGTATGGAGCAATTGCTATTTTGGGAAATGTTGAAATCATTGCAGCCATAGCACTTCTGCCTGCCGTGATCAATTCATTTTTGTTTCTCAGTAGTATGAGGCGGATTGTAGAACATCGTCAAATAAAAGGAAAGCCGGTAGAACATACTGAGGATTTCAAACTAAAGGCAACAGATGACAAAACTGCTCCTGTGACACTTGTTAGATTAATTCTTGCATCTGGACCCTTGTCTGAGAAAGAAGTTGGATACATAATTTTTAAACTGGCAATTTTTTCTGGCATACTTGCGATAATTTCAGCTTTCATGACTGGAGTGTCGATTTGAAGGTAGAACTTTTTGGATTTTTATTTGCAATGTGGGTTTTGATTATTATAGGAGGAGGTATTCTAGTAGTAATCCTAGGTCCACTTTCCATAACCGGTTATGGTGATTTTAATTTGATATTGACTTCTGGAATCAAAGCAATTATTGCAATAATTCTTGTTGTAATATGGATTCTGATATTATCAAAATTAAAAAACTGGATATTTAGAAAGGAGATAAAATCCTAACTTTCTAACCACTGTTTTTGTTTCTTGTCATATTCTTTACGAGTGTATCGTATGGTAGCGGGAGCTCCAATTACTACCGAATCTTCTGGGACATCTCTAGTGACAACTGCACCCATAGCAACAACGCTATTTTTTCCAATAATTACCCCTGCTTTAATTACAGCCCTTGCACCAATTACTGCATTATCTTGAATTGTAATTCCAATCATTTTATCACACATTGGATAAGGATCATTTGTCAATACTGCTGCAGGTCCTATGAACACATTTTTCCCAATTCTTGAAAGCGGTGCGATGTATACTTGTCCTTCTATCTTTGTATTTTCTCCAATCTTTACATTATAATCAATATGTGCCAGTGAACCAATTTTCACATTATTTCCAATTTCAACATTATCTCCGATATATGAAAAATGCCAAATTTTTACATTATCACCAATTTTTGCCTTTTCTGAAATAAAATTTGTAACCAATTATATCACAAATGCCATGGCTTTGCCATAGTGATAATTTTTTCGGGTAGATTTTTCTTATAGTTTGTGAGAAATTCTATCTCTTGTTTCTTGTTTCTTAATTCATCTGGTAGCATTATGGGTATTTCTTCAATTATCGGATAAAACCTTGAGCATTTGGGACAAAATAAAACTCCTTCAAAAATTACATTATCTTTTTCTTTGATTTCAAATAATTCTAATGGGTGACTTTTATCTATGGGACATGCCAAAATATTCATCATTGTTTTGTTCATTTTAAATCCAGATAAATTGGAATTCCCTTCTGACTAGATAAAAGTGCTGCCTCAGCTATTTTAGTGACGTTTACTGCTTGCTGTGCTTTTACAACTAGTTCATTTTTCCTTTCTATGGCTCCTAAAAAATTTTGAATCTCCAATAACAACGGTTCTTGTTTTTCATTCCGTGGTATTTCTGTTTCTTCTTTTCTCTCTATTTTTACTTCTTGTGAAATAAAATCTGACGTGATTACTGCTTCCGTACAAATTGCACTAAATATTCTAACTCTCTTTGGTGTTATCCAATTTGATATGATTATTGCAGATCTGTCATTTTTATATCCAAGAATTATGCTTGCATAATCCTCATGCTCATGATTTACCTTACCAGATCTTGCAAAAACTACATGGGGCATATCGTCAAACAACCAATTTGCAGTATCAATGTCATGAACAGATGTATCATGAATTATTCCAACATCCTTAATGTGCAGCGGTATTCTATTTTCTCGATGAAATTCAAGCATTAACAGTTCACCGAATTTTTTTTCCTTAACAATTTTTTTTACAATATCCACCGCAGGATTAAAACGCTCTATATATCCACAAGTAAGAATTAATTTATTTTTTTCTGCTAGTTCTACCATTCTTTGACCATCTTCTGGTTTGTATGTCATTGGCTTTTCTACAAAAACATGTTTTTTTGCTTGAAGCAATTTTGAGGCAATTTCTGAATGAGTTAAAGTTGGTGTTATCACAAGAGCCCCATCAAATTCCTCATAATTTATCAAATCATCTATTGAGCTATAATGATTCACTGAATATTTTTTACCATATTCTGTACTTCTTTGCACATCTGCATCGCAAACAGCAGAAAGAACACCTAACTGAGATAATATTCTAATGTGATTTTTACCCCATCCTCCAGTACCAATTTGAACAATTTTCATCTAGTATACCACAGTTAACCAATGAGAATAATTATTATTTTTGTTCATTACTATGTTGGTATATTCTCTCATCATTTTTTTGGTAATATCTCCAGGTTTCCCACTTGCAATTTGTTTTCTATCAACTGCAATTACTGGAATAATTTCTGCTGCAGTACCTGTTAAAAAAATCTCATCTGACATAGTCAATTCACTTCTTGCAATTTCGGTTTCTGTTACAGATATGTCAAGATCTTTTGCAATCTTAATTACTGTATCACGTGTAATGCCATTCAAAGCTGAAGATGATAGTGGTGGTGTTATTAATTTGCCCTCTCTTACAACAAAAATATTTTCACCTGGTGACTCACTTACATTTCCACTATGATCCAATAAAATCGCTTCATCAAATCCATTTCTTTTTGCTTCTTGTGTAGCAATGATTGAATTAAGATAATTTCCACCCATCTTTGCTTGAGGTGGTGTTGATATATCTGAAAACTTTCTCCATGATACAACTCCTGCTGTAATTCCATTTTTATTAAACAAATCACCAAATGGAAATGTAAAAATTGCTACTTTAGTTGGCGCCTTTTCTGTTACATAAAGATTAATCCCATAATCTCCAATAAAATAAAATGGTCTGATATAACATGAATTTTTAATTTTATTTTTTTTACAAATTTCAATTATTGCATTGCAAATTTTATCGTCTGAAAAATTAAGTGAAATATTGTAAAATTGACCAGATTTTCTAAATCGTTTAATGTGATCGTCCAATCTAAAAATAAACAGATTTTTTCCGTTCCAATATGCACGTATTCCTTCAAAGATTGATGTTCCATAATGAATTGCATGAGTTGTGATTGGAACTTTGGCTTTATCTAGAGTCATAAACTTTCCATCAAACCAAACAAATTTTGAAATCGGTAAACCCACAAAAAATCTCAAACATATCAGTAATTAATCTATTCGGGAGAATTCCAAATCTTTGGTATTTTCTAAAGCATGATTTCATAAAGTGATATTATGTTGGTAGATGACCCAAATCTGATATCATTGTTTTAATCAAATTTTTAAATTAATCTTAATTTCATTAATCTGAAAATTACGGATAAAAAGCCAAGCTAAAAACATTGAAAATAAAGATCAAATTTTAATCATTATTAATTTTTATTTTCAAAAATGTTTTGAAATTGTATTCTGAATAATACCCATTTTGTGTAATTTTTTTAATTTCACCTGTAGAAATTCAAGTAAATTCATGTCTCAATTATGGCAGCAAAGAAAACAGCAGCTGAAAAAACAACAACCAAAAAGGCTTCAAAAAAGAAATAAAATTTTTGAAGTTTAGTTTTATTTTTTATTCTATATTTTTCAAAAAGTCCAATTTTTTAGGTAAATCTGTCAGACCAACCCTCTTTTGGAAACTTCATTCCTAAAACTCGTGTTGTTTTATCTTCTAGTATTGCAAATTTCTCAACAATCTCCCAATTTTCAATTATAATTTTTTCTACTAATTCTGGAACATCTTCTTTCCAATTTGATTTTATTCCTAATGCTGAATCATACAAATTTTGCTTTACATCACTTGCAGAAAGTGGTCTTCGATGTCCTATTTTGGGTTTGAGTCCGTATATCTTTAGCATATATCCTTCTATCCTGTCCCCCGTATATGAGAAAAAACCATTTTGAACACCTTTTAGTATCTGTTTTCGTAACTCCCAAGATTTTGGTGACAATAGTGGTGGCATGTATTTTTTAAATGGAGCAAAAAACGTATAATCATCTGTAATTAAAATAGAATCTTCAAAAACTGCTTCAAGCATTTTTTTCCTAATCTCAAAACTAAAGGGAAAACTTTTACTGTTTATCTCCTTTTCTCCTGATTTAAAAACTACAGGCATTACCTTTACAATATCTGAATTATTTTTTAACTCATTAATTATTTCAACATGTGCATTAGTTACAGGATTTAGGTGTGCAAGATATAAGGCAGTTATCAACTATAATGACTAAAAAAATGTCATATTTCAATGGTTGACTTTAGGATGGGAACGATGGGATTTGAACCCATGATCTCCAGCACCCGAGGCTGGCAGTATACCAAGCTAACCTACGTCCCCATAGATGACTAATAATTGAAGATTTTATTTCTTTAAAAAATTCTAATCTAACCGTATGACTCGTATTTCACTTCAAAGCTTCCATCTGAACGTTTGTCATGTTCTGTAACAAATCCCTTTGGTTTTAAAAAGTCCATTACACCATCAATTGTTCCTTGCCAACCACAAACGTAAAAAATCGTATTTTCTTTGGTTATTGTTTCTCCAACCAATTCTTCTAGTGGTGACATTCCGTTATCCCTTGGTCTTAGAAATGTTTCAACTCTTCCAACTTGACCTGACCATGATCTGTTAAACCATTCCTGAGGTCTACTTATAGCAGCTCTATATTTGAAATTCCATTCATCCTTTCCTCTTGCCTTGCTTTCATTTTCTAAATCTGTAAGTAATTCTTTGTAACTTAGTTCATCAACATAGCTTGCACCATGAAGAACAACAATTTCTCGTTTATCCCCAGTATCATGTAGATGTTGTGCAAAACTTACAAATGGTGCCAGACCAGTTCCACCACCAATACAAACAATTCGTCTTGTATCTTTTTCTCCATTTGGGAGTGTATCATTTATCAAAAGTGCTCTACCTGTTGGCTTTAACCACAAAATAGTATCTCTCTCTTTTGCATTAAACAACTGAGTAGTCAATCTACCTGGCAGTGGTTTTCGTACCCATCTAATTACAAGTTCGACAAATTTTTTATTTTCAGGATGTGATGCTATTGAATATGCTCTTCGAACAATTTTGCCACCTTCTGCAGGATTTGGTAATCCTAATGTAATGAATTGACCGGCTTGATAATCTGGAACTGGGCCATCATTTGGGACCAATCTAACAATTACAAGATCTTCTTTAAGTAACTGAACATAAGTAATAGTTGCTTTGTTATCTACCACCATAACGCTAAACTCTCCTAATTATAGTTAAATATCTTTTGTTAATTCATACTTTATTTTTACTTTGACCGCTAAACGTTAATAACCAATTTGAAAAATGCTATTCAATCAGTTTACTGATTATTGGGCCGATCGTCTAGTCTGGTAGGATGGGTGCATGGCATGCATCAGATCGAGGGTTCAAATCCCTTTCGGTCCACTTTTTCTTTTTACTTTTGCAAGCATGTCTTCTAATTCAGAATCTTTTTTCAAAGAAATTTCTTTAATCTCATTTTCTGATAACGAATATCCGATATTGATTATTGCCTGTACCGCACTTTTTCTGACCTCTAAATCAGCATCATACAAACAATTGCAAATTACATCCTTTGCTTCTTTTGCTTGTAGATGACCTAATGCTCCTAATGCACAGGCTCTTACCATGGAATGTTGATCAAATGTAAGTCTAACAATTTCCTTTATGGCATTAAAATCATTTCTATTTGCTAAAACCAGCGATACAATTCCTCTAATGTTTTTGTTTTCAGACCTCAAATTTTTTATTAAAACATCTGAAATTTTATTTTCATTTAATACTAGTGAACTAAAAGCTTCTCCTCTAACTTTAATATCATCATCATCTAATTTAGAAATTATTTTTTGAATGTTTTTCTCATCGTCTGTGAATGAAAGTGATTCTAGAATTTTGATTTTTTCTTCACTGGTTCCTGAATCCAGTATTTTTCTAATATTTTCCAAGTTACTCACTATAATCATCAATTCTGGTTTATAATGATTCAATTTTTTTCATAAAATTTTCATAGTAATCAAAAAATCTCTTTTAGCTTTAAATTATCCTTAAATACCAAATTTGTCATGTCTAACGAATCCAGAAACACCATATTCATTGGTAAGAAACCATTGATGGCATATGTAACATCAACGCTAATTCAATTGGCAAACTTACCCTCCGTCTACATCAAAGCTAGAGGTCTTAGCATTGGTAGAGCTGTAGATGTAGCTCAAATCATTGCGAGAAAAACAGAAAATGCAGGATACTCTATTGGAGAAATCAAAATAGGCTCCGAATCATTAGAGTCACAAGACGGTAGAACCAGAAACGTTTCAACAATAGAAATTGAAGTAAAGAGAAACAGTTGATAACTGAGCTTTACTTGAAATTTTTTATTTTATTCTCAGAAGATCCATACATCTTTTCTAATTTTTGGAACTTGGGCAATTCCACCAAATCATTGAACTGATCAAAATTTACAACTTTTTGTTTAAATTTTGTAGTATCTCCTGATTTCTTTAACTCTTGTAAAATATTCATTGTTGCAAAAGTATTTGCAAATAATACAGAAAGTGGGTATAAAATTATCTTGAATCCTATTTTATGTAAAGTATCTGCTGAACTTATCGGAGTTGCACCTCCCTCAATCATATTTGCAACAAGCGGTGCTTTTATCGATTTGCCAATTTTTTTCATTTCTTCTAATGATTTTGGAGCTTCGATAAATACTGCATCTGCTCCAGTTTTTTTATTTTGTGATCCTCTCTCTATTGCAGCATCTAATCCTTCTGTTGCTCTTGCATCTGTTCTTGCCACAATTATGAAATTTTTACTTTGCCTTGCATCCAAAGCCGCTCCTAATTTCTCTGTATATTCTTCTTGTGATATGATTTCTTTACCTTGCATATGTCCGCATCGTTTTGGCCATCTTTGATCTTCTAGAAAAATTCCAGAGGCTCCTGCTGATTCCAAATCTCTTACTAATTTCCATACACTTAATGCATTACCATAACCCGTATCTGAATCAACAATTACAGGGACCGTTACTGCTTTGCATATCCTTCTCGCATTATCTAATGTCTCAGTAGCTCCAATAAAGCCATAATCAGGCATTCCAAAAAGCGTTGCTGAGGTTCCATATCCTGTCTGAAACATGGCTTCAAATCCTACTTTTTCTGCAATTTTAGCTCCTATTGCATCATAAACTCCTGGTATGACTAGAGGTTTATCCCTCTTTAGCATGCTTCTCAAATTTTTCATACCTATGTTTTTCCTTTGAATTATTTATGATTTTAAACTATCAAAAATGGAGTAAATGATCACACTATATTCATCCAATAACTCAATATGGATTATTGTCTCATCTAAGATATTGAATACCTAATTCTTGATTTTATTTTTAGATTTATCTTGGAATTAACATTTGAAAATCTCTTAATTCTAATCTAAAATTAATTAAAGTGTATTTTCTGTGGTTTCTTGTTGAACTATTTTATTTTAGTTGTAAACCTATTCTAATTTGCTTTTTAAATCCAATCATTCTATCTTAATTTCTTTTCTCTCTTTTGTAATCTCTTTCTCATTTATTTTTCTTAATTCTGCTTCTAAGAATTTTTTATATTTTTGAGTTTCTTCATTTGTCATATTTACAAAATTTGAACTGAGAATTGAACCAATTACAGAAATTTTTTCTAGTAAATCAATTGCCACAAATCTTCCAACATTACCCAACCTGAAAAGCACATCTAGTTGTTTTCTGACAATTTCATTAATTTGGTCAACATCTTTTGCTATTTCCACTCCTTTTTTTGTAATCTGATATTTACCATCTTTGGTTTCTTCGATTAACCTTTCATCAAGTAATCTTCCTAGAAGAGGATAAATCAAACCTGGTGATGGTTTCCATTTTCCATTACTTTGCTTTGTGGCATAATCAATGATTTCCTTTCCTGTTTGTGAATTTTTTCTTAGCACTTCCAAAATAAAATACCTTGAAAATCCCCTTGGTACTGAACTTCCAACCCTTTGAAACCAATCAGAAACCATTGTTTTTAAATCACTAGTGATATATATTAATTATTTGTCATCACAAGCACAATTACTACATTTTTAACCCACCTTTAGAAAGTTTGTCTGAAATATGACCGAGTCAATTGAATTTGATTTGATAATATGTGGCTCTGGTTTAGCTGGTTTGAGGGCAGCAATTGAGGCTGCGTCAAAAAGCCCTGAGATTAAGATTGGAATAGTTTCAAAGGTTCAAGTAATGCGTTCACACTCTGTTTCCGCAGAAGGTGGAACAGCAGCTGTTCTTTTTGAAGATGAGGGGGACACAGTTGAATCTCACATATATGATACTATCAAAGGAAGTGACTTTCTTGCAGATCAAGATGTAGCTGAAAGACTATGTGTTGAAATGCCAAAACAAGTTTACCAATTAGATCATTGGGGAATGCCTTGGTCTAGAAGAGAAGATGGAAGAATAGCTCAAAGAAATTTTGGTGGGTATAGTTTTCCTCGAGCAACTTTTGCTTCTGATAAAGTTGGATTCTTTGAAATGCAAACTTTGTATGACACTTGCCAAAAATTTGAAAATATTGAATACCTCAATGAATGGTTTGCAACATCTATAATCCATGATGGAAAACGATTTATGGGAATTACCGCAATAGAACTTTCTTCAGGCACTTTTTACACAATCAAAGGAAAGGCTTTGATTATCGCAACTGGAGGGGCTGGAAGACTTTATAGTTTTTCCACCTATGCATTATCTTCAACCCCGGACGGTTTGGATATGGCATTACGTTCTGGTATGGCGTTAAAAGATATGGAATTTGTCCAATTTCATCCAACGGGAATATTGCCATCTGGAATATTGATTACAGAAGGTGCTAGAGGAGAAGGAGGATATCTTCTAAATAACAAAGGTGAAAGATTTATGAAAAATTATGCAGCTGGAAAAATGGAATTAGCCCCACGTGATATAGTTTCAAGAGCCATGATGACAGAAATGAGCGAAGGTCGTGGATTCAAACATGAGACAGGTGTTGATTGTATGAAACTTGATTTGAGACATATTGGTGATGAAAAAATCAAAGAAAAATTAGGTGGTATTAGAGAAATCTCCATTAAATTTTCTGGATTAGATCCCGCAGTTGATGTTCTTGATGTTAGACCTGTGTGCCACTATATGATGGGGGGAATTCACACTGATATTAATGGGGCAACCGAATTACAAGGTGTATGGGCTGCAGGCGAAGCAGCTTGTAATAGCGTTCATGGTTCTAATCGATTAGGAGCAAACTCTACTTCTGAATGTATTGTATGGGGTAGGATTACCGGTGAATTAGCAGTTAATTATATTAAAAATAGCTTTTCTTCATCTTCTTGGCCTCATCACTTAGTTGCAGCAGAGGAAACAAGAATCTATGATGGAATTTTCAGAGGCAATGGTGATGCTAACCCATATGAGATCAGGCAAAAATTAACTGATACTATGAATGATAAAGCATATGTCTTTAGAAATGAGACAAACTTGATTGAAGGATTAAAGGCTATTCGTCAATTAAAAAAAGAAACTTGGAAACATGTTGATGATAAAGCAAAGGAATACAATACAAATTTCTCAAACGTAATGGAACTAGATTCAATGTTTAGAGTTGCTGAAATAGTTTTGCTTGGTGCTATCAACAGAAAAGAATCTCGTGGAGCTCACGCTAGAACAGATTATACAAAGCGTGATGATGCAAACTTTTTACATCATACACTTGCATATTATGATTCAAAAGAGCCAATTATGAAAAAACATCCTGTGACAATTACCCGATACAAACCTGTGGAGAGGAAATACTAAATGACAAATCAAGATGAGCATAAAGAAGGAATTGGTGGAATGATTAATCCCAGAAGATACGGTATTGAGCGAGTAGCTTATTTGTTAATGAGATTAAGCGGGTTGGGGTTATTGGCATATTTCATAGGACATATTTATGAAACTAGTACAATTTTAAAAGGTCAAATTGGATGGAATGAATTTCTTGAATTAACTCAAACTAATGCAGGTCATATTATTTTAGCTATAGTAATTGCTATGTGTGTTTTTCATACAGTTAATGGAATTAGAGTAATGCTTGGACATGGCGGTATAGGTGTAGGAAAACCAACTAGACCCGATTATCCGTATCTTCCAGCATCACAAAATGTTAGACACAAAATTGGTATCTACTCTGCAATTATTCTTGCTGCGATTGCAATGATGTATGGATTAGCGGTAATGTTTGGTGAATAAAATGAGAGAAAGCATTATTATGAAAATACATTATGGAACTGCCCTAGCTGCAGTAGCCCTTGTTGCTGTCCACGTTCTTATGCGTCTTACCCAAGGGTTTTCAGATTCGTTACAATATGATAGTGTAATTGCAAACTACAAATTCTTGCCATATGCGGGTATGCTTGAAATAATATTGATTTTACTTTCTATTCATGGCTTTAATGGATTAAGGGTTATTTTGCTTGAATTAAAGCAAGGAAGAAAATATGAAAAGGCAGTTTCTTATGGTTGCATTGTAGCGATGATTGCATTAATTACCTATGGTACCCGAACAATAATAATGGTAAATACTGGAATGGGAATGATGTAGATGGCACAGATACCTCTAATTTCAGAAGGAGCATCAACTTCGCCTTCCTCTAAAGTAATTACCTTACGCATTGCAAGATATAATCCTGCACATGACAGCACCAAAAAATTCATGGAATTTAATATTTCATATGAAAGATGGACTACTGTTCTCGAGGCAATTCTTGAAGTTAAGAAATATTTTGATCATTCTGTAGCAGTTCGTTATTCATGTAGACAAGCTACATGTGGTTCATGTGGAATGATTATAAATGGTAAACCAAGACTTGCATGCTTTACAAAAATTAGTGAATTAAATTCTAACGTTGTGACAGTAGAGCCTATGAATAATTTTCCGGTAATTCGTGATTTGGCAGTAAAGTTTGAACGCCTTTTTGATACTCATCATAAAATAAAACCTTATCTTATTAGTGATGAAAGCGAGGTTACAACTGATTCTAAAGAATTCTTACAATCTCCAGAAGAATTAGAGAAATATATTCAATTTTCCAATTGTATTAAATGTGGTCTTTGTAATTCTGCATGTCCAACAATGGCAACCGACTCTTCATTTGTAGGTCCTCAAGCGTTAGCTCAAGCATACAGATATGTTGCAGATAGCAGAGACAAAGGAAAAGACACAAGACTCAAAATAATTGATGAGTCACACGGTATTTGGCGATGTCATTTTGCAGGTTCTTGTAGCCAAGTTTGTCCTAAAGGAGTAGATCCAGCCATGGGAATTCAATTACTCAGAGGCTATATGTTAGGATTTAGGAGTTAATCGGTTTTTTGGGTTGGGACTATTGTTAACTTGATTGTTAATTTGTTCTGCCATAAAGTGGTTTGATACATTTACCTTAACATCGTCGATCCCATTTACTTTTAAAAGATTATCATGAATATCTTGACAAATTTTAAATCCAAAGACCGCAGGACAAAACGGGCTAGTCAGATGTAAATCAACTTTGACATTACTATTGTTGATATTTACCTCATCAATTAATTCTAATTCTGTAATTGATGTGTTTATTTCAGGATCTACAATTTTTGATAATTCATCGAATATTTTTACTCGAAGTTGTTTGATATCTAAACTCATGTGAGAAAAAGCATTGATGCTATATATAACCATTTTAGAACCTTATGTGATGTATCGTTCACGTCTAGGTACTGATTTGAGTGATATAACCTTGGATTACGTTTCATCCATAAATGACGACGTTCAAATATTTTTTTATGATATTATCGGCAGCCAAGCCCACAGTCTTATGTTATATGAAAACAAAATAATTACAAAAAGTGATGTGAGCAAAATTCTTTCCGCATTACAAGCTATAAAAAATGAAAAACTTGATACTTTATCTGGAGCAGAAGATGTTCATGAACTAATTGAATCTCTCGTAATCAAAAAGATCGGTATGTTAAGTGGTGGAAAAATGCACACTGCAAGATCACGAAATGATCAAGTTGCTTTAGATATTAGAATGAAAATTCGTGATGATATTAATATTATTTGTAATTGCATACTTGATGTAATTGAAGCACTGATATCTGTAGCAAAAATTCATCAAAAAACTGTAATGCCTCTATATACTCATTTACAGCAAGCTCAAGCAGGATTACTTTCTCACTATCTATTGGCCCACGTTGATGTCTTGTTTAGAGATTTTGAGCGTCTTTATAGTACATTTGTTCATGTTAATCAAAGTCCTCTGGGAGCAGGACCTGTTGGAGGGACTAGTATTTCGATTGATAGACATAGCACTGCAAAGATGTTGGGATTTGATGGAATTGTTGAAAATTCTCTTGATGCGACAAGTACGCGTGATTTTGTTGTTGAATATGTTGCAATGGTAGCTATATTGATGACTAATCTTAGCAGAATTTCTGAAGATTTTATAATTTGGTCTACTTCTGAATTTTCTTTTATTGAATTAGCTGACGAATTTACATCTCCCTCAAGTGTAATGCCACAGAAGAAAAATCCAGATATATTAGAATTAACAAGAGGAAAAACTGCAGAAATAATTGGAAATCTTACCTCAAATCTAACTACACTCAAAGGGTTGGCTTCCGGATATGGACGTGATTTACAACAAATCAAATCATCTATTTGGTCAACATCCAAAATTTCAATTAGTGCTTTAATGATTTTCAAGTCTATTCTTCTCACCTTACATGTTAATGAAAAGAAAATGAAAAAGACGGCTGAATCAAGTTATCTCATTGCACTTGATATTGCCGAAAAACTAGTTCAAAACCAAATTTCGTTTAGGACGGCTCATAAAATTACAGGAGAATTGGTGCAGAAAGCCCATGAATCAAAAATCTCACTGAATAAACTTGGTATAAAAGAAATTTCTAAAATTGCCAAGGAAAGCAAAACTAACCCAAAATTAATATTTAAAATTATTCACTCTACTACTATTACAACATCTCTAAATGAAAGAAAATCTTTTGGTTCTTCCGGATATGGAGAACAAAAGAGAATGATTATTGATCGTATGCAAAAAATAAATACCTATAGAACCAAAATGACAAAACGTGAAAATGATATTTCAAAGGCATTAGAAAATCTTTCAAACAAAATTAGTGAATTAACAAAATAAGGAAGCGGGTCTAGTGGTCTCTGGACCTCCAGTGAGAATGGATATCCCTTAAAAATTTGATAATAACGGCAAGAGCCATAGGTGGGCTTACAATACACCCTCTTTATTTTTCAAGTCGATATGTATGTATTTTTTAAAATATTTTGGACTCAGATATTCACTAAACTTGGAATCCTCCAAAATGGAAAAAATTTATTCTATTATCTCGCGTCAATCAAGAGGGTATACTGCTAGAACCTCTGATTTTGCACTAAATTAGAATTATTTTTTTGAGATGAATTCAATTTCAGGGGGATGATTGAAAAATGTTTTTTACCGCTGAAATATGATTTTAAACAATGATGCAAAATTATATGGATTTTGATCAGTTTTTGAGTAACTTTGGCGCAGGTCTGGAAAATCTTTTCAATTTCAGGATCAAATTCCACAATTCAATCCAGTGATTGGCGATATCTTATCTCCGCCCATATTGTTACTAGCTGGTGCAATAATCGTGTTCTTGGGTGTTGCTGGCGAAATATTTTTCAAAAAAACAGGAATTCCAGACATTGCATTTCTAATGATATTTGGAGTGATCATTGGACCTGATTTTGGGGATTATTCCCACAAGTACTGTAATTGAGATTGTACCATATTTTGCAGCAGTTGCACTTATCCTAATAATGTTTGATGGTGGTCTCAATCTAGACCTTAGAAATGTAATTAAAACTGCACATTATGCATTACTTCTTTCCCTCTTAGGATTTCTCACATCAATAATCTCTGTAGCACTTGTAATGTTTTATGGGTTGGGATGGGGGATGATTGAAAGTGTTCTTCTTGGAGCAATGGTTGGAGGAAGTAGCTCGATTATTGTATTTGGCCTAGTTCGTAGATTACCAATTTCAGATCAAACAAAATCGATGCTGTCTTTGGAATCTGCAATAACAGATATCCTTGTCACAATTACTGCATTTGTTCTCATAGATATGCTCGCTTCAGGGAATATTTGATCCAAATCTTGCGGTTTTATCGTTTGTAAAATCTATTGGAGTCGGTTTGCTACTAGGGTTTGGTATCGGAATTCCATGGACATTTCTTACCACCAAGTTTCATAATGCCCAGCATTCATACATGATGACAATTGGTATTTTGTTTGTAATATTTTTTGCAGAGAAATCACTTGGAGGTACCGGAGCATTGGCACCACTAATTTTTGGTTTGATGCTTGGAAATAAGCCAATACTTTCACGTTATTTAAAATTTCAATTACCTGAAATACAAACAGATGACCCAACACATAACCAGCTTACATTTTTAGTACGCTCGTTCTTTTTTGTTTTTGTAGGTTTACTTGCAACTTTAGGACGAATAGAATTTATCCTTTTTGGTATCATTTCTGCCATTCTCATATATGCAACAAGAATTCCGATTGTGAGATTATCCCTAAGAAAAAAATTTTCTACATTCGATAACAAAATCTCGACGGCAATGATACCACGTGGTCTTGCAGCAACTGTAATGGCAACAATTCCTTTAACAATGGGGATAAAAAATGCGGAATATTATCCTCAAATTGTTTTTGTCATTATATTAAGCTCGGTGATAATTACTACCATTGCATTAACTAAAACCAAGTCTCACATTCCAAAAGATATTGATTCTGTAGATTAGAAATAATAATGAATTTCTAAAATTTCTATAAATCATCTTGACAGATTTATGTTTTCAACCATCACAAATAATTTTAAATTCATAAAAAAGATCTCAACACCATTTTTTCACGAATTTATAATAGATGAGTTTCAGTTTTGTTCATAACAAGATTTAACAAACAATTTCATAGTTTGAATTTGTGCTAAGAGTCATAGTATATTTTACGTCATCAATAGTTCTGATTTTATATGCCTGTATTTTTTTAGAATCCTCAATTGAATCTGCTTCAAGAGTTACAATTAGGTCAAATACTCCAACTGTTTTTTGTATATCTATGACTGAATCAATTTTTTTTATTTTGTTAAATACAGAATCAGTCTTTTCCCTCTAGGCAGTTAACTAAAATAAAAAGTTTTGATTCTTTTATTTTTATTGGGATTATTTTTTGTAAACATCTATGAAAAATTCCTTCTCCCAATATGTCGCCAATCTATGCGTTTTCCATCCTCAAATAATTCACCATAGTTTTTGTTTATGATGGAAACAATTTTCCTAACATTCTTTTGTGAATTTTTACCCCTTGTTTTTTCAACTTTCTTTAATGGATTTGAATTAGATAAAATCTGTTCCAAACTATCTTCATAAAAGAATTTTTTACCAGAAAACGGTTTTAATTCGTCTATCCACATTGCTTTTTCATTGAATTTGGCTAAAAATGGCCTTTGTACCCATGTGGAATTTCTTCCTTGTAGAAACCTTAATGCAATTGCCTTTTTCTTTCCTACATCAACTATGCCAAGAACCTGGATTTTACCTGGATTTGCAGACATGCTTGGACCTCGAACAGTTCTCGCAAGGCCACTCACTTTTTGATAAGCATCTCGAAATATCTCTTGAGCTCTAACCAATGGTACACCGAAATAACCCTGAGCACCAGTATCACGTGGCACAAACATGTAGTATGGAATACATCCAAGATTGACTTGTTTCTGCCACATCTCTGCCCAAATATTAGAATCGTCGTTTATTTTGGCAAGGATTGGCGACTGTGTTCGTATTTCTGCTCCAGTTTTTCGTACTTTGGAAATTGCCATTTTGACTGCATTTGTTGAAATTTCCACAGAATGATTGAAATGAGCCATGAATGCTAAATGAATTCCTTTTTTTGTGATAGTTTCAAATAAATTCAACATTTCCTCGGCATCATTATCTGTCAAAAATCGATATGGCCAATAAGACAGCGCTTTTGTTCCAATCCGTATTGTTTTGAGATTTGGAAGATTTGCATCTAACAATGCTTGTATGTATTCTGAAAATATTCGAGTTTTCATAATTAGTGGATCACCACCAGTAAATAATACATCAGAAACTTCAGGGTGTTCTCGCAGATATTGTACAAGAGATGAAATCTCCCTACTTGCAAACTTGAGTTCCTCAATTCCAACAAACTGGGGCCACCTAAAACAAAAGGTACAGTATGCATGACATGTCTGACCTTGACTTGGAAAGAAGAGAATTGTTTCCTTGTATTTGTGTTGCATTCCATAAAGTTTTGTTCCATCTTTTAACTGTGGAATGTTAAATTCCATCTGACCGACTGGATGTGGATTTAATTGATAGCGAATCTTGTTTGCAATACTTTGGATTGTTTTTTTATCTTCCTTATTCTTTATCGCAGTAGCCATTTCTTCATAATGACTCTTTGTGAGCATTTCTTTTTGAGGGAAAGTTAGAATAAACATTGGATCATTTGGATTAGTCCAATCTATCAAATTATCTACAACATAATTGTTGGTCTTAAATGGCAAAACATTTCCAACCACTTCAATTTCAAATTGTTTTTCCTCAGAAAAATTTTGCATGTATGAAATATCCCTGAAATTACCTAAACCATAGGGAAAATATCGGGGAGATTCATATTCAAAATCAGATATTTCCTGTAACTTTTTGGACATACATAAAAAAATTCATCATCATTGTTAAGTGTGACGAAATTAGTAACTTATTTCTTAGCAAATGTAATCAATTGTAATCAGTTTTCGAGCCTATCCTCCATCTTAAAATTTGAAAAACAAATTAAGTATAAAATATAACTCTAAATCGCAACTTTATGGAAGATTACAAAAATGAGAAATCTGAGACAATAACTGCAAGAATCAATAAAAGAACAATAAAAAAAATTCGGGCATATGCAACAGCAGAAAACACTACAATAAATTCAACAATCAACCAATTGTTATCGCATGCCGTGGATTGGGACATCGTAGCAGCCAAAACTGGATGGATTCCAATCCCGAAGGAAATACTTGTTGCATTTTTTGACAAATTAGATGACTCTACAATAATGGAAGTGGCTGAAGAATGTGGGAAACACATTCCAAAAGATTTGCTTTTGGCAATGAGAGGAAAAGTAAATGCAAAGGAATGGATCTCAATTCTCAGAAGTAGAGCAAAGGCAGCAGGATTTCATTTCAGTGAAATAGAAGAAGATGATCATTTCAAATTTGTAATGAAGCATGATATGGGGAAGAAATGGTCAATTTATTTTTTGACTTATTATAATTCATCATTTAGAGTATTGGGTTGTGACATAGATTGTGACATTACAAATAATACAATATCATATAAAATTAACAAGCAAGATTATGAATTGAACAAACCTAAATTTTAGAAAATGGTTGCTGAAATTAATTTTATTCATGTAATTATAGGTGCATGCATTCTTCTTTTTTCTGCAAAAATTATGGCAGAATTATTCCTAAG
>CAWGRV010000007.1:0-5453 GCA_963825095.1 uncultured Nitrosopumilaceae archaeon
TAATTTTTTAGCTAACTACAAGCCTGCTACACCGTTTATTTTGTCAAAGCTGTGTTATCGGTCAGTGAACGTCGTTTTCGCGTCGTGACGGTCCCGAAATAGCGGCGAGGTGAGGCCACGGTAATTACTTTGTACGGAGAAACCAAAATAATGTTGGCCTAACGGAGACAAAAAACCCCCCAAAAAAAGTAGCTGGCATTGGGTGGCACTCGCTTTGTGGCGGAGAATGCAATACCAGGCGCTATTTTGCATAATGAGCCTTATATGACTGAGGAAAATAAACCTATAACTGAAAAAATAAATAATGCAACGAAGTTATATAAGACGCGGTTATGTAAAATAGCTAGCAACACTAAACCATCAGCAGGAAATTCCCTTTGCCGGCTACTTTTTTTGGGGGGTTTTTTAATTGCAGTTGTTAAGACTTATTTTGATTACTTTTTGATTTTTCTTTTTTTGTTTAGTAATGTTCCGAACCTGAGTAGTATCCCAAATTAGTTTTGTAGAATTTTCTCTAAGTATTTTTTTCTTATTGTTTTGCCTTCTTTTCATCCTCCTATAATTTTCATCTCATTTTCATCATAATACATCTTTTACATCATCCTTTAACATTTTTCAATTTTATTTATCATCCTATAATTATTTATGGGATTACTGACTAAGGCGTAGAATTAAGGCAACATTGGAGGTCGGGAACGAAGTTTTAGTCTTCTGAGAAAGGGGGTTTGGGAGTTTTGTTTATTTTTTTTATTTTATTTATCCTATTTATTAGCATTTTAGAACATCATTTTATCATTATAATTATCGTAAGTCAACTTTATATCTACTTTATTTTAATCTCATTTTCATTTTATAACTTTTTGATTTTCATTTTATTTTGATTTTATTTTGATTTTTTCTCAATTTAATTTTTATTTTATTTTAATCTAAATCTTAACTTTTTTACAACTTATTTTAATTGAATTTCAAATATTTATAAATTTTATAGTTTTTTATTGTTTCTCAACAAAATTAAATCGTTGTGGCAGGGTTATAAGATTAGACCATTCAAGATACTGTTTCTCGAAAATTGCGCCAATTGTCGGGCATTGCTCTTTAATAGTGAGTAAATCTTTGCAAATAACTGTAACGTATTCGTGTGAAATGACTTTAGAGTGCTTAAATAGGTACTGTACTTCTTCTTCTGGTAAATCATCGGTCATTATTTGAACTTCCTTAAGTGTATTCAATAAGGATGAATGTCCCGTAATATATCCACAGTCCCCTGATAAATCGTAGGCTTTGCTCATATACTTTGAAATGTAATGATTTACGGCTTTCTTTGAGTGGGGTAACTCTATCCGATAGTGTGATGTTGAAGGTAATCCGAGGGCGTTTGTTGGCCATGCAACTCCTTGTGCAATTAAAGCACGCTTCCATTTCCACGAAACTATGTAATATGGTACAAAATTGTTTATAAGTAAGTGAACGTGTAATTTCCCGTTCTGCTCTCCTGTTTCCTTTTTCCATACGTAAAGACAATTAGCGGTTCTCTGTAAATAATCCAAAAATATGGAAAATGCTGAACAAAATTGCTGATTTGTTACCCCTTCGGGTGCGGTTAATGTGAGAAAAGCGACTCTCATATTATGGGTGCCGCTTTTTTTGCTTTTAAATACTCTGGTTTGGGAATAATAGGATAATTTATCTGCGAGATTCCTCAGCTTACGCGATTGGCCAGCGTTTAAGTGGCGGATTTGGCGTGTCTGTGTAAGGAATACTTTATAAGTTTCTGGATCCAGATTTTGAGAAGCCGAATCAGTAACAGTAAAACGTTCGTTAACGCTTTCTGAACTTTTGTATTCCTTAAGATAATAGTTAAGAGACTCATGATAATAAAATCCATTATTAAGTAAATTGTTAAGACTCGATACTCTCATTTTACGCTGAAAGCCTTCAAATACTTTATACGCGAGTAAACCGTTGTGGGTTAATTTGCTATTCCAATAAACGAATGGTTCTGTCATTTTGGTAGGATTTTGCCAGGTTGTTCTCGGGCGCCCTTGCCACCTTCAAAAATGGCGAAGGGCTGCACGGGAAACAACCATGCACCGTTATAACGATTTCCAGCGTGCTATAGTCCAAGCCGGGTACAATATACCGTTATCGACTGAGGTAAATAATTTATTTGTGTCATCCCATACGGCTTGAAAGGGATTAGAGAATGTATATTGTACCCTTATTACTACCGTTTCTCCATCAGTCGGTATCTCTTCGGGTAGTTTTTTCCAGATATTTGCCATGATCGTAAGTTTTAATGATTGTTCTTATTTAGAATGATTCTAATTTGCACTTATTCCGAACTCTTGACAAGCCCAGGGGTTTTACTTGAAATTTCGGTGCAACTTCTTTGCTTGTTGGCAGTCAATATCTTTATTCCACCAAGGTACAAGCCATAAGGTCTGATACTCCTCATCTGTAATATGAGTGTTATCCTTGTAAACTGAATACACATACCTTGTGCACCACATACCGGTTACTTCTCCTGTGTTGAAATCAACGGCAACAATCCGGATCTTCTCACCAACTTTAAACTCACGATAATCTGCGGTGAGTATGCTCACCATCTCGCGGCCTACAATTGTGTCCATAAGAATTTTGTTGACTCTGATTGTCGGAAGATCTTCGAAAGGAATTTCAAACTTTTCCATCTGTCAAAACTTTAAGTTTATTTTTGGGGTTTATCGCATTACGGCCGAAAAGTAAGCTGTTTTAAAAAAGCAAAAAGCCGAGTTGGGACGTTGTAGTCTTTCTCCTCGGCTCTTACTTAACGGCAGACTCAGCGCGCTCAGGTCACTCCCCAGTGTTGCCCTATCCTCGTTAAATCCGATTCAAAGGTATATCAGTATTAAAAGGTATGTACTCATAAAAATATGTTCTGCAACATAGAAATTATATGTTTGACAACATAAATTATTAATCTTCGCTAACCAATGCCTGAATTATTACAGGGCCAAAGATCTGACCAGAATCCAATGCGCACTCAACAGCCTTTATAAAAACTACGGATCCAATTACCGGGAAAACTCCAAAAGCTTTAACGTAAATGTCTGTTATGTCGAGACGATCTACGGAATTGTCACCTGATCCGACAAAACGAAACCTGGATCCAACAAAGTTTAATGTTTTCTTATGGTTCGGGAAGGCAAAGAATGAGGTTTCTACTGCAGGCGAGCCTGAAAGGTAACTGATATTCAAATAAATATTAGTAGAGCTGGTAGTAACTGTAGCTGTTAATGGAATAAATGTGTTTGGCAACATAACCGGTGCTGTAATAATCTCAAATGTAAATCCATGGTTAAGGATGAAATAATAATTCCTCTTAACGAAAACTGAGAAACCGGATAATATTGCTGAAACATTGTGTTTTGCAGTTTGAGGGAAAGCGGTTGCAAAGTTGTTCCAAGCGGCAACAAATGAAGGATCTTGGGTTGACCATTGGGTAGTTAAGAATGCTATTATTGATTTGCTTAACTGCTGTTGATCGCTGTTAGGCTTAATCATGTTGGGCTTGTTCTTAACTGTGTATCCAAATGCATTCTTCTGAAAAGTGGTACCACCAATTGAACCGCGGATACTTGTAGCAAGTCCGCCGTAAATTATTCGTGCCATAATATCGAGATTTGATTAAGGTAAAAGAGCCCAGAGTTTTAATGTTCTGGGCTCTTGAAATATATAGAATGACAGATAGAAAACTACCCTACAATTGCATTTGCCTGAAATGGTCTCCCGGTAATACCGGTTGCTTCGGATAAGTAGAACAATTCTACAAATACTTTAGAACCTACGTCTGAAATATCACCGAATTTTGCTGAATAAGCAAGCGCCAAATCGATTGCACCGGTTGTGTTTGTTACACCGGTTGAAATGACTCTGAATTCAGATTTAACAAAACTCTTACCAGCGGAAAGCTGAGGAGTTGCGCGGGCGCAAAGCACCGAACCAGAGGGATCTGTTGCCGGAATAATAACACCGGTTAAAACATGCCCAGATTCAGTTGCAGTAAGGGCAAAACTTGTCACATTTCCAGGATTAACGAAAGCAGGAGCAGTGTTATTGATTGGATTACCAGAAAGAAGAAGATTGGTATTCAACTTTACAAAAAGGTTGAAACCTGATGGGACCTTAATATCTCCAAAGATGTCACTTTTCTTGAAGTCGTTGACAGCGGCTATCCAACTCTGGCGTTCACTTGCTGTCAAACCTCTCCAAGCCTGGGCCATTGAAGCAAGGCGAGAACGTGCACCTGACTGACCGGCTGATCGAGGGTTAACTGGTGTAACTTTCGTACGAAGGTATGCACCGGCTCTGTTTTTACTGGCTACGTGTCCGCCGATCTTGTTACGACCGTCTACAACTATAGCTCCAAATTTCATTTTCATAGTATCAAAATTTTAGAGGTTAAAGAACATGTAAATTTATAATTTTTTAGCTAACTACAAGCCTGCTACACCGTTTATTTTGTCAAAGCTGTGTTATCGGTCAGTGAACGTCGTTTTCGCGTCGTGACGGTCCCGAAATAGCGGCGAGGTGAGGCCACGGTAATTACTTTGTACGGAGAAACCAAAATAATGTTGGCCTAACGGAGACAAAAAACCCCCCAAAAAAAGTAGCTGGCATTGGGTGGCACTCGCTTTGTGGCGGAGAATGCAATACCAGGCGCTATTTTGCATAATGAGCCTTATATGACTGAGGAAAATAAACCTATAACTGAAAAAATAAATAATGCAACGAAGTTATATAAGACGCGGTTATGTAAAATAGCTAGCAACACTAAACCATCAGCAGGAAATTCCCTTTGCCGGCTACTTTTTTTGGGGGGTTTTTTAATTGCAGTTGTTAAGACTTATTTTGATTACTTTTTGATTTTTCTTTTTTTGTTTAGTAATGTTCCGAACCTGAGTAGTATCCCAAATTAGTTTTGTAGAATTTTCTCTAAGTATTTTTTTCTTATTGTTTTGCCTTCTTTTCATCCTCCTATAATTTTCATCTCATTTTCATCATAATACATCTTTTACATCATCCTTTAACATTTTTCAATTTTATTTATCATCCTATAATTATTTATGGGATTACTGACTAAGGCGTAGAATTAAGGCAACATTGGAGGTCGGGAACGAAGTTTTAGTCTTCTGAGAAAGGGGGTTTGGGAGTTTTGTTTATTTTTTTTATTTTATTTATCCTATTTATTAGCATTTTAGAACATCATTTTATCATTATAATTATCGTAAGTCAACTTTATATCTACTTTATTTTAATCTCATTTTCATTTTATAACTTTTTGATTTTCATTTTATTTTGATTTTATTTTGATTTTTTCTCAATTTAATTTTTATTTTATTTTAATCTAAATCTTAACTTTTTTACAACTTATTTTAATTGAATTTCAAATATTTATAAATTTTATAGTTTTT
>CAWGRV010000008.1:0-62355 GCA_963825095.1 uncultured Nitrosopumilaceae archaeon
ATTCTTTAATAAATATTATTAAGAGGGGTGGTGATACGGATACGAATTGTGCAATAGCCGGCGGACTTCTTGGTGCTTATTATGGCATTAATGATATGAAATATTACGCAGATTTCCTGGATAATACAAAATATACGAGAATGGAAAGATATCCCTTCTTAGCAGTTAAAAATATTAGGAAATATCTGAATTGCATTTTCAAATAAGCGAAATTGTAATAAAGATGGTAAAAACATGGAATCCACGCGGTCAAAGAATCCGCCATGTGGTCCTAGTAGGTTCGAATAGTCTTTTATATCTATTGATCTCTTAAAAAAAGAAGAAAATAATCCTCCCAAAATACCTAATGTAAATATTTTAATCAGTTTATAAGTTATTTCGATATTAGAACCTCTAAATAATATACAGTCGACCAAAAGATACCGCCATAAAAAGATTGACACCAGTGTCAAAATAAAACCGCCAACATAACCTTCATAAGTCTTATTTCGACTTAACCAGCCAATTTTTGTTTTTCCGAATACGTAACCACAAAGATACTGAAAGACATCCGAAAGCTGACTAATTATTATTATTTCAATAAGGATTGCTCTATCTTCGAAATATAACTTGCGCAGATAATAGTTAAAAAGAAATATAATAGAACCGAAAATTAGAATTATTGATTTCCTGACATTCGTTTTATTCCACAAATATGTCAAGTCATATAAAACGGCCAGATTTAGACTTATGTATAATAAATTAGTAAACTTATAAATGATACAAATAGCCAAAAATAAAGCCAGGCTAATTGCAACAAAAATTCTCGCTAACATGTTACTTTGATTTATAAAATTAGTAACAAGTATTAACTTTATTTTTTCCATTTCAATTTTCTGAAATTTGAACAACACCATCTTTAACTGTCACATTATGGTATCGATCCTTAATGGAAAAAGTACCTGAATGTTGAACTCGAGCGAATTTCTGTCGGAACCAGGACTAGTAAGTTGATAACCATATTCATCTTTGTTTCTGCTGATAATTAATTGAGAATTATGATTCAAACTAAATACATTTTCGCCATTCGATAGATCACTTAAAAGCAATTTTTTCTTTCGGGGTACATTTTCTCTCTTGTCTTTTCCGAAAAAATTTTTATAATAATATAGACCTAAAGTACTTATTCCAAAGAGACCAAAGAGTTAACCAAATTTTCGTTTGGAATCCATTCGAATATTCAAATTTATATTTTTTATTGGCACACATTTTTGAATTACAAATATCAAATTTTTTTTTGATATCTTGAAAATGTTGAAATAAATTTATTCTTTTTCATTAAAAAATTATAATAATATTAAAAAAAATGTTCAACAACATTATAAATTCCCTTGAAACAATAACTTCTCTATCGAGTAATTGTAATTTTGATGAAAAGATAAGGGAATTCATGAAAACGATGAGTTTCAGTACTTTCGAAAAATTGTTAATGATGCTTTCGGGTCAAAAAAAATTAAAGAATAAACAATACGCTATTTACAAACAGACTTATAAAGAAATGAAATATGAATTGATCGACTACATTACGAATATTTTGGATGATGTATATCCTTTTGTTATTGACTCTTGTGATGAAAGTCTGATCCTAAATGCAATAGCCCCATTCTGTTTATCAGAATACATAAAGCAAAACTGCAAACAAAAGCGTATATTTTTACCATTAAATTATTATACGGGTCTACAATCCACAGGACATCAAGCAGTAATAATGTTTGATAATTCTCGAAAAAAAATTTATGTGATTGATCCGAATGGAAAGCCAACTTTTTTAAATGAATTATTTGATACAGATTTGAGTTCTGAAATCGAGACTATGTTAACTAAATATTTCAGCGAACTGAAGAATTTTGACTTAAATTACAAATATGTTTGCATATCAGAATGGAACAAGAATAACATTTGCATCAATCGTACTTTTAATAATGAACTTATTGGTTCCGGTAATTGCGTAGTGACCACTTTGTTGATAGTTCAGGTTATTTGTTCGTTATCTTTGACAGCGAAAGAGATTTTTAGATCTTTCGAAAAATTGTCGGATGAAGAACTAATGTTTTTAATCAAAACATATAGTTCAGGCATTTACAATACTCTGAACCTAGAAACAAATAAAAAAATAGAAAGGTAATAATCAAAATTTACAAATAACCAGAATGGCAATCCGTAGTGATTTTGAAATGTTATATTTTAATATAGTTCAAAAATTATCTATACTTTTAATAAGTTATTTATGGAACAAGAAAAGATAAAAGCTGAGAATGAGTTCATCGACGCTTTGCTTAATTCTTCTGAACGTGAAAGAATCAAAGAAGACGATTTGAAATTGACACAAAAAATTATTGAGACGGCCGGTGACACTTCAGTAACAAATATATTTTTATTTGGAACTTCAATTTATCTCAATTTAGATGAAATAATGGCTCATGGACTTGATGCAAAAACCATAAAAAAATTAACAAAAAAATACGATATAATTTGGCCATGGAGCTTGCTTTATGATGCCAAAAGACAAGGAAATAATAAAAGATGGAACAAATTTCCATTATTAATTGTTTTTCCAAAGAATGCCGAGGAAGTATCTTTCTGGATTAAGTTTTGTTCGAAATATAATTTTACTCCGAGTATCCGATCTGGTGGACACAATTATGAATATTTTTCAGGTCAAAATGAAGCCATCATAGATACAAGTAAATTATTACTCGCTTCAAATAAAAAACAAATGAAAATTAACGATGATGATACAGTCACTGTGACAGCAGGAACGAGACTCGGACTTTTATATAATAAATTAGCGGAAAAGGATCTAATTATTGCGGGTGGTATTTGTCCAAGTGTTTGTATCGGTGGGTTAATAACGGGTGGTGGTATAGGTTATATGATTAGAAAATTTGGACTCGCAATGGATAATTTAGTAGAAGCTAAAATAGTATTGGCGAGTGGGCAAATCATAGTTACTTCGAACAAAAAGAAAAACAAATATCGAGATTTATTCAAAGCAATAAAAGGGGCAGGTGCTGGAAATTTTGGAGTCATCACCAAATATAAAGTCAAAACTCATAAAATCAAAAAGGTAGTTTATTTTGTTTATACTTTTAATTTGACAGATGGCGTCGGCATCATAACTCAATTCCAAACATTAATTCAAACAGCACCCGATGACCTAGCCGGTATGGTCATAAATATTCCCACGGGAACAAATACCGTAATAATTAATGGAATTTATTCCGGAGCTCTGGATGACTTCAATAATTTGATTCAGACTGAATTCTTGATTCCATTGAGTGATATAAATATTCATCTCGTAGAAACAAGTATACAAGTTTTATCCTTTGTTGAGGCTGAACAAAATATTGCACTCGAAGAAACAGCCAGTTTACCGGCTTACAAGAACTATAAGATAAGATCAAATATTTATTTTACGCCAATTGATCAAGCAGGATTAGAATCAATAGTAAATTTTCTACAAATTCCGCCAGCATTTTCCGATCCAACTTCAGGTTTTTCGGCTATCCAAATTGCGGCATTCGGCGGCTTCGTCAGCAGGGTACCGCCTTCTTCTTCGGTTTTCGGAGCAAGGAATAACGGGCCTATTTTAGCTTGGATACAATCTGCGATATATTGGAATGATTTACAGGATAGTCAACTCGCATTTGATTATATAAATAGTTTTTACAATCTCGTTTTGCCACTGACCACAGCATTTGCCGATCCTAATGTTACCGATTTGAGTTTATCTAATTATTTAGAATCTTATTACGGAGTCAATGTCCCTTTTCTGAGTGAAGTTAAAACAAAATATGATCCAAATAATTTGTTTCAAACATTACAACCGATACCGTTATAACTGTTTATCTCAAGTCAATAATGTATTCTGGATTACAATTGATATCTTCATCGGTCACTGAATTGATTTCGTGGTAGGAATATTGCATACTATCTGTTTCTTTATCGTATGAAGAGCCTGTCATATATTTTATACGCGGAAATCGTTGACGAATTTCAGTGAGTAAATACTTTTTATTTTCTTTACTTAGGCCATAATTGAAACCAAATTTTGCGGTTACTGGCCCGGTGTCTGACATTCTTTTCTCTCGATCCATAACTAAATTATAAATTCTATAAAGTTCCGTTTTCAATAAATCATCCTGTATTCTTTGTTGTTTTCGTTCATCGATCTTGTTAAATGTTTCAATGCGAAAGTCCGAAGGAAATGTTGGTTTATTCTCTGCCATTATCTTTTTACTCCTAAGAAAATAATGTCCTCGCCAAAGTCTTTAAAAATCAACTTTTTATTACTTAAAAAGTTGATTTTTAGAAGCGTTAAAAATCTGGACATTATCATTTTCGGGATGAAAAAAACATGGTCAAATGTTGGGATTTGACGACATATTCGGCGTTGAAATGGATTGCGTCATCTTAAAAGAATTCAATTGCAGTGTCAGGACAAAGGAATATGATTATTTGTACAACGGCACTTTTGCTTCTTTTAAGAATGATTTAGCATCTTTATTATATTTAGGCGATGCCAAAAGAATTGGTACTTTGTGGGGATGCTCGCAAGTGAACGAGTTCCGACATTCGCGTGATCTATTCGAGTGGATGGGAAGTTTAGATATTATTTATGAAAATGATATCAGATTGTTATTACTAGTGTTACTGTTAATAAATAAAGAATTCAAGAACTATTTTTTAAAGATGATTATGGGTTATCAGTTAAAACAATTGACAGATGGAAACAAGTTGGTTCTCAAAAAAATCAATGTTTTTGAGAACGGACAAGATGCTTTTATAACTCCCCATATCTATAAATCTCTGAAGGAAGAACTGAACTCTAAGTCAATTCAACTTATAACACCTGGTGGTATCCAAGAAAATATTTGCAAAATGTGTTTTGAAAATGAAATAAATGTGGTTTTAATAAAGTGTGGCCATTTAGTCGTATGTGAAAGGTGCTCCAAAAACAAATTAAAAGAATGCCCCATTTGTCGAAAACAAATTGTAGAAATTATGAAAGTTTATAGAACTTGAGTGACTATCTAATCACATTTATGTGCCCGTTTTTGAATTCCATGATTACCGTATTAAATTGCCAAACTTTACCGTTGACTTCTTGGGGGAATTCTAAAATATAATCATCATCACCACACCAAATGCCACCAGAATCAGCATCATATTCAAGAGGGAACAAACAAAAATACATTGACCCCAATTTATCTGGTAATTTTTCAACATTCCTAACGTCTCTTTCTAAATATTGAAAGTCTCCCCTTGATAATTCATAGTTCGTGTCCGTAATTTTATTTTTCAGGTTAATGAAATCAATTTTTTTGTCTGTACTCCAAAGCAAAAATTGGCAATAACCACGTTTTAGATTGTAGTATGATTTATGTTCGAGAACTGCTTCATTTATTTCTGAAACCACACTCTGATAATTCATGTTTTCAAGTTTTGCTGATTCCATTGCATCGACCTCAGAAAAACGAAATTTGAGATAAGTAACCAGGTCTGAATATTTGCTCGATTTTATCTGAACATTTATTTTCTGAGTTGACAAAGATTGAAAGCATAATTTTGGTTGATGAGATTTCATAAAATATAACGGAATATAATAATAACCATCTATCTTGACAATTTTATGTTTATTGATAAAAGGAGAAACTTCCAACGAATACTTTATCGAATACTCATTATTTATAATTATTTGAACTTCAAAAGTGGCTAGGTCGTCCAAATTTATAATTTTTGGAATCAAAAAATAAAGATCGGATATCAAACCGATTCTTTGGATATCGTAGTCAATAGGCATTGTCGAAAATTGAATGGCTTGCAAATAATAAAGGCAATAGGTCGATCTTCTATAAATTGTCCGGTGAAAGGTGACATCAGGAGTCGTTTTTATCAATTTATAAAGTCGAGACAAATCCCTATTATAATTTTTATCGAAAGAATCAAAATTGATTTCACATATTGGTTCTTGATTATCTTTTATTTGTTCTTCGATTAAACTATAAAATTTCAATTCTGAATAATATTTGTAAGGATATTCATATTTTGGATTTCTAAGTAAATTCAAAATATGCCTGAACAATTTTGGATCTCTATCTATAAAATATGGCTCCTCTTTGCTGGTTTTAATAGAACCATTTACATTTTTTATACCACTGAAATAAGGGGATCTCAGTAGAGTATCTTCGGTTGTTTCGAATATTTGTCCGCCAACATTAAGGTAAACAATTTGCGACATCTTTGACTTATTCTACTTTTGATTCACTTATCTTATTTTCATAGCATATCAATTTTTTATAAAAACCAATCTAAAATTTGAAAAGATTATATATTAAATATATATTATCCTTTACATATTACAATGATTCCGCCATTAACACTTTTAGCGTGTATTGCTTTTCCCTTAAAAGAAGTTTTGAAAGATAAAAAACAAATTCGAGAATTGATTCAGTATCCAATAGAAATAGTCACAGAAGTGTTACACAATTCTCATGATGAGAGAATCAAAACGTATTACGAAACTTATTACGCAATTGACAAAAATTTAAATTTCTTTTTAGTACAGAAATTGATTCAGAAAATAATTGATGAAACTGGAAAAGAATATGTCCATAAGATGGTTTATAAGGATTTTGAAATCTATCGCTGTTCGAGATGTGAAGAGAAAAAATCTGCAATTGTAATATTGCCTTGTTTCGATGTAAGGTTCGGTTTTGGAAGTTATTCATGTTATTATTGTTATTTAAGAAATTCTGAAATGGACAGAGAACACAGTAAAAAATTAGTAGAGGAAAAATATATGAGAGTGGGGAAGACACTAGAAGATAAACTAAGAAATGGGGAGTTTGAGAGGATTATTAAACAAAGGGAATATGTTAAAGAAAAATTAGAATTATTTTTATTGGATAAAGATTTAACAAATTCTTTGCATAATATCGTTACATTGTTTCAAAAAAATTGAAATTTAAAATCGCTGCTAAGTCCTTTATTGAGGACTTAATTTGCTCTTACTTGAAAGCTTTTCCAACAAATGGCAACAGAGGTGAGAATTCTTTCGACCGAAGATATAATCAAGAGTTTCAAGCACTACGGTCCGACCACATTGAAACATATTCCTTGCCACAAGTGCGCAAAAAATTCTTACGTCAATATCACAGGGCCGGTGAAGTCAAACAGCCTCGACATGCATACGAAGGTGGTGCGAGGACACTTTTATTGCCAAGCATGTGCTCGTGCCCAAATGCTAAAATTTAGCCGCAATGTGACTTTCAAATCGGAAAGTGACGGAGTAACTTTGTTGTGAAAAAATTTTTTTTGTTTATAAACCAAATTTGTATCATTTTACGTGTTTAGTAAAATTTTTATTTTTTAGTTAAAAAATTTACAAAACTTTTAAGAAATGGGGAAATGTTAACCAAAAAATGAATAATTAAGAGAGAAAACCAAAACATAAGACTCGTGTAAATTGCCAATCCGATCGGAAAAACAATAATGATGGCGCTTATGAGAAAATCATTGAATTCGGCATAATAGTAAATTATTGCAGCATTCATACTACTCGCTAGAATACCCATAGTGATCGCGATCGTTGTAAAATAGGCAGCAAATTTATAAATTCTAAATCCGAAATATCTACATATAAGTACGATAAAGGTAGTCACAATAAAAGTTGGATACGGAGAAATCAGAAAATCAATAAACCCTTGCATTCCAGAATTGAAAATCTAGCTATAAAAAAATATTCAAAAATTAAAAAAATCAATTTTTATATAGAATGTCACTGAGTAATTTCTATCTTTAGCCAATAATAATTACGAATTTAATTATTATTATTTTTATGAACATAACAAAAGTCTACGTTACAATCGTTTCCATAAATATGAAAGTCCAATTGTGTTAAATCCGCTAATTTTTCTATAAAATTTTTCTTCAATTTGAAGTACTTAAATTGTCTATCTGTGTTAAATAATTTAAAGAATAAAAATAATTGCGGCTCCTGTATTTTCATAATATAAGTTCCTTCTGACTTGATTTCAAAACCTGAAAATTCTGATGGATCTATTTTTAGGATCAAATCTATAATTGTGAATCTTGTGCCATCTAATGAATTCAATCGCGAATCTCCATAATAACTATTTTGTGTAGTGGAACAATATATTGAAACATCAATATTTTTGCGTTCATAGCTTTTGATTGTTATAAAACCAAAATAATCGAACATATTATTTATATTGTTTGTTAAAATTTCATCATCCGGATAAAAATAATTAGGATCTCTCATTTTGTTTAGAACATGCGTGAATATTTTAAAATCTAAATCCAGGAAAATTTCTTGGTCATGATCCCAAGATTCAAAATAAGTCTTAAAATAAGGCATTTTCATCAATGTCGATTTTAGAGTTTCACACTTTTTTCCGCCAACGTTTAAAGTTATTTTATCCATCGTTAATGTTCATCTTTCAAGTAATGGTGATTATGCTGAAATAAAAAAATAATCAAAATTTTTAGCCAACATATTTGATAACTGCCCATCTCTTCCGGTGCTTGAGATTTTTTATAAGTGTAATTAAAGCATCGGAAGCAGTGTTTAATTATATTTTTGAGTTCATGTTATGATATCAAAAATGTATAATCGATTAATCGATCCCAGGAAACATATATTATCCCCGTCCCCTTTTTGATCAAGAATGGTTTTTTGTATTTTTTGTTGCACAATGTCTTCCATATTTTTTTACCTCAAAAACACGACTTTCTGGTAGGAATTCATAAAACTTAATCTCTGAATGAATAATTCGACTTTGGGTATTCATAAATATGAGTAATCCATTTTTTAGAATCGAAATTAAAATCAGAAGGGTAAATGATGCTTCTTCCTTTTTTAATTAAAAAGTCAATGAATTCATGAATATTATTTATAAAATTTATTTTGTAGGAAATTTCATTGATTTTTTTGCCATCGGACCATTTTGATTTTATAATCGATTTGATTTGAATCCCGTAATCTGATAAGAGACTATTAAAGAAACCTAAAAATGATTTGACACT
The DNA here is from genome assembly GCA_963825095.1 of uncultured Nitrosopumilaceae archaeon. Classification (GTDB taxonomy): domain Archaea; phylum Thermoproteota; class Nitrososphaeria; order Nitrososphaerales; family Nitrosopumilaceae; genus Nitrosarchaeum. Next base: position 9,088 of record CAWGRV010000008.1, read on the forward strand.
GATTATATTTCTTTTATTCAAACCGAATAATGATAAACAAAACTTCGGATTGGTAAACAGGTAAGATAATTTTTTGACCACTTCTATATTACTTTGAAATTGCTTTCTTGCTATTCTTTTCGAGTCAGATATGTTATCAAATCCGAGCATATTTATGATTTCCCTAACTATTCTATTCTTCTCCTTTTTCTTTTGAATGTCATAATCTATTTTAGTACCGATTTTGTCGGAGCCTTCTAGATTTTTATCATCTATGAGTCCTAATAAATTGAACAAAACATCTGTTTTTTGATAAAAACAATCCAAGAAATGAAAATCTATCTTGTCTATTCCAAAATTATGTTTATACATATACTTTTCTATCTGAACTTTTTCACTTCTTGTTGCTCGATTATTCATTTGCTTATTAAGCAAGATTCCAAAATCTTCTTTGCTTATATCCGGGGCCTCTAAAATTTCTTTCTTCATGATTTCAGTTTTATTTATTTCTTCTCTTTTCTTGGTGTGTTTGCGAGGACCAATGGAATAATATGGCTAAAATTATGACCTTTCTTTTTCAGCAAATTAAGCAAATAAGGAATAAAGTAATTTGCATTCTTATTTACGTTTTCTTGTTCGTTATAAATAGTTATCATGTCAAATAATTCAATTTCTAATTTAAGAACCATTTTATTCTTCTCCATATTAAAAATCAGGTTTTCTGTTATAATGGATGATTATTTAATTCCATAACATAATTCTTTGGTTTCTTAAAAGTATAAAAAGAGGGCAATTCTTTATATCTCAATCCATTCGTACAGAACCATAATATTTGGTTATCAGAAAATTTTCTGCACTCTGCACACATCTGTAATAGTGATCTGGCGGAACAAGAATTCGCAGATAAGATACAATATAATTTATCAAAATGAAGAACATCAAAATTCACTCCGGCTTCGATTGTTGGACGAATAAATCACCACTTGATATTCAGACCAAAATTTATTAACATCTTTAAGTTTTTGCTTTAAAGTATCGTCACTTTTTGCTGTATGGAGAATTGCTTTGATCGTCCATTTCTTTCAATTTATCATAGTATTTATTTCCAATAGTTGAAGACAAAGTAACCAAAACAAATTTTTTACCCAAATGAATGTCTTTAAAAAAATGAGCATCAAAATAATCTCGAGCACCAACAAAGATAAAGTTTTTAGAATCAGGTTTATACAAATTTTCAATGACTTTAACATTGCCAAAATCTTTAAGAAAACTATAAGCTCGATTACAAAAATCACCATCTAAAGCCAACACTTTATTCGAATTCTTGATGATATTTTGCAATAATTCAAAAGTATTTCTCTTTTCACTCTTTGAGAGTTGGAGATGAAAAATGATTACATAAGAGATTCGATTTCATCTAATATTATTAAATCATAACTTGGGATATCAATTTCTAAGTTATCATCTACTTCTAAAGCAGTCCAATATTTTAGGAAGAGATTCTATTTGACAAATCAGTTTATCTGAACCAAAATTTTTATCTAAGATAATTATCAAAACCAAAAATAGAAAAATTATGAAATATATCAAGAGTAAAACTTTGGCGATGAGAAACCCATAAAACTCTTTTGGGCTTATAAGTGGATATAATTTTCTTCACCATCGTTGTTTTTCCTGTTCCGTAGCAACTCAATATTCCGAGATGATTTGGTGTCTTTTCCTTGATACCAATGAACTATGTTATTTATGACTTTAAAATTATCACCATGATTATTGTTAATTGAATTACATCTTGTTTCTCTGATCAAATGCTTTCTTTCTATTTTAATAGTTTCAAATAATTCCTTGATCTAAATTTTTTGGTAATTTGTTATACTTTTCCGGATTATCCAATTGCGCCAAATATTTTAAAGTCCCCATTTTTAAATTTTTCTTTTGAAACTTCGCCATTTAATAATACATATCACTTGGATCATATTTATCACTCTTTTTACTCCATTCATCCCACATATCCAAAGCATCACAATTACAATTAAATAGAATCATTCCTACCTGTAACCAATCATGATAATTGTCAGCTCTTTCAGCAGATAAGCATATCTAACAAATATTTTTGAATTCATCAAGGGGAATCTCTTTATTGGTATTTTTAAATTGTTCCTTTACTTCTTTTACAATTCTGTTTCTTAGTTTTTTTACCGCTAATAATTTCATTTACTTCATCCACATGAATCAATTTACTATTCGGTTTTATATAAGTGACTAAACAATCATAATAAAAACTCTTTGGTATCGCCATTGTATTCGTAATTAATAGCATAATCAAATTCTAATTTGTTTTGTTTTCCCATTTTAGAATTCCATAACATCCTAAAACAACCATCTTTATAAATGGAGTGATCAAAAATATGTTTATCGACTAATGGATGTTTGATTTGTTGCATGAATTCTTTCAGGTGATAAATATTTTCAAAATGTATAAATGGATAGATGATATGAGCTGATAATTTTTTTTTAGGATTATCACTTCTTGAGAACAATAACCGTTGGGTTTTCAATACCATATTTCAATAATTCAGTATTGATTAATTTAATAATCGCGGAAACCGTAACAGTATATAAAGTTTCTCTATCTGCATTTTTAGGGATTTTATCATTCGGATAATCCATATCAGCATGCAAAACGACTTGATTATTTTTACGATATTGTTCATAAATATGTTGAGTTTTATTTTTGATAATAGTATAAATAGTATCATAGTCGGCTAATATATAATATCTTCGCGCCTGATTTAGGCAGTTACATCTTTAGAGAAAAATGGCAGGCTTAAATTGTTTTCTTTTGCATAATCTAATGCGGGATCTTTTTTGATAAAAACATAAATTCGCGTTTGCTCCGGATTTTTTTTATCTATAGTAATTATGTGAGGAGTTTTATCTCCTACATCAACTACAGAACAATCTACACTACGAGCAGAGCTAAAGTTTTTAATCATTTTTGGGTATATATATATATATCCAGAAATAATTTTTTTGATAGTAAACGTACTGAAAAAATAAAAAACTATATATTTTTATTTGATCGAATAATAAATGTGCGTTTTGCTTAATTTCCTTTTCCATCAGTTGTATCTTTTTGTATATGAGAAATCAATATAACCCTAAATCCGCACACATATATCTCAAAAAAGTTAATATATAATGTTTAACTTATTTCTTCTGATACCATCCACATTTTACTTTATCAAAATATTTAAACAATTTATCTTCCATTCTTTCAAATGTTTCTTTATTGATATCTTTAATAATATCCAGTCGATCTATTCCAATAAATTCTGTCAAATCATTTATTTCTTTCTTTCCGATATTTTTCAATATTTCATTAATAAACTTTAGGGCCATTTTATATTTATCCGAAGATTTATCGACACTTGTTATTATTAATTTTTGACCTTTTTTGATTTTTTTATTCTTATTATCAGAATATATTCTAAAATTATTAGGATGGTCTTGTCATCTAATTCATCAATTTATCTTTGATGGTAGAAATCATTTGTTCTTTCTGCTCCATCTTTAATATTATATTAGATAAATTTATTTGTCTTTAGATTGCTTTTTGATAAAAATTAACGTGTTCAACATGAGTCCTCTTATATTAGACATTGCGTGACTTAAGTACGTCTGAATGTCCCGAAAAAATGGAATTACATTTTCATCATGCTGAAAAAACAGAATTCATATCGCCACCACATTTCTTTACCATACTATGAATCTAATCATATATTTCAAAATTATCATTGCGATAGATAAACTTATAAAACACTCTTTAAAATTCCATATTCATTCAATATTTTCGTCATTTCTTGGTATTGTTCTCGATTGAATGTGATCGAATAATTTGACGGTAATATTCCCTTTCTGAAACAATCTAAAAGATTACCAAATTGTGGTTCTATTTTTTGTTCCCTAGCTTCTTTCAACAGTTGTTTCATCATTGAACACTGCAAATAACATAGGGCATAGTAAAATCTCTTAATCGGTTCAATTTTGACAATGCCGGATGATCCAATCAACAGGGCAGGATAAAAATCATCAAACGGGAAAAAGATGGTTTCATCAATACCTATGTCTCCAAGGCTAGTCATCATTCTCTTTTCATTGATTCTTGAAAAACTATCGCCACATATTTCACAGTTTGTTTTTTGAATAGTTTTCCAACTTAAAAAACATTCAATATGCACCGGTGCTGAACAATAGCAAGGACGAACCAATCTGTTTTTGGGAACAGAACATAGGCAATATTTACAAGCTTGGTCGCAAGATGTTTCTCCATAATTTCGCAATAATGCGATCATCTCTGAAGCATTATCAATATATTCAAATCCTTCGAATTTACATTTATTGAGTTTTAAGTTAAGCCTTATGGCATTAAAATCAAATAAATTTGATGTCATAGCATTCTTTGAATATCTTTCCAAATATTCATCGAAATTTGTTATCTTTAGACTTTTTAATTTATCCAGAAGTAATTTTAGAACAGCAAGACATTTATTAAAATTCAAACAGTATGGGTAAAATGTTTTACACTTTGTAACAATCGTTATCCCTAAGTCTATAACTTCAGAAGGAAGCAGATTAAGTAAATCCTCTATGTCATTTGATTGAAGGAAAATGATAGAGATTAAAAATTTATTTCTAATGAATTTATTATTATTTTTAACCGTGACTGTTTTGAACTGACCTTGTTCCAAAGATTCTTGATCGATGAAATCTTTAACAAGATACGACCAAGGATAGGTATTATCTTTGAAAATAATTGTTTCAATCGAAGGAGACTTCGAATTAATCAGATATTTATCATAAATGATATTTGGTAGTTGCATTCTTCAAGTACTAGTAGAAATATAAAGAAAGAATAAGAATATCTAATTTCAAATTTTAAAATCTTGAACGAACATCGAAATCAATCCAAAAAAAACTTATATTCTTCATTTGATAAAGTATCAATGACTCTCAACAAATCATATCCGAATGAAATAATAATTTTATTCAGAGTTCTGATTGATACTGAGATATTCTTAATGTCTTTCATTATCGGATCTATGTCTGAAATATATTTTGGTGTATTTTCAAATTTACTATTATAAAACCTGATTATGTTCATGATTTCACTCTTATCTAATTGTTTGAAATCGAATTTGACAAATCTTGTTTTTAGTGATTTGAATGTTTCTTCATTTCCTTTCAAAATATTATCGAAATTATTACAACAATAGACGTAAATACATTTATATTTATTGTCTGTATCTACTAATTTAGTTAAATCACATAAAAATTCTTTCATCAATGATATTTTTCGCTGTTCGATTTCGGAATTCATTTTTGGTTTAATTATCTTGATAGTTTGTTTTTTACCTTCGTTCTGTTCATTTTCTGCTTGAGAATTATTTTTTGATTCTAGAGAAACTTGAGTTTCAATGAATGTTTCGATATATTTATCTAATTCATCAATTATTATTAAATTAGGATTTTTAGGCATTTTAGTCTCAAAATTTTCTAAAATTAAGCTGTAAATTTTAGAAAATGGTATATCTGTGTACATCAACATATCTATAATGATAACAGACTCAAAGTAGTTCTGGTTATAACAATAATCAGCGAATCTTGTTTTCCCTAATCCTGGTTCGCCATTCAAAAGTATTGAAATTGGATAGTAATAATTTAATAATTCGGAAGTCCGGCAATATTCTTTTATTATATTAAATAGCTCAACAAAATTTTTAGTTGCATATAATATTTTATTTGCTTCTCTTTCTTTAAAAAGTATATTATTATTATGCGAAACTTTCTTTGTGATGTTGTCGGTTATTAATAACTTGTTATTTTTGTTAATATTATCATTATCATGTAGTACCTTCTCGAAAATTGAATTGAAAAAATTATCATGAATACACTTTATGTATCTTATTCTAAAGACATAAATTCCTTTATTATCCGAATTATTCGATAACGAATAACTTGTCTTCTTTTCGGCACACTCCAAAGAAATTTCGATCGGGAAAAACACTCCTCTATATTTTTTACTTTCAAATTGAGCGAGTGTGAAATCCTGAACGGCTCCCTTCTTGAAAAAACTATAAGTCGTAAAAGTTAAATCAGAACCCGTCAACTCTTTACTTAATTGAATCAAAAGTTTAGTTGAAGAGACTAAGTGATTTTTGTAGCAGAAGTTCTTGTCATCTAAAGAATTTTCATTTACGATTAAATAATGTTCTGTGCTAATCATGCTGGAAATTTTATTTACTATGAATCGGAAAAACGATGTCAAGAATTCTCGGGGTGATGTTGTAAAATAAATAAGTGATAATATTCCGAACACTTGTAAGATTCCAAATGAAACAGAGTTGAAAGATATTCCAGCTTTTGAAACTTCTTCAAAAATTGCGAATATCCTTTGAAATATTATGTTATTTGTAAATAAGGTTCCCAATTCCATTTGAGTTAAATTTAATAATTTATTTACTTTATTTGGTATTTTGTTCAAATTTTTGGGAAAAATATTTAGGCCAGAAAAAATCAACTCAAAATATTGAAAAAATTATACAATAAATCGAGCGTATAAATAAATTACAATACTTGAGTATGAATCATGGAGAACTATGTCACCGATCAAATACTCGGAATATACTTCATCCCGGAACTAGAATACCAAATTTTTGAGTACTTATCTCCAATTGATGATTATAAAATCTTAGCTACAGTGAATAAATATTACAGAGATTTAATAACGAGTGATGAATTGTATAAACAATTAAAATATGTGTATGAAAAAAGGATAATCATTTCAAAAAAGGCACATTTATTACATTTAAAAGAAAATGATAATCGGGATTTCATTTTATCTTGTGCCGAAGGATATAAAGCAGCCGCAAAGTATTTTCTGAGTAAATCGACTACGAATATTCATGCTTTTGATGACCTGAGTTTTGTTTTGAGTTGTGAAAATGGATATTTAGAATTGTCTAAATTGTTATATGAATTTAGTGTGGAAAAAAAATCACTAATCAATATTCATACTACCGGAGGTTCTTATTTTTGGGCAGACGAAGCTCCGTTTCGGGCGTGCTGTAAAAACGGACATTTTAAAGTAGCTAAATGGCTATGGGATCTTGGTAATAAACTCAAAGATCCGATAAATTTGCGTGCTGAATCCAGTTATGCTTTTAAATATGCCTGCGGGGAGGGACACTTAGAAATAGCTCAATGGCTATGGGACCTAAGTGATAAATTGAAGAATCCGACAGATATTCATGGTGGTTTTATAAACGCTTGTAGCAAAGGGTATTCAATGATTATCAAATGGTTATGGGAATTAAGCAATGAATTGAAATCACCGATACGGTTGGATTATAATCCTGAAGATCCAAATCGAATTGGAATATTCGAAATTACATGTGGAAGCGGTGAACTAGAAGCAGCTCAATTATTATGGGAACTAAGCAATCATTCCATCAATATTCATGCTGGTTCTGATGGCGCATTCGTACAAAGTATGAGTAACGGACATCTAGAACTAGGAAAATGGTTATTAAAAATTAGTCTGGAAACTAAGAGGCCCATCGATTTCCAACTATACTGTGATGATATATTTGCTACGAATTGCAAAAAGGGAAATATAGATGTACTTAAATGGATGTGGAAAGTGAATAGAAAAAAAAAATTATCCATAGATATTCACTATCAATGTGAGAAACCTTTTCGGATGGCCTGTTCATATGGTCATAAAGCAGTCGTAGAATGGTTATTAAAGATTGAATCTGAAATAAAATCAAAAATAGATATTCATGAAGTCGATGAATACGCATTTAGACACGGCTGCGGAAATGGGCATTTTCAAATTGTGAAATTGCTTATCAAAATATCGGAAAAAAGGAATTCATTGATAAATATCCACATTTGGAACGAACATGCTTTTCGTGATGTTTGTGACCGCGGATATTTAAATATTGCAAAATATCTTTTGGAATACAGTATAAAGATAGAATCTCTAATTAATATTCATCAAGAGCATGATTATGCTTTTCGTGTGAGTTGCCAGAATGGTCACCTAGAGATTGCTAAATGGTTATGGCAACTAAGTGATGAAATTCATTCTCCTATTAAAATCGACCATGGACGAGATTATATCTTTTGGAGAAGTTTAATCCAAAGAACGGATGATGTTAGTGAATGGTTACAGTTAATCATTGAGAATCATGAAAAAAATTAACGCCCAGTATGCATGCGTGGAATTATTAATAAAAGAATGAAGGCGCTTAGACAGTGCATTGAGATATGAACATTGTATGCAAACCAATGCTCGGAACCATCGCCGCCGAGCACAATGCTAGTAACTTAAGTAAATTTATTCATATTTTTTTTGATAATTTTAACATTTTAATGGAAATGATTTCCTAAAATTTCATTTTTATAAATTTCAGAAAATTTCGCAAGAATTCTAAATTATTCATTTGGTCGGCTGTTGTACTTTCTTTCTGCAAAACATGAATACCTCCGGTAATCCGGCTGCCCATAAATTGATCATCTTATTACATTTTTATAAAAATGATAATGCATACCAATTTATGGGAAAATAAAGATTATTTTTTTTCCACAGTGCAATACATGCGACCCTTACTACCCCATTTTGACCCCTTTGGTTTTTTCCTAATTCTCTTATGATGTCTGTTTTTTTGTATCAATGTAACGGTATCTTCTATTATTGATAATATTCTTAGGATTTTATTTATTCCCGTTTTGCGAGTATTGCCATAAAATAATGCATATAAGAGCTTCTTTACAAATTTCAGAGTATTCTTCCTGTTTATTTTATATTTATCGCAATTTATATTTTTCATAGCAATGTTTTCGAAAAAGCTATCAATAATAAAAATGAAATTATGTATAGCTATGTCCTGTTTAACTTTTCCAATTTCTTTTGATTCAATATCTTTCAAAGATAAATCATATTTAGCGTGTCTAAAATTTGTTTCGATTTTCCATCGTTTCCAATATAAATCCATTAAAAAATTCATATCTTTATCTATCAATGTTGTTCCCAAAAAATAATCATTTCCATTAAGTTGGTATTTAATTAGTTTCAACTTTATTAATGTTCCATCTATATTGATGTTTATTATTTTCTCTGAACAGTTACCATTTAGATGTTTTTTTACAATTGTCAGCGTTGAAACTAATCGAAATACAACATTTATGCCCTTTCCAATAAGTGTTCTAAATAATTCCTTACTAAAATAACCTCTATCCATTAATAAAACATCGCCAGGTCGAATATATTTTAATTGTCTTTTCAATATGAATCTTTCATCGGAAGAATCACTAATGGTATAATTGATGACCATTTCTTTATCGACATCATATAAACAACTTAACAAAGCGGTACAGTAATTTTGATTTTTGTCCAATTTAAATCCATTTTCACTAAGGGTAGCATTTAAGTTAATACCACTACCATCAACGGCAATATATCTTTTTTTATTATCTGCATATATAAAATCAATAAGTGATTGATTAAATATTTCAAAATGGGAATGATCAATATTAGATCGTTTATTAATAATGGCCGTTTTAGTTACATTTAAAACATTCTTATATTTTAAAGACGAATTAACGATATCATAACTTAATTTCTCATTATTCTTACGGGAGAGAATATACACGATATCCTTAAAAAAAACCTTTCTCTTCCGTATCGAAGTGTAAAAATTCAAATCAGATAAAACTCGATTAATATAAATTTTAAAATTTTTAATGATTTTTATAGGGTCCATTAAAAATAATATATATAAAAAAATTAAAATTATAAAAAACTTAAGTTACCAGCATTGTGCTGAGCGTAGGCTCAGTGAACGGAGTTCACTGGCTCCCCGAGCAAACGAATGCAAAGTGAGCTTCAGCTCACCTTGCTGGCGCTCGATAATGCTGCGCATTCTCAAACTCCCAAAAAAGTTCGGGGAAGTTTGGCAAAAGCGAAGCTTTTGCTGAGCCGAAGGCTCAGTGAACTCCGTTCACTTGCTCGCAGAGCGAACGAATGCAAAGTGAGCTGAAGCTCACCTCGCTGGCGCTCAATGCTGGTACCTTAAGGAAAAAGTATGTCAGTCTCCGAAAATATAATTGTTGTCTTCAACGACGAAAAGATCATCTCCGTCATATAAATCCGTTTCCTATCACACATGAGTGCCACGCGATAGTACCATGCGATGGATGAATTGCATCAATTTGAATGATTCCACGCAAATAATTCCAACGCATGGTTCCTTCGCGTGAAATTCATATTTTACTTTCTGTGACTTCCCAAAGCACTTCTGCCCTCGCCGCCATTCCTTCTTAATTTATTGTGAGGCCATTATTTGCAGTACTTTAAAGCCTCACATAAATCGCCCGCGCCAAAGGCGCATTAAGTATTTAATCCTTTTCCTATCACACATTAGTGCCGCGCGATAGTACCGTGCTTGAGATAAATTGCATAAATCCCAAGTGTTCTATGCAAAGAATTCCAATGCATGGTTCCTTCGCGCAAAATAAAAGAAAAGAACCGCTTAAAATAATGTTCATGTGTATCACTTTTAAAATGGAAAATTTCAAAAATTATTGGGCGTTTATCATACTTTTCCTTAAGGTACCAGCATTGCGCTGGCGCTCGATAATGCTGCGCATTCTCAAACTCCCAAAAAAGTTCGGGGAAGTTTGGCAAAAGCTTTGCTTTTGCTGAGCCTTCGGCTCTGTGAACTTCGTTCACTTGCTCGTAGAGCAAACGAATGCAATTCGTCGAACGGAGCGAGATAATACGCAGTATTATTATGAGTCGAGCATTAGCGAGGCGACCTTCGGTTCGCTGAAAAATTGACTCTCAGGAGCAATTTATTATTTCGCTCGTTAATTTTCGCAAAATAAAAAATTGAATTCTAAAATTTAAAAATATACTATTTAATTATATAATAAAAATTCGAGACTATGGGCTTTTATACAGTACTGTTAGTTACGATACCGGTCATCTTTTTAGTTTCACTTTTATTCAGAAAACGGCGATCCACGCCTTACGAAAAGTATCCTGGTCTCCATGGACGTTCAGGAAAAATGCTTTCCATGTATTACGTTATGACGAAGGGAGTTTGGAACTTTGTTATGTATCTTTACGAGAAATACAAATCATCCGATTACAGACCTATTCATTTTACTACGATGATGGGAAACCCGGCCCTATTTATCTACAATCCAGATCACATAATACAAGCGCTAACTGATATTGATCATTTTGAATGGACCAGTGAACGCGAAACGGTCGAACACGTTGGACGACTTCTCCCCGATGCAATTATAACGACATGGGATTACAAAGAGTGGCATCCAAAGAGAGCCCGGATAGTTTATTACTTGAGTGGTCGTGCGCTTGAAAAGGCAAAAGAATTCTCGATCCGGTGTGCACGCGAAAATTTTCTTCCCGAATTGAAGAAAATTGCGGACGGCAGGGCAGTGGATTTAGGACCTATCATTTTCAGGTACGCGACTTTGTCTACGTTGATGGAAATGTTCGATCTAAAACGCGAAGATATTCCGGATCAGACTTTGGATCACATCACAAAACTTTTCTCTTACATTTGGAAACGTATATTTAACCCCCTGATTCTCTTAAGAATGAAAATGGATAATATGATGCCTTTTCTTGGTTTGGAAAAAGAATACAAAGAAGATGTGCGAGCATTTTATGATTTATTAGCACCTCACCAAGAGCGTCTGAGATATGCGGATACATTGGGCGGATCAACGGTTCGAGGTCATACTAAATTTAATCCGAACTTTAAGAGCGCAGCAGTTTTTGCAAAATCGATCTTGAATATAGAAGAAGCCGAACTTGAACAACAGATGAAAGATCATTATGCTGGATTAGAAAAAGAACGAGATGATCTTCACCATGTCTCATTCTATCTAGCCGGTAAACTGAAACTACCCGAAGATCAATTAGGGAAATTTGCAGGTCATCTGAGCGACGGTAATCCCATTGATTTACAAAAAGTGGTCAACGAAACATTGACCCTCATGTTAGGAGGCGCAGAAACGAATGCTATATTCTTCCAATGGATTCTTCTACACATGTCTGCCACTCCTGCCACTCAACAACGCGTTTATGAAGAATTAAAAGACAAAGAACTGGTACCGATGCCCGAACGAAAGGGGCTTATCAATAATATTGTTCAAGAAGTATTCAGATTATCAGGTCCAACTTATTACAGTCAACGGGGTTGCCATACAAAAACAATACTTCAACCGGGAAATTTCGAAGTTCCAGCTGGCACAATCATGACCTTTTCACAATTACTACAAAGTACACTGGAAGAGAATTTTCCAGATGCACTAAAATTTGATCCGGATAGATGGGCACAAGAAATGAAGCCCAAAGCTGGTACTTTCCTACCATTTGTGAAGGGAAGAAGAACATGTCCTGGAGCGGAACAAGCCCAGTTCGAGGCGGCCTTATTCATAACAGTTCTTTTCCAGAATTTTAGAATAGAACGCGCTGATGATAAAGAAATAGGAAAGCTTTGTGGGCTTACAGTCATGCCGGATCCACCCATTATGTTAAAAATAAAGGCCGTGTAAAATTTTTTTATATCAAAATCTAAAAAAAGTTTTTCTAATTCACGGCAACCAAATTGACTGCCCTATAGAATTGCAGCAAAAATTAGATTAAGGACTAAGTATCCAAAAATCCAATTTTATTTTGAAATTCAGTTTTTTATTTGTAAATCCAAATTGCTAATTTACTTCAAGTAACCTGTAATGCTCAATATATTTATCAACAATAGTATAAACATATTTTATTTTATTTTTTTCTTTACTAATTCGACATTTACTAAATTTTATCATTTTCAAAAGATAATCCATACATTTCGTTCTTTCGGGTGTATACTTATCCAAAGTGGAGACTAGTAAGCCATCATTGGCATTGGGCTGATGAATTATTGGAGCATCTAACGTAAATACTTTTTCATTAGTTTCTCTTGTCGTAGAATTGTAAAACTTAAAGTACTCGTTTATAACGTCATGAATTTGTAAAGATAATTTTAATTTGCAATAACAAAACGAAACAATTGTAATCAAACCGTAATGAAAACCAAAATGACATAAACCTTCGGGCTCATTTCTTGACTTTTTGTAGATGTCCATTATGTCGTTTTCCTTAATAAAATTGCAAATTTCATAGAAATGATTTTGACCATAAACTTCGATGAATAACTTTTCATATTTGTTTAGATTCTCCTCATCCATGATTTTCACTTATAATTATCGATATAAATATTTTTTTAGACTGAAATAATTTAATGGAAAAGTGTTTGTCGAGAAAGTGGAGCGCTGGTTCGATGGTGGTCAGGTATCGGCCAGTAAATAGAAAGATCTATTTTTTGTTCGAAAAATTGAACCAATAAGTATAAGATTATACTTTTACACATTTCTGTTGTAGATGAAACATGATGTACGAAACGATGGACTTAGAAGAAACGAAGGACGACCCGGCGTTCGCAATAGATAAGTTATCAGATTTTATTCGGTCAGTTGCCGAATGCAAAATTTGTTATGGCATCTTGAAAAATGCCAAAGAAACGAACTGTTGTCATACTGTCTTTTGCGAAGCATGTATATCTCAATGGGTAAATGTGAGTCGCGGAACATGTCCGATATGTCGCGTATTTTTATACCTATTCCAAACCTAATTTGGAGACTGAGCTCAAAAAATTTGTTTTCTTAGTCGATGAGTATTATCAACAAAAATTTGGCATACTTTCCGTCCTCTCCATTTTCCTTTTTGTCACCTTATTACATTTAAATCGCTAAACTCTTTCTGTAAAAATTCTCCAAATCTTTTTCTTTTATTTTTCTTAGTCCATTTTTTATATTCCTCATCAATTTTTCCTCTTTGTAATTATTTTCTTTCCTTCTCACCATTGATTTCAACTTCGAAAATACTTTTTCTATTGGATTATATTCTGGCGAATATGGTACGTTGTATATTATATTGTGATTATTTTTCGCCACATATTCTTTTAATCGTTTCGTGTGATGTATTCTCGCGTTGTCCATCAATAAATATTTATTTTCGTCAATTTTGCTTATTAACTCTTCTATGAACTTTAGAAATGTCTCGCCATTTGCCGAATCTTTTATTATCTTTGTATGCAATATTTTTCTGTTTGAAATCGCACATATCAGAGTGTATCTTTTGAAGTGTTTAAAGTATTTTTTTAATATCATTTTTTTGCCTTTTTCCGACCAACCGTAATTATTTGCAATTCTATTATCAAAATGCGTTTCATCTATTGATATTATATTTCCCTGCACTCCTTTCAGGAGTTTCGCTGAGCGAAGCGAACGAGTTCGCCTAAATTATTTAAAATTCGAATAATTTCTCTTATTATATTTTGCTCTATTCTCTATTTTCCATAAAGGTTGTAAATTTCGAAAATTGAAACACTCAAAAATATTTTGTTTTATAGAGAAATCAAATGAAGAAACAGGAATAATATGGTCTATTTCCCATTCTCCATAATTTTTAAAATTCATACCTTCGATAAGCAAATCAAAAATGTGTTTTTCTAATTCCTGAATAGAACAACCAATTATTTCCTGATAGGAATTGTTGAGGATTAAATTGTTATCCTTGTATATCTTATAGATCCTATTTTTAATATTATCATAGATTTTAAAAAATCCGCCTTTATTTCTCTGATTTTTTGCTTTTTGAATAAGTTTCTTTTTAATTCTTTTTTGTTTATATTAGTCTTTATAAAAGAGTGTTATTTTTTCAGAAATGTATGCCTGTTTATTGAATTCTTCACTCATATAAGTTTAAATATTAGCTTTTATTTAAATATAAAGAAAATTTCAAATTTATAGCGAAGTTTACTTCGCCGAGCAAAGCGAGACGCCAGAGGCGTGCATGGAAAGCAGAAGAAATTTGTTTAAGACATGGCTTGCTACGTTGCGAAAACGTTCATAATGGCGAACCAAAAAAACAAATTTTAATGAACCGAGATTTCAATGCGGCAATGAATATATTAAGAAAAGCAAAATGCATATTGAAGAATTTGCCAATACCAGAATATTTGCAAAGGAAAAAAGAAAGAAAAGATTAAAAAATCAGTCCAGTTTCATCGACTAGGACATAGGCAAAAAGGCGAAACCAAATAAACCGATACAGAAAAGACGCGCCCGAGTAGCTCTTTTACAGTATGAAAAAACTAACCATTCCAAAAATACTCAAAAAAAATGCTCAAAAAAAAAATTTGAAAATTTCTACAAATAAAAAATGGAATGGGTATAAAATTTTCTGAGAGTAAATGAATAGATCATCACTCGGAGTCTTAAAATTGGACATATTAAAGATGCATTGGAGTGTTATCAAAGAAGGTCAGGTGACAATAAAAAAGCTGAGTGTGAAACCTATTTGGCTATATTGGAAAACAAATTTTAAATTTTTTTCTTTATCCTAATATATTTTTTTCCACCTCTTTGGGTCATTTTATGTGTCTCCGTAAGATTCATATTTAGACTTCTGATCTTTTCAAAATAAGTTTCTATGTCTATGTTTTGGCCTTTTGCTATTTTACTAAGCATTGACACCATAAAAATGAGAATGCTGTTAATAGTGCTAGTAATTTTTTCAAAATTTGGTATTTTGTTTTCTTCGAGTTTTTGTTTTACTTTATTTGTCGAATCCAATATTTTGTGACCCAATCTATTAAAAATGTCTTTATCACTTTTGATACTATCGTAAAAATGTAAAGGGAAATAATTAGCCGATTGTCTACCATATAAAATTTCTCTAATTTTCTCCTGGCCGAACCACATTTCTAAAATAACAAGTGCTATTGCCCACCAATCGGAGGTTTGAATTACTTGTATTGATACTTCTTTATTTAGTGAGTCATTCAACTGTGGAGAGGCATAAAGTGGTGTGATATCAGTTACTTTACATATATTAGTACTAGAATGAAAACAAAACGTGTCGAAATCAGTAATTGCTAGTGAATTATCATGCAAATTGACTAGTATGTTATTCGGTTTTATATCTCCATGGGCTGCTCCTTCCTTGTGTAAATAATGGACTGCCTCGAATAATTCTTTTACCCATTTAATAAATTGATCAAAAAAATATTGAGGATTTAATGTTATATTTTTCTCAAAAGAGCCCTTTTTTTCTATTTCTCGTAACAGATCGGTATTAAAATACTTCATTAAAATATAACCACAAATATTGTCTTTATTTTCAATACCTAAATAGCAATTAATGTTATCATGTTTGCATACCGTTTCAGTGGATAAAGATAGAAATCCCTTTTTGGAAAATTCGTTAAAGATTTCCATTTCATTTTTAAATTTTTCTTTATTTTCTTCATCGTTCAATAGCTCAATTACTTTCAGTGCATAACTCGACTCTTGAGTTTTCGGATCTTGTAATAGCAGTAAATAGACTTTGCCGTAAGCTCCCTGCCCTAAAACACGAGTCACCCTAAATCCTCGGAGTAATTTTACTTTCAGCTCCTTTCCCAAATCGACATTTTGGTTTATATATTTTGATAAATCACAAGACTGTTCAGTCATTTTATTTTTTCTATAATATTAAAGATGACAAAAGAATGAGAATTTAAGGAGTTTCGAAATCAAATTGATGCATCTAAAAAATTGAAAAGTTTTAGTAATTCAATATAAAATATGATAGATAATCAATAATAATCATGTTGTCTATAAATGCCGATTATTTTTTATACTTATTTTTGATAATAACGATAGGGGTTAGCGGTTTCCTGGTCAAACGTTTGTATACCATTTTATTTTTACCCTATGAAATAAATGAACCAAAAATTGAAATTGAAATTGCCAGATCAAAAAATCCATTTTCGAGGAAATTCGGGAAATTACCTCCGCCATTCCCGAATTCCTGGTTCAGGATAGCATTCTCGAAAGAGATTCCAGTTGGGACTGTAAAAAAAGTCGATGTCCTTGGACACCAATTGGCCATTTTCCGGGGCGAAAATGAAAGAGTATGTGCCTTGGATGCTTACTGTCCTCATTTAGGTGCCAATTTGGGTGATGGTACGGTTACGGGAAATTGTATACAATGTCCTTTTCATGGGTGGGAATTCAATGGTTCAGATGGAAAATGCATGCGCATACCTTATAATGAGAATGTACCTGATTTTGCACGTGCCAAGACATATACTGTCCTAGAATCAAATAATATGATATTGCTTTGGCATGATGCTGAAAATAGAGATATTCAATGGTATCCACCTTTTGAAATTAAAGCCGATGATATTTCAAACGGCGAATTTCTATTTCACGGATCATCGGAACATTTTATCACCTGCCATATTCAAGACATACCCGAGAATGGACCAGATCGAGCCCATTTAAATTTTCTGCATAAAAAACTAATTTTAGAATGGATTCCAATGGCAGAACATAAATGGGATGCAACCTGGCAACCTGGAAACGAGAAAGGAAAAGATGAACATTTAGCCTATATAAATTTGACACAAGAAATGGTGATCGCCGGATTTAGAATTCCTGGTACTTTTATTTCTGTTAAAATCATTCAAATTGGACCTGGACTTGTTCAACTAATTTTCAATACATTTCTTGGAAGAATAGTGGTAATAGAAAGTGTTACACCAATAGAACCGTTATTACAAAAGGCGGGTCATGTCGTATTCGCAGAAAAGAAAGTGCCACGCTTCATCGCCAAATTTGTTCTCTGGGGTCTATTAAAACAATTCGAGAGAGATGTACCCATATGGAATAAAAAAACTTTTATCTCTCAACCACTTGTAGTTAAAAACGATGGACCGTTATTAGTTTATCGTCGCTGGATGGCCAAATTCTATTCAGAAAATTCTTTTAGGATAGAAGCGAAGGATTGGTGAATAAAAAATTTGAAAATGAATTGCAAACATTTCTTTATTTAATCAATAGATACCCAGATAAGACAAGACAATGGAGCAATATCTAAACAAAACATTATCGGTAACTCATAATTTATTGGATTATCCAGAATTCGAGATAAAAAATTTTTGTTCCGAATTTTTAGACAGCCAAATTGAATGCAGTGACATAATGGTCTATTCGGCTGTTTTGGAATTGTCTCTGGACTTCTTATTTCAGACCAGAGTTTACGAGCAATTAGTTTCTTTCTTTCAGCAGAGTCCCTACCCGTATAATGAAATATATATCAGTCAATTAAAATTTGCTAACTACCAAAGCCTGATACTGCAGTTGAAACGGGATATACTTTTAAAAAGGATCGAACTAAGTTATGATTTTTTACGGAGCAAAAATTTTTACATTGTCAGTTTTCAAGAAGATAGGAATTCTCTTTGCCCGATCATGGAACTGTGGAATGTCAAATTAGACAATAATAATCGCGTTTTAAAAGTAATTAGGTTAGAAGAAGATGAGAAATATAAATTCGATTATTCTCATATACTTTGTGAATCTATCATCGCTAAAAAAATTTTAACAAAATACAAAATCGAAGGCGTTTTGGCCCTACTAATAATTTATTTTCACGAAATGTATGACATATTTCTTAAAGGAGATGGACCCGAGTCTTTAATTCTAAAACGACAGGTAGAGCCGTTCAATACCGCATATATCAAAATAAAGAATGCGATGAAACAGAATCTAGACAGAGCCGATAAAATAATTTTACCGGCGCAAAATTTATTGGGCAAAAGAAATTTTGTGCAGTACTCATTCGAAAATACCAATTTATTTGCCATCATATATGTATTTATGAAACAATCCTTATATCGATGGATTACTTTTTTGGAAAGATTTATAGAATTTGATTCTTTAGAAAAGCAATTGAACTCTTGGCATTTAAAAAAGAAAATTCAATATGTATTTTTCAAAAGAATCCAAAAGAACGGCAAAGATAAATTATTATTCCGCAATCAAGATATTTGGACATCTTTCTATAAAAATTATGACTCCATTTGTGATCAAGAATATGAGAAATTATCAGAACAATACAACTATAAACCAGAATTTGAGGAATTGAAGAGAATATTATCGGCAACCACAAGACAAGAATGGTTAATGGTGTTGAAAAATCTCATCAAATACAATGCAACGAGTTTATGGAAACTAGTTTTTGCACTGGATCCAGGATTCAACCAAGTTTTATTTGGGCACGATTTTTCTTGCGAATATTCGCCGTTTAAACTTTTAGTATCTTCGAAAATAAATTTTATCAACATCGAAGGTGGGAAATATTATTCCGAATGTATTGAATATCCTATTCAAGCTACCACTTACGAAGAAACCGATGAGTGGGATAACATTTATAGTTCACATCATTATTACGAGTATGATCACCGGAACACTACTCTGATGATCAGACATAAGCAAAGGAATCAGGACGAAGTAAACAATTTATTGGCCGAAAAAAATAAAAGAAAAAAATGTAATTAAAACTTACTTTTTTTGGCACTTTGCAGTATCCAATGAATCTAACCAATTTTTAACTCCATCGTGATTTCTTTTTTCACTCGCTCGGAAGGCGAAATTTTCTATTCTGGAAGGCATCGCACCTCTGGAACTGTATCTCACAAGTATATAATTGTGAGTGTGAATATTTATCGGGGAGTCAATTTCATTACCTAAATTGTGAAGCCATTTTGCTACATCAAGATGACCATTTGCACAACTCCATGCAAATGAAAAATCATCCTTGGCGTGAATATCAATGGGCGAACCAATAATATTACTAAGATCATGCAACCAAGTCGCAATTTCCAAATGCCCATGTTGACAACTTTTCCTAAATGCAGCTTCTTGTTGATCATGCATATCGATCGGAAAACCGAGTTGATTTCCAGTTTCGAAGAACCATTTTGCTATGTCTAAATGGCCATACTGACAACTATCGATGAATGCAATGGTCGCTCTATAACGACAACCTGTACTATCCGAAAAAATAGTATTAAGAACAGTTTTATCTTTTTCGCACAGTAGTTTTACTATTTCGAGATATCCAAATTGGATGGTCAATTGTAACGCTTCATAATTCATATAATTGAGGCGAATGGGTGGTTTTAATTTATCTTTATGATCAAGTAAAAATTGTACTATTTCCGTATGTCCTCTACTGCAAGAACAATTTAGCGTGTGATTGTTTTCATTGAATCCGAACGGTAAACTTTCATTTGGAGATCGATTTTTAATGTTCCAATCTGCTAGCCATTTTACTATGTTTAATTTGTTGCTAATACTGGCTTGGATCATCGCATTCGGAAATATCTCGAGTTTATTTATCACGTGTTTTTCGTAATAACGCGCAACATTAAGAAGACCAAAAGCGCATGCTTTTATAAAAAGCCATTCCCTCGTCTCAATTTTATCTAAATTTTTAATCCGAACAGAAAAATGCAAAACATTGTAATTTTTACAATCGCCGCTCAAAAAAAATTGTTTGAATTCTTTGAAAATTGGAAGGTCATCAATTAAATAATAATAGTATCTATTCAGAAGAGCCATATTTCGTAAATCGAGAAATGGATCCAAATAATCAATAACCATATATTCTAATTCCAGAGGACCGATAATAGAATTCGTCATTTTGATTTTTAAAAAATCTAGCATTTATATACTTAATAAAAAAATATCAATATTTTTTAATCTTTTCCTAGAGACAGTAAATGTACGTTTCATCGGGTGTACAAGTTGTTCCCGATCTGCAGTTTTGTTCTCGATCCCAATAAGTTGTTCCATTTTGAAACACATTACAGGTTTGATAAATTTTGTCTGTTAAGCATCTCATTGATCTGTAAATGCATACTTGATTCGTGTTGGTATTTACACAATTCGAACCCTGTGTGTCCGTTATCGACAGAGTAAATGTCAAAGCAGTAATTACTTCCGCGTCGGCCTTTGCCTTAATTGTGAAAACGGTCGGCGGAAGTATTTCAGAAGGAATACCTGTTAGATAAAGTAATCCTTCTTCACTTATATTCATACTTAAACCATTCGGCAACGCCGGTTGAATGCACGGAGGATACCATAAATAATTATCCGATGAACTTTCAACAAAATATTGGCCGATGTTTTCATTAAAGTTAAAAGTTGAAGGCAAATTTGGAGAAAAATACGCATCATAATTTGTGCTTAGAGATGCACAACCGCCAAACAACTGATTACACGTATTGCAAACCGGACAACAATCGCATACGCCTTCTATGGTGCAAAAAGAAATAATAGATTGAGTGTTACAACTGGCCGGTCCATAACACCCGCATCCTTTCACATTATAGATGTAAAAGAATACAAAACAACAAATAGATAATAAGCAACTCACAGTTCTCATTTTCTCAATGACGAATGTGAATTATCAATTAATTTTTATATTCAATTTCAATTTTTTTCGATTTTATAAATTTGACACTTACCGAATGTGAAAAATTGAATAATATTTTGCCTATTCTGTTTGATTAAAGTAAGATTTAGAAAATGTTGGATTTTTTCGAATCGATAAAATCGCGTAAGAATAAGTGTGAGACTGCAAATTATGAGATAATTTTTACACCTCTTGACAAACTGAGATATGGTCCAGAAATATATTTGCAATGTTTATCAGATAAGGAAATAGCTAAGAAATATATCGATGCCATTAAAAAAGAAGATATTGCTTTCTTCAAAAATACGAATGTGAAAATACCGACAATAAAAGATAACATTTGTCAAGAAGAAAAATCAATATTTCAAATTGCCGGCGATTATAAAGTACGAAAATATTCACAGAGGAATAATCAAAAAATTAGTAAAATGACGGGCAATGCTATGTGGGAACTTTTTAAGGAAGAAAAAGCTGGCCACATTTATAAAGTTACCTTTGGAAAAAACGAAAAGATGGAGAAATTATGGACTGAAACCTCAAACAAACAGCAAAGGGTTAGAATTGAGTATGATGTAACGGAAGAAAATTCTGTGCTGAAGATTGTGAAATTCGAAATCACGTAATGTTTGATAAAAATTGCGAGATATAGTTTATTTATATGGCTAAAAAAATTGATTTCATCCAAGAATAAAATATTAAACTATACAAATTTTAAAAATGAATCTGGACATTGATTCTCTGGAAATAAAAGCCACTTATAATGGGGTATTATTTAGGAAAAAAAATACCGACGAGTGGTTTTGTTTCGGAAGTAATTATCATGGGGAATTCGGTTTAGGATATTTTTCTTCTGTTTATATCAAGAAATCAAATCCCATTAAAGTTCCCTGGAAAGCCGACGAAGTAATCACAGACGGAGGTTACCACCTATTTTTTAGAAAAGAATCAGAATGGTTTGTTATGGGTGATAACAATTGTGGTCAATTGGGACTCGGCGAAAACATGCCTGGCAAGATTTTTAACCCCATAAGATCGTCAATTCAGAACATCGTTAAAGTATTTACACATCCAAATAAAACTTATATAGTAGTACAAGAAAATCAGAAAGAAGTTTGTTATGTCGCCGGAAATAATCACTATGGAGAACTTGGATTAGGAGAGAATAGTCCAATGATGGTTTTCTCTTTCACCAAAGTCGATTGGATTCCGAAAAAAATATTACACGAAAATCTCTACACAATTATTTTGATGAATGATGGAAAATGGTACGAATTAGGAGCCAATTATGATGAACAACAAGGATTAATGAGAAAAATCGATGGTGGATATCCAAACAACATTTTGTACCCAACTCTGTGTCAGCGACCGTATACAAATCCATTCAGTGACGACGAAGTTTCTATCATTTGTCAGGAATGCAAATTTTCGATAGTTGAGAAGTCTTACCATAATAAAAAGTTTTGTGATGATTGCTTATTCAGGTCCAGTAAATTAGATGGTAAAGATCTTGAAAATTATAATAGAAAAAAACTATTAGAAGAAGACATAAATTTGCCCGATTTGGGATCTTTGTTAATAAACAAATATGAGCCCTTAAAGCAATATTTTGAGAATTTGCGCACGGCAGATCTTACTAATTTGAATTCAGATGATTTGGTGAATTATGTCATCCCGGAACATAAAGTGTTGATGAAACTATTTATAAAAGAACATTTATGGAGCATATTGCGGTGTAATTTCGACCATTTAGATACAGATTATGATGCCAAATTTCAAGAATTTAGTCTTGATCCGAACGAAGAAGGATTTCTGGATTTGCGAAGGAAAGTTCATACGAATTCCTTTGCGACGTACAGTGATCCAATCTCATTAGTTACTTTATGTTCTTCAATAAAGCATAACGATAAAATTCAGATTCTTGATATTTCTGACTGTAATTTGTGGGACCAAGATGTTAAACTAATTCGAGAGTTAGTAGCAAATCTGCCTAATTTAAGAATACTCAAGTTGGGTAAAAATCATTTTAATGGACGAGATAGTGGAGGACTAATCAAAACAAGGATGATCCAAATTGATGATGATTTTAAGGCAATGTTAAATTTGGAAAATATAGAATATGTAGATATTACTGGTACCTGTCTGGCGAGCATAACAAGAAAAGATTTCTTGAACAAACTAAATTTGAAGCAAATATCAAAATTGATTTGGATCGCAGTAGAATGGTTGTATAAAGGAAACTGGAATACTATTATAAATGACAAAAATTTAATCGAAATTATTTTGAAACAACACGAGAAATATCATAAAGATAAACTAACTAAAAAGGAAACAAAAGGAGAAAAGAAAAATAGAACAGTTTGGCATAAACCAAGTAAATATGATCTTAACAAATAAATGTATGTTAAGAAAAAATTTGAAATCTAATTCGAAAATGAATCTCGTTAAAAAACGAATAAAGAAACAAGCACAGTCAAATATAATGCCGAACAGTCTTCCCCTCAATTCTCAGGATCCTTTTAAGATGGCATGCACACATGTTCATGTTCATACGATGAGGCGGCTATTTGAAATGATTAGTGATCCAGATTCAAATGAATCATTGATTCAAACCAAGCAAGATGTGTATATTTTTTTATTAAAGGACGAAAAATTGATATTGGGACTTTTTAATTTACTTTTTTTATATAATTAATTAAGTATTTAACATGCAGTCTATTTATTGCCTATTTTTTCTTGCATTCGTTTTGGTTTCTTATGCCTCCAAAAAGCCAAACATAATTTTCATTCTCACCGATGACCAAGATTACATGTTGGCTGGTTGGAATGATAAAAGTTACGAACTGATCGGAAAAAAAGGTATTGAATTTTATAGTTATTACGCACATTCACCGATATGCTGTGTTTCAAGAAGTGCCATCTTAACAGGGAGATACATGCATAATATCCGAGAAACTTCATTTCCAGGAATTTGTTCTGAAAATCGTGATTGCGGCTGCATGTATATAAATACTGATTCAGACTTCGAAATGCATAACATTGCTGTTTACATGCAAGATCTTGGTTACGCGACAGGTTATTTTGGCAAATATTTAAATAGTGAGGCACTCACTCCCTATTGTTCCACCAAAGGACAAAACAATACCGCAGCACCTTCGTGGGATCACTTCAGTATACAATGCGATATCACTTATTTCAATGATACTTGGAGTGTAAATGGGAAAGTGTCCAAGTTTCCGGACTACACGATCGCAAAAATAGGAAATGATAGCGTAAAATGGTTAAATAACATTTTGTCTAATCCGAATCACAAACCGGTTTTCGCGATCCTTGCACCACATGCCCCACACGCACCGTACACGCCGGCTCCGTGGTATGTCAATGCTACTATTCCTGGTAGCAATCCGGTCTTACCGTCCTACAATTATTCAGCCATGGATCACCCAGAATTCATTGCTGATATTCCTCCCCTGAATCAAGTTTTGGAAACAGAGTTAGAATTCATTTTTAAGCAGAGAGCAAGAACAATTTTGTCAGTCGATGATGTTACAACGGCGGTTTTAGATGTACTTAAAGAGTATGAAGAACTAGATAATACTTATATATTTTTTTCTTCAGATAACGGATATCATTTGGGTGAGTTTCGTTTGAATGCGGCAAAAACCCATCCTTACGAATTTGATATAAGAGTACCATTTGGGGTTAGAGGACCAAATATCATACCCGAGACGAAAGGATTTCTCCAATCTCGGGGATAGATTTAGCTCCAACTTGGCTTGAATTGGCTGGACGAAAAGAAAAGCCCCGATTTATGGATGGAATATCTTTTGCGTCCTTATTAACTAACAATACTAGTAATTTTACTCAAAATGTAATCTTGATCGAATATTACTCCATTAATAATGGGAGCAAAAATCTGTGGGATAATGGTAATCAGGCTTCAAATAACACACATAGATCCATAAGAATCATAGATCCAATCATGGGAAATTTGTCTTACATGGAATACGCCGAAGTATCCGATTGGTCCTTTAGTGATATAATATTCTATGAACTATATGACTTAGCTGAAGATCCCTATCAGTTAAACAATTTATACTCTACGATTTCGCCGAAAATGAAAACATTCTTGCATGATTCTCTGTTGAGGCTATGGAATTGCGGTGACGCGTATACTTGGAATAAAACTTCTTGATTGTCCGAAATTGACTTATCTCAAACCGCCATTTGTCCTGCATTTATGATGAATCGAAGAATGCTTGTTTCTTGTGCTAATAATTATTTAGCTCTAGAAGTTTACTACAGTATCTTTTCGCTTGCTTTCCTTTTTATTTTAACCTACATCGTCGATTATTGCAGAAACTCTTGAAAAATCACTTATAAGTCCAATTATTTGTATTACGATCAATGCATCACAATTCAAATCAAAAAAATGATAATACTTTCGCATCAAATTTTTTTATGCGTGTAGCTCGGAAAAAATTGAAAGAATAAATTGTTGTATTGCTCTATTAAGTTAATTCCGGATCGAACTCAAACCATTTAATCCGACATGAGTCAAATTGAAGAGCAAAAAAACGAAAATCCTCAAGATGTAAGTCATGAGACCTACCGAGAATACGAAATTCCTGATCCAGAACCTATGGAAAATTGGTCTGACAATTTTCTGAGAAAGTTTCCGCTGTGGCTTGATACAATAAACGATGAGTCATGGTGGAAATGTTATTTTCCGGATATTCCCTATAAGCAGACTGATCTAGTCAAGAAATGGATTTTCAATTGTCTTGAAATGACAGTCTCACCAGTTAAAATCTTCGTTCCAAGAGTGGCAAAAGATGAATGGGCAATACCAATTCCCTGGGCCATCATTGTACATATGTATGTTTTACCGTTGAATGTTTCGGGAAATACTCCAATATTTATCAGAATCAGAGAGAATCCAGATTCGAGAAAACTCAAAGAGTACTTAAATTCATTTTGGAACAATTATCAGAAGGGATATATATGCCATATCAACTTCTTCGGGAAAAAATGTGCCGAAAACATGCAAAAAATATCGCCTAGGGACCAAATCGAATGCGAAATCCTAAGGTTTAATGATGTGATCCGACCAGTTCAAATAAATCCTGCAACGAAAGTCAATCAAAATTTGGAAGTATATACGTTCCAAGTCGAATTGTCTGGAAAATTTAATGGAGAAACCGTTAAGTTATTTTCTTCTTCTCTGAATGAACACACGGAAGAAGCCAGGAAACTTATGGTGTCGATTGGAATCTGTTACAACGATTTGTACGATGATTCAAAATAAGAACTCTTCCGAGTACTATTTAATAAATGAAAAAATTTATAACTACTTGTTTGAGTGGTATTTCAGCCACGCGAATGCCTTTTTGACGATATTGACATCGCGTTTTGAAAACTTTTGTCTATATGTTTTTCCTTGTGTTTCACTATCGCTCGGCAAAAGCTTTGCTTTCGCCCGCGTAAAGCGAGGTAAGCAGTTGCTGCTTGACGAACTTTGTTCGCTTATCAAGATGTTAGTTTCTTTACCAAGCAGCACCGTCGGTGATCTCGCTCTGTTCGGCAGCTACGCTGCATTTCAGGATTTTATTTGACCAGCATTGTGCTCGGCGAACATAATTCGCCGTTTAGTTTCTTTATTAAATTCAAAATCCACTAAATAATTTTCAGTATATAAATATAATAAAAATGAGTGGCTCGAAGGAGTTATGTAAGAAAAATGATTTTAAAAATGAGGAAATTAAAGATGAAATAGAAGTTGTGCCATTACAAACATACGAAACAGACGAATCAAGTAAAAAAGAAAAAAGATCTAAGGAACATAAACATCATAAGAAACATAAAAGTCATAAGCAATCCAAAAGCTCGAGGGAAGGAAAAAATTTGATTGGGCCAACAGGCCATACTGGTCCTACTGGACCAACAGGTCCTACTGGACCAACAGGTCCTACTGGACCAACAGGTCCTACTGGTCTGGGAATTACTGGCCCAACAGGTTCTACAGGTTCCAATGGTCTGGGAATTACTGGTCCAACTGGAGTTCCTGGTCCAACTGGATCCATCGGGCCGGGCGCGAGCACTGTAGAAACAATTGCAGATTTAAGATTAACACAACCTTCATCAAACGTCGATTCAGTCACAGTTGAAGGTTATTATAACATCGGTGATTTAGGCGGCGGGGAATTTGTTTATAATCCAAACGATACTACAAGCGCTGATAATGGAGGCACTATTATTGTGGCGAATGGTTTGTATCGTTGGTATCGGTTGAGTGATGGTGTTGTGACCGTGAAGCAATTTGGGGCCCAGGGCAATGGGATAAATGACGACACAACCGCCATTCAAAATGCTATAAATTTTGGTTCTGGCACGATTTATGTACCAAAAGGTAACTATTTAATAAGCCAATCAATTGTTTTCAATAATCCCGTAAACATAATCGGTGATGTACCAACAAGTTTTTTAAATTCAGGAATGACGCCAACTAGTCCATATGCCTCTTGCCTAAAACTTGCGAACAACGCAAACTGCCCAATGTTTCTAATTAATACTTCTGAATCTCCGTATGGTGGTATTATTCAAAATCTAGAATTTAATGGCAATGATGCAAATCAAACTGGTGGCACAAATGTTTATGGCCTTTATTTTGCAAATGGCACCAGTGGTACTATCGGCAGTCAATGGAAGATAGAAAAATGCTATATACATAATATTTATGATCACGGAATATTGATTGATACAGATCATATAGGGGTGAAACTCTTATATGTTCAAGTATTTCGTGTGGGTACCGGCAGTTTAAGTGGATCTGGAATAGTTGCAAATGGAAGTAATGCAACGTTTTTCAATTGTAATATCGGGGAATGTTGGTACAATGGATTCTTGCTCCAAACCGGAAATAGTAACCTTTCCCAATGTAGTATATTTAGTTCTGGACGGTCATTTACTGGAACTGTCGGAACAGCAGCCGGTCGTGCCATTAATGTAGCTTCGAATGGTTCAAATAATATGATAATTGGTTGTACAATATCAGGAAATTATGGTGGTGGAATTTATCTGGACGGAGACTACAACACTATTACGGGATGTTTATTTGCTGGAAATAACGGTGCTGAATTAACAGGTGTTCATGGATCTGATATTTATGTTGCCGATACTTCCGGTACGCAAACGATAGCAGCAAATGTGTTTGCTCAGCCTTCAGCGAACTATACAAGTCAATATGGCGTTCAATTCGCATCAAACGCAGCGGCCAGAATGAATAGCAATACATTCGATAATACTAATTTTACGGTCTCTTTTACAAATCAAACGGCTTATATATTAGACGCCACGACTTCGGTGGCTGCAAGTACAGGATCAGCTATTTTACCATCAAATCCAGTTGGTTTTATAGAGGTGAATTTAAACGGCACCGGTACCTTATATAAAATACCGTATTACAATGTGTGAAAACGACAAAAATAGAAAATCAAAACTTGATTGTTATGCGATAATTAGAAACTATGTTCAAAATCCATGAAATATTTCGCTTATATAAATATAATCAAAATGGATGAATCAGAGGAATCCCAGAGAAATGATTTCAAAAATGATCAAATCGAAAATGAAATAGAAATTACGCCGTTGCAAATATACCGTAAATATGAGGTGAATAAAAAAGAAAAGGGATCCAAAAAACACAAACATCATAAAATGTGCAAAAGTGAGAAAAAATCCGGAGACTCGAGAAAAAAAAAATATTTAATTGGGCCAACTGGTCCTAGCGGCCCAACAGGCCACATTGGTCCAACCGGTCCAACTGGTAAAAACGGTCTGGGAATTACTGGCGCGACTGGATCGATCGGACCAACCGGTACAGAGTTAACCTTGCCGAATATAGCATCCCTCAGGGCAACTGCTCCTAATTCGAGTTTGGAATCACTTGTTGTCGAAGGATATTACATTCCCGGGGATGGAGGTGGTGGTACATTTTTTTATGATTCTACTGATGTAATAACCCCGGATAACGGGGGAACAGTAATCGTCGCATCTGGCTCATCTGACCCAACTGCAAGATGGAAAAGAATTTATGTTCCGAGAAACATATCAGCAAAATGGTTTGGTGCAAAAGGAGACGGAGCCACAGATGACACCATCGCTTTGACAAATTGTTTAGATCTGGCTCAGAACCTGAATGGAGCCTCCATATATCTGCCTTCTGGAATTTATGTTATTTCGGAGACATTGAATGTAACAGTTTCGAATGTAAGCATTAAAGGTGATGGGCATCCCGTATGGACAGACGTCAATCCAGATCAAGACTATACTTGTATCAGTTGGAATGGGGCGAGCGGAGCAGCGATGCTTTCAGTATCGGCAATAGAAGGGCCGAGTAATGATGTTATAAGCTGCGTCGATGTAATCGGAGTGGGATTCTTGGGCAATGGAACAGCTGCCTACGGAATTGCAATTGGCTCGCAATGGTATGGTAAATATGATGTTTATATAGAAAATTGTACGATAGCCCTCTTTTATACTTATTGCCTCGCCCAATTAGCCAAACATTGTGATGTACAAATGTTGGATGTTTTATTAAATGGTAAACAGATTAGTGGAACAGGTGCGGGATTATTGTTGACCGGGAATGCTGAAAGTTTGCCGGCAGGCTCGGACACTTCGCTTTGTATTTTCAGGCATGTGAGTGTGTTAATCGGCGAAAATAATACCGGAGTGATTTTAGGTAACACCGATCACAATTTATTTTTAATTCTAGCGACGCCACCAAAGACAGCCACAACCGGTCCAAGTGTTGTCTTTCAAGCGGCTGCAACGGGCCAAGAACCGGCGCGTTACAATCTCATAATTGAATTGGCTAGCGGAAAGGGACAAGTAGTAGCTCAGGGAACGGAAACACAAGTCAATCCCTCTAATGGAAATATTATTCAATATATCAACTTCGTAGGAGCCGCATTGCCCTCTATTGGCACCGGGGCCGACTTAGCTTGGGGTTCAGATAATAATATTTTCGGTCCGCGCGGATTTTTCGGAGTAGCGATTGCGGATCAATTCGGCACTGCGAGAACGGCTTACGATGCATTAACTACTGAATCTTTGAGAGTGGCTAATGGAATGAGTAACCATATTATCTTATCGAATCCGCCAAATACCGTAAATTGGAGTGTGAATATAGAAAATTCCAATGGTGAAATGAGAATGTACAGTACAACTAACCCAACTGAACCATTAGTCGTGAGTAATCCAATGGCCGCGGCATCACCAGTCGTTTTCGCGTCATCCGCTGATCTTTCTCATGAAATATCAGCCGCCGGTACTGAAACATTACGCCTAAATAATTCATCTAGTAATCATTTATTGTTGACAGCTAATACGCACGATGCGGATCAATGGGGAATGAATATCGACGGATCAGGAAATTTAAATTTCACTCATCCGGCCGGGACGGGTACTGGAAGTTTTACCGGGGATATGACATTTAACAATCAATTAACAGTTACTGATAATTTCAATCCGCAGAGTAAAACCATATTTGGTGCCACTGCAAGTCCAGCACCGCACAATGCTAGTAACTTAAGTAAATTTATTCATATTTTTTTTGATAATTTTAACATTTTAATGGAAATGATTTCCTAAAATTTCATTTTTATAAATTTCAGAAAATTTCGCACGAATTCTAAATTATTCATTTGGTCGGCTGTTGTACTTTCTTTCTGCAAAACATGAATACCTCCGGTAATCCGGCTGCCCATAAATTGATCATCTTATTACATTTTTATAAAAATGATAATGCATACCAATTTATGGGAAAATAAAGATTATTTTTTTTCCACAGTGCAATACATGCGACCCTTACTACCCCATTTTGACCCCTTTGGTTTTTTCCTAATTCTCTTATGATGTCTGTTTTTTTGTATCAATGTAACGGTATCTTCTATTATTGATAATATTCTTAGGATTTTATTTATTCCCGTTTTGCGAGTATTGCCATAAAATAATGCATATAAGAGCTTCTTTACAAATTTCAGACTATTCTTCCTGTTTATTTTATATTTATCGCAATTTATATTTTTCATAGCAATGTTTTCGAAAAAGCTATCAATAATAAAAATGAAATTATGTATAGCTATATCCTGTTTAACTTTTCCAATTTCTTTTGATTCAATATCTTTCAAAGATAAATCATATTTAGCGTGTCTAAAATTTGTTTCGATTTTCCATCGTTTCCAATATAAATCCATTAAAAAATTCATATCTTTATCTATCAATGTTGTTCCCAAAAAATAATCATTTCCATTAAGTTGGTATTTAATTAGTTTCAACTTTATTAATGTTCCATCTATATTAATGTTTATTATTTTCTCCGAACAGTTACCATTTAGATGTTTTTTTACAATTGTTAGCGTTGAAACTAATCGAAATACAACATTTATGCCCTTTCCAATAAGTGTTCTAAATAATTCCTTACTAAAATAACCTCTATCCATTAATAAAACATCGCCAGGTCGAATATATTTTAATTGTCTTTTCAATATGAATCTTTCATCGGAAGAATCACTAATGGTATAATTGATGACCATTTCTTTATCAACATCATATAAACAACTTAACAAAGCGGTACAGTAATTTTGATTTTTGTCCAATTTAAATCCATTTTCACTAAGGGTCGCATTTAAGTTAATACCACTACCATCAACGGCAATATATCTTTTTTTATTATCTGCATATATAAAATCAAGAAGTGATTGATTAAATATTTCAAAATGGGAATGATCAATATTAGATCGTTTATTAATAATGGCCGTTTTAGTTACATTCAAAACATTCTTATATTTTAAAGACGAATTAACGATATCATAACTTAATTTCTCATTATTCTTACGGGAGAGAATATACACGATATCCTTAAAAGAAACCTTTCTCTTCCGTATCGAAGTGTAAAAATTCAAATCAGATAAAACTCGATTAATATAAATTTTAAAATTTTTAATGATTTTTATAGGGTCCATTAAAAATAATATATATAAAAAAATTAAAATTATAAAAAACTTAAGTTACCAGCATTGAGCACCGCAAGCTTTTGGAAATATAACAGCAAATGGCGTAATTGGAGTTTTGACTTTCAACGGTCTAAATCAGGCAGCCGGGTCAACAACATCAGCCACTGTCACAAATTCATTTGCTGATGCAAATAGTTTTATCTTTTTGACAATACAGAGTTACACAGGAACATATTTTATAAATGGTTATCCTAAGTTTGAAATAGGCGGTAAGAGTGCGGGCAGCTTTACACTTATCTTAAACAATACTGGAACAACAGCATTAAGCGGCACAGTTGAAGTCGCTTATCAATTATTGAATTAATTCTCGGTTCCGCATGATTGTGGAATATTTTGGAATTGAGAAGTCAAAAATAGCATTTTTCTTTTCTGCTTAAAAAATTGGCATACTTTTAGTCCTTTCTATTTTATTTTTTTAATGCTCTATCACTTTTTTTAGAATGATAATGAAGTTTGACAATAATTTTACAACCTTTAAGGGTACTGATGAAAGGCTCCTGAGGGCCCAAATTATAACCCTTAATTGGATATACATGTACGGTTACGCAAACCAATATTGAAAATATATAAAGGCAAATTTCAAAGACAAATCCGAAGAAAAAAATATTTAATGCAGATGTGATTGAAATAAAAAATGATATGTTTGCCGGTTATATGAAAAATTAAGGTTTAAGACGGAGTATAGGAGAGACTCGCGCTAAATGAAAGTTGAGTAATATCAGCGGCAGCTGCATCCGACGACGCATTCGCAGGTCTTATTCTGATACCAATTCGATCTCCGACACTAACCACTAATGGTCCGACGCTGAAGTTAGTAGCAGCGTAAAAAGTACCGGCAACAATACCGGGACCAGCAAATGTGACTGAACAATTCAATGGGGTAGTAACATATGACGATGCGACATGATTCGTCCCATCATTCGGGCTGGATGGTGCGCGAAAAACGGTAAATATATACGTCAACGGATTTGTATTAATGAAAGCGACAGATGCAACAAGTAAATCTACGCTGACCTGAAGGTTCTGCACGGTACCATTGAACGGTATCGGAAACGCAAATCCGGCAGCTTGTGGCGGCATTGTCGATTCACCACTGCCATTAATAGTTTCGACTGTATTATTACCAAAACCCATTAGAATTGGAGCGGCTTGAACAACTGTTGCCCCGCTAATAATAATTCCAGTTGAAAAAGGGATTATTCCTGCCGAGCCGGCGATCCCCTGCGGTCCCGTCGGGCCAATTAATCCCTGTAAGCCCTGTATTCCTTGAATGCCTTGTGGTCCGGCAATACCTTGCGGACCAGTTGGCCCAATAGGTCCTTGCGGACCAACTGGACCGGCAGGACCAACGGAACCTGTACCGCCTGTACCCCCACCCGCAGCACCAGTCGGACCCAGAGGGCCTGCAACGCCCTGAATACCCTGGATACCCTGAATGCCTTGAGTGCCGGTAGGACCAATGGGTCCCTGGAGACCGGTAACACCCTGCAAACCTTGAATTCCTTGGATGCCCTGTATCCCCGGTATTCCCGGTATTCCTATCGGACCGGTGGGACCGGTGATTCCGGAAGAACCCGCGCCAGTCGGGCCAGTTGGACCAGTTGGACCAGTCGGGCCAGTTGGGCCAGTTGGACCGATAAATCCATTCAAACCTTGTTTACCTCTTCTGCCTCTTTTTCCCCTACTACCCTTCTTGCCCCTTTCACCCCGGGTACATTTTTCAGAATGATGCTTTTTATGATGAACTTTTTTGCTACAAGATTCTTTTGAATGATGCTCCTTACCATGGGATCTTTTGCTGCTCGCTTTTTTAGAATGATGGTCCTTACTGTGAGATTTTGTGCTACAGGATTCTTTTGAATGATGCTGTTGCCTGTGAGATTTTTTCCGGTAGCTACTTTTTTTTTTTAATCCATCACGATGCCCATATTTTTTGCCTAGGCGATCAATGGCCTTTAGCCCGAAAAACCGTTTCACTTGACGACGATCTTTGTCATTTCTTTTTTTCATAGATATAATTTTAATAGAGAAATTAGAAAAATTATTACTATAGATAATTTGGTAAATATATCCCGTTTATGATATTTAGCCAAATTATTTGCTGTCGAAGAACATTTTGAGGTTATTCATTCACGCTGTGTGTGATTACCAAAACGTCAAAAGACTTAGAATTTAATTCTTTTGATTGCTAAAAAAAACATAATTCAGACGGATATGTACAGATTAAGCGACGCGTAGCATCACTCTCGCAAGTTGTGAAGAAGTGTTAGAGAAATCACAGATATTAGTAGTCAATCCGCCGGCAATGAGTACCCAGGTTGTCACGACATTACTGCCAACTTTTACATTACCTAATGTTCCAGTGATCGATACTGAATTTCCAACTATCACAGTACTAGACGATTGACAATTGACTCCATAACCTCCATTACCTGTGCCGGTACTAGTAAACAATTCCACATCACTTGCATTCACAATATGGTATCCGTCGCTCGTGTTATTGTTGAACACGTTAGTACCCTCGGTCAGCAAACGAGAGTTATCCACGAGAACACCATATTTGCCATTGTTGCTACTTTGGACGTTTTGGAAATAACATAGTGAACCACTTATGTCTATGCCGGTATTATGATAACCAGTCACATTAGTACTTTGAATTGAAATCATCGAGCCAAATTCAGCGGTTATTCCTACATAGCCCGCAGGAGATCCGCTTGCGGTGAAATAGCAAGTATCGACATATGACTGGGTTGATTCTGGGATTAATAATGCGGTTGTTGAAATGGCATTGGCTTCTGATATAAACAGACTATTTTGGGCATGTATGGCTCCAGTTCCTGTTCCTTGTAAAGAAGAATTAACGAGTACACACATATAAATTGCTAAAGGAATTGCATTATTATTATTACCAACTGTGGTTTGTACAAAAACACTACCGTCCGGTCTACCAATCAAGGTCAAGTCCAAAACAGAACTTGTATAAGGTACGCAATAAATTCCGGCAACATCAATTTCTGAATTTGGGTACTGGTATAAACCGGCAGAGATAATTTGCCTGCCTGCCGTACTTAATGCAAGCGGTGGTGCTTTTACTAGCCAATCGCCAGAGCCGCCCGTAAATCCTATCTTCGTGTTCGTGAACAAGAAACTCCCCATAAAAAGTTGTGCGGATCTGAATAGGCGTGGTGTAGGAAGGGATAATATATTAATATCCCTAAACCATACGAGTCTACCGGTTTGCTGACCAAGTGTTGTAATTACTGGGGAAACTGGGTCCGTCAATTCGATTGTTGTGCCCCTATTGAACAATGTGAATGTATCGCCAGCCGCTGGTAGAGGTGCTGCATCGAGAATTGGATCATCTAATGTATTAAATGCACACACAGAATAACTTTCACTTGTGGCACTCAATTGTATATTATCGTATATTAGGAATCCTATCTGATCAGCAGTGCCTATACCAGATGTGATTCGAATGAAGACGCCTTCCAATGTATGACTCGCAGAAGAAGCGGCGACAGTCGCTATGAAACTCTGAGCATCACTTGGATCCGAAACAGTCGCAGCTGCATAGGTGCCCGTGACTCCCGTGAGAGTACCGGAATAAATGGTACTGAGGCTTCCCTGAATGGTGATAGGATAAGCTTGTTCACCATATTGAATCAATGGTATTTCCAAACTGTCTGTCGATAGTACCAAAGGATCGCAGAAAATTGTTCCCGTCATATCCCATCCAATTCCTCCAGCTACATTTACAGCCTTTTGTATAGTGGCTAATCCGTTACTCGGACTCAAACCCGAATTATTATCTGAACCACCAACTGTTACATATACCATGAGATTTTCCGGCGCAACGGAAGTACTGGAATTTATCAACCACATATTAGTTAACAATCCAGTGACCGAAGTTGGCAAATAGGTGAGAGTAGCCTGCATTCCACTAAAGGCGGTCGTGTAGTTTCCGAAATAACTGGTACCATTGTTAACAATAAAACCATCTGTTCCGCCGGCGATGAAAGTGATTGGATTCTCGGTAGAACCATCGTCACCATAACTCTTACCAACGTCATTGATAAAGTATTGTTTTCCCTGAGTTGCTGTTGGTAGAGTAATGCTTATGACTGCAGCACTACTGTTAACAACAATTAGTTGGTCAGTTAAAGAAGCGGTGTAATTGCTCGAGATGACGATGATGTTACTAATCACAGAACTTGGACCGGTTGGACCTGTAGTGCCGGTCGGCCCAGTAGGACCCGTGGGACCAGTTTCACCTGTTGGACCAGTTTCACCAGTTGGACCGGTGTCGCCGATCGAACCAGTATAACCGGTCGGACCAGTTGATCCCGTTGGACCGGTAGAGCCGGTTAGCCCCGCGCCAGTTGATCCCGTCTGACCAATCGGACCGGTCGATCCCGTTGGACCGGTGGAACCCATTGTTGGACCGGTCGGTCCAGTAATACCGACAGAACCAGTAGGCCCAATGGACCCCGTTGATCCCGTTGAACCTGTTGATCCTGTCGGTCCTGTTGATCCTGTCGGTCCTGTTGATCCTGTCGGTCCTGTTGATCCTGTCGGTCCTGTTGATCCTGTCGGTCCAGTTGATCCTGTTGATCCTGTCGGTCCAGTTGATCCTGTTGATCCTGTCGGTCCAGTTGATCCCGTCGGTCCAGTTGGACCCCTTGGCCCAGTAATACCCGGGATTTTCTGTGTTTGCTTGAATGTTTATGTGTTTTTTTATGACTCTTTGAGTGTCGGCGTTTTCCACTACCGAAAGATTTTATTTTGGACTTTTTATGTGACGTTTCTATTTTTTTCAGAAGTCTCTTTTTTTTAGCACTTTTTTTACCCATGATTGTATAACATTTCTTGCTATATTTTTTTGCCAACAGCAAGATATTATTTTACTTGTTAAATGATGATTATTGGTTATACCAACTGAAATAATATAATTTTCTAAAAATGACAAGATTTTATTTTTATTATTTGCTTAACCGGTAAATAATAAATTTAATAATACAAAATAAATTTCTTGGTTGGTTATTTCACAACTTAAAATTTATAGACGTAAGTTGTTCCATTATTAAAGGTGGTCGGGGTCGGAACATCAAAATAGGGCAAATAGTAGGCAAAATTTGTATTTTCACCAATTACGAGTCTTCTTTCGGACGAAGATAAGGCAGCCCCGAAGAAATCCAGCTGATGGGGATTTGGATTCAATAGCGTGGTTAGGTATGTCCATTGATTGTGGCAAAGTTTATAAATCTCGACGCTTCCAACGTGTTTCATTGTCCCATCCAATGAACTGTTATTATTTGTAATGAAGATATATTCTTCGTGTAGAACCAAGTTCGTTCCAAATGCTCCTTGAAGAGCTGGAACTTGCGGATAAATCTTTGTAACAAATTGCCAATTTCTGACACCATTATTCTCATAGGCACTGTAAATATATACTGCACCGGCCAAGAAAACGGCTTGTGGATTTGTACTGTCGAGCGGAGCGCCAATTATAGCCCAATCCTTATTGAATTCGATCCTGAATCCGAACAAATCACCAATACCCTCCGGGCTGGGCGGCGGAGGGCTATTTCCCCTTAATAATTCGACAAATTCCCATTGACCGCTATAATCATTTAATTTATAGAAATAGGCGTAACCATTATCTGGCGGGTTGGACCCAAATTGTGTGTAATTACCTTCGGCCGTGATGAAGGCATACTTACCGCGAACGAAGCAAGCACCACCAATTGCCTGATTGAAAATCGGACCAGTGGGACTCGTAATTTTTTGGGTTAATGTCCAAAGGCTACCTATTAAGCGGAAGACGTAAACGTTCCCAGCCAAGGGAACCCCTTCTATTTGATTCTGAGGAGCCCCGATAAAGGCCCACTCATCATTGAAATCCATATATTGACCACCAAATTCGATTCCATAAGTTACGCTGTCGTAAACATAAGTAGGGGGATCGTTGGGTAGCAAAGTTTGTTTTAAATTCCATTGTCCGTTGCAAAGATAAAAGACTAAAACAGCACCACCAGGATGCGGGTCGGGGCCCGGACCTCCAGATACTTTAGAGCCAAAAGAGCACATCGCCCATTTGTCGTCGATTTTGAGCGAATTGAATGCCCCAGGGACATCGCTAGACAATAGCTCTGAAAAAGGAGCTTGTGATTCAATAAATTGATCATGATGCTCATTGTAAAAGATTAGAGCACCGGCATTGGAGACTGAATCAACCGTGGCATTTTGGGCCGTAATGGCAAGATTATGCGAATCTACAGATACGGCTGCCCCAAAACCATCTCCCAAAGTGGTATCGCCAACAACACTTCCCGGTAAAGGTGAAGCCATCGTTTGAATTAGTGTAAATTGTTCAGACATTACTATAGTAGTAAATAAGATTTTTATTCAATTTGTGGATGTGAAATTTCAATAATATTGCGTATTATCTCGCTTCGCTCGACTCATTACATTCGTTTTCTCGGAGAGCAAGTGAACAGAGTTCACTGAGCCTACGGCTCAGCAAAAGCTTTGCTTTTGCGCAATGCTTAGCATTGCCGAACATGTTGACTTATTTAATATTTGTAAACATAGGTGTTTCCATTATTAAAAGTAGTCGGTACGGGCACGTCAGTATACGGCAGATAATAAGAGAAATTGGGATTCTCACCAATTACAAGTCTATTCTGGGACGCAGATAAGTCTCCGCCGAAGAAATCTAATTGATGAGGATTAGGGTTTAATATGGTGGTAAGATAGGTCCATTGGCCATTGCAAAGCTTATAAACTTCAACGGATCCGACATGTTTCATGGTACCATCTGATGAACTGTTGTTATTTGTAATGAAGATATAGTCTTCGTATAGAACCAAATTTGTTCCAAATGCTCCTTGAACGGCTGGATTTTGAGGATACAGCTTTGTGACAAATTGCCAATTAGTGACTCCTTTATTATTATACGCACTGTAAATATACACTGCACCGGCGATAAAAACACCTTGCGGGTTTGTATTGTCGAGTGGGGCTCCGATAACGGCCCAATTGTTATTAAATTCAATTCTGAATCCAAATAAATCACCAATGCCATTTGGGCTGGGCGGCAGAGGACTGTTTCCTCTCAATAGTTCGACGAATTCCCACTGATTTGTGTGTTGGTTTAATTGATAGAAGTAAGCATAACCGTTATCGGGAGGATTAGAACCGAATTGTGTATAGTTACCTTCCGCGGTAATAAAGGCATAATTACCATTTATATAAGAAGCCCCTCCGATAGATTGATTGAAAATCGGCCCAGTTGGACTTGTGATCTTTTGGGTTAATTGCCATTTTTCGTTCTCCAGATGAAAAACGGATACATTTCCAGCCAAGGGTACACCGTCTATCTGATTTTGTGGAGCGCCTATAAAAGCCCAATCACCATCAAAATCCAAATATTGACCTCCGAATTCAATTCCGTAAGTGAAATTATTATAAACATAAGTGGGAGGATCACTTGGTAATAGAGTTTGAACCAAATTCCACTGATTACCTTCGAGTTTAAAAACCAGTACGCAACCGCCCGGATGTGCAGCGGGGCCGGGACCTCCAGAGACTTTTGCACCAAATCCTCCCATCGCCAGACATCCTTGAATTTTAAGGGCGTTAAATGCGCCCGGGACATCGCTAGTAAGTAATTCTGAGAATGGCGGCTGAGACTGTGAAAACTGATTGTGCTTCTGAGTGTAGAAGAGTAAAGCCCCAGTATTGGAAATAGAATCAACAGTGGCATTCTGAGCAGAGACAACTAACTGATCACCGTCTATGGAGACAGCG
The DNA here is from genome assembly GCA_963825095.1 of uncultured Nitrosopumilaceae archaeon. Taxonomy (GTDB): domain Archaea; phylum Thermoproteota; class Nitrososphaeria; order Nitrososphaerales; family Nitrosopumilaceae; genus Nitrosarchaeum. The sequence goes on from CAWGRV010000008.1 coordinate 49,399, forward strand.
GAGCCGAAACCGTCGCCCAAGGTTGTGGTACCCACAACGCTACCCGGCAAAGGAGAACTAAGAGTTTGAAGGAGTACGAATTGTTCAGACATTTCTATAATGTTAGGGAACAAAAATTTTTTTCAGTAGGGGGAGAAAATACGAAAAAAAAATTATGCAGGGAAATTTCATTCATTTTCTACCTCAAAACTTAGTCCAAAAAATCCAATATATCTTAGGATTTTTCTATATCCAATACAAAAAATTGAATTTCAAAGTGCTTGAAAATAGAATGTTTAATCAAAGTTTAAATTCCATCTAGTGCTACCAATGTATCGTCTCTTTACGCTCGTTATTGCCGTTTGTCTGCTCGGAATGTGCTCCGCAACATGTTCCAGCGATAGTGTCTCCACCCTCAATGAATTCTTTGAGGCAACAAGCACGACCAGCGGATTCGCGGTAGTGTCTTTGGCTTGGACGACTGCAGGAACCAAGGTCGGATCTGCTGTCTCGCCCGTCGGATCCAGCGGTAATTACACTGGCCTTAAAGTTCAGACCTCTGGTTCAGGAAACTCCGCTGATGTTACCATTTCGTTCAGTTACACGTTGTCAGGTTTAGGCTGCAGATATGGCGGTCCATTTTACGGTCCTCCTGCCGTTGTCTGGTTCACTCAAAACGGAGTTAGACAATGGTCGAGCCATATCCAGCCGATCAGCCTGAGTCAGGAAACCAACCCCACCGCTTTCTCCGGAGGATGGACTGATATTACTCTCACTGCCAGCAGTGATGATACTTATGGTATTGAAGTTGTCGTCGCTACAGCCATAAATAGTAGCACTTGCACAATTGAAATCTCGGACGTCGATTCGTCTTCATTCCGTATTGGCAATCCCACGACATGTTAATTGAAATATAAGTTTTATTTATTCACTTATTTGAAATAATATGAAATTAAAAAAAATCAATTTTCAGATTATTATCGCAATCCTCAATCCTATTTTGAATCTTTCTCGTAAACTCGCAAGATTAAAAATTGAATTTTCAGATTATTATCTTAATCCTCAATCCTATTTTGAATCTTTCTCGTAAACTCGCAAGATTAAAAATTGAAATGGAAAATTCTAATTTAGTTTATTTTATATTTTGAAAAAACTCAACAATGGAACAAATTATGCGGGAGAAACTGTGCATGTTATCAAAAATGAAGGCCGAAAGAACTTCTTATTTGAGGAGGTCTGATTTCGAAGATGCCAACAATAATGGTTGGATGGCAAGTCGCGCATTAAATAATGTTCATGAATCAAGCCAAAGTTATACAAACCTTACGAAGAAATTAAGGTTTTAGCAGAAAAAATGGATCCAGAAATTTTTAAGAAAATGGCGATCGAAACTTATTTTATGTACAAGAATTGAATCATGGCTCATCCACAATCACAATTTCCATGATTTATTTTTTTATTTTAGACGCACTAAAATAAAAAATCAAACCTGGATTTAGATGTGCCCTGAATCCCGTATGGAGTACCCCCCGAACAATCATAATCACCAAATGACGAAAAAATTGAAAATAAAAAAAATTTTTTATAATGTGTTAAGAATATACCGAAAGATGAATCTCTTGAAACCCAACCCATTACAAGGGAAAGAAGAATTTTTTGTGATATTTGTACCTGATGATAAAAAAAGATTCGGAAGATACAATATTTTACGGCAATTTTCAAATAAAAAAGATGCAGCAAATTATAGTTACGCCATCAATATGGATAATATTGTCTATTTTCAAAATAATAATATAGAAATACCGAAAATAAGGGATTTAATTTCGAATGAAATGGTAATCGTATTTTCAATCAAGGGGAATAGCGAAATAAGCAGAAGAATCAGTTCTTTATAGAGAAAAATTTTATATTAATGCACCACGCAACACAAATATAGTCTGAAAAACAAAAGCCAGCCAGCGCAAATTAAATATAGCAACCATCCGAAAATGAGATTGGCCAAAGTACAAAAATACAGGCTGGGATCTTGAGTCTTACAAACTGGAGAATATCGGAATAAAGCGAATGATCCTATTATATTGAAAATGATTAAGAACACAAATCCAATTACAGTTCCCAATATCAGAACGTAAATGTGCTTGTAGTCCCGCCAAAACAGAATCAAAAGTAACTCAAAGATAATTAGAAAAATGATGTTAAATGTAGCATTAAGACATAACCAACTCGACAGTGGAAGAAAACTCTGATCATCACAAGTGCTCTTTCTTTCAAGCCATCCTACGGTGATAGAAGCAATCGCACTCCCCACGACGCTTGCTATAAGAATCGAGAATAAAACGATATGTATTTTTCTCATTCCGAAACGTGATCATGATAAAATAATTTAGAATGAATAGATATTTCAAACTTCAATTTTTTTTATTTGGCTTATTGAGACTCCAAAATGACGACCCAGAAATTTGAAATATTAACCTCATAAATTAAACCGACTCATTTATACTGTTCTAAAAATGTCGCACGATCCAATTTGCCAAGATAATTTATGCATACTTGGAAAATATTTTGTAATAGAAATTGAATATTTGATTTTAGAATTTTTGGACCCCATCAAAGATTACAAAAATTTAGTTTTGGTCAATAAATATTACAATGATTTAGTACAACAAGATCAAACTTTCATTCAAAAATTTTAAAAAAGCGAATTTTGCTTTGCCAAAATTTGTGGTAGAAAGTTGCTATCGAGTATTTAGTAACCGAGATCGAAACTTTATTGGTGTGTGTAGTCTTGGTCACTTTAATCTTGCAAAATATCTATACAAAAAAAATAAGCCAAAAATAGAAGGTTTCGTTTCATCTATTTTCTATGCCGCAGCATTAGAACATAAACCTGCGATGATGCTATGGTTATTAGAAATGCAAACTCTTTGTGAAATAATTGAAGTAACTAAATGCAGTGATAGAATGGAATATTTTTGGCGGAATAGAGAAGCAATTATTAAAAAAATCAAACGACAAACTGATGTCGAAAAAAATTGATTTTTCTATTTTAAGATTTATTATTTTTGTTAATTTTTTTATCCCCAATGCGCAGGTTATCTATTCTAGAAAACCTAGCAATTATTTCTATCGTAATCGTTTCCATCGTTGCCAAAAAACCAAACATTATTTTTATCATAACCGATGATCAAGATTACATGCTCGCCGGATGGAATGATCAGAGTTATAAATTGATAGGAGATCAAGGTATGGAATTTTATGGCTACTATACTCATTCACCCATTTGTTGTATATCGAGAAGTGCCATCTTAACAGGAAGATATATGCACAATATTCGAGAATCTTCTTTTCCGGGAATTTGTGACGACAATGCCACAGATTGTGGCTGCATGTACATAAATACCGACGCGGCTTTTGAACAACATAGTGTGGCCATGAATATGCAAGAATTAGGCTACACAACCGGTTACTTCGGAAAATACCTTAATACCCAAGCATTGGTACCATATTGTTTTAGTGGTTCAAGTAATAGGATTGCGCCGGGATGGGATCAATTTAATATACAATGCTATCAAACTTATTTCAACGACACGTGGAGTATAAATGGAAACGTGTCAATGTTCCCAGATTACACTATTTCAAAAATAGGAAATGATAGTATAGCTTGGTTAGCATCAATACTATCCCAATCTGATCATAAGCCCATTTTCACAATGTTGGGTCCGCGTGCGCCGCATCCACCCTACACTCCAGCTCCATGGTATGCTAATGCAAATATATCGGCTCAAAATCCAACTTTCCCATCTTTTGATTACGCAGCAACGGATCATCCACCTTTCATAGCGAATATTCCGGCCTTGACTTCAAAATGGACAGAAGAATTGGCTTTTGATTTCGTACAAAGAGCAAGAACCATGTTATCGGTTCATGATCTGACATTAGCAATTTTAAATATTCTGGAACATTATCAGGAAATAAATAATACGTATCTTTTTTTCGGTTCGGACAACGGTTTCCACTTAGGCGAATTTAGATTATCGGATGACAAAACACACCCGTATGAATTCGATGTGCGAGTACCCTTTAGTATTCGAGGTCCCAATATTCAATCTGGAACCAAAGTATTTGTGCCGATTTCGGGAGTTGATTTAGCTCCAACATGGATTGAATTAGCAGGAGGCCAACAAAAACCAGCGTACATGGATGGGAGATCTTTTGCTTCATTATTAACTAACAGTTCAAGTAATTTCAAGCAGAATGTCGTTTTGATAGAATATTATTCTACAAATAATGGGAGTACCGATCCGTGGAAAAATGGTAATGATGATACAAATAACACTCATAGATCTATCAGGATAATAGATCCAGTTATAGGGAATCTATCCTATATAGAATACGCCCAGGTTTTTGATTGGTATTTTAGCAATATTATATTTTATGAGTTATACGATCTGATTAAAGATCCCTATCAGCTAGATAATATTTATTCTAAACAGTCTTCGGACATGAAAGATTGGTTGCATATATCACTTTTAAATTTATGGACTTGCGGTCCTGCATATGTCTGGAATGAGACTTCGATGTGTCCAGAATTATCTTATCTCAAGCCACCAACATTTACAATAAATAAAGCATCAAACTTTTCTTACTTTAATATGATTCTATGTTTCGACTTATTTCTATTGCTGTTAACTGTCATTATAATCTTTAATTTCATGAGAATATACAACATGATTTGGATCTCGAAGCAAGAAATTTATCGACAAAAATTATAGTCGTTCAAATTCAGAATGTCTATTTTCCAAAATTTTTTTATCGCGCAATTCCAAGAAAATAAATATTAATAACGGTATCAATAACAATGCTCCGGTTAACGAAAGTAACACTATTATAACTATCGTCAGTGGGGATACACTGGAGGGCACCAATGTCAAACTAGAAAGAATTGCTTTTGGATCATAGTAGCATTTGACAATATATTGTAATATTGTATCATTCAGAGAACAAATTTGCGGATTATCACTATAAGTGTAACTGAAATTCTGAAAGTAATCTGTTGAATTCAGTTCAAATTCAAGAAGAACTGTTAATTTATAGCAAGTATAGTCCGCACAATAATGTACGGGTGCGAGAAATCTCTGAGAATTGCAATTACATTCTTTTTCAATCAAAGAACAATTTAAGACCGTACAATTCGAGGGCAATAAATGTGATATTTCATCAAAATACCAGAATTTTAAAACAAGACCCAAAAGGACCGTCACGACAGCTAAAACTATCACGTTAAAAAGTAAAGCTTTGAAATTTGACTTCATTTTTCAAATCAACTTTCACTAAAGAATACTATTTTTCGATTGGAAATCAATTTTTTTTAAAAATATTTATATTAGTATAAAATATATATGGATAAGAATACAGTTTTTATTGTAGCAATAGTGGTTATAGTTTTGATTATTTTGTTTTTCATTTTCACAGGCTCGATAAATGAAGGTATGGTGGCGTTACCGCAAATGAGAGGACCGAAATGTCCAGATAGACAATGTTTTAGTCCAAATCAAAACAGGTGTGTGCTTATCGGTTCCCGATGCCCCTTACAACATAGAGGGGAATTCGGTCACATTGGGGCAGGTTGTAAGTGTCAACCTGGATTTTAATAATACATTTCAATCAAACTAAAAATTGAGATGGAATTAGTCTGTCCGATCACACATGAGGAAATAAAGGAAATAGGTATCACTTGTTTCGGATCGATTTATGAATATGACGCTATAAAATCATGGTTTCAGAATCACAGTATCGATCCATCAACAAATCTGCATGTGCCGACAAAAGTTATTATAAAAGTACCAGAACACCTCAAATATAGGGTCAGTGAAATTGCAGCTGAGTACAAACGATCAACAAAATTATGATGTTCTGGTCTCTTCTTATTTGAAGAAGCCCCGAGCGAATACGAAAAATTATGCAAGATAAAGAAAAATGTCGACAATATCGATAAAATTTATTGGCGAAAGTACAATGATATGAAGAGAAATTATTTTCAAAATAATGATAATCTTGCTTTATATTTTGCCTGTGGGGGCACCAATCCAAACGAAAATGATAAGATAAAAAGACCGGATAACACCGGAATTTTATCTCAATTTATCAACCTTTCAGATATTTCTCTAACAAATAAAAATTTCAAATGTGAGAAATTCGATTTCGCAAATTTAGAAAATTGTAAATTTACGAAATGCCATTTTGATAGAGCTACTTTTTATGGAACTAATTTGACAAATACAACCTTTATAGCATGCAGATTTGACGGTGAGGAAGTCTGTTTCTATAAAGCTTTCGGAGAAAAAACTAAGTTCATCAATTGTATATTTGAATATCCCGATAAATGGGTGGCCACCGCTGATCGAGTTGAAGCGACTAAAATTTTAAAATCAAGAGTGTTAGAAAATAGTCCCCATGTAGTAGCTCTTTCCGGATGATGATTCAGAAAGTATCATATATGGGAACCGCAGGTGAAGAATTATTCTCTCGTTGGGCTTTTTTAGCTGCGTGTCTCTTCATAATCAATTTAATTTGCTCTCCAAATTCAGTTTCGAACAATTTATCTTGTAATTCTTTAAATTTTTCTTCTTGATCATTTTCATTTTCCATTGCCGCAATTACTAACAAATCATTAATTAGTTTTTTCTTTTCTTTATAATCAGTTATTAATTCATCGAATTGCCTTTCTAACAGTTCGTGTTTGTGAGCCAATTTATCAAATTTATTTTCTACATCTTTCGTTAGTTTCTCAAATTTTTGGTTCATTCTTGCTTCGAAGGATATTTTCTCATCTGAAAGTACAATTATTATCGGTTCAGTTTTGATATAGGCGGATTTCATCCGAATTTCAATGATCAAATCTTGATAGGGGTCATAAGTTTTCGGGAAATTAATTGTTATATTGTCTTTGTCCGATAATTTCTGATTTGCTAGGTCGCTAAACATTTCATAGATGTTAATGGGGCTAAATTTGACATTTGTTGATTTCATATTGGTCGGTGCCTTTTCCGTAATTTTATTACTCCAAACTAAAAATTCCGATTTATGAGTTGCTCTGATAGTGAGAGTATCTTCCAAAAGAGATACTGCATATTTAAAGGGCTCAATTTCGAATTCTAGTGTTCGATGCATTTTTAGAAATCAGCTATTGTGAATGAACAATTGTGAATGAAATTATTTTAGACAAAAGGAATTTCAATATTTCAGTGAGCTTCAGCTCACCTCGCGTATGCTCGACTCACGATGTTCGTTTGCTCAGGAAGCCAGTGAATGTTGTTCACTGAGCGATAGCGAAACGCACGAAGTGTGTGCCGAGTAAACGAATGTAATGAGTCGAGCGGAGCGAGATAATGCGCAGCATTATTGAAAAATTGAAGAATTTAATCATTGTTTTTATTGTTCAAATTTAGAACAAATTGGACTATTAAATGGGGCCCTTTGTAGTTTTCTTTTTAATATTCACCACGGTAGCGACATCCTCTCAATGGATCAAGATAGAAAATTACAATATTAAAAAAACAAATGATGGTTCGAAATGTTCTATTATTGTTCGTGAATCAGAATTGATTGGAAGAAACAACATTTGCTCGTCGAAAATTACTTTTCACATCGCCCTTAAGCAAAATGAAATTGGTGTTCGACAATTGGAAAATTATATTTTGAATTCTGCGAGCAACATTGACTCGGAATATTATGGTCAATATTTATCAATTAGCGCCATCAGTGATTTAGTATCGCCCCCAAAGAGAGAAGCTGATTTGGTACTTCAGTGGCTTAATAAGAATAACATTTTCGATTGCCAGAATTTCGGTGATTCCATAAAATGTTCAGGGAGAAATCAAAGATGTGGAACTTTTATTCGAAAATCAGGTTAATTTATACCTGAATGTTAATAAAAAAATATTAATCTATAAATCTGATCAAAATTACGTATTCCCGAAGCATTTGGAAAACATTATAGAATTCGTTGATGGCATTTCGAATCCTTTAATAGATTTTCCCGTCAAAAATTAAATGTCAAATCCACTTCTGAACCTGACCCCGGCGCCTTCACGAGAGAAGTCATGCAAAGGCTTTATAATATGACAGATACTTATGTCTATGTGAACTCGAGTGTTGGAGCGATGGAATTTATGGGCCCCGAAGGATTTTCCAACAGAGATTTATCAAAAAGTCAACAGGCAAATGGAATAACCATAAACAAAATTCGGAATATTATAGGTTACAATAATCCATTTCCTGATACTGAAAGTGAATTAGATGTGCAAGTGATGTGTTGGGCGGCGACGAATGCGAGTTTGTGGTACGATCATGAAAATGGTTGGATATATGCTTGGGCCATTAGTACGTTTAACAGAGAAACAATTCCGGAGGTACTTTCTTAGTTGGGGCTGGGATGAAACGCAACAGTGTAGCCTTTTTAATTGTTCAGGAAATATTAATAATACAATGTCATATGTAAAAAGATGCGATGTCGAATTATTAAAAATCACCGCACGGGGAAGTACAATTTTAGTTGCTTCAGGAGATGCTGGTTCTCCGGATAGAACTAATGAAATGTGTTAAATAAGAAAAAGGTCCATATGGGTGGACTGCCATGAATCCTATATTTCCGGGAGATTCCCGTATGTCCTGAGCGTCGGAGCAACTTATATAGTTGAAGGAAGAAGCATCATCGTTCAATTACTCGACGCCAATTTGTACTCATGTTTTTGGTTGTGCGAACGGAACCCAGGAAAATGGCGTTGAATATGACGTTGTAAACTGGACGACAGGTGGAGGTTTCGCGCATTGGAATGAAAGGCCAACATGGCAAGAGAAACAAGTTAATATTTATTTAGAATCAGGAATAGCATTACCGAATTGCACGTATTTCAATGCGTCCAATAGAGCATATCCTGATGTTTCAGCAGTTGGACACAATTGCGCGATTTATGAATTAGGTTGGGAATTTGTCGATGGTACATCGTGTTCAACTCCCGTTTTTGCAGGTATTATCACTAATTTGAATAGTTTCCAGAAACAAAGAGGAAAACCGATATTGGGGTTTGCCAATCCTTTATTGTATAAATGTATCTAGAAAGTCCCAATACATTTAATGATGTGACGCTAGGAACTACAGCCTGCACAGAATTCAAATGTTGTGGACAAGATTTTGGTTTTTTGGCGAATCAAGCATGGGATCCGGTTGGCGGTTTAGGCACACCGAATGTAGAGAATATGAAGAATTATTTGGTCCAAAATACCTAAATTGAGACTTCGAATATTGCATATTCTGCATCCTAATTCTTTATTTATTCACTCGGTTCATAAATAAAAAATTGAGACTTCGAATATTGCATATTCTGCATCCTAATTCTTTATTTATTCACTCGGTTCATAAATAAAAAAGAAATCAAAGAAAAAATCAGTCCAATTTGGATTCATCGAGAAACTCTTTCCACAGAATGAAAATATCCGGACTATTTAAAAAAATTGAAAATTTCTTTTAATGCCTTAGTTGATTAAGATAAAACGAACTAGTAATTTATTCACCATGTTGAGAAGCTCAACTCGAACATTTAGGAACAATTCTTATCAGAAATCTTATACCTGTGTTAGTTTGAATAAAATCTCACGCCGGAATATGGTCGATTTTAGTTATGTACAAAATTTGGCAACTAATTATTATGCATCTTTGACTGTAGCCGCTGGTCTAGGATTATGTGCATTTGCAGCAACCCGCTATAAGGTGGCAGGCGCCGATAGTTACCTCGTGCGAACTGGTCTTGGTATTAAGGATATCAAAATCACTAAAAACAAGGTTTTCTTTGGCCTTTCCAAAAGTATAAGTTTATAAATATGCATCCAAAACCCTATTCATTCACTCTCCAATCAATGTCTTTAGAAAAAATCCAATTCAAATTGCCTGCTATATTTATCATAGGTCCAAAAAACGATATGGAAGCATTGACGAAATATGTTCGAACAGTAGAGGCATTAGAGAGTGACAAAACAATTGATTCGATTATCTTAGGAATTTTAGAGGGCGAAACGAGATTGCATTCTTCAACGATGAGTATCGAAGAGATTTTTAACAATAGACAAGCCTTCAAAGATAAGCTTTTAAAAAATATCCAACAGGAGCTGGACGAAATAGGATTATTAGCATTTTCACCAAATCTCAAGGATTTAGATGATGATCCGCATAGTGATTCAAAGTATTTCTATAATATGAGACAAAAGACTCTGTCTTATGCGGAAAATCAAGCTAGAATAGATATTGCCGAAAATAAAAAGAAAGGAGAAATTGGAGAGAAAGAAAGAACATCCTTAATCCGGCAACAAGTGGCCCAATATGAATCAGAAACGGTTCAAAAGGAAAATGAGCGATTCCAAGAAATAGAAAAATCCAAAGCAGCCCTCGAAGTAGTTCGAGCAGAAGCATACAGGTTACAAGAAATAGCGAAAATAGAGTCAGCAAATGCAACCCACAAAAGAGCTGCAGAATTAGAACAGGAGGTCGAACAAAAGAGAATCGCCACACAGACTGAAAGAACGAGGGTATCGGAAATGTCAAAAGCACAAGTTCAAGCAGAAGTAATAATGAAAGAAACCGAAGGACAGGCAAATGCCCTCAGAATGAAGTCGGACGCAGAATTATATGCAGCCCAGCAACACGCCAAAGGTATTTATGCCCTTTATGAAGCCCAAGCGAATGGAGTTAATAAACTGATTGAATCTTTCGGAAGTAATTCAGAAACATTACTTAAATATTTAATGATGGAAAAAGGAATACTTGAAAAATTACTCGCGACAAGCGCAGATGCTATCCGAGGTCTCAATCCAAAGATCACAATTTGGAATACTTCTTCCGATTCTAAAAATAATACAAATTATACGGACGTCATAAGAGATATTTTCAAAACTATTCCAATTTCCACTCAAATAATTCAAGATCAAACCGGAATCAAAATTGCCGATAATATAATCAAAGTGCCTAGTGAAGAATCCAGAAATTGAACTAGTACGTGCCTATGAGATATGTTATTTACTCACACGGATGCCAAATTTAAAAATTTGTTTTATTTGTTGTAAAGACTTTCTATTAAAATTGCACATACTATCATATCTCAAGAAAAAATATATTCAGAAAATTGAAATATTAAAATTCGGAATAGGCCATCATAATAGGAACCATTATAAATACTTTTACAAGCTTTTCGTTCAATGAGTAAATTGAAGTATGGCTCCTGCACAAATATCATCAAGACTAATTTAATCGTTAGAAATCTCAACGATCCTTCAATTATCTATGGACGAAACCTAAACAATCACAAACAAGCGTTTGATCTCATGAGCAGTTTCTTAAAAAAAGACACAGAGTATGCAGATATAAATTTCGAGATCTTTAACGAAGACACCAAGAAAACAGAATGGTTCGGAGATTCGTGGAAACTAGGATATGAATTCAAAAAATTGGGTGATATTGATAAACAAACACAAATGTCTGAAGTTAATGGAAAAAGAATCATCCCCGAAACAATTTATGCTCTTCTGTAGGTATTTAGATTGTTTCAATTATTAGGCACTATTATGACTTTTTTATTTTTTTTATAACTAGAGCAATCGAAAATTTCGAAAAAATATCATAATTAACAAAGAGCTATATTCAAAAAAAGCAGTTAATGAGAGAGGCAAATGACTGATAATTTGAATAGTCTAATAGACAACTATTTCAATTCATATACCGATAAAAGCCGATGTTACTGTGCTTCAGAACAAGACATTAAATTTCAACCATCACATATCGAATTATTTCGTCTTCATGATGATATCCCAAAGGTTCAATTCCTATTAGCATACTACAATCAGACAAAAAAGAATTTAGACGAGACAAAGAAATACATTGATCTCGCTATTCGCAGCGGTATTGGGTTAGCCCATAATATATCAGGGGATGTTTGGACGATTCTACCGCAGCTGAGCAATAGAATATTTCTCACAAGCCATCGAGCATGGTTCCGTTAGAGCTTACTCTAATCTGGCGCGGCAATTTTTCGATCAGGGAAATAAAGAATTGGCTGTCAAATATTTTGAAGCCGGAATAAAACAAAATATAATATGTTGTAAATTTTTGTATCTTTATTCATTCGACAGGGATAAAGAAAATTACATTGAAGAAGTATCGTACTGTGCTAAAAACGGTTGCCGAGGTGCATTAAATGTGGTTTATCGTCATGAGACTGATGAAAATAAGAAAAAAGAGTGGATAAAATTAGGAGCAAAAAAGGGTTTTGATACCTACATTTTGAAACTAATTGATTATTATGAAAATCATAATCAATTTAAATTTTGGAGATTACTGAGAGAATCTAAAAATAACATTAATGCCGATGTTTTATTGCATGTCGGCAAAAAATATTTGCAGTGGAATTTGGCTTCCGAATGCATGGATACGCTTTATAGAGGCTTACAAGCCGACTATTATGAATGTTACGATTTTTTAAGGACAAATCTTGATACCGTTTATGAAAAACCGGAACAATTAGAAACAATGCTTAAATTTTTAGAAAAAAATAAAAAAGACATAATAGACGAATTGAATCTAACTCTTGCCTATAATCTGGTTGGAAAATGGAACAACTCAAAAGAAATATTAGAAAAAATAAAAGACGAATATTATCAGAATCTTGGATATTTTAGATACTATTATAATATGCGTAAATACGACAAATCGTTTGAACATCTAATAAAAGCCTATGAACTGAACAAAGAAAAATTCTCTGGCTATGCCGACTTAGGAGTAATGTATTTTAGGAATGGCCAGAATGAAAAAGCATTGAAAATATAGATGAGGGTATTATACTGAATCACCAGAATTGTTATACAGTTCTGGCGGACTATTGCAGAGAAGGGCAGTATTACGAATCCGTTCAAGGTTTAATACAACCCCTGAAA
>CAWGRV010000009.1:0-42223 GCA_963825095.1 uncultured Nitrosopumilaceae archaeon
TGCGATTTCAAACAGAAAAATATTGCATACAAAGATAATAAAAGATTCGGCAAATGGCGAGACATTTCTAAAGTTCATAGAAGAGTTAATAAGCAAAATTGACGAAAATAAATATTTATTGATGGACAACGCGAGAATACATCACACGAAACGATTAAAAGAATATGTTGCGAAAAATAATCACAAGATAATATACAACGTACCATATTCGCCAGAATATAATCCAATAGAAAAAGTATTTTCGAAGTTGAAATCAATGGTGAGAAGGAAAGAAAATAATTACAAAGATGAGAAATTGATGAGGAATATAAAAATGGACTAAGAAAAATAAAAAGAAAAAGATTTGGAGAATTTTTACAGAAAGAGTTTAGCGATTTAAATGTAATAAGGTGACAAAAAGGAAAATGGACAGGACGGGAAAGTATGCCAAATTTTTGTTGATAATACTCATCGACGAAGAAAACAAATTTTTTGAGCTCAGTCTCCAAATTAGGTTTGGAATAGGTATAAAATGATTTTCTATTTTAACATCATCCATAAAAGACCAAATTGTAATGAAAGAATCTTGATAAACTATTTGCGGCATCTGTTATTAATTTTGAAAAGAATCTTTGATTCCATTATATTCAAATTTCAATATTTTAAGTTAGAAAACATAATCATGCATAGAAAAAGTATTTTTGAAAAATGGACATTGATCATAATTTTATTTATGAAATATCGGGTTATATATGCCCCACAATACTACGTATGCAATTGCTTCATTTAATAAAAACATATTTGATTGACAAATTTTTATTTTTCGAAATATTCTTAATGTTCGATTTATCTAAAAAAATATTAAACGCTACGGTTTTCTTATTTTCATTGCCACTAATATTTTGCCCCATATCGAAGTGCAAAAAAAGTATAGCAGCCTAACAACAATATTATTATTAAAGATTAATAATCCGATAAATCATATTTCGCAATTAGAAACTGGTTTTATATTTTTTTTTCTAACTTTCTCATTACTATAGTAAAAGCATATTTATAGCTGATAAAAATTTGGTTCCAAAATCAGAGTTTATCGTTAAACGGCTAAAAGTCTATTTAACCATCGAATTCGTTAAACCATTTTTGTGACCATATTGAGCGTCATTCCTTAGGATTTTTTTATTTGTCCGAGCATATGGTCTTCGATTTTGATGAACCAGAAAATGGGTATTTCTAAATGTTGAGATACCTGTCCTTTTTTGACGTTTTAGTAAGCGGCTTTGAGATTGATCCAGCATAAAAATAAAACTTAAAGATTAAATAATATTATAATTTAATGATAACCCAAGAGAATAAGCTATGTCTAAATACGAATATTCTTTTGTGCATTGAAAATGAGATAAATAAATTTCATTTAGAAGAAATAGATTATCTCAAAAAAAATTTTTGTGGGATTATAATTGATAACATAACAAAATTAGATGAAGTAATTAGTGATAATATTATTATTTACATTTTAGGAAATATTAAAGATGTTTTAAGCGAAATTAATAACAAGGAAAAGAAAATCTTTCATGTAATAAAAGAATTATCATGCAATTATGATGTCAATGATAAGATAACTATTATTACCCTAGGAGAAGTACCTATCAACGTTCATAATGTCGGATTATTTTTCAGAAATTTTTTTAACTCCAACAAAAAATATTTTGAATCAGTTAGTGAAGAACATCAATTTCAATCACTCACAGAATCTAATAAACCTGGAACATCTTATAGAAAAGGATTATACCTCACCAAAGTCGAAGAAAAAGATGGTATCATAAATTTTAATCTTTTAAGATGTTCAACTAACCTAGATGGTCCAACCGATAATTTTAGACAAACAGATAATGAAATAATAAATAAAGTTAATAATATCAGTCAATATTTTTTTGAGCAGAAGACTAATTTGAATCATGTTTTGGCGCAAATTTATAGTAACAGCGAAATTGATGGCAAAGAGAAAAAGGCTAAAATTAAAGATCATTCGGATAAAACAAAAGATATGCCGAGAAACGGACTAATCGCATTTTGCACATTTTATCGATTTAATGATGAAACTTTTAAAGAGCTAAAGAGGCCCAAAGACGACCCTTACGATTATCATTATAAAGGTGCCAGCGTTTTAACCAGATTGCGTTTCAGATTAAAAAGAAGCATAAATGATCCAAGTTTAGTTAAAATGTTTGATGTGATTTTGTATCCGAATTCTGTCTTTATGATATCATTATTAACAAATAGATTTTATACTCATGAAATTGTTCCTTCTCATTTACCAATTGACAGACTTCCAATTCGCCTAGGATACGTAATCAGAAATTCGAAAACAGAAGCACTATTTAAAGATAATCAAACATATATTAGGGACGGCGATAATGAACTCATAAAATTAGAGGAACCGTCAGGAGAAAAAGTAAGAGAGTTGAAGGATATTTATTTCATGGAAAATACATCCGGCGAGATAATAAATTATGGGAAAATAGATTTTAGCCTCAATAAAGGAGATTATATGAGACCAATTGTATAAAGACAAAAAAATTTATAGCAAAGTTTACTTAGCCGAGCACAATGCCGGTATCTTGATGGAAATGTGAATACGCCGTGCGTTGTATCTGGTGATTTGACACTCTCGGGTAAATTCATAATCATTTTATTTCGAGGCAATCATTAAATGATGCAACTTGTCTTAATGAGATATCTAAGAAATAACAATCATAACTCAATAATGTTTCCTGCATGATTTTATTGATATTATTATTATTCGTGCTGATCTCAATAATTAGGACTACGCCGCCTACGTGAGAAATAAGACTACATAATTTAGTGTCATCATATTTTTGTAATTTTATGATTTTTTCATTTACAAAAGTAAAATTTATTTGCTCCACTTTATCTATGGTTGGAGGAAATTTACTTGTTAGCAATTTTATGGTTATATCATCATTTACAATATCAGGAAAATGAATTTGAATATTTCCAATTAGGTCACAATATCTTGAAATAGTATGCTTTAAGACATATTTATTGTTCTCTATTCTATAGAAATTACTTCTGAGCAGAACCTCCCTTAAATTAAAGAATGCAATGTCATAACCGCAACATAAAATTTTAATCGCATTTGTTTCTTTTCCTTCATCTTTAAAAGTTTTGTCAGTCATTTTATAACATTTGTATTTCTCTGTTATGATTTCTGAACCATTTTTGTCAATGGGATCATCACCTAATTTTTCAATTAATCTCATATCCTCGGTTAGTTTTTCGAATTTTGGTAAAACCGTAATGATCCCATCCATAAATCTCAAAATTTTCCCATCAAAAGGTATATCAATTGCCAATCCGCCTAATAAATTAAATTTCTTCTTAAAGACTATTCTGTTCATTTTGAGCTTCAAAGTAATTAAATTTTGTAGAATGTCATAAGGAATATTACAGTAAATTCTAAACCCAAGCGTTGTAAAATTATTTAGTGAAAATGGCAAAACGCAATTTGGAAACAGGTTTTCATTTTCTTTTAACTTATTACTGTATATTACTTCCGTATTCAAAATAATTTCATATCCAGAGCCAAACATACTTTTGTCGATATAATCCTTATTTATTATATCACCATTTTGATCATTTTTCGAAATGAAATCTATTTCGAATTTGTTTAAATTATCAAAAGTAAAATGTTGCCAGTGATCCAAATGAATGTATATTTGATTATTTTTATCATGCTTAGTACATTTAAACAATGGAACGAAAAATTCGATTGATTCCTCTTTTTTAATATTTTCCAATAATTCTTTATAAACCAATGTCTTGGAATTGTTAAGAACTATTTCTTTTAAATCTGAAAATCGGATATCCGACATTTTTTGATATTTTATATAATTTTCTAACAAAATATTTTTTTCTATTAAACGCAGATTGTTGTGTTTGCCTTCCTGAATTGTATCATAGGGAATATTACAAATATCCAAACATTTCTTCAAAAGGGCGAAAGCCTGTGTATAAGATTTCACTTTATTTTGAGTTTTATGGAAATTAAATTCTTTTACTCTGAAAATTGTTTTTATTTCGTCTAAATTATCATTCA
This sequence comes from uncultured Nitrosopumilaceae archaeon, assembly GCA_963825095.1. Lineage (GTDB taxonomy): Archaea > Thermoproteota > Nitrososphaeria > Nitrososphaerales > Nitrosopumilaceae > Nitrosarchaeum. The sequence continues at coordinate 4,097 of CAWGRV010000009.1, forward strand.
AATCGTTTATGATATTTTTATTCTGTCTGATATTATTCAAAGATACTTTGGATTTATAATCAATGATTGATTGAATATTAAATATGGGTAATAATTTCTGATCGATAAATTTAATTTGTTTTAATTTATCTTTCATGATTATTCTTAATTGTTAAACAACTAATCAAATGTTTATAGATGTTTCTGTTAAGAGGTTTTTAGAAAAACAAAAAAGTATTCATTGAATTAATCCAGTCCATGACTAGCTGTTGTTTTTGAAAATCTTATAAAGAAAAACACAAACAATGAGAAATCTAAAATAAATAGAACAAGTGGTCTAAAATTGAGAAGTAAGCTATTATATGAATTACTTTATGGTGTCGCTTCTAAAAAAGGAATAAATAAAATCCTAGCAATTTTATTAATAACACAAAGAACAATAACACTGATACAAAAAGATAGATACTACAAAAGAATTCGGAAAAGAGGAAAGGGTCAAAATGGGGCGATATAGGACGCATATATTGTAATGCAAAAAAGAAATGGTTTTTACTTTCCCGTAAATTTGCATCCTTTATTATTCCAGGTGAAGGTAATAAGAATCCAATTTATGGACCATAATTTCACAGGAGGCATTCATATTTTACATAGGGAAAGTGACACACCGAGGTAGAGTTTTAATGCGTTTGTGAAAATATATTTTTTATTTTAAAATTTTCGATTATTTGTTTAACAATTTGGTGCCAAACCTTGTATTTATCGTTAAATGGCCAAAATCAGTTTTGATCAAAGACTGCCAAATTATCACAAATCACAGAGTATTTCGAAAGTTATGACTTATTATGACCATTATAATTTGGAACTTTAATTTTTTTATGAGCTTATGGTCTTATATTTCGAAGGGACCATTTTTATTATCCCTTTTATGCTATCTATGAATTATCATTTTTAACACACAAACTTTGTGTGCAGAAATTATTATTTTACATGGAAGTGTAATTTGAGATCGAATAGGGAAGACAATTTTTTTAAGACCTGATCGTCATGAATTTTTCATAAAAAACAATTTTTTTAAGACCATAAATTTTTATTCTCATTTAGAAACATTACGTGATTAATAAAAGTAATAAGGTAATCATTTTAAATAAAATGTATAATTAGTGATAAATTTTTTTTAAGACTTCAACAAAGTTTAAGAAATTTACAACTTTTTTGAATTTTGTTTAAAACAAAGTTGAGATTTTGTTGGAAAAAAATATATGTTGGCAATGTATATAGTTATATAATGAAATTTTCTTGTTTAACCTGTAATTATGAGACTGATGTCAAATTTTGTTATCAAAAACATTTGAAAACAAAAAAGCACAAGCAAAAAGCAAAACAGGATCTAAATGCCTCGCAAACGCTTCCTAAAAACCTCTCAAATAACTCTCAAAAAATCAAATGTCAATTTTGTGATCTTTATGTGAGTAAATCCAGTAACTTGGCAAGACATTTACGGATTTGTTATGCAAAAAAAGAATTAGAAAATAAATATAAAGATGAAATCAAAGATTTAAATGATAGAATCGGAAAATTAGAAGAAAGAATAGATCATTTAAATGAATTGTCCCAGAAAGACCAAGAAACGATAAAAAATCTTGCAGCTGATAATAAATATTTAAAGATTATAGTTCGAAATGCTGGGTCCATAATTAAAACATCCGTTTCGGCAATGTCATATGTAATGAAAAATTATCAAAATGCGCCAATTTTCGAAACGATAACGGACACTCTTCTCATTCAACAAGAAGTGGATGATGAAAAATTCGCAAAGGCCTTAATTAATTATCATGAAGTTCTCGATCAGTATTTAGGTGATATTATAATAAAATTGTATAAAAAGGACAATCCAACACAACAATCATTGTGGAATACAGACACAAGCAGATTTACTTATATGATTAAAGAAATTACAAAATGGTCTGTAGACAAGAATGGTAAAGAAACTATCAAATATGTGATTGATCCAATGTTATCCCATGTTTTGACACTACTTCATTCCTATCTCGAAAATAGTAAAATTCTATTTATGAAAGGAGAAAAGAAAGAAATTGAATTCAACAAAGATAGTCTGATAATTGGTATCATACAAAAAAAAATACAAGAAAAAATTTTGGCTAGGGATATTTTAAAGTATATTTCTCCGCATTTTTATTTAAACAAAATTGATGATTCTTTATTGGAATAATGAACAGAACTGTAAAGCCGCGAAAGAGTAATGGAATCGCGCCTTTCTCCAAATCTGGTGAACAAAAAAAAATCTGATTACTTAAAAAAATCAACTTTTTATACCTATTCCAAACTCAATTTGGAGAGTGAACTTAAAAATTTGTTTTCTTAATTGATGAGTATTATCAACAAAAATTTGGCATACTTTCCGTCCTCTCCATTTTTCCTTTTTGTCACCTTATTACATTTAAATCGCTAAACTCTTTCTGTAAAAATTCTCCAAATCTTTTTCCTTTATTTTTCTTAGTCCATTTTTTATATTTGTCATCAATTTCTCCTCTTTGTAATTATTTTTTTTCCTGTTCACCATTGATTTCAACTTCGAAAATACTTTTTCTATCGGATTATATTCTGGCGAATATGGTACGTTGTATATTATCTTGTGATTATTTTTCGCCACATATTCTTTTAATCGTTTCGTGTGATGTATTCTCGCGTTGTCCATCAATAAATATTTATTCTCGTCAATCTTGCTTATTAACTCTTCTATGAACTTTAGAAATGTCTCGCCATTTGCCGAATCTTTTATTATCTTTGTATGCAATATTTTTCTATTTGAAATCGCACATATCAAGGTGTATCTTTTGAAGTGTTTAAAGTATTTTTTTAATATTATTTTTTTGCCTTTTTCCGACCAACCGTAATTATTTGCAATTCTATTATCAAAATGCGTTTCATCTATTGATATTATATTTCCCTGCACTCCTTTCAGGAGTTTCGCTGAGCGAAGCGAACGAGTTCGCCTAAATTATTTAAAATTCGAATAATTTCTCTCATTATATTTTGCTCTATTCTCTATTTTCCATAAAGGTTGTAAATTTCGAAAATTGAAACACTCAAAAATATTTTGTTTTATAGAGAAATCAAATGAAGAAACAGGAATAATATGGTCTATTTCCCATTCTCCATAATTTTTAAAATTCATACCTTCGACGAGCAAATCAAAAATGTGTTTTTCTAATTCCTGAATAGAACAACCAATTATTTCCTGATAGGAATTGTTGAGGATTAAATTGTTATCCTTGTATATCTTATAGATCCTATTTTTAATATTATCATAGATTTTAAAAAATCCGCCTTTATTTCTCTGATTTTTTGCTTTTTGAATAAGTTTCTTTTTAATTCTTTTTTGTTTATATTAGTCTTTATAAAAGAGTGTTATTTTTTCAGAAATGTATGCCTGTTTATTGAATTCTTCACTCATATAAGTTTAAATATTAGCTTTTATTTAAATATAAAGAAAATTTCAAATTTATAGCGAAGTTTACTTCGCCGAGCAAAGCGAGACGCCGGAGGCGTGCATGGAAAGCAGAAGAAATTTGTTTAAGACATGGCTTGCTACGTTGCGAAAACGTTCATAATGGCGAACCAAAAAACAAATTTTAATGAACCGAGATTTCAATGCGGCAATGAATACATTAAGAAAAGCAAAATGCATATTGAAGAATTTGCCAATACCAGAATATTTGCAAAGGAAAAAGAAAGAAAAGATTAAAAAATCAGTCCAGTTTCATCGACTAGGACATAGGCAAAAAGGCGAAACCAAATAAACCGATACAGAAAAGACGCGCACGAGTAGCTCTTTTACAGTATGAAAAAACTAACCATTCCAAAAATACTCAAAAAAAATATGCTCAAAAAAAAATGGAATGGGTATAAAAAAGTTAAAATTCTAATTGTTTGAAAGATCCATTATTTTGGCCTTTTATTGTTGATTCACACCATGATGCCTGTGGTTCAGTACTGTCTAACACTTCCTTTCAGGGCACCTTCTTCTGGTTGTTATCCGGCTATCACTCAGGAGGCTCTTGGTCCTGCTCTGCGGAACCTCTTTAATGAGGCGGGTATCAATACTACTCAGATTTCTAATGGCTTTCTCTTGGCCATTGAATTGAGCACTCAGCTCTTCCAAAGTGGTCTGGTTGCTCCTGTCACCCTGGACTACAGTACCATCTGTGGCTGGTCTGCAGATGTCATTCTCAAGACTCAGGCAGAGACAGACCAACTCATCAACTCCCTGGGTCTCAACTCCGGTGACAAGGTTAATGTCACTTGGACTCTCAATGGGAGTAGAGTCATGGCATCTCACCAGTGGTACTGTTGAACTCACTCAGCTGTTCACTCGATATGTACAAACGTACATCTTTGTTTATTTTAGATACAAAATTATGAAAGAAAAACTAGTCAGAAATTTTTATATCTAATTATGTATTTTTTTTATGAAGAACAGGATATGAAAGTTTTAGCACCCATACTATTTTTATTTCCATCATTTAATACCATTTTGTTGTAATATTTCGTTGTCATTGCTTCATTATACTCAGCACAATGCTGGTAACTTAAGATTTGTTTATACTGATGTACGCGCTGGTCCAACGGCATTGATTGTAAAAAAAGAAACAATGCCATGAAAAAATGCGTGGGTTACGATGTTAGGCACTCCACGCGATTAAACCATGCATTAAAATATAGTGTCATTTCGAAATTAATGCACTAAACCATCGCGTGGAGTCTGATATCTTTTTAATCTTTAAGAAGCTACTTTCTGCAATTCAAAAACTTAAGTCAACCATCGGGAGTGCAAGATCACCCGCGCAAATAGTGTAAGTAATTTCCGGATTTAAGTGATAGTAAATTTTATTATCCAATTATAATGAAAAACATATTATGAAATTTAACTTCATTTAATCCCTTAATATGGTTATATACTATCGGGACAAATTACCAACATAAGCAATGAAAAAGATAACAATAGTTATCAGAAGTAAAAACTGAATGGGTAATATGATATTTCCAGGTTAAAAATGATTTCTTTATTTTTAATACTCAAATTATTTGTTTGACAATTTGGTATCAAAACTTGTGTTTATCATTAAATGGCCTAAATGCCAATTTTGATCAATTATATTCAGATATTTTGTTATTCGTAACCTGAATTATTTTTCTGGATTCTTCTAATTTCTTTTTTGAAGTTATAACAATTCCTCGATTGTTGTACAAAAGTAATCTCAAAGATTGCTTATACCTTTCAGCTACAGCATCGGAATCTTTTTCCGCTAAAAATTTGCCGAATTTTTTGCAAGTGATTTCATCGAGCGAATCATAAAAGGCTTCAAATTTATTTTCAAGAAATGTTTGTTTATCATCTCGAAGGGTGTTGATTACTTCACTTGCATCTCTCAAATTCCATTTCTCACCATCGTAAATGATAGCATATTTATCCCTCATATTACTAATATAACAATTCTGGCATTCCGGATTTTTTTCATTAAAATGAACATACTCAACAAGAGAAGGAACAGCTTCAAAACCTTTTAGAAAAATTTTTTTGCAAACAGATTCTGGAACAGTTTTTTCTAATTCTTCCTTACCAAAAGCCACAATATTATAATTATTAATAATGTTTTGAGTGTTAACACTGGCATCTGTTATAATATTATGATAATTTATCACATCACCCATTTTATTATTCTCTATTAATAATAGTTTCTTTTCTAACTCAACTGCTTTGCTTTTCAAATCTTTATTTTCATGTTTCAATTCGTAATTTTCTTCTCTAATTAGTTTCATTTCCACCAAAATTTCTTTTAAGATTAATTGATTTTCAGAGTTTGTTATATCTTCCTTCTTTTTTTTACATCTGTTTTCCGTGTGCTTTTTTAATGAATCGGATCTTGTAAATATTAAATCACAAAACGAACACCTATATTCTTTTTTAACTATTCTGTCGGGTTTTGGCGGATTGATTGGCGGATTTTTGATGGATGTTTTTTTACATGGATTTTTTCTTTTTAAGTGGTTTATATAAATGGATTTTTTACTGAATATTTGATTACATCTATTACATTTATATTCAACCATAATCTATATATTATTATAGCCAATAAAAAAATTTAGCATAATTTATGCATTTTATTAGCACAATTTATGCATTTTATTAGCATAATTATAGCATAATTTCCGCCAACATATAACTCACAATCAGAGAGAGAGAGAGAGACCTGGGGAAGTCGTAAGATGAATGTTTAAAACTATTGTATAATCAGTTTATTCTATTTACGAATGTCACCTCAATTTGTCAGGGCTTATGGTCTAGATTCTTAACTAATTTTTATAAAATTGTGATCTTGATCGTCATATTAGGTCGTAATTTAATTTTAAAAAAGTAGCAAAATTTGATTAAATTATTTTCTCTAAAGCAAATGCACCCCATCTGTACATAAATAACCAAATAATTACTGGAGAGATTTTTTCAGTTCATAGTTCTCCGTTTCACTATCATAAAGAGGTGCAAATGTCCATTTGAAAACCATTCAATGAGTACAACGCTTTCGGAACACCTTATAGAAAAGGGATACATTTTACAAAAGTGGAAGAAAATAATCGTATCATAAATTTTAATCTTTTAAGATTTTCTACTAACCGGTACGATCCTTCTGCCGGGATCTAGAGATCCATCGGGGCTGCTGGTTCCTACAGATAATTTTTTAAAAATTGAAATTCAAAGCGGTTATTCAGGCCATTAAAATGTACCTAAGCGATACAAACATCATTTTGAAAAGATGGTCGCCCTAATTTTTGTTATAAAACCAGAACAGCGGGTTTTATGGGTCAGTAGAGAAGATAATGCAATGGATTTGGGACTACCTGGCGGCAAAATCAGGAGGATCAGCAAAGGATGCTGCTTTGAGGGAATTCAAAGAAGAAGTTGGGTTAAGTTTAAATCAAAATGTTGTGAAGGAAGTTTTTTCATGCCAAAGGTAGATCGCGAATGGTCACTACATTCGAGTGTAAGTACGGAAATCTTCCAAAAGAAGAATTCTATACAGAAGAAACAGAAGTGATTGCATGGAAGCCTATGGAGGAAATAATTAAGGGATCATGTGGAGATTATGCCAAGCGCCTGTTCATTCATATGGGTTTGATTACGTAATGACAGTTTTCATTTGTTTATATTTATTATTTGATCCACAAAATAAAAAGCCAAGGTTTTTTAGTGCTATTCCGAGATGCTTACTAAATTTATCAAAATATTACAATATTATCCAGATTTATATATCGGTAAAAGATCACTCATGCAAATTGTATAAGTTATTTCTGGATATTTAAAATCTACACTTTTATTTTCTTCACTTCTAAGTTTATAAAATGTTTTGCTTTCTATTTGATTTGCCAATTTTAAAATGTTATTAGTTTGATGAAAAAATGGAATATCATCGATATGCTGAATAAATGTTTTTGAAAATCTAAAGGTAATACCCAACCATCTATTATTTTCAGTGTTATCTTCTAAAATGATTTTATGTAAATATTGCTGATTTGTTGATAATTGAAATATAATAACAGAATTATGCTCCATTATAATTTCAGACAACTCATTAGTTGTTTTGTTTTTAATAACTAATTTTCTAGAATTTGTTTTGTTTATATTTTGATGGTCCTCATAACAAGAATAGATAGCAATATATGATTCTTTAACTAGATCTAAAGCCTGATCAGAGTGAAAACCCATTGTACAATATCTGTTGTCATAAGCTTCTATTAGAGCATTATTAAAGCTAATTTCATCAATGTTGGTTTTTTCTTTAATTTTTTCCATCACGTCAAAATGAATTGCTTTAAATTTTTGCGCAGGTTTTGTGTATTTTGTGGTCGTTCTTACTAACGGTATCAAATCATTTTTTGTGTCGACAAATACAGCCCCTTTTCTTCCTTTGGCAATATCTTCAAAATCGGTTATCGCTGTCAATTCAGAAAATAAATTTTTTTCGTAGTCTAGGATTATTTTTGTGAACATTGAAAGTTAGTAGATAAGCACGTTTAAGTATTTTGATTTATCGTCGAAATATCACTGTTTTGGGATCCCGAAATTAGAATATTTACAATAAACAAAGTTCCAGAAACTGATTCCGTTCTCGATTATTGATTTGATGGCTTTTTTATCTCAACTTAAAAAGGACCATAACTTAAATGATCAGATAGTTCGACATAGGCGTGCCAGAAAATTGAATAAACTAATTCCTGGCCAATTCTTTAGAATTTAATATCATAAGATTCCAATCAATTTGGAGAAAAATGGACATTGACATAGTTACTCTGGCTAATACTCTAGCTAGTTCTGGTAATATAAGTCAGCTAAAAGAATATTTCAACAGTAAAGGATTCATAATTAAACCAATTCCATTATTTAACGGAACACCCTTGGAAAATAAAGTTTTCATAGTTTTCTATCAAAATCATATTCAATTATGGGAAAAGTGGGCTCGTCAATCACGTGGAGTGATTCTATTGTTTGATGGAAAATGGATACCCATTAAGTTCATGTTCGATCGGGGCGCAGAGCTTTTGACTCCATTTCACCAACAATCAGGAATTACTGAAACAGAAAATATAACTCAAAATAATATCAACATTTTAAGTCCATCTCAACAATCAACTATGAGTAAATTGGCGAACAATTCTTCAATCGATGGTTTTCTCACAACAAAGGTTGATGGTATGCTTGTAAATATAACTGTTTATACTGGACAGTTAGCAATTATCATTTCTCAAATTATTGAACAAACTAATGATGAATTTGGAAAACTTTTATTGCAAATTGCCAAGTCTTCAGGTTGTAATTTTGTTCCCGTAATTTCAACTCAAAAAACTTTCAATGTAACTGAAGTAAATGCTTTGGGTTATATCCTCACCGCTTTTTTGAATGGAATCTTTTTTATTTCCTATGAAGAATTAAAATCGAATACTCCGATTCAGTCATTTGAAATTTACGGATCCCAATTAGTAGAAAAAATTAAGAAAGTTTTTGATGGGATTCAAATAAATAAGGAATATGAGAACATGAATGGAATTACATTTAGTTTTGAAGCGGTGTGCAAGAATAGAACATGTGCTTGGGGCATTTGTCATGAAGAATTGGCCGTCAGTTATGACCATTCATTTGTGAGAGTCTTATCTTATTCTTATGATTTAACCACTATACCGCATTTTATGTTCTCTGATGTTATTGACTCGGCCGGATTTCAGGAACCATTGTGGTGGAAGATTTCTCATTCAAAACAAATTATGTCTATGCTGGCCGATTTATCAAAGGTAATTTTAGAAGAACTGGGCCAAAATGATTATTTACTTAAATATCCCCCATCAAATAGGCATATTGTTCATAATTCTTTGGATCCAGAAGGTTTCGTTTTTTGGGCCTGTTTTGATTCTCGTCTAGATTATAATAAGATCAAGATAGTTCAATACTATGAGTGCCACAGTCCAAATAATGTTAAAACATTGTTGCAAATTGCAAGACAGACAACCTTATTCCCAGCGGCCAATGACACGTTAAGATTTTTTAACAGATTAAACACTAATCTTATTACCATTACTCATTGTTTCAGATATGTATTTAATCTGACCTATGATGAAAAAATTATTCCTTCTGATGTTTCAAAGATTGCATTAGATTCTAAGAATCCTTATCAACACCTTATGTCTTTGCTATCAGAAAGTGCGAGAAAAGCATATTGTAATCTTCCAACTAACAAAAGATGTTTGATGTTAATGAACACACAAGGATTCTATCCTTTATGTAGGCAAGTCTTCACGCTTGTTTTCAAGGAACTGATAACCTCAAATGATCAAGATCTTGTGAAAACTTGTAAAAGTATACTCTATACAATTAAACCTTGGGAAGAATTCGAAGATCTTGAAACTAATTTGAATGAAATTATTAATGAATTGGCGCCAAGTTTAACCAAATTTTACAAGATTATACAAGAGTGCAGTAAAGTGATAACAATTGTTGATTATAAGGATTTTAATGTATTTGGTTGTCCGGAAAGCACAGATATTGATGTTCTCGTCGGAGTAGCTAACAGAGAAGATATTCACAGAGAAATAAATATTTCTAAATTGAAGACGGAATTGAGTTCGTTGGGTTATGATGTGAATTCGAGAGACCTAGACGTTAACGTCGTGTATATTGAAAATGGAACTATTGAATTATTTTCAAAAGCCTCTGATGAAACTCAAAATATTTTATATTTAACTTACAAGTATCATACTCAAGCTTATCCTTGTCTTGTTGACAAATTAGTCCCTATCAATATTAAAGACAAAATTAATGCAACCATCAAGTTCATTTTAGATCATTTGAGAGAATTGATAGGCCAGGAAGAATATAGTAAGGAGAGAGAAAATAGGCAGCAAGCCTATTCTGGTCAAGCAATCAAACTAAATTATGCTTTGTCAATTCTGCACAAAATCCGATATTTCAATACACAAACTTGGAAAGATGCCATCAAATCGCTAACGATGAAAATCATTCAATTAACATTGATTGATCATTCTTCGCCGACGGTTTACACTAAGAATGAACTCGCAGTTGAATTTGACAAATTATATCCCGATAATTACAATAACGTCAGATGGTTATTATTTAGGGGAAAATTCGGAGCATTTAATCCGGATTGTCTGCACATTTTGCTTGAGGAATTAAGGAAAATTGCAGTAAAACACAATCAAAATAATATAAATTGGATTAATTTGTCAATCGATATATCGGCATCACTTGATGCACAAAATCCGACTGACTTACCCAATGATATGATTAGAGAATTTATTCTTTCTCCATTTGAACCGACAAATGAATTCATAGTTAAGTTTGGTTCATTGTGTCCTGATAGAAATATTAATCGTATGTTTCCAATTCGTTGTATGAATACAAATTTATTACCTGAAAATATTTTACACAAAAATGTAGTATTAGTTGATCAAAGATCCAAAGAATGGCTCGAGTTATTGACATATTATACATGTGGCAGAAATACAGGTGTCAAAACATACGAGGGTTTAAATTGGGTTCAATTCTATTACAATTTAATTAGGGGAGCAATAATTGAACTCTTTACGATTAAAACTTGTGATTTTTCGAATATTATAAAAGAAAAATATGAAAGAATTACTATTGGCTTTTTGGCAGATGAAAAAAATATTAAAGGTGGTCCGGCAATTGCTCCCGACTTATTATTATTAACAACCTCGAAAAGGATCATTCCCGTCGAAATTAAGTGCATCGAATGTATTCCCACAGATAATCATGACTACAGAAGAGCGATATATTTGGCAAGCAAACAATTGGAAACTGCGACTAGAATTCTAGGAGTTAAAACAGGAATGATTGTTCTTGTTTATGTTTACCCAGAAAATTCAAGAGTAATTTATGATCCCAAAGCGACTTTAATTGATTTTTAGTTTATATAAATAAAAAACTCATTCTTAACTAATAATTATATTGGTCAATTGCTTCCTCCAATTTTTTAATCTGTTCTTTTAAGATTGCCTTTTGTTTCATCATTTCTTCGATTTCTTTAAAAAGATTGATGCTGGCATTTTTTAATTTCTCTTCTCGCTGTTTTTCTTGTTTTTCTGTTTCTTCTTTTATAAATTTTACGAATTGATTTTTCTTTTTCATTTCTCCCTTCATTTCTTCTTTCATTTTTCCCTTCATTTCATACGTGGCATAATACAATGGCGTCCATCCATCAGTCTCATTATTTTCTTCCAACAAATTTGCGCCATGTTTCAGGAAAACTTTGACCAAATTGATCGCCTTACTAATTTTCTCAGGATCAGATTGAAAGGTGTAAGCTGGTCTGCATATAGAGTGTATTCTTTTTTCTTTATTACAACTAGAATTACAGATATTTTGATTTATATCGACTCCGTGGTTAAGAAACCAATCAACTAGATCATTAAAATAATTATCGCATGCCAAATCAATTGGATTATTTCCATATCTATCATAGACATTTACGTCACAACCAATGCTAACCAATTTTTCAACCATTTCTATATTATTCGATGCAACGGCCGTAAACAGTATCGTGATATTATTTTTTCCCCTCAAATTAGGATCAGCGCCGGCTTTTATTAAATAGTATGCCAAATAAAGATTGTCTTTCGTAGGAGCACCACCAATTAAATTATATAAAGCAGCATTTAGGATCCTATTACCTTCCAAATCTGACATTGGTTAGTCAATATAAAATTATGATTCAAACTCAAAGATAAATTTGGTAATAGATCAAAAATTGGGATGCAGAATATGGAATATTCGAAATCTCAATTTTTTCTTTTATGATTTCGTTACCGGAATCGAAAAATCGACAATATTTTAGAAAATTAATAATTTATTTCATCTTGATTAAAATTCGGTTTCAAGCTGTTACTTTTATTTTTTGAAATCTAAGCTATAGAATAATGCGACTGAATAATGAACAGATGGAAGAATTGCATGAATTCTGAAGCTTATGCACCTAAAAAAAGAATAACAGCTTAAAATCAAATTTTTGGCCCCGAGCGTAACTGAATCTGAGCTTGCTCAGATTCAGTGGAGCGAGTATGAAGTTAAATCGATTTTTAGATCGATTATCCTTTTCTTTATATGTGTACGAATTACGTGTTAGCTATTGTTTCATACTTTCAAATATCGAGCTATTATCTTCATGCTATTGATAGCAGATATAAATATCTAGGAAAACAGCATGGGCCTCATAGCTTTCAAACCAAAGTAAGGATTCAAAGCTAACCTATCAATTTGCGGATTGCTAGATATTCGAAATTTACGGTTTACCATTAAATATTCCAAAAATTCATTTGACCGTTTTTATTCAGAATTTTATCAACCATCTCTTATGACCATATATGAGCATAATTTTTTGGAATTTTATTTTTTGTAAGACCTGATGCTATTGCCAATTCTGGTAACCCATCTTGTTTATCATCTTATGGTATACCTAGGAGTATAATTTTTAACACACAAAGTTCGTGTGTTGAAATTTGTATTTTGTATGAGATATGAAAATTCATGTTATAAGTGATACAATATTTTATAAGACCAGAGCGTCATGAAATTTTAAAAAATTTATCGAATTGAAAGAGCTAAAATATTTTTGATTGTTAAAACTTGGAATATGACGCATATAAAAGTGAGAAACTGAACGATAGGCGTCAAAAAGAACGTCAGATGTCGAACTCGATTTATTCTCTACTAATTTCTACTAAATTTCTACTTTGTTGGATTTTTATCGGAAAAAGTAGAGAAATTTGTAGGAAAAAAATATCTGCTGACTAAATATATAGTAGAATAACGAAATTCTCTTGTTCAATCTGCAATTATTCGACTGATATCAAATTTTCTTAGGATAAGCATTTGAAAAGCCCACCACACAAGAACCATTTGTGGCGAAATATTACTGTCATTCAAGGATAAAATTTTCAAATATACTAATATATATAAACACGTATGCCAGAAAAGCACAAAGTGAAAAGAAATAAGCATTCTAATCATCATGTAGATGTCAAAGCATTGAAAAAGAAAAAAATTAAGAAAGATAAAAAAAAGGTTTCGGGATCTCTAAAGAAATTAAAAATTGGAAAAGCTAAACGACATGGTCACAAACACGGGTCCTGTAGAGGACCAAGAGGTCATAGAGGTCATAGAGGTCATAAAGGTCTGTCAGGACCAACGGGTGTTACTGGAGCCACAGGACCAACTGGTATTACTGGAGCCACAGGATCCACCGGACTTACAGTATTCATAGGCGGGACCGGATTTACAGGGCCATCTGGACCCACAGGACCAACGGGTTCCCCTGGACCTACAGGATCACTAAGTTGTTTTACCAGCGAATGTTTCCTGGGCTGTACTGGTGATTCTGGCGAAGTGAGACAAATAAATGTTTTAGATCCTCTACCTTTGAGTTATCCTGACACGGACATTGTTCTGCACACCCGCGGAGCTGGGAGTTTAGAAAGAACTATTCCGGATGGGGGCGTAACGGGAGGTAATTGCAGAGGTGATTATGCAACTGATTTACAAAGTTTGAGAGTTGATACTTTCGGAGTTGCATCACCCACGCAAGTGGCTGGGGCTTTCGCTTCTACAATATGTGGAGGTGGTAATAATGAAATCCAAGATTTATCAGGATCTCCGCCGGCAAATTTGCAGGGGTCTGTTTTCTCCGTGATCGGAGGAGGCTTATTTAATACTATCAATGCCGGAATAACAGGAGCTGATGTTGATAGTTCTGTCATCGGAGGGGGTCAGAATAATACTATTGAGGCAGGCGGCCTCCAAAGCAATGCCAGCTGTTCTTTTATTGGTGGAGGGCTATCGAACATAATAGAAGCTACCGGGGATAATTCAACAGTATTACGAAGTGTAGTTGGAGGAGGATTTAGTAATGTAATTGAAGCGACAGCAAGTGCAGCTAGCGCACAATTCTCTGGAATTGTGGGTGGTAGTGGTAATTTTATTCAAGCCACGGGTGCATCATCGGATGTTTCTGCTGATTTCATAGGTGGTGGAATTTTCAATGTAATTACGGCAACGGGAGACACTGATACCGCTATGAATTGTGTAATTGTAGGTGGTAGGAGTAATACGATTTTGTCGGGAGGTTCAACAAGTACGAACAATCAGCCATTCATTGGAGCAGGTTTCAACAATACAATTTCATCAACCGGATTTCATTCTGATGCTGGTTCTTCCTCGATAGTGGCCGGATTCTTTAACGAAATATCAGCAACAAATAATTTTTGTTTCGTTACCACATCACATATTGGCTCTGGTGTTGGCCATATTGTTTTAGCCTCTGCCCCTGGTGCGAATAGTCAAGCTTCGGTTATAAACACTGGTCTTGATAATACCATTCAAGCTACAGGTACAAATTCTTATACTGGCTTTTCTAGCATTGGCAATGGTCAGTTTAATACCATCGAGGCAACAGGAACCTCAGCCTCGTCTGATCATTCTTTCATCGGAACTGGCACGAATAATTTAATATCGGCAAGTAATAGTGGTGCCACGACATCATATTCTTTAATTGGGTGTGGAAACGGTAATACAATTGTTGCAAGCACTCCTGGAGCCAATAGTTCGGGTTCAACAATTGCCGGAGGAGAGTTTAATATTATTGGACCGACCGGAAGTGCATTTTGTTCATCTATTGGCGGAGGAAATAGTAATGAAATATTAGATGCATCTTACGCTGCAATTCCTGGCGGTCATGGATTATTTTTAAATTTTGACGAAACTTGTGCTGTCGGCAGATATAATATGCCTGGACCAATCGGTGCCGGCTTTGCATTTATCCCTCCTGGTTCAACAGGAGGATTTACCGGCGTAACAGGTGTAACGGGAGGACAAAGAATATTTATGGTTGGTTATGGTGCCAGTGGAGGTACCAGATCGAACCTTATGAGCGTTACGCAAGACGGAGTTGTTCATGCCCAAACAGGTTTTTCTGCGGGAGGCGCTGACTATGCTGAATGGCTAGAATCATTTGATGGAAGTGCGATAGCACCTGGCACCTCGGTGGTGTTTGTATATGGGTCTGAAAAAGTAAGACCAGCTCAACAGGGAGAAGTACCTTTTGGAGTAGTTAGTTCGAATCCTTCAATATTAGGAAACAGTGCTGACGAACATTGGCACGGAATGTTTGAAAGGGATGCAAGAGGTAGATTAGTAGTGGAACCATATATCGATATGACAGAAATCAATATTCCGGACCAGCGTGACATTTTGAATCAAAGGATTCGTGAAATTGAAGAACAAGAAAAAGATAAAAGACTAAAAGAAAGATTGGATGAAAAATTCAAGAAAAATACTGACGAACTAAATATAAATTCAAAAGATATTGGAAATGATGGAAACGAAAACAAGAAAGATAATAATAATTCGAATCAGATAGAAATCACACATGAAGAAAAAATTTCATATCGACTCAGAATATCGACATCTTATGATCCAAGTAAAATTTATCTGCCGAGATCTGCTCGACCAGAGTGGAATCCAGTTGGCTTAGTGGGTCTCACAAAAGTATTAAAAAATCAACCAGTGTCCTCCAATTGGATTAAACTCTCTAGCGTGGACAACAATTTTGATAAATATCTAATACGATAAATTAAAGCTTTGCGAGAGATTTCTTCAATTCATACATGCACGCCCGTTGTGCGTCTCACTTCGTTCGGCGAACAGCGTTCGCTTTTGCTTGTTTACTTTTGCTTATTAGCTTTTGAACGATGTGGTTCTTTTCTTTTATTTTGCGCGACGGTTTCATGCTTTGGGATTACTTGCATGGAATCATTCAAATTGATGCAATTCATCTCTGGCATGGTACTATCGCGTGGCGTTAATATATGATAAGAAAAGGATTTAGTACTTTGTGCGCCTTCGGCGCCGGCGATTTATGTGACGGTTTAAAGCACTATAAATAATCGCCTAACATAAATTCCAGAAGGAGTACCGGCGATGGCGGAAGTGCTTTGGATACTCACTAAAAGTAGAATATGATTTTCACGCGACGGTGTCATGCTTTGGAATTACTTGCATAGTAGCCATTCAGATTTATGCCATCTATCTCAAGCGTGGCGCCATCGCGTGGCACTAACATATGATAGGAAAAGGACAAAATACTTTCATGCGCCGTAGGAGCCGGCAATGCTCTGCATTGCGCAAAAGCAAAGCTTTTGCTGAGCGATAGCGAAACACATGAAGTGTGTGCAAGGTACCAAGCATCACCTTCGGTGACCTCGCTCTGCTCGGCAGCTACGCTGCATTTTAGGATTTTATTTGATCAGCATTGAGCTTAGCCCGTTGAAAAAATTGAAACCTCAAGTTTCTATTTAATTCATAGATTTATCCATTTCTGTCTCCTATCATCATGGAACTTCTCAAACAAATGTACGATAATCTTGAAGAGGCATCCATCGGATCCAAAGATTCTTCTGGGCGGCCAGATCCTAATTTGGCCAATATCTCAATCATTATTGAGGATAAGAAACGAAAAATTATCAAGTTCAATGAAAAGAAAGTTAAGAGACATAAGCTTGATGAATCTGAGGACACACTCGGTTTAATCTTCTTACACCTCGACTTTCTGTTGCGTGCTTGCGAGAAGGTAGATAAGCAAATTGTAACTTTAAAGTCAAAAGTGGAAGAGTTGAAGAAAGTTTTTGCTAAAGGAATTCAGGCTTCCGATTACCGAATATTATTTGAGAAAATTTCTTTTGAAATTTTCATTCTATTGCTTCACTATTTATTCGATTCCACACATTGCGAGGTGAGAACTCCTAGCCTGAAGTCTAAAATAGTGTGTCTAAAGACAAAAATGCAAACATCTGATTTTTCAAACACCCGCCTAAACTGTTTTTTTAATTTGGCTGAAAGAATTGGGCACAAAGATTTAGCTGAAAGAATTGGACGAAGACGTTCAGACATTTTGTCTCTTCGTGATATCGAAAAAACTGTAATAGATCTTCGCGATGCGATTGACGTGATTGAATTCTATCATTTACACATATTTGAATCTCTAAGAAAAGGAGATCCATTTGAGAAACCTGAGAAATACATTCCCTATAAAACCGTGATGTGCTTTAATTGGGAAGGGACTGGATCCTGTCCTTATGGGTTGAATTGCCTTTATGCCCATGGCATTGATGAATTGAGGGACCGCGAGGATTTATACAAAACCGTGATGTGTATTGATTGGCAAAAGGATGGATTCTGTCCCCGTGGTCCGAAATGTTATTACGCTCATGGCATCAATGAATTGAGGCACCGCGATTTTTGAATCCCATAGGTGATGGAGAATTAAAATGTATTAACTTTTATTTTATTACATATTTCTACTTAACAATTCATATATATAAATAAAATGGATGATATATTTTTATCGATTTATGAACAAGTATATATGCATCATTTGTGGTCACCAAAAATTTATCTATTGGTTCCTAATTGGTACACCTCTCAATTCGTTAATTTATTTCGAATAGTAAATTTCCGTTTTTAGGTTGCCAATTCCCGTATACATTTGTTGATCTGAGCTGGGGATCTCTTTTTTATCGGTAATTTTATCTGAAGACATTTTTCCAAATCTAATAAATGAGAATAAAACGACTCATTCTTTTTTTTGACTTCCAATTTCTCGTCTCCGACAGGACCATAGCCACCGACGCTCATAGTGTTCGCAATGGTAAGTATACATTTATCTTCCTGGCACGCGATATATTTTATATAATTTACATTAACGTAAAGATTTTCGACCCAACAAAAATTATCCTTTGCACTCATGCTTAGGCTTTTATTGATCTATTTTAATCGACGGTCAAATAACCAATAAATCAATTTTTTGTTATTTTCGAAGGAGCTCCTTGCTAATTAGACAATCCTTTTATTTTCCATTCTATTTGTTCCAAAATTTGTTTTTTGTACAATTCATTAAGCCTATATGATGAGTCATACTGCCGAGCCAAGCGATACCGTGGAGCAATTCTATTAACTTCTCAATCTAATTTTTTATTCATTTATATTCATAAATAAAAAATTGAATTTTCAACTATTAAAATATTTCATTAGTGAAAGCTTTTATATAATAGCTATCTATCAAGATGTCAGAATCCGAGCAAAATCTTCAAAATCAAACTGAGGAAGACGTTGATGAAGAAGTTTCCCATCTGAATGACTCATTTCAGAATTCTGGAAATAATGTGGAATCACTGAACTTAACCTTGATAATCAAGAGCCGTCCAAGACGAAAATTCAATTCTCATCAATGGATTCTTAACGGATTTGCCAAGGCGATAAAAGCCGAATATATTATGATTCTCGACACGTCGAATATTTTTGATCAAAATCATTTTCTTGGATTGTTCGAGCAATTCAATCAAGATAAAAAAGAAGTTCGCGAGGAAAACAAATCATTTTTTTCATTTTCTGATGCGCTTGGACAAATACAACTTTTTGATTTTGAACTGGCAAATGCATGCTATAATCCCAGATCTGAAATCGGACGGGACAAGGCGAATGGAAAAACTCGCAAAGAAAAAGGTAAATGGTGTGAGAGATGTTTCAAAAAATATGACTATCGTTATGGTTATTACAGATCAAAAAATTTTTGTCCGGAGTGTGATTACGAAGATGCCCATGATTAGGGAAAGATTATTTGAAATTTTCTGAGTATTTCTCCATTTTTCTCAATCCTTTCCTTATATTCATCATCTAATTTATTTTCTCTGTAACTATTCATTTTTCTTTTTATTCTTGAACTCAAAGATGTTTGTGATATCATAACCAAAAATTTATTTTTCCGTTTGTTATTATAATAAAGTGATGAACATATCGACCAATTTTTTGCCGCCACAATATCACCTTAAACAAAGACAATTTTTATTAAATTTATTTCCCGAATTTGGCATTAATATTTTAAAAAATAATTTTCAAGTTGATGGTACTCGAGCTAAAGAGAAAGAACAAAACGTTAAATATATAGATCACAAAGAATCTTATACTTTCAAACTGGCAGAATTAATCGAGATGGATCGAATACAATTATCGGTAATCAGTGCAGACCAAACAGAATGCATAACCGTTTTTATAGAACAGGAAATGGAGTTAGCAATTCTTCACAATATGACTTATTATGAGAATTGTGCAAAAGAAGGACTGATTCGACCAGGAGGCGGAAGTATATTATTAAGATTTATTCTGAATTATTTAATTAACAATAAACGAAAATATAAAATAAATAGAATTGTTTTGACGGATAATTCTTTTTTGGCTTGCAACAATTGCGATGATAATGTCAAATTGGCAAGATTGAGATTCATAACACATGGAGAAACATGGTATATGAAATATGGATTTATGCCCTATGATGCTGAAAAAAATAAACCAGACGAACAATTAAAAAAATATGTTATCCAAAATAATAAAAAAATAAGCCAATTAAAAACAAATGAGCTTCCAATTTTGAAGTTATCAAAAAATGTTAAAAATTTAAATGTCGCAGAACTGAAAAGGCTCATCGATAAATATTCTTCGTTCGGAGATTTTATTACCAAATTGAGTCAAGAATATAATAAATATTGCTGCCTTTTGGTGCACATATTAAAAGAACTATACGACCCAGTGATAGGGAAAAAATTGATGGATTTTTATAAGAAACCTTTTTATCTTGATATTTGATTCACTTTTCATGACCAATAAATTTGACTCGATCACAAACTCAACAAAACGCCGTGATTCCAAAGGGCACAATAGTTTTTGAATATAAGACTTGGTCCCCATTTACACTCAAAAAACCCTAAGTCGCCAGCAGTGTTCTGGACGAGAGTCATTAAAAAAATTGAAAATTTGATTCTCTAGCAAATCCATTATGTCGAATCCTTTTGACTCGACTGTTAGTGGATCACCCCCAAAATGCTTGAGCTTTGGTCTTTTAACTGGATAATGCTTTTCGATACAATTTCCTCTGAAAGAACAACGGAAATTTACTTTGAATTGATAAGCCCACTATTTCCATGCATTGATTTTCCTGACGTTACAATCTCTCCACATGATGATGATCCTCGACTCTTGAATGTTTATTATCATAAAATATTTTGTCACTATGCCGGCGAGCCGGAGTATGAACGATACAAAATAGGCGAAATTGTGCCAACCGTGGATGTTCATCCAAGAACATATGAAATTACAGTCAGTAAAAATGTTTTTGCTGAGATGCGGTTCAACGATAAAATTACATTTACAGATGCAATGTCATTTGCGACAAGCGAAGATTTGTTGGATGAGATTTGCTCGTTGAGATCCCTCGAAAGATTTGTGGTGAGAGAATTTTATGGGCCAATTCGATTTTTAGTTTGAAACCGGCTCTTTTGTTTTTTTTATTGATCTTACTTTCTACTCTTTCGTGTAGTCAAATTTGTGTTTGAGTTGAAAAGGGAACTAGTATCTTTACAACTTAATCGGATGCCTCTTCGTTGTTAATTTTATGTAATGCCTGATTAGTTCGTTCCGAATGTTTTAAATTTCTTCATCAAGCTCGTGACATGATTCACCTCTCATGACCAACAAATTCTACTACGTCAGAAATTCAACGAAGCGGTGTGAATCTGGAAGGCACGCCAGCGTTTGAACATAGCACCAGGTACCCGGTTACATTCAAAAAACCGTGAGTCGCCAGTGTTGTTCTGGACGAGAGTCATTAAAAAAATTGAAAATTTGATTCTCTAGCAGATCCATTATGTCGAATCCTTTTGACTCGACTGTTAGTGGATCACCCCCAAAATGCTTGAGCTTTGGTCTTTTAACTGGATAATGCTTTTCGATACAATTTCCTCTGAAAGAACAACGGAAATTTACTTTGAATTGGAAAACCGACTATTTCCATGCATTGATTTTCCTGACGTTACAATCTCTCGACGTGATGAAACTACTCTTCGACGCTTAAATGTTTATTATCATAAAATATTTTGTTACCATGCCGGCGAGCCGCACTATAAACGATACAAAATAGGTGAAATTACGCCAACCTTGGATGTTGATCCAACAACAAATGAAATTACAGTCAGTAAAAATGTTTTTGCTGAGATGTGGTTCAACGAGAGATTTACATTTGAAGATGGAATGTCATTTGCGACAAGCGAAGATTTGTTGGATGAGATTTGCTCGTTGAGATCCCTCGAAAGATTTGTCGGTAAGAGAATTGATGGTTCAATTCGACTTTTAGTTTGAAACCGGCTCTTTTGTTTTTTTTATTGATCTTACTTTCTACTCTTTCGTGTAGTCAAATTTGTGTTTGAGTTGAAAAGGGAACTAGTATCTTTACAACTTAATCGGATGCCTCTTCGTTGTTAATTTTATGTAATGCCTGATTAGTTCGTTCCGAATGTTTTAAATTTCTTCATCAAGCTCGTGACGCGATGCAATTTCATTTAATAATTTAGAAATATTTACATTAAATTGAGAAATAAAAACAGATATAAATATATACATGGCAAGGAAACACAAAAGAACGATAGGCAAAAGACGTCATAAAGAAAAAAAAGGATCAACCGGCCCACGAGGAAAAAGGGGTCACAGGGGGCCTACGGGTTCTACAGGTCCGATTGGAGCAACCGGACCAATTGGGTATACCGGTTCCATTGGACCAACGGGCTACACTGGCCCGACTGGACCAACTGGAGCTATCAGTCCAACTGGATCGACTGGTTATACCGGTCCAACTGGATCAACTGGTTACACCGGTCCAACCGGGCCGATTGGGTATACTGGTCCAACTGGATCGACCGGTCATACAGGACCAGCTGGAGCCACCGGTCCGACTGGTTATACTGGACCAACTGGGCCAATTGGGCCGATTGGGTATACTGGTTCGACTGGACCGACTGGGGCTACTAGCCCAACTGGATCAACCGGTTATACTGGCCCAACCGGGTCGCCCGGACAGACTGGATCGACTGGAACAACGGGGGCCCTGGGACCAACAGGTTCAACTGGGCCGACCGGATACACTGGATCAACCGGATCAATGGGTCCGACGGGAACCACCGGATCTATCGGCACTACTGGACCCCCCGGATCAACTGGATCAACCGGGTCAACAGGTGTAACTGGACCGACTGGATCAATAGGCACAACCGGACCCTCCGGATCAACTGGATCAACAGGTGTATCCGGACCAACCGGATCAACAGGAACTACGGGACCAACCGGTTCTACAGGTTCGACTGGTGCAACTGGAGTGACTGGAGCTACTGGTACGACTGGACCAACGGGCGATACTGGCCCAACTGGTTCGGTCGGAGATATTGGACCAACCGGTGCAATTGGAGATACTGGGCCGAGTTCCGGCCTAGGAACCACAATTAGTAGCAATACAGGTTCAGGAAGTGTGCTTGTCGTCAATCAACATCTTTATTGGCCAGCGGCCGCTCAAGCGGTGAGCATTAGAGCCACAGCCGTCGGAGCTGTAACAAGTGCGGGGACTGGTACAGCTGTTGGGGATTCTGACAGTCAATTTGTTGTAGCCTTATTCAAAAATGTTGCGGGTGTCGTCACACAAGTCGGAGCGACAACGACATTATTTTCACAAAGTGATGCATCTGTTTCAGCATCTAGTTTGACTTTATCTCCCACACCCTCAGGTATGAATATATTATTTGTCTTTAATGCAGGTGCGAATAACTTTGGAAGTGCAGATGTCGCAGTAGCAACCGAAACACTATTCAGTTGAACATTTTATTTTTTTTGTTGGAAACTCATAAAAATTAAATTGTTTCTATAAACTTTAATAACTCGGACTCTAGGATCTTTTTGCTTTTATCAGGATCACTTTCTTGAGTCTAGCTAATCACATTGAAAAAATTTTAATTGGACGCCATAGAATCAAAGAATCTTTTCAATGTGATATAGATTAAACAAACAAATTCGCTTAATCGGGGTTGATCAATGAATTAATGGCCTTAATGCGAAAATTATCAGACAAAATTGATGATTTGGAAGGTGGGATGAAATGTACTCCGAATGGAGAATTATACGCTGAAGCAAAAGAAGATTTCAATTTATTAGCAAAAGGCAAGACATAAAAAAAATTTCTTATGGGATTTTCGTTATTAAAAGAATTAAAGACACATAAAATCAAGATCCGAAGTCATAAAATTTTGTGTGACATTTCAAGATTAAAAAGTAGATCATCACATGATCTTTAAAATTTTTATACGAAAATTTGTGAACGAAATCTCTCTCTCGCCTTGAAGACTCAGCTTCCGGTGGGTTATTCTGCCATTTCTGCTGCTTGCAAAGCAGAATTCTGCGATCAAAACCTTAATTTATAATATATATAGATATATATAGATATTAGATGGTAGAGCATAAATGTATAAGATGTCGTAAAACATTCACTAAGAAATCAACATTCGTAGATCACACAAAAAGAAAGAATCCCTGTCATAAAATATCCACCAAAAATCCACCGACCAATTCATCAGTTTCCACCAAATCAAACCAAAAAATGCACCAGTGTCCAAATTGTAAATCTGTTTTTACAAGATCTGACGCATTAAAAAGGCATGTAGAACATAGATGTAAACAGAAAAAAGAAAAAAAAGCCATAGATTCTGAAAATCAATTATTGATAAAAGAAATATTAGAAGAAATGAAACAAATAAGGGAAGAAAATCACGAACTAAGAAATAAAAATCTCGAGTTAGAAAATAAATTATTACAAATTGAAAAAAATAAATCGGGTGATGTTATAAATTCCCATAATATCATAACAGATCTGAGCACCAATACTCAAAACATCGTAAATAATTTTAATATAGTAGCTTTCGGTAAAGAGGCACTAGACAAGGATGTGCCAGAAGATGTATGCGAGACAATTTTTCTGAAAGGTTTCGAAGCTGTACCTTTTCTAGTTAAATACATTCATTTTAATGAGAAAATGCCGGAATATCAAAATTGTTATATAAGCAACATGCGCGATAAACATGCCATTACCTATGATGGGAAAAAGTGGAATCTAACAGAAGCAACAGAGGTACTAAAAACAATCAGAGAAGATAAACAAACATTTTTAGAAAATAAATTCGAAGCTTTTTATGATTCATTAGATGAGTTGACACGTAAAAAATTTAATAAATTCCTTGCCGAAAAAGATTCAGATGAAATGGCCGAAAGATATAAAGAATCTCTGAGGCTTCTTCTGTATAATAATCGAGGAATGGTGGTCGCAACTAAAAAAAAATTAGAGATGATAACAAAAAATAAATTGAATGATCGCAAAGTTCCCGTCCTTAATTAGATAGAATAATTCTCACATTTAGTGTGATTATGATTAAACAGGATTTTGAAACATTTGTCAAAATAAAGTTTTTGTTCTTCATAAAAAAATTTCATATTCAAAATGACTGTCCTTTTCTTTGCTAAAAAGAAGTTCGATTGTGTTATTTCCTAAATTTATTATGTTCAAATCAAAAAAGAAGAAACATCCAGCTCTATTTACTGGTTGTAAAGATGTGGATTTAATCATCCTATCATATCTTGATATTCCGGCTCTTCGACGTTTCTGTTGTTTGAATAACTATTGTTGCCGTTTGGTTCATGGAGATGAAAGATATATTGAAGTGCAACAATTTCATGTGGTATATGATGTCGGGTTTTTGAGGAATCAACGGAAACAGAGCCATTATCGCAATAGTAAAATTAATAGAAAAATTGATCACCTTGAAGTGACAATTCCTCGAAAAATGAAAAATTGGTGAAATAGTAGAAATGGTGATTGAAATAATATTCCGTCCTATAAAATTTCAATAAGAATTGTGACAGTGTCATCATTTTCGAGTTGATGATCTCTAAATTTAATACCTTATATCTCAATAATCGATCAAACATTTCTAAACCAGTTTTATTCCGAAATACTTGTTATTTGTCTCCTACATTTGACGCATATCTTTGCGTCGTGTGTTTCTCTTAATTTAACGGAACATATTTTGCAAACGATATGATGTCCACACGGGAAAACTGTTGTATCGGGCTCATTTGCCATACAGATCAGACAATATTTTTCATCATCTTCTTCTTCGGGCTCTTCTTTTTTTATTTTATCTTCTTCGTTTTTAGATTCTTGTTTATCTTTCGAATCTATGTTAAGCAGAGTACTGAAATCACAATTTTTGAAAATGTCCCAGTTGAAATAGTTATCCTTATGATCCATATTTGGCGGGGGTTTGAACAACTTTTTATTGCACAATGTACAAAATTCTTTACCCTGATCTGTTTTCCAATTCCATATGTTTAACCATGCATCGTTTATTAAATTTAAGTCGTAGGCTCCATAAAAGTCATGTCTAAAATCCTCTAAAAATTTTTTTATATGCTCTATGGCTTTAAGTTCTTCAAATTGTCTCGTGTAAATTTTATCGACAACTGGATTAAATTTGGCAGATAATTTGTTCCATGTTATAAAAATCATTCCGAGTTTCAACATGACATTGAAGATTGTTTCTATCTTATTATATTCTGTCCAGTGAACCCCAATGAAATATCTTCCTACCCAATCTATTTCTTTTACCGTTTTGGTGTCTGCCATTTCATTTATTTTTTTTATTTGATTATTGCCTATTTCACTTATTGAAGCAATGACAAATTCATCTCTGACGCCTTGATCTGGTGGTTGAAAACCAAAAGCGTTATGATGAAGTATTGCTGCTCTTTTGACTAGGAGTTGATACGAATCCATCTTAGAGAATGACTAAACTTTATTCTTGTAATGATTTCGTTTATGATTTTTTTTTTCAATTTTTGCTGGACAGAATTTAATAAAAAAATTATTTTTTGATTAGTCAATTGGCTGATAGTTGCCGCGTCTCCTGCATAAAATTATGATGGTCATGATCATGGCTATCTGGCTAACAGTCAATATAGAAAAGACCACGATTGTGATGATCAACCATGGAATGGTTGTTTCAGTACTTGGCAGAGTATATGCTTTGCTGGCCGGATAATTGAGAGGGATGATCCCACCGGTATTGTTCGGAGTTATGTAGGACGGTGTAATTCCAAAACAGGCCCATAAAGTGTAAACGAGAGCTCCAAAATCACTACTAGTCTGATCAGTGAGAGTTAGCAATTTGAAGGAGGTGTCCGGACAGCTACAACCACTGGCTGTGAAATCATTCCCAATACATAAACCGGTACTGCTGGTAATATAATAACCATTGAAGGGATATGACGTTGCTGTCGGATCGTTAGTTAAGCAAATGGAAACATCTCCGTATAATTTGGTCGAGGTCATACCAGTTGGGCAGTTAAAACCTTGCGTGATAGGATTCACGGTACTAGTATCATAAATACCACCAAACGCCGGCATGTTTTCGTGCATGCATGCTACCAAATTGAGAATGGTTACTGTACCACCGTCAATATTTTCCCTGGTTAGTGATATTTTGTCAGATGAGGTTGGACAGGATAGAATTTCAGTATAAAGGTTATTGATAGTGATAGCATTCGGAGCACAGATAGTATACTCGTTGTAACAAGTTCCATAAACAGCATAATACCCGGCGAATGAAGAATTATTGGGGGATGCATAGTCACAATTACCATCATCAATAGTGGTACTAAGATTGAAATTAACGGCGAAACTATCGGAGCAACCGTAATAACTATTATTGGTTAGATATTCGCCAATAGTATTGGTATAATCGCGGTAGATTTGCGCGGCATGATCAGAATCGACACCATATTTTGACAATACTTGAGGAGTCAGATAGATATTAGAAGGGGTGGCAATATACGCCAGGGTAGCCGGATTTTGATAAGCGGTTGCCTGCCATTGGGCCAATGTCATGCCATTTTCATAATTTCCACCAACCACATTGAAGATGGATTGGTCGATGTTCTCCTGAAAAGTTTCGATTTCTTCAGTAGTCACATGCCATTTCGTAGAGGCTGTACCGCCAAATATCCCCGCAAATGAAGATTGGACTTCGGCACAACCCTGCGATGTTTGGATCTCAGTACTAGCGTAATAATCTTTGTAGACATAGAAGAATTCCTCAAGGCGGGCGCCAGTATAAACCGTTGTAATGGTCGCCGCATGAAGATTGTTTACCAGATAATACATCCAAGTTGAATAGGCGCTTGTATCATTAGAACTGATGGCATTGGAGAGAAATTGGATCACCTGAAGTAATGAATCTGATAGTGGAAAAACTACATCTTCCAGTGACATCTCATACATCTGCATATCGGCTGTCGTGCTGATCATCACAGTTGACTGATCACTAAATGTATTAACGTAGTCTAAAATACTTTGACCGTAATGTCCACTGATCTGAAATTGAGGAAACTCCGCACTAGCACTGAATGAGAACTGACTGCTGCCATCGTACATATATTGCGTCGTCGAGGTATAGCTCATTGAGATCATCTCGGTATTGTAGTTGAGAATAGGAATAGCGTTGACTCCACAAGCGATCAGGTACTTATGATCAGGAGTCTGACATAAAGTAGAAGCATTAAAAACATTAATTCCTTTATTAAGAGTTACTGGATCGACACTGCCACCCAACATGTCATAGCCAGGAAGAGGGTCAATTGCGGCAACGCACGTCAGAATTATGAACAGGTACATTCTCGATGTCAGAAAAGCTGCACAATTTCGATATTTGGCCATGTTAAAGTTTTGACCAAAATTTTTACTTATTGTTGTAGCGATATTCAAAAAAGAGAAGCAGCCATTTCGGTTTTCAAATTTTCATGTTGAAAATATCTATAAGTATTCTCTAAAACAAATGGATTGTATTTGTTTGGTATCCAACCAAACTCTCCGATTTTGAAAATCATTTTTTATTCTTGTATGAAATGGTTTTTTTCTATCTTTTTCATCCTGGATTGGCCAACAAAAAAAATTGATAATTAAATTGATTATTATTCTTAATTAAAAAGGATGTTTAGTTTATCACATAATAATGGTGAGAGATGAAAAGAAAGAGGTAGAGTCCCATCCTTTTAATCCAAATTCGGTGAGTTTTCTTATTGCCGCTACCGTAACGCTTATCGAATTTTCGCTTTTCAGAATTCCGCAAATGTATCCATATACTTTTCGCCTTGGTGACATTCATATTTCAAAACTACTTTTGTTTCCGATGAATCTTATAATTTTTATTTCAGTTTTCATATATACGGCAACGGAACGAAAATACAAGTATTCCAAACTGCTTGCCATAGTAACATTCTCAATTATGAGTGCACTACTTCTCTATTGCACTCTCTACTTTACAGTTGATGGCCGTGTCATTTATGGTTTTAAGCAGTACTGTCGTTCTACAAAATATTTCCCGGATATTGCTTGTACCAATTGTGCGGATATGATATTTGTGTTTTCGTGGGCATACATGGCCCTCCCATTTTTTTTCTTGCCCTTTTTGGCATAGATATTGGGGATATATTCACAAGAAAAACCAAAAATATAGCTATACGAATTTTAGTTGTCATTGAATGGTCTCCATAAAACTCATATTTTCACAAATGATAGTCATAAACCATGATGTGACATTTCTTCCCTGGCGACACGTAACAAATTTATTTTTTTAGGCAAATCAAACAAATTTTTATCATTGCTTAAACACATATCACATCCATTTTTCTTTAACATGTTCATCGTCGATATAAATTTTGGTTGCAGCTGTAGACGCTACATTAGCGACTGAAACACTGTCCACTTAAATATCTCAGAAAATTTGATTTTCTTTTGATATTATTCATAACCAATTATAATAAAACAAAAAAGCAATGGCTAATGTTAATAAAATCATAGATCATTATTTTGATTTATACACTGCCAGGACAGGTGTTTCTGCGACTCAAGACAAATCATGAAGGTTCAACCGTCACATATACAACTATTTCATCTTCATGATAATATTCCAAAAGCCCAATTTTTATTGGCTTATCACTATAGTTTCGAAGAAAATGTATCAATTGAAAAAGCAAAAAAATATATCGATCTAGCAATAACAAATGGAATTGGATTGGCACATAATATCCGAGGGTGTTTGGCAGATTCCGCCCTAGATCAAGCGATAGAATGTTTTAACGAAGCAATGCAATGTGGATCAACTCGTGCATACTCAAATCTCGGAATTCAATACTTCCATCATAAAAAAAATGAGGAATTATCCAGCAAATATTTCGAAATGGGGATAAAAGAAAATATACCATGTTGCAAATTTTTATATCTAGAGCTGTTTGAAAAAGACAAAGAATCTTATTTCGAACAAGTTTCTAAATGTGCAAAAGATGGGTGCAGAGAAGCATTAAATTTGATATACCATTATGAAAACGATGAAAAAAAGAAAAAAGATTGGGCAAAAGTAGGAGCAAAGAAAGGATTTGATACCTATATTCGCATACTAATTGATTATTATGAGACTCATAATCAATTTAAATTTTGGAGATTATTGACAGAATACAAGAGTAGTACCGATGTGAATGTTTTGCTCTATGTTGCAAAAAAATATTCAGACTGGTACATGATTTCTGAATCTCTGAGTGCAATTTATAACGGACTTGAGCTAGAAGACTATGAATGTTACAATTTTGCAGCAAACCATTTAGATGGTATATTCGATAATCCTAAACACTTTGAAATTCTGGCAAATTTTTTGGAAAAACATAAAAAGAATCTTGTAGATGAATTGAATCTGTCTCTCGCTTATGGTTACTCTGGAAAATCAGATAAAATGAAAGAAATGCTGGATAAAATAGAAGATCCTTACCATCAAAATTTGGGATATTTCAAGTATTATGATATGATGAATGATGCGGAAAAATCTTTTCAACATCTCGAAAAGGCATATGAACTTGATAAAGAAAGTTTTAATTCATATGCGGATTTAGGGACAGCATGCTTAAACAGAGGCCAAAGAGATAAAGGTCTACGAATATTAGAGGCGGGCATTTCATTGTCTCTTAGTAGTTGTTACGTTGCTCTAGGAGATCATTATTTACAAGAAGGCCATTACTATGAAGCGTGCCAAAATTTAATAGAACCCTTAAAAAATCATCGAAAGTTTGCAAATGATAGATTGGAAAGAATAATTGATCACAATCCGACAGCTGAAATCGGAAAATTATTAATCGAAAATGAACTGAGCCAGGGAATCATGTGTCTCATGAAATCCGATATAAAAAATGAACAATTACTCGAAATGTTGAATGACGCATATTTATTCGAAGAAACATGTCAAATTTGCCTCGAAACGAAAAAAGAACTAAAATTTTCATGTGGACATTATTCCTGCATTGATTGTTTGAAAAAAATGAATTTTAAGTGTGCATTTTGTAAACAAAGAATCGGTAGTTTCTTAAAAATGAATTAATTTATACTCGCACGAAGCGAAAATTTTTGTCCTTCTTTCGTGCCATTTAGATATCACGCGATGGTTCCACGCTTAAGGTACATTGCAACGATATGATTGAAATCTCGAGCAAGTCGTTCCAACGCGTGGAACCATCGCGCGGCACTCATATATCATAGAAAAAGGATTTAACGCACTATAAATAATCGCCTCGCAACAATCTAAGAGGCGATCCTGGCGAAGGCATAAGTGCTTTGGATAGTCATAGAAAGTGAAATATGATTTTAACGCGATGGTACCGTGCTTTTGAATTATTTGCATGGGATAATTCAAATTTATGCAATTTATCTCTAGCATGGTCCCATCGCGTGGCACTAATGTGTGATAAGAAAAGGATTTAGTACTTTGTGCGCCTTCGGCGCGGGCGATTTATGTGATTTCCACGCAATGGTATCATGCTTTATGATCAATTGCTCGGGAGTCATCATATTGATACAATGTGTCTCAAGCATGGAATCTTTGCATGATATTAATATGATGCACCAAAAAGATATTGTTTTTTTACTTTTGAATACATATAAAAACTATAATCGTTTTTCTGTTAAATGAGATGCCATAATTACAAGAAATGTCATCACGAACTAAAAGAAGAAATGTACCAAAAATATAATATTGTTGAAGATATGGAATTACTTCATCAAAAATCTACACTTCTCGACATCAATTCATACGAAAATCCATGCACAAATAATAATTTTAATTTTGACCTAAATGGTGTAAAGCTATGCGAGTTGTGTTTTTTCCGGAAGACTTATCCCGGAAGCAGAAATAAAAAATATATTTTATTTCCGAAAAATGGTGAACTGTTTTATATTTTGTCGGCAATAAAAAAGACATGTAGCCAATGTAAAAAAAATCAATGGATCAGCCATTTTTTTAAAGAAGTAAAATATCTTAGCGAGTTTGAATTGCCAAAAACTCTGGATAATGAAAGTTCTGAATATAAACTATTCATCGAACGAGCACTGAAGAATGAAAAACTGGTCAATTTGCATTTATTAAATCATTTAGGTATGACCGGTAATTTTATGATTATCTCTCGGAAAACTAATAAAAATTTATTGATCTGCGGGAACTGTGTTGTTGACGAATTCAAAAAACTAATTCCTACACCAGAATATAGATTAGCTGTTTTTGGCACTTTTAGTGGGAAAGTAGACTTAGATGAAGGTATTCTATTTCTTTCCTATTCAATCTATAAAATTAATGTGCAATGCAAAAACTGTGGTGAGTTTATCTCTTTTTATAATGATGGAATTACGGGTTCGTTTGATAAAAGATTCAATAATTGTGAATATGATGAGGAAAAAGGAAGATATGTCAAAGATGGACCATGTTATAAATGCCCGAAAGAATAATCAATCTTCTTAAGACATTCTGTAGCGCGGAGACCTTATTATTTTTTAGATTTTTTAGTTTTGGATTTTTTTGTTTTCGATTTTCTACTTTTTGCTCTATGTATATGTACTGGCCCATGTCTTTCTTTCCAACGAGAATAAACTCCTTTGAGCCAATCGATATCTTGTCTCATAATCCTTTGTGGTTCTCTACCCAATGGATCTTGAGCCTGAAGATTCGCTCTGAGAATCAAATGTCTCATCACACTCAAAGGGTTCTCTATTTTAAGAGCTTTCTCAATCGCGGCTTGTCTTGATTGAGCATTTTTTTTGGTGGAATAACCATATTTTCTCAGAGAGTATTTCGGTTTCGTTGTGATTTTTTTGGACCAAGCTTTTGATACAGGAGTTTTTCCAGGTTTTCCTCTACGTTTTCCTCTATGTGGAGTGCAAGCTGTTCCAACACGCGTGCCTTTAACATGAATTCCACCTTTTCTATTGTAAGAGCTTCTCATAAAACCAGCTCTTTCAATGTAACCTGGTGGACATTTTCCAGCGGGATCCTTTTGGATTCCTTTTGGATTTACTTCTGATTTTCTTTTGGATTTCCTGCTTGTTCTGCCTTTTTTAGATTTAGCCATTTTTTTATATTATTTGAATAGAAAATATTTATTTTCGTTAAATAAATTTAGACGCAAATTCAATTCTATTTTGAGGGTTTTGGTAGACAAAAAAAAAAATTTGGCCTATAAATTGAAACATTGTTTTATTCAAAAAGGTCAAACTGAAATAGAAAAATTATTAGATGAAATAGTTTGTGCATAATTTTATGCTCAAAAAATTGAAAATTAAATTTTTTAACATGTCTTTTACTTTTGGCCTGAAGTGTATGGAGCTTCGGCAAATCTTGAATCCCACAGAATCAAAAGAATCGAAGAAAATCGTGAAAATCATATACGACGATGGGAGTTTCAAAGATGTGAGTCATCTCAACATTCAAGTCTATTCTACGAAAAGGAAACGTGAGGTAAGCTACTGTCCGATTTGTAACACGGAAATTTGTAGAAAATCGAAATTATGTAGAAAATGTAATAATTTGGCGGTAGCGAATGCGAAAAAACCAAGACCGAGCTATGAGGTTCTCAAAAAGGCAGTTGCGGAAAAGGGCTTGGCTGCAACAGGCCGATACTACAATGTATCTGGGAATGGTGTCAAAAAATGGATCAAACAGTACGAAGCAAATGGCAACAAAAGTACAGATGATGAGGAAACAGAATCTTAATCAAAGTCGTGTATGACTGTTCTATTCAAAATTGATTTGTTTATTATTTGTGCAAAATCTCAATATGCATTTGGGCCCAAAAATAATAATTATGCTATTATACTTTTTTGGTTAGAAGCTTTCGAATCCGACTGAATGATACTGACATGAAATTTGGTGCCATTGCACAACAATCAAAAGCTCATTCTTGGAAAAATAATGTTTATAGCATGATACTAATTTTTACTAATTGCCAAAAAGATGAAACTATAATAGAATCAAATCAAATAACCTAAAAACATTTAAAAAAGAACAATGGAGCGGTCAGTATTCATAATAGGGTTTGTATTGTTGTTCTTATTTTTGTTCACAATTAAATATTTTTATGAAATAATATCCATATTAAATAGTCATTTTGGAACTAACTTAAGTACAAAAGAATCTGATAATAAAGAAAAAAATTTGAGGAATATTGTAAGCAAAATAAACGATAAGCTGAATAATATGAATTGTAATGCTTCATCATTCAAAAATTATATTGAGCCAGAAAGTATACCATGGATTCACGTATCTGAATTAACAAAAGAGAAATTTATGAAACTGACAAATAACTTAAGCACACCATTGGTTGTTAAAGAATTTATAAAAGACACAAATGCAGTCAGAGAATGGAATTTAGATTATTTTTCAGAAAAGTACGGAGATACACAATTACCAATAATAGAAAATGCTGACATCAAGGCCCATCAGAAATATCTTACTACGAATGAAACAGGAAAATACGCCTATGTCACGATAAGAGAATTCGTGGATTGTATTAAAAACGGAGGCAAAATGTATATAAACAATGTCAGTAGAATATTTGGATATCATCCTGAATTATTGGATTCTTTAGATTTGGAAAAAATAAAATATTACAGTGGTGAGGATATTAAAAACGAAGTCCACATTACAAACTTATTTATTGGCGGTAAAGATACAGGTTCTTCTCTGCATTGTGCTTTAACTGGAAATTTTTTCTACAACATAAAGGGGCAAAAGCTATGGTATTTGATACATCCAAAATATACCAAATTATTAAAACCTTTACTGAGTAGAACAGGATTATTTTCAGTGAGTCAGTTAGATATATGTAGTGCAAAAAAAGGAGACTATGTATTGAATATACCGCGTTACGAAATGTTGCTGGATGAAGGGGATATGCTATTCAATCCTCCATGGTATTGGCATGCTGTGATTAATAAAAGTGCCTATACGATAGCTTGCGCTAACAGATTCAAAAATTTTATGACCGGATTCAAAAATAATTTCCTATTCACGACGATATTTTTGTCTCATCCAATAGCCAATTATAATGATTTTGGAAGATTTAGAACGAAAAAGGAAGCTAATATAGGATTCGATAAAGCATTATTAAGCGATATATTGAAAGACAAAAATAAAGTCAAATAATATATCTCCAATAATAGTAATGAATGAATATGTGAAATCTTTCGTTATAGGATCTTCTTGGCCAGTATTTATTTTATATTTTCTCGCAGTTGCGGGTTATGGGGACAAGATAAATGTTTCATACAAAAACTACACATTCATAGCCCCACTTTTTCTTGGAACATTAAATGTTTTTGGTCTCGTCATAGCAAATAAATTTAATTTAAGAAAAAATCAAAGATTCTTGATAACAGGTCTGATTGGTGCAATATTTGTATCTATTTTGGTAAAATTTTTCAAAATATATAACATTTCAGGAGAACAATTCAAACGGCATTTATTGGATGTGTTTATTTTGTATTTACTTGTTTTCGGCATCATTGTCAATGTTTTAGATTCCCTGGTTTGAAAGAATTATATGATTGAAATTGAATGGTTTTTGGCAAAAAATGACTTATGTTTATGAGTGTCATAATTGCTGTCAGTGTATCCTTTTCTTATTTTGCATTCATCAATAAAAAATCGATGTATCGGATGCTGGCGCATCCTGCACCCCTATTTTTTAATTTGCTGGCGCTTATTAAATTAAAAAATTGAAAAAATAATTTTCAAATGAATCTTTAATAAAGCAATCCATTTATGAATTCCATTATTCCCTTAAATGGAAAAATATGCAAGTAACACACCTCTAGTTAAATCTGAGAGTGATGCACCAGAGGAAAAAGTGATACCAGACGTGCATAAAATCATAGATCATTACTTCAATTTGTATACAGATAGAAAAAGATGTTTCTGTGCTAAAGGGCAAACTATAAGATTTCAACCATCACACATAAAACTATTTCATCTTCATGATTATATTCCGAAAGCCCAATTTTTATTGGCTCATTACTATGGTGTTGAGCAAGAAAATGAATCCGATGATAAAGCAAAAAAATATATTGATCTGGCAATTCAAAATGGAATCGGATTGGCATATAATGCCAAAGGCTGTTTGAAAGATTCCACCGTAGATCAAGCAATAGAATGTTTTAAAGAAGCGCTCCGACATGGATCAATACGTGCATATTCAAATTTAGGAATAAACTATTTTCATAAAAAAAATGAGGAATTATCTAGGAAATATTTTGAAATGGGGATAAAAGAAAATATAATATGTTGCAAATTTTTGTATTTATGGTGTTTTGAAAGAGAGAAAGAGTGTTTCTTGGAAGAAGTTTCAAAATGCGCAAAAGGAGGTTGTAGGCAAGCCTTAAATACTATTTTCAATCATGAACAGGATAAAGAAAAGAAAAGATATTTGGCTGAATTGGGAGCAAAAAATGGGTTCGATACTTATATTTACGAATTGATCGATTATTACGAAGATCACGATCAATTCAAATTTTGGAGATTATTGAGAGAATATAAAAATAGTAATGATGTGAATATTTTGCTATACGTTAGTAAAAAATTTTTGAAATGGAATATGATTTCTGAGTGTATCGGCACAATTTATAAGGGAATTGAATTAGAATATTATGAATGCTATGATTTTGCAAAAGAAAATATGACTATTGTCTTTGAGGATCCTAACCGTTATGAATTTCTGGCGAATTTTTTAGAGAAGCATAAAAAAGATATTACAGATGAATTCAATATGACCGTGGCCTATAATCTTTCTGGAAACTTCAGCAAAGCAAAAGAAATATTGGACAAAATGGAAGATCAATTTTATCAGAGTCTAGGATATTACAGATATTATAATTGCACTGACAACCGTGAAAAAGCTTTTCGACACCTAGTGAAGGCCCATGAAATCGGTAAGGAACGCTTTTATTCACATGCAGACTTGGGACCATTATATTTGAAAAGAGGCCAAAGGGACAAAGGTTTAAAAATGTTAGAGGAAGGTATTTCACTATCCTGTTATAGATGTTATATCGCCCTGGGATACCATTATTTACAAGAAGGACACTACTTTGAAGCTTGTCAAAGTTTAATACAGCCTCTTAAAAAAACGTGTTTCAATCAAGCAAATGATCTATTTGAGGAAATCATTGATCAACATCCAACAATTGAAATCGGAAAATTGTTAATTGAAAATGGGCTAAGCCAGGGAATCGTATGTCTCCTCAAGTGCGATATTAAAACTGAACAAATAATTGAAATATTGAAGGATAAATATTTGTTTACAGAAACATGTGAAATTTGTTGCGAAACAAAAGAAGAATTAAAATTCTTATGTGGACATCATTCCTGCATTGATTGCTTGAGGAAAATCAATCAACGCAAAAATGATGCATTGATTGATCCCTCGAAGAAAATCCAATTCAGGTGTGCCTTCTGTAGACAAACAATAACAAGTTTTATAAAAAATAAGAGAGATTTATCATAAAAATGATTCTACTTTATTTATCTGTGAATAAGATCCGCATGATAAAATATCCGCCAAACAGATTAAAATAGCACAAGGAGTCCATTAAGATTTTTAATATTTTTATTTATGAACCAAGTAAGCAAATAAAAAATTGGGATTTCGAATAGATTAACCAAAGATACGAATAATCCTTCAGGTTCCTCACGTGATATTTAGGGAGTGATGTTGTCACTAAAGAATATTAAGGATGTTATTTAAAAATTAACCCATAGGGCAATTTGTTATCTTGATTCATAAAATTCATCAAAATAAAAAATTGAAAAAATCATCATTTATTGAATTCTTTGGATTTCACCTAAGATTGCTCATTCGGATATCTGAATGCTCTAATATATGAGCAGTTTGACACCCTTCGAACAAATCGATTTCTTGTTCATATTACATCGATCATCTGTCAGTTTTGTTAGTTTCTTGTGTCGTGATGTTTTGGATCAAGTGAAAAAATATCTTCTTCCGAGTGACAATTTAGTTTTTTCCGGCTACAGATTCGGCCTGGCAATCAATAATGTGACAAGAGAGATTTACGTATTTAACTGCAGGATGGCCCTATCCTTGACAAATGTTGAAATGCAGACCTCACTCTCAAAAATCATGTGTGTGAGTTGCAGCATGTCTGGTATCATTCTGCTAAATGAAATAGGTCAGGTAAACCTTCTAAAGCTCTTGGT
>CAWGRV010000010.1:0-16435 GCA_963825095.1 uncultured Nitrosopumilaceae archaeon
TTACTGCACATTTGTTGTCACCTTTTCGAACAAAATTTCTTGGACTCGTACTAACTGTTAGTTAGAGAACCTGTGGGCCCATACTAACTGTCAGTTCAGGCCCTGCCATTTTTGAATCTAAAAATAAATATCATTTCTAATACTATTTTTCTACAAGTTCCTTGATTTTTTGCATAACCATACTCCAACCCTTATCAGAGTGTTCTTGCGATGTCTTGTCTGCAAAGCCCTTCTGTGAAACCGTCAACTTTGTAATCTTGTCGTCTCCACTTAACTCAAAGGTAACCAAAGAATAATTTTCTTTCTTATCTTCTAGGCCTGAAAATACACTCCAGTACGTATATTGGAATAATTTTTCAATCTCAAATTTTTCTATTACCCCCTTATCCATAAATTTTTTTCCTTGCCAATTTCCTTGAAAAATTATTTCGCTACCAACCTTCCGATCTGTGTTTACTTTAGTTCCAAAAAGATATTTTTTGATCATTTTTGGATTTGTTATTGCATTCCAAACCTTGGACGCATCAGCATTAATCTTTACAGTTTTTCTTACAACCAAATCATTTTTCATAATAGATTATTTTCTACATCATATATGAATTGGATGAAACTCCAATTCCTTGGATTCAACCTGATCGACAATAAAATAAATCCTGAATTAATTTACAATAATTTCAATTGTTTTGAAAATGATAAAACACATCTTCATTGTCTAAACAAAATTCAATGATTTCAGGAGAGGAATACAAATTTTATACCATAAAACTTACAGACTCAGGAATAAGAATTTTGGCACATCGGTCTTTTGGAAATCCAAAACTTGCTGTACTCATTGCGAGAATTGATACACTCCAAAATTCTTTTGAGGATACAAGTGCAAGCGAATTTTGAACTGAGTTTTTCTTCAGCTTATTGTCCTCATCACCTTGAACAAACCCAATAGTATCACTTTCTTTTTGTAATGTAGTCTCGAACTAGTATTATGGTTTTTCCAATTTGAAATTTTCAGTTTTTATTTTGTTAATCAATAATGTAAATTAAAAGTTGGATCAAAAAACATTTCTATTCTAAAATTGTAACAAAATAATAATACAATATTATTTTTAATTTAGTAGCGATTATTTTTAAAATAATTTGTTTCTTCATGACATGGATCATTTGTACGATTAATTTGTTAGTGAGTCTTATTAAGAAAATCTCGTATAACGTAGATCATGAAAGATTACACACATAACCAAATCCAATCTTCGCAAGAAGACAAAGTCCACCAGCGGACAGCAATAGAAACAGTTGAAGCCATCCAAAATGTCTCAAGGAACATCAGAGAGTATTCATTTAGAATGAGGGAAACCATGAAAACTCTTCGCGAAAGCGGTGCCATCCCAGAGATGGCTGATGCAATACATCAAGCCTCCTTAGCAGTTAGAGATACTGTAAATGACATCAACGAAACAACAAAAGAACTGAAAAGAAAGGGAGTTGTGGTCGATACTGCCAGTGTCATTGAAAACACTCTGAAATCTGCAAAAGAGTCAGTAGCAACTGTAAAAGAAATTACGACTGATGCTGGAAGAGCATCACCTGAAACAACAAAAGCCATTCAGCATGGACTTGAAATAGTCAAAAGAGAAACGGGTCATGCAACTGGAAAGATGATGAAAGGTCTAAGACACAAAGCAGCTCTAACATGACAAACAATGTAGAGAATGAGAAAGTAGGAAGGAACTAAAACAATGATGGCCTCAATGTCTGAATCTACTAAGGTTGGAATATTTGTCCACTTGTTAGATGTGTTAATCAAAGTGGGCAGATATTTTCCAATTATTTCTCTCTCTTTAGCAAGTCTAAATCTTTTTTTGGCTCTAAACGACTTTTTTACAAACAGTATTGGATTTGGAATACTACATTCAATATTTGCAATTGGTGGTTTTATCTTTCTTATACAAATGCGTCAAACAATCAAGATCAATCCACACGAAATTGATTCAAATGACAAATTAATCAAAATAACATCAAAAGTAAGAATTGAGGAGTTGAATTAACATGGAAGAGAAAAAACCTAGCAAACTACATGACATTAGGGTAACTGCTTCTGATGCAGTAGAAATAATGCGGCAGATAGGTACTCCCGGCGTTGTGGAATCATTGAATAATGTCAAAGAAACTGCATCAAAAGTTAATGAGATCATCCAAAGTCTAAAAACACCAGAAATGGTAAAGAACATTGAAAATTTTCGTTTAATTTCAGAAAATGTAAATCAAGCTGCCACAAAGATGCAAAATACCATGCAACAACTAAAAGAAACCGGTGTAATTGACAAAGCTTCAGATCTAATAAATTCTGCCAAAGAAAAAATTAATTCATTTGATTACGGTTCAGAAAATAATATCAGTGGTCAGGATCTTCGCGAGGTAAGTGTTGCCACTAAAGAAATGTTTGTATCTATTAAAGATCTAATCAATGAATTGACTATAACATTAGCATCTTCCAAAAAATCTGGAACCATTCATAACGTTCAAGAGACCATTAAAGAAGCATCAGATATTTTCAAGACAGTCTCAACAATTACTCGATAATTTGCAAGTGGGCTAAGAGATTAAAAAATCTAGAAAAAAATGAACATGTCAAGTTTTCGTGGGTGGTAATGAATAATTATCTTGAGGGTTTTGTACCGTCATTGTCAAACACACTTAGTTCAATATTGGATTTTGAAGAGTTGGAATTTAAAGATAAAAATCAAAAATCTGTATTTGATTTCTAATTATATGGAAATCATACAGTTAAAGAAATAAGAATGAATCTTATTCTTTATTTAACAGAACCCTTTTGGGAGAATATGGGATTATTTAAGAAACTAAAAGATAGTGCCGAAAAAGGAATTGAAAAAGGAGCTGAATTGGGAACTAAAGGATATGATAGCGCTAAAGATGCAACATTGAAGGGTATTGAAAAGGGTGCAGAATTGGGAACTAGAGGAT
This sequence comes from uncultured Nitrosopumilaceae archaeon, assembly GCA_963825095.1. Classification (GTDB taxonomy): domain Archaea; phylum Thermoproteota; class Nitrososphaeria; order Nitrososphaerales; family Nitrosopumilaceae; genus Nitrosarchaeum. The sequence continues at coordinate 2,980 of CAWGRV010000010.1, forward strand.
ATGATAATGCAAAAGATGCAGCCAAAAAAGGACATGCTAAAGCTAGAGAAAAAAAAGAAAAATAGACTTTGATTATTGGTGTTGGTTGTTAATTTTCTCAATTATATTCTTTTTTTAATAAAAAGTTGAATAAACCAATAAAATTTCTTGCTTGTTTATCTCAAAATCATGATAATCATTTTGAATAAAAATATGAACCTGAATAGATTATTCTAGAGATAAAATATTATGTAGCAAATCTTTCAAGATTTGCTTTTTTATCAATTATTGCCTTTTCTAAATTCAACCAAAAATATGCCTCCTTTTTTCTAAAAGTAATTTTGTACATTAGGTACAAAATCCCAGATACAAATCATTTGGATCAAAAATAATTGATTATATTTTACCAAAATAAATACAATATTTGATAAAAAATATGGCCTTGGGCTTGACATGTAAGAGTTACCTCAAAGTAGATTTAAACTAATACTATACAATGATCTGTAACAATGTTACGTAATAATTAATAACATCTCTCTTAGTAATTTCTTAGTTTTAATTTACTTCTTGATTTAGGTCGATCTAATGAAAAACCTCACCTCCAATGTAATTGTTCAAAATTTTGTAATGGTGTTTTCACCTAAACACCATTACAACTGTCGGAGTAAGATTTGGTCGAATGTTCTAGTCTATCACCTAAAACATAATTCTACTAAATTGCTTATTACATTTGAGGGACAAGTGCCTAAATAAAATCAACTCCAAAAAAATTATTAGGATTATTTTCATGTGTGTATAATATCTGAAAATAAAATTAGGCAATTGAATGAGTAGATGATATCTGTATTTTTTCGATTTTAACAAAACAATTTAGATGAAAACGCTCACTTGTCCTCACTCCACATTTTGAGCATATTTCTTGAATTACTACCTTACATACTGCACAAAATGAATATTCAAAAAGTGATCCTCCACACATTCTACATGATTCATCAGGCACATCCATAAAATTTGATATTTTCTAGTATTTTATACTTGAGATACACTAGTCTAAATATTCTATTATGTGACTGCTAAAACAAATATCCAGTCTTACTATCGTTATTTTTTAACGACTCCAAAAAAGAACAAGAGTAAAATCAACAATGTTATGATTGGCAAAATTAGATCTAATTGATCTTCAAATATACTGGTTGCTTCCGAATAGTACTCGATAAACAATTGTACTGAAAACAATGCAAATGCAACTGCTGCAAAGGCTATCTTTTTCATATGGGTATTTCTATAAGCAGTTATTGACATGACAAACAAAATTATTGAAAAAGACATGATCCCAAGGTCAATTATCTCCCCTAAATCCAACCAACTATCAAGAAAAATACCTGAAAGAATCATTGTTTTTCCTCCTTTGAGAACGCTAGAAACATTTCTGCAAGCCTGTTACTCCAATTAGTCCACATGTTAGGATGATAATTTTTCATTAATGCAACAATGTCTTTGGGATTTTCAAGCATCACGTATCGCTTAAATTTTCCATCTTTTCTCTCTCCTATTATTCCTGATTCTATTAATCTAGAAAGGTTCCAGCTTATTGAGGCTGCAGAAATGCCTAGTTTTTCAACAATCTCTGTCTGAGTTGGATTGGATTTTTCTATAACAAACATGATGATATCTCTTGAGGTTTCTAGTTTCAAAACTCTTAGGATGTTTTTTTCATCAGGGGTAAACATACCGATTGGAAAATAATTCTTGTAAAGATACTGTTTCTCTGAAATTATCTTACCTTCTTTTTCAAGCAAATTAAGATGATATTGAACTGTACCCATGGCCATATCTAATTCCCTTTTGATCTCTCTGAGATGACAACCTGGATTTTGCTGAATAAATTGTAACACTCTTTGAGTATTACTGTTTTGATTATCATCCAAAATCCACCAGCCTTCTTGTATTGATAAAATGTAGTTCGCACATCTAAACTTTCAGCTTGTTTACAAAATCGAATACCCATCATTTAATTGTAATAGTACAATTGACTAACCCAGATGATCAAAACCATAGTTGTTTTTTCATTTTCTAAAAATTGGTTTAGTCAATTGTTTCCCTAAGCTCAAATATCAAATTTGTACAACATACATTAATGAATACAAAAAGAATCAAAAAACAGCAAGAAAGACCAAACTATGACATCGACAACGATGATGTATGACAATAATGTTTGATCTGAATCAAATCATTTGAATAAATCCAAATGATTTTACCAATTCTTTTTATTTTTAATTAGGCTCATATTTTTGCTTGAAACAGTTACTTTCATTTTTTGTAATACATCTATCTAATTATATTTTCAAATAAAATTTATTTTGTAGTGTGTTATGCTTCAATAATATTTTGAATTTAGATAGATGTTTCACATTGGTTATTAACTTTACAATAAAATAACTAACATGCAATCAAATGAAAATTCAAAAACAGATTGGCAAACCGAGCCAACAAAAACACTGGTTTCAAAAGATCCAGTAAGAATCGGTTCAAAATTTGAGAGAGGAAAAAAAGAAACCACAAGAATCCCATTATTGGAAACACTGCAAAAAATAATCCAGAATCCACCATACCCAGATTATAGGTTTTCTTGCGTGCATTGCGGTTCTCTTGATGTCTTTATCACCGTAAATGGAGAAACCCAAGCCATAGACATTGATTGTTTAGAATGTAACAAAAAATGGTTTGAAGACAAACTAGCCAATTTGGAGGTAACTAAACAATGTCTTTGTTAACCCTAGAAAAAACGGTAACATACAATTCAATTTGTATGAATCTCCAAGCCGATAAACAGATCCAATTGGCATGTGTTGTAAATAACAAAGGAAGGATTATCGCAGGACAGCCAAAAAAATTTCCTAGTTCCTTTGGGGATGAGAAAAGTTTTGAGGTTTTTTTGATGGAAATCGCCTTAGAGTTTTCAATGAAACGTGAATTTGACAGTAAATTTGGGACAGTTGAATACGTCTTTTCAAAACGACGTTGGACAAATGTCATAAATATTCCTCTAGATGATGATGTCTTGGTAATAATTTGCCAAAACGACTTGGAACCACAAACAATTGTCAAAAAATTCATGCCCCAAATGGAAACAAGTTTGCAAAATTTGGTGATCTAAATGAATCTGTATGATACAAAATCAATTGTTTGTTCCCAATGTGGCAAGGCAATAGGGGAGATTGAATATGATTCAGAGGTAAAATTCCCTAAATGTGGTAGATGTTTTTTACTAAAATCTAAACTTGCTGTTTGTGCCTAGTTTTTTTTTAAATTAGATAGAATTACTCATTATGCATATTTTACTAACTTTCCAGATTATACTTGAAAAGAATGTAATTTTATTTTGGCATAATCAAAAATTGATCAATCATTGAATCACTACTATACTAGCAATTGTTTTGATAGTTAAGAATAACATCTGAATTTTTCTTATTAAGACTTGTGGTTAAATCGCAATTTAATCAAACCTTATCTTCTAAATTACTTTACATAATACGATGAAAACATCATTAACACACCAAAAAAAGACATTGACTGTTATGACAAGCATCGCACTTGCGGTACTTGTATTGGCTTCAATAGGCTCACTTTATCTTGGGAACAAGGGTGTTACAGCACAAGAAGAAACAACATCAGATGCAGCACAAGCAACAACATCAGATGCAGGACAAAACGTTACGGCAGTTTCAACCAGTGAAAAAACAATTTCTGTAACTGGTACTGCAACTACTTCTAAAAAACCAGATTTGTTAGTAGTACAGTTTGGCGTAGAAATGCAAAACAAGACTGCAAAACAAGCACTTGATGCAAACTCGTTATCTATGAATCAGATAATTGAAGCAATCAAATCTGTTGGAATTGCGGAGGATGAAATTAGTACTGCCAGCTTCAACATTTATCCAGTTTACGAAGGATATGAAGAACCACTCACCAAAAGATGGACACAGGAATTAGTAGGATATAGAGTTTCCAATACTGTAACTGTAGAAACCAGTAAACTAACATCTGCAGCTGACATTATTGATGGTGCAGTAGCAGCTGGTGCAAATAGAGTAGATTCTGTCTACTTTAAGTCTTTCACCCAAACTACAAATGCAAATCCAAGATGAATTGATTGGTCAGGCAATACAAAATGCACAGAAAAAAGCAGAGAACGCTTTGATTCCATTGAATTACAAAATTATTGGAGTAAAGACAATCTCTCTATCTGATTTTGGAATGCCATCACCAATGCCCGTATATAATATGGGATATGATACCATGGCAAAAGAATCTGCCCCAACACCAATATTCTCATCTGATCAGGATGTAACCACAACAGCAAATGTCGTATTCATTATTGGAAGCAACTAACTTCCTTTTTTCTTTTTTTTTAAAATATTGAATCTAGTTTAATACTCAAATTACAAATATTATCTAGTACAATATCATATTATGGAAATATCAACAGATGACAAGTATCTTTACATCAAGTTTAGCACCATAGAAAAAATATTTGGAATACACAAGTCGTTTATAATTCCTTTAATGGATATTTTAAATGCAAATACAAAAGATCCATGTCAATCCTTTAGAGAGATTAAGGCACCAGGATCTTTTTTTCCAGGTCTGATAAAAGCTGGGACGTACTTTACTGATAGAGGAAGAGAATTTTGGTACGTTACAAGAAAGCATACATTTCTTACTCTAGAACTCAAAAAAGGGTTCTATAGGCGAATAATACTCTCTATTGATGAAAATGAGAAAATTAAAAAAAAAATTAATAAAAGTTTGTAGCTAGTCCGATTAGATCATGTATTTTGGAACAAATTTTATTCACAAATTTTTGGACATTCCAACCGTCAGCAAGAGAATCTGTAAACCATAATATCTATTTGTTCAAGGTACTTATTGGATTTGTACAAATTGTTACTGCCAAACCTAGCGAGAATATTGATAATTTACTAATTTAACGCCAAATTTGGTTTGAAGAATTAAAGTCTAAAATTACTTACAATAGACTATCATGACTTAAGAAAGAAGATATCAAGAAAAAACCGTGACAAAAAAGTACAAGCCAATTATCACCTATAGGTTAAAGGAGCTTCCAATTAAGAAAATCAAGGTTTGGAAGGAGGCACAAGCTCGAAAACTCGACAGAGAAGGTATAGCAGAACTTGCAAAGTCAATCAAAAACGAGGGACTGCTAAACCCGCCACTAGTCCAAAAACAGGACAGAAACACGTATCTGTTAATGTCAGGTCAGCGACGACTTGCCGCTATGAACCTACTTGGGGCAAAAAAAATTCCAGTTCATCTTATTACCAAAAAGACAGAATACAATCTTGAAAACGCAAAGGCAGCCTCTGTTGTAGAAAATATCCACCGAAACGACATGAATCACAAAGATATTGCAGAAGCATGCAAGTTTTTAACCGAACAAATTGGAAAATCAGCTGCAGCAAAGTCAATGGGTATGTCAATGACTACATTGAAAAAATATTTGGGATTTGCTGGAGTTCCTGATAGCCTAAAATCTCTAGTTCCTAAAATGGCAACAAGAGACGAAATGACAAAAATTTACCTTGTAATACCTAACATCCCAAAGATACAAAAAATCCTACAGAAAATATCCCATCTTGATTCAAATCTACGAAAAAAATACATTACTACACTAGTACGTTCACCAAAAGCATCTCATGAAAAATTGCTAAAACGTGCAAAGGCAATGCAACTAAAGCAAAACATCTCTCTCCGCTTGTCAAAAAATATGGCAAAAAAACTTGCTGGCGAATCACATCGACATGACATAACATCTGATGAGATGGCAGAGAAAATAATATCCAACTATCTTAAACATAAAAGAAGATGATAAACGAAAAAATTTACAGAAAAAACTGATTAAAAAACATCTTTAGACATGCAAAAATTAGTGACTCTATTCTAGTGTGGATAAATATCCAAAATTATGCCTAAATAACCTAACAAATTACAAAAACCTTAAAGTTTAATCAAAAAAGATTTGGGCCCAATTTGGATAATCAGTTTTATTGTTCAATTGATATACAGTATTTATGACAGATGTCACGATACTTGTAGCCTTTATTGCCGGTTTAGGATCATTTGTTGCTCCCTGCATATTGCCAATGATTCCAGCTTTTCTTGCATACATATCAGGCACTACAATTACAGAACTTGGTTCCAAAAGCGGATCTGTCATTGTAATTAATAGAGCAAGTATAATTCTAAATACTGTATTTTTTGTTTTAGGATTTTCAGTTGTATTTTCTGCTTTGGGAGTTTTGATTAATAGTGTTTTGTCAAGTGCGTCTAGCAGTTTAATACAAAGTCTAAATTACATTGGAGGAATAATCATCATAACATTTGGATTATTCTTGTTGCTATCAACAAAGATTCGTTCTCTAAATGTAGAAAAAAAATTCTTCCCAAAAAGAAAAAAATCTAGTTATCCTCTATCTTTTGTCTTTGGTCTTGCTTTTGCTGCAGGTTGGACGCCATGTGTTGGTCCAATCCTTGGAACAATTCTAACTTTAGCTGCAACTACACCATCTGTATCTTTTCATTTGTTGCTAGCTTATTCTCTGGGGTTAGGAATCCCATTTGTTGTGATGGGAGTATTTTTCTCAAGGGCTACAAGAGTAATCCGATCAATGAGTAAGCATCTAAAATTTTACAATTTAATATTGGGCGGATTCATCATAATTTTAGGAATTCTTGTATTTACAAATCAGTTGGCATACATTGCAAACTTTCCTCTTTTAGACAAATTAGTATTGCTAGGGTGATTAGATGAAATCAGAGATAAAAACTCCCTTAATTTTAGGATTAGCAATTTTAGCTGGAGTAATTATTCTAAGTTTATCATTATCTGTGCTAGATTCCCAACCACAACAAATTCTTGGAAATACATCCGATCCTAAAACTTCAAACTATGAACAAAAAATTAGCAAGCTTGGATACAAAAAAGCGCCAGATTTGGTAGGTATCTCTGGATACATAAACACCCTACCTGATGAACTACAAAAGAAAATACATAATCATGTCGTACTTTATGATATCTGGACTTATAGCTGCATAAACTGTGTCAGAACTCTGCCATTTATCACAGCCTGGGACGAAAAATATTCTGATCAGGGATTATTGATCATAGGGATTCATACTCCTGAATTTGAATTCGAAAAAGATATTGAAAACGTAAAATTGGCAGTAAAAAAATACGGGATACACTATCCAGTTGTTTTAGACAATGACCGTAAAACATGGAATGTATTTGAGAATAACTACTGGCCTAGAAAATACATTGCAGACCAGGAAGGCTACATCAGATATGATCATATCGGTGAGGGAGGCTATCAAGAGACTGAAAAAATAATACAAGATCTATTAAAGGAAAGAAATGAATCATTGGGGCTAAATGCCTCATCTTCCAACGAATTTGTCAAGATTAATGAATTTGAATCTTCATGGCTTAGAACTCCAGAATTATATTTTGGATATGATTTTGTATCTGGAAGAAATCAACTTGGTAGTCCGGAAGGTTTCAAACCAAATCAGGATGTCACATATTCTATTCCAGAATCAAAACAGTTACACAGTTTCTATCTAGATGGAACATGGAAGAATTTGAGTGGAAGTATGAAATTAGTTACTGACTCGGGATCAATTGTTATCCCCTACAGTGGACAGGAGGTAAATATTGTAACTTCTGGTGATGCTGATCTAAAAATTAGGATCGATGGTAAAGATATTGATCCTTCAAAATATGGAAAAGATGTAGGAGATAAAGGACAGATACATGTACATGAGCCAGGATTGTATAATATTGTGAAGACAAATTCTTCTGAAAACCACACACTGGAAATATTGGTTAAAACTCCTGGATTTGAAATTTTTACCTTTACATTTGGATAATACATTCTTTTCATTCTTTGCTAAATTTATTTAATTAATGGGCTGACATGAAAACACTTGAAATAAAATCCTTCAAAAATAATTCCTTTTCATATAGGTAATTTTTCAAAAATAAATGATCCTGAGCAAAAATTATGTCGTTTTCTTCATACAGATAAAACTTGGCAATAAATTGACAGTATCTGAAAGGTTGTAGATTCTACCGTCTTTGAATAATTCTCTTTGTAATTTTTGAATTTCCTCGTAAACATTTTCTGAGAAAATAATTGTTTTGAATTGTATTTGAGACACTAGAATATTTTGGAAAAAATGCATATTATCTCTAATTAGCTACATTGATAATTTTTTCAGCTATTTTATGAAATTAACCTATTATTGATTTTACTCTAAGCTATACCATGACAGAAAATGGGAAAATAATTCAACAGCATCTAGAAAAGTTACAGGATGAAATATCACTTGGCCTAGAAATAATTCTCAAATCTGTAGTAGAAACTCAGTCTTCTGATTAAAAATTCAAGATTGAATTAAAATTTAATTTATTACAGTATCTGATTCTAGCATGAAAATATCATTTTCGACATCTCAAAAAATTCTTGTTTCGGGAAATGTTTTTTACTCCAAAATCACGAGTATTTTCAAATGACGGAGTATTCTGCTCTCGAAAAAATGATTCTTGTGCAATATGCAATTAAAAAATATGAAAATGAAGAAATCGTAATTGAAAAATTGAAGACAATTTTACCTGAAAAAGATATTCAAAGAAATCTTGATACTCTAATTGGAACACAAAGAGTACGAAGAATAGGATCCGAAACATTAGAAAACAATGAAAGCCATACAGAAATTCCTGATTTACCAGATAATCTAAAGCCAATAGTTGAACAGACTCTAGATTTAGAGATTCATTTTATCAAATAACATTTGTATTATTTGCAATTCTAGAAAATATATTTAGAATTTAAAATCCTCGTAATCCCTGAGGACGCATTATTTCTGGATGTTGCTTCATCCATTGTATTTTATCTAGCATTTCTTGCTTATCTTGTGGAAATGTGCCCTTTATTGTATATGCATTTGAACCATGATTTGCTCTAAATATTATCTCCTCTTTAGTCTGTATTTGGCTGATTAAGTCATACAATTCTTCCAGTGCCTCATCATCATTTATTTGAATAAATGGTTCTTCAAATTTTTCCAAAAATTCTTGTTTGATTCCATTTTCTAAATAAAGAGTCAGTGCCCCTACATAATTAGGAGAACAACTATTGATCACTTCTGAAGTTCCTTTGATATGTTCCTTAGAATATGTCCTCCCACCTAAACCTAAAATTATCATGCAAGACATAATGTAACCTGCATCCTTTGCCTTGTTGACTGATTTGATTATTGTTTTTGAAATTGCTCCCTTTGTTACTTTTTTTAAAACAATATCTGAACCACTTTCAATTCCCAAATAGAGCATATCCAACCCAGCATCATGCATTTTCTGCAATTCTTCTGGAGTTTTTTTTAAAATATTCATTGGCATTGCATAACAAGAAATTCTTTCAAGTTTTGGAAATTTTTCATAAAGATATTTTAAAATTTTTATCATATATTCTGCATCGAGATTTAATGCATCTCCATCAGCAAGAAAAATTTTTTTGGTGTCCGGCAAATACTTTGCCATTAAATCGATTTCTGACTTTACTTCATCCCATGGTTTTTCTGAGTATTGTTTTGATCTATACATATCACAAAAAGAACATTCGTTAAACGAACAACCCAATGTAACTTGAAAAATCAACGATCTTGCTTCTGAAGGAGGTCTATACAATGGAGCATCATAGTTTAGCATCATTTTTAGTTAATTGAATTTGATTGATTATGTTTTTTATACTTTTTAATCGTGGTAAAATTAAACCCATAATACCTTTTAGTCTAGACATACAAGGTTTTCGTGGTTTATGGTAAATGATCCAACTACCAAAAGACTATTGTGGTTTCTTTTTGCCGGCTCAAAAGGTGGTTTAACCCGACTTAGAATAATCAACACTCTCAAAAAAACTCCACTTAACACGAATCAACTTTCCAAAGATTTGGACCTTGATTATAAGGCCATCCAACATCATCTCAAAGTTCTAGAGAAAAACAACATGATTACAAAAATTGGAGAAAAATATGGGATTACGTATTTCATATCCACATTTTTAGAAGCTAATATGGAGTCATTTGAAGAAATTGAACAAAAATTGGATAAAAGTAAATAAAAGATGAAAACTGGTTTTCTCTAAATGGAATTTCCTTCTCTAGTATTGTCTATTGTTTCAATTATAAATATGGCAGTACTTGGAATTTTGATTTTCATTTTTGGAAAAATGTATACTCAAACAAAGGCGCAGCTTCCATTAGGAATGATTGTTGTTGCAAGTATGTTGTTTCTTCATAATATAATCGGAGCATTAGCATATTTCTCAATGGATGAATTCTTCTCAAATGCAATATTTCCGTATATGTTAGGAGTGGGTATAGCAGAGCTTGCAGGTTTGTTAATATTCTTGAAAATTACTTTGGAGTAATCTTAAGTTTAATTGTAGTAATTCATTATTATTTTTATGATAAAAAAATATCAAAAATATTTTATGCTAAACAAAAACATTCTACTTGCTTTTGCAGCATCCATTATAATCTCTGCAATTGTTGCTCATATTTTATCTGACCAGACAGATTTTCTTAATACCACTTATACGTTATCTGTAGATTACATTGTTTATTTTTCTGTGTTTTCAGGCCTCTATTATTTTGATAATCGAAAAAAATACATACTTGCATCAGGCCGAATTGATAAATCAAAACTACGTCATGATCTAATTAAAATTATTACCTCGCTTGGAATAGGTGAAGTTGTCTATACTATAATAAGATGGATTTTACAATATTATCTTCTACAACTGGACTATGATGCTTATCTTGCTTCTATTGTATCGCAAATTATATCTACAATTATCTACCTGATAGTAGTTAATCTGAGTGTAAAAATGACGAGGTTGTATAACGATGAGAATTAGTGTTTATGTTGATGGTTCTGGAGGTCCCAATGGAGGTTTTGGATATTTTGTAAAAGAGACTGGTGAGTCTTTTTATGAAAAAAAACCAGAAATCACAAACAATCAGGCTGAATACATGGCAATTATTGCAGCTCTGAAAAAATTTGTAGGATCTTCTGAAGAGGTAACAATTTTTAGCGACTCAAAAAATACAATCTCTCAACTCAACCATGAATTTGCAATAAATAATGAAAAATTACGGGAACTTGCTCGGGAAGCATGGACAATGTTTGGAAAATTTTCTAAACTGACTCTTTTATGGGTTCCACGCAAAGAAAATTTAGCAGGAAAAATGCTAGGAAGTTAAAAAATACAGATCAGAAATTTCTATGAATAACTTTATTATACAAAATACTTAAACCCACTTTAACGTGGCTGAATCTGTTTTCCTCTCACCAAAATCTATAGCAATTATTGGAGCATCAGACAAACGAGGAAGTGTTGGAGCAACCATTACATCAAATATTATGAACGGTTTCAAAGGTACAGTTTTTCCTGTTAGTCCCACTAGACCAACTGTATTTTACAAAACAGCTTACAAGAGCGTATTGGATATTCCAAAACCTGTCGATCTTGCAGTGATTGTAATTAACAATCTTTTGGTTGCATCTGTTTTAGAAGAATGCGGAAAGAAAAAAGTCAAAGGAGTAATAATTATCACCGCTGGTTTTAAAGAAGTTGATGAGGAAGGAGCAAAAAGAGAACAGACAGATAAAAGATATTGCTAAAAAATACAACATCCAAATAATTGGTCCAAATTGTCTTGGGGTAATGAATCTTGATCCAAAAACAATGATGAATTCAACTTTTCTTAAGGTCACACCAAAATCTGGCAAAATTGCACTTGTATCGCAAAGTGGTGCAATTTGTGCAGCACTAGTTGAAGATGCCAGCGCACAAGGAATTGGATTTTCTGCAGTAATTAGTATGGGAAACAAGGCTGCAATGAGTGAGGTTGACATTCTCAAAATGTTAGCCAATCATAATCAGACCAAAGTTATTGTAATGTATCTTGAGGATATGGGCGATGGGCAGGAATTTCTTAAAGTTTGTAAAAATATTACAAAAAAACTCAAAAAACCGGTGCTTGTTCTTAAATCTGGTCGAAGCCCTGAAGGCGCCAAAGCCGCAATGTCTCACACTGGAGCTCTTAATGGGTTCTGATGAAATCTATGATGCTTTACTAAAACAATCAGGTGCAATTCGTGTTGATACAATGGAGGAATTATTTGATTATGCAGTTGCATTTTCAAAACAACCACTTCCCTCAGAAGGGGAGTCTTGTAATTGTATCAAACGCAGGAGGACCTGCAATTATCTCAACTGATGCATGTTCTAAACTTGGAATTAAAATGGCAAATATTGATTCCATTCGTTCAAAGATTGATGCAGTAATTCCTCCTTGGGGAAGTTCACGTAATCCTGTTGACATTGTTGGAGATGCAGATTTTAATAGATTCAGTAACGTTTTGGAACGTGTCCTAACACATCCTAATGTTGGTTCAGTAATATCAATGTGTACTCCATCTGGAACCTTGAATTACGATAAACTTGCAACGGTAATTGTTACAATGTCAAAAAAATACAAAAAAACAATGCTTGCAAGTTTGATGGGATTAGACGAAGGAATTACTAATCGAGAAATTTTAGCTGCAGGTGATGTTCCATATTATACATATGCAGAAGGTGCAATACGAACACTTGCTGCAATGCTAAAATTCTCAAATTGGATTAAAACACCAGAAGGAAAAATCACAACATTCAAAGTTGACAAACTAAAAGCAAAGAAAATTTTTGACAAAGCTAAAAAAGAAAAACGACCAAATCTTTTGGAAGAAGAAGGACAAGAAGTTCTAAAAGCATACGGTTTACCTTTACCAAAAAGTGCACTTGCAAAATCAGAAGCAGATGCAATAAAAATTGCTAAACAAATTGGTTATCCTGTCGTAATGAAGATTGCTTCACCACAAATTATTCATAAATCTGATGCTGGTGGGGTTAAGGTAAATCTAACCAATGAATCAGAAATTAAAGAAGCATTCAAGATAATTATCACAAATGCCAAAAAATATAACAAAAATGCCGAGATAAAAGGTGTTCTTATTGTTGAAATGGTTAAAGGTGGCAAAGAGATGATTATTGGTTCCAAACAGGAACCTGGATTTGGTCCTGTTATTATGCTAGGAATGGGTGGAATTTATGTTGAAATTCTTAAAGATGTCACATTCAAACTTGCACCAGTTACTGATAAAGAGGCAGATGACATGATAGCATCAATTAAAACACAAAAAATTCTCCAAGGTGTTAGAGGTGAAAAACCATCTGATATTGCAAAATTATCTGAATGCATTCAGAGACTATCTCAACTAGTCACTGACTTTAAAGAAATTAAAGAACTTGACATGAATCCAGTCTTAGTAATGGAGAAAGGAAATGGT
>CAWGRV010000011.1:0-4453 GCA_963825095.1 uncultured Nitrosopumilaceae archaeon
TCATCAGCTCAATAAATGAAAATTCTTATTATCACTTTACACGCTGACCCGACAATTGTTCCTGGTGCATACAAGAAGGTGGCGGTACACATATGTATATTAATGAGCTTATAAACTTGTTAATCTTTAAAGAAGTAGACTCCTTGTTTATAACCCGAAAAGCATCTCAAGGCAAAGATTTTTTTGAATACGGACCTGTTAAAATGAAACGAATACGAATTGGTCCTGAAGCACAGTGGGATAAGAATAATTTAGATAATCTTGAAGAAGACATAAAAGACAAAATTAATGCTGAGTTACAGTTGCATAGGTTTATTCCAGATTTGATTCATTCTATATACTGGCATCCGGGAGAGCGGCCTTATTTTTTTCTCAACAGCTCAATATTCCATTTGTGCATACAATAATATCCAATGGGATAAGAAAACAGAATTCAGGGTTTGAAATTTCTCCGCAAAGAATTGCAACAGAAAGGAAAATATATAATGCTGCGCAGGTATTGATCCGTTTCCCATCAGGAAAAGCTTGATATAACAACAAATTATGCTATTCCCGAAGACAAAATAAAGGTAATAGGAAGAGGTGTTGACAACCTTTTTCTAAGGGAGTTGTATGATGAAACAGGGACTTTGCTTTCCAAGCTATCACCGGCTATTAATATAAATAATGATTCGCTTTAATCTAAATATTAAAAAGCCGTTGTTTATTTTGGAAGAATAACCGAAGCCAAAGGAGTCAAATTAATTATTCAGGCAATATTCAATATCTATCAACAAGGATTCCCTGATCTAAGTCCGTTATGGATTATTGGTGGGAACAATTCAGAAATTAAGAAGCTAAAAGAACAAGAGGAGTTAAGGTATATTATCCGTGAATTGGAATCAAACAATTTACTTTTTTGGTGGGGTCATATTCCTCATGAAATCCTTCCTTTTTTTCTCATGAAATGTTCTTTATTCTGTTTTGCTTCTAGGTATGAGCCTGGAGGACGAACTATTCTTGAAGCCATGGCCATTGGATTACCCGTAATTGCAACTCCCCAGGGGTTTGCACCAGAAATAATTAAGGAAGGTATTAATGGTTTTATAATTGAAGAAGAAGCACAACAAAAATGGACTGAAAGGATAAAATTCCTTCTTTCAAACAAAGAGATTGCACAAAAAATAGGAGAAGAAGCACAGAAGATCATAAAAGACAATTATACCATGGATCACTTTTTCTCTCGGCATTGGGAAATTTACAAAGAATTTCAACCTAAAATAAAATAGTCTTTTCCAAATAAGTTTTGATCGTTCCGATTAAAAGATAAATTTCCTTTGTTATCACGAACTTCTTGCAAAAATGTAGAAAATTTGGAAGTACCAAAAAGGGTTTCCAACTTGTTTAAGTCGTGATGCAATCTCATTCTATACAATACAATTGAAATTGCTTTGAGAGCCGCAAACCTGCGTGAATTAATTTTTGGGTTATTAGCCTCATAAATTAGTGCATCTTTTGTCTTCAAAAGATGCTCGACCACAGCCCCAGCAGATATTATAAGATTTATCTACATTCTGATTATAGAACGCCACTTGAGCAATGTTTGTTCTAATTCTCCATATCCATCTGTGGTTGTTTGCCAATTCCCCATTTGATAATGCTAAGTCAAGGTAATGTTCTGCTACACCAAGATTATTTTTCTGCCAATAGATAACCCCCAATATATTTTCGGCCCTTGCTTCTTCAGATAAGTCTAGTTTTTTTCTGGATAATATTACAGCCTCGTTCAAATACAGCAATGAGACATCTTGTTTTTTTAAATAGAAATTTACCATAGCGTGGTCAACGACTAGGTGTAAATCTTTATTCGGAGAAATTTGCATTTGCATTTGTTCATAGCAGTTCAAGGAAATGACTGGATCGATTGTTAAATAATATGCCGCAATATTTGAATATTTCTGATACTGAATTTGAGACCGGTTCCATTTTATACTAGCTGTTTCAAAAAAAACCATCGACTCTTCCTTTTTTCCAATGTGCTTTAGGTTAATTCCATAAGATGCAACAATACTATCAATCAACTTTTCCGGGAAATTATCAGATTCGCCAATAGCTTCATATGCTTTTTTTAAAAAACCTCCAGCAATTTTAAACTCTTCTTGTTTGGTAAATTTTAATCCTAGGAAATATAGGTGTCTTAATTGTTGCTCTTTTGAAAGTTGTTTAAAATCAGAAAACTTCTGAAGCAGGTTAAAGAATTGCTCCGACTTCCTTGCTGATAGGAAATTATATTGATCGTAAAGAGTCAATGTTCGATAAATTACCTCCGCTATTGAATTTTCTTCGATTATCAATCCATGGAAAGGATCATGGCACAAAAGCAACATTTCAAATGCCTTTTCATAGAATATCAGGGAAGTAAAGGCAGCAGATTCATATTTCTCCTTCGCATAATTCAAATAGTTACTATATGCTTCTTCGTAAAGTCCAGTATATTCAGAAAGCTTACCTATCACATCGCTACGGATAATTTTAATATCACTTTCATTATTTTTAATCGAAATCAATAACCGAGAAGCATAAAGAATCAATTCTTCCCGCCAAATAACGTTTTGAAAATTATAATAAAACAAGTCATGACTGAATTTGATAACCAAACGGCCTTCCTCAAAAGTTCCTTGAAATAGACCTGCTTTTAACAGGAACGAGCTGTCCAATAATCCCGACATACGTTGAAGTACTATTTCGTTCACTGAATTATTAAAAAGAAATACTATACTTGCGATTTGTTTAAGCTGCTCGTTTTTAAATTTGACTTCCAGAAATTTGTTTACAAGCGTATCAATTGCATTACTGCGAAGATGTTGACTGTCTATCAATGCAGCGGTGTCTTCAAGCCACCAGAATTTACCGTCGGAGGTTTTTAATACATTTTTTACTTTTAAATAATCAATAAATAGTCTAATATAGAAAGGATTGTTAAAAGTATTTTTTTCAATAAGGGTTATCACATTTTCACTGGAGCCCGGTACTAACGCTTTAATATAGTGTACTACATCTTCTTTTTCCAGCGATGGGATCATAAGTATTCTAAACCTGTTACTGGAGGCTATTGTATCGAGATATTTTAGCCATTGATTTTCCGGGGAAATATTTTTTTCATCCTGTTGAGAAACTGTAAGACACAATACCGGAACAGCCATGTCCTTAAAGCGAATAAAAAGGTTTCTTAAAAATGCTATCAAATCATTTGAACATCTATGTAGATTGTCAACTATCATAGAATCTTTTTTCTTGCTCTTGATTTTTCAATTACTTGTAACAAAACTTCGAAACAAATCTCAGAAGATATGCTTTCAGAGAATTTGTCCAAGCGAACCAAATCAATAATTTTTGAAGCTATTGTACTATCGAGAGCAAAACATTCTGAGAGGTAATTCACCACCGCCTCATCTTCCTCAAGAAAACTGAAATAGTCGATCTCAATAAGTGTAGTGATTATTTCCTTGGTATATGACAGAATGTTACTTTCAAATGAATCCGTAAAAAGGACAGTATAATCTTGTCCGTAGAGGTTTCTAGCTACATGATTAGCAAAAAATGTTTTACCCTCTCCTGAATTGCCGGTTAAGACAATTATTTCATTTGCATAAATATAACTTAATACTTCCTGTAGAAGTTCTTTTCGTTTATTTCCTATAAGCTGGTAGGCCGGGTTTTGATCAATTTCTCTGTCAGTAACAAAAGGGATTAATTTTATGTCATTTAAATTCAGCGCTTTTCCTGGACGTATGGACTTAGAAAGATGAGCTGTTCTTAACTCAATCTTCTGTTCATCTTTTATTGTCTCGATAAAGGCGCTTTTAGGCGAGATCTTTCCTCTTGTAACATTTACTTCAAGGTTATCTAATAAACTTTTATGAGGCTTTTTCGGTAGAATTTCCAAAAGACTCCCGATAAAATCTCCTTTAATATTGCCTGATGATTTTGCCTCCTTTATAAAACGGGAAGGATTTTTGATTGATGTTCAATAAGAAGGTTTCTGTATTGATACCCATCAATTAAGAATATTTGCAAACCAGTCTTTTCTTTGAATACAAGTAATTCTTCAATTGTCTGGGTTGTGAAAAAGCAATTGGTAACAAAGTATACTGATGTTATATTAGAGTTAGAAGCAATGATTGCGCTTCCTGCAATATCACCCATATCAACATTTCTACCTTTGCTTCTTAGTTTTGTTTCAATCCAGATTTCAATTTTAGGAAATTTTAGTATTTCTGAATAATAATTCTTAGTAATCTTTATGTCCTTCCCCCCATCTTTAACCATTCTTGTGAGAAATATCTCTTCTTTCTTCTTTAGATTAAACTCCAATTCAAATAATAGCGCTGTAAGAATTTCGAAATTTCTCCAATTAGTTTTTGCAAAATCATTCATTCTGCTCTATTCGGTGATCTGATAATAAATAGTTATC
>CAWGRV010000012.1:0-39722 GCA_963825095.1 uncultured Nitrosopumilaceae archaeon
ATAACCCATATTTTCTCAAAGAGGGGTCAATACCTAAAATTTTTACTATTTCCATACCCGCCTTTTAAGATTTTTTTGTTGTGAGATAAAAATACAGAAGTCGGTTTGAAAGAAATTCCATGTTGAGAGTCTATGGAATATTTTCTTAGTGTATCTCATGATATCAAAAAATCAACCCCCTACCACTTTTTCCCCTTGTGCGAGTTCATCTTCAAGTTTTATTTGTTGAGGTTCTTCATTATCCGAAAGGATGAATAACGGGGATTTTTCCACGACATTGAAATTTTATGAGAACTTTTCCCGTCATTAAACTTTCTGTTTCTCTTCCACAATTTCATTTTCTATTTTTCGTTTTTTTCAGCTTCTTGTTTATACCATTGAGAAAATCTTTGTGTATTTCAGGGTCAAATTACAAGAAACCGAATATCTTGGTATGCTTGGAGAATTTGGAAAATAAAATGGATTTAATAAATTACTGAATTTAACTTCTAGAATGTGTTTTACAATTACCGCTACAGTTGTTATTAACGGTTTTCCTGAAAACTGGTACTTTATAAACTTTTTCTGATGATTCGAATATCCTTTTTAATCTGATGATTTTTTATATTTTTATAACTGGCCGGTTGCTTTAGGAAGGGGTCCTTTTAGTTAGGATTTCTCTTTTTTTCGGCTTCTTCTTTTTCTTTGTTTGAATTTTCTTCAGTTTTAATGACACTAATATCATAATATACGAGGAGAAAATAAAACTTCCGTTTCTATGAATTCTCTTGTAACAGCATCATGTAATGAGAGAAAATATTTAGAATAGGTTATACCTTGATTTATACAAATTTCCTCAATTTCTTTTTGTATTTCTTGTGGAAGTGTTATTAAAATATTTATCTCACAACTTTTTCTTTTTCTTCTTGTTTTCTTTTGTTCCCTATGAATGCAACAATTACAGAGGCAGGTGGATCTACATTCGTTTTCATGAAAAGCATTCTGATATTTTACAATTTTGTGGCATAATCGGTGTAAAAACTCATTTTAGTTCTCAATTATTTTTTTTGTTTCAAGATTTTGCTCTTTAAATAATTTTTTTAATTCATCTTCTAAATTTTTCTATAAGCATTCTCTACATCTTCAGAAAATTTTTTATATAAAATTCTTTCACCTATAATTTGATTTATAGATTTTTTTTCCTCCAAGGCTTCTATTTGGGTTCAGAATAGGTAATATCACTCATATTTAAGATAATTTTTTTCATTTTTTACCTATTCTTTTTACCATTCAATTTATCTATTGATTTTTGCAATTTATCTATTGAGTCATTTAATGAATTATATTTATAGAATTCATAGAATTGCTTGTAATATTGCCCCACTAAATATCATAAAGTAGATATAAAAGTTTCCTCGATATTCCCAATACAAATACAAGAATTGATGATAAGTGCAAAGAAAAAAAATAAAATAAAACTTAGAAT
Organism: uncultured Nitrosopumilaceae archaeon; assembly: GCA_963825095.1. GTDB lineage: Archaea > Thermoproteota > Nitrososphaeria > Nitrososphaerales > Nitrosopumilaceae > Nitrosarchaeum. The sequence continues at coordinate 1,466 of CAWGRV010000012.1, forward strand.
TCTATTCATAATGTTTCTATTGCTCCTTTTAATAAATTCCAAAAAAGCGTTTCCACTACAAGAGCCCACATAAGTCATAGGGTGAATTTCTATCTCATTATTGAGAAAAACTTGAATCCTAAACATACGATTTGTCCTTTCGCTATATCGGATTAGAGAAATTTTCCCGTTATGAAATTCTAGCTGTTCTACCAACTTTGAATTTTTTACTACTTCAAGCTCTCACGCGGAGAAATATTTTTCTCTGCAATAATTTTTTCCTCCTCCTTTTTTGTTTCCTTTATCAGTTCCTCATATTTTTTCCTAGGAATTTTTTTCTTCTCTCTTTTCTTCTATGAGTTTTTATCATAATTTTCTTTAATGTGTTCTTTAAAACTATTCATTTCATTCATTCGGTGAAATTTCCTTCTTCATTTAAGATACCTTGTTTAATTAATCCTCCTCTTTTTACATTTATCTCATTGTCAATTATATCCTCAATCCATTCATCAAGCTAATGTTGTGAGTAAGATCATATAACATATTATCAAGTATATTTTTGAAATTACGCTTATTTGGAGTCGTATCTTGAATTATTGTTGTGTAAAACATATCACGAAAACTTTCTGAGACCTTTTTTTCAGCTATTTCTAATATATCTCTTGATATTGCACAAATTACCGTATCGTCCTGTGGAGGATTTTCACGAAAAAAAGAAAGTTTATTTTCAAATTCTTCTTTTACTACTTCTATACTTATTTCCTCCATCATAGAAGATAAATATTTTTCGATTAACGTATAACGATATTTTTTATAATGACTCATTTTTGTTGTCCCTTTTTTAATAAATCTTTCCCCATTTGGTCCACCCAAACACATTTAGACTGATCCACGCATTTCTTATCCAAATCCCATCGCTACAATGTGCTATGATATCCCTAGGAGGGAGAATCATATCATTGTATATTCTTTCATGTTCTTTTTTTATCGCTTCTTTTTTTATCTCTTTATCAGATTTTTTCATTTAAAATACCTTGCATCAAATTCTCTACCATTGTTATTTTGTTACGCACATAAGTATAGCAAAGCACATCATATTATGCAATACACAAAGACGAAATTTGTTAAAATTTATGTAAGTTTATTTCTTTACTTAAATTGCACATTATGTATTGCATTCAAGTAAATTCATATTGCCTACAATAGCATGTGAGGATACCTCTACACGGTAGTGTGAGTATGGTATGACTACATAATATTTTGAATATAAAAATAATATCCGTTGACTTTAACTGCACAATATGTTATGCATTACTAACTATACTTGCTTGCTTACAATAGCATGTGAGGGTATATCTACAAGGTAGTGTGGGGTATATGCCTACACAATATGTTGTGAGGCTTATTTTATTGAAAAAAACTTGGTGAAAATAATTAATTGTCTAAGAATTAAAAAGGTTTTTTCGACTCACATTAAATATGTTAAATATATTTAAATATAATAATATATGTAACATATTTAATGTGAGTAGAAAAAACCTTTTTAATTCTTAGACAATTAATTATTTTCACCAAGTTTTTTTCAATAAAATAAGCCTCACAATATTGTGTAGGCATATACCCACACTACCTTGTAGAGATACCCTCACATGCTATTGTAAGCAAGCAAGTATAGTTAGTAATGCATAACATATTATGCAGTTAAAGTCAACGGATATTATTTTTATATTCAAAATATTATGTAGTCATACCATACTCACACTACCGTGTAGAGGTATCCTCACATGCTATTGTAGGCAATATGAATTTACTTGAATGCAATACATAATGTGCAATTTAAGTAAAGAAATAAACTTACATAAATTTTAACAAATTTCGTCTTTGTGTATTGCATAATATGATGTGCTTTGCTATACTTATGTGCGTAACAAAATAACAATGGTAGAGAATTTGATGCAAGGTATTTTAAATGAAAAAATCTGATAAAGAGATAAAAAAAGAAGCGATAAAAAAAGAACATGAAAGAATATACAATGATATGATTCTCCCTCCTAGGGATATCATAGCACATTGTAGCGATGGGATTTGGATAAGAAATGCGTGGATAGGTCTAAATGTGTTTGGGTGGACCAAATGGGGAAAGATTTATTAAAAAAGGGACAACAAAAATGAGTCATTATAAAAAATATCATTATACATTAGTCGAAAAATATTTATCTTCTATGATGGAGGAAATAAGTATAGAAGTAGTAAAAGAAGAATTTGAAAATAAACTTTCTTTTTTTCGTGAAAATCCTCCACAGGACGATACGGTAATTTGTGCAATATCAAGAGATATATTAGAAATAGCTGAAAAAAAGGTCTCAGAAAGTTTTCGTGATATGTTTTACACAACAATAATTCAAGATACGACTCCAAATAAGCGTAATTTCAAAAATATACTTGATAATATATTATATGATCTTACTCACAACATTGAGCTTGATGAATGGATTGAGGATATAATTGACAATGAGATAAATGTAAAAAGAAGAGAATTAATTAAACAAGGTATCTTAAATGAAGAAGGAAATTTCACCGATGAATAAAATGAATAGTTTTAAAGAACACATTAAAGAAAATTATGATAAAAACGAACTTGAAGATATAGCAGAAAATATTGAATATGGAATTCACGGAATAACTTATAACTATGAAACATCATGTCTATATGATAAATTTGACGGTGATATTTGGGATATAGTAAATGATGTTGAAAAAGAATGTGAGGGAGTTGTTAAATCAATTTTCAAAGAATCCTCTTGTCATAGTAATTTTGCATATTATATGGTGTTAGCGGCAGCTAAGAAGTGTGCAAGAGAATTACTTGAAGAAAGAGATTTTAGAGAGAAAAATGAGGGAGATAAATAAAATGAAAAATATTAAAACAATTAGTCAGGCAATTGAGTTCATTAAAGAATTTGGGTGTATAACACAAAATGTAGAAGGCATAAGAAGAACAGTACTAGGTTATCATAATAGAAAATTTTATCTTTCAACATTTGTTCATGATTTTGAATTAAAAATCGATATTTTTATTTGTTCTGAATACGTGAGTCAACCAACCGCTGAATTTAGTTTAACTGGTCGTTATATAGATGATAGAGTATTTATTTAATCAAAAAAAATTAGGGAGATAAATAAAATGAATGCATATGAATTAAAATTAGTTTTAGATTATATCAGGTCCGATTATGAAGAGTTTGTACAAGAATTCAAGGAAAAGTATAAAGAAAAGTGGGGATATTTACCTGCAGAGCAAGAAATACAATCTTATACCTCTGAAAATTTTCCATCGATTTTCGATTAAAAATGGGCAAGCAAAGCTTGCCCTCATCATACCGTGGTAAATATGGTGTTTATGAATAATGACGATATCATACGTCGAAAAAAATCTCAAGAGAAAGGACAAAAATTTATGGAAAAAAAGGAGAAGTATCAATGGAGTTAGTAGAATTGACCAGAGCTCTTGAAGAGCTGCAAACTTTTTTCATGGAAAGAGAATTGACTACGCAAGATAGTTTAATTGTCACTGCCTATTTTGCTGGGTTAGTCATAGCGAAATACTCAAATGACCCATCAGTCCCTTCTAAAAAATTTATAGAAGTTTTTTCAAATGCTATAAAAAACTATCGAGAAGATGAAGAAAATGAAAAGAAAAACAAGGATATAATGTAAAAAAATGGTATACAAAAAAATTCAAAAAAGAATCCCAAAAAAACGATATGCAAGAGAAGAAGATGAAGAGGAAAAAATCATAAAGCCTCCAAAAATAAATTTGAATGATAACAACTATTTCCCTCAATTAACACCAAAAAAAGAATCTTATGAAGATGTTGTAGAAGAATCTTTTGAAGAAGAGCCTGAACCAAAAATCATAGAAGAAAAAAGAGAGAAGAAAAAAATTCCTAGGAAAAAATATGAGGAACTGGTAAAGGAAACAAAAAAGGAGTTTGCTGATCAAGTAGAAAGGCAATTTTTTTTTGAAGAAGAGCATGAACCAAAAATCATAGAAGAAAAAAGAGAGAAGAAAAAAATTCCTAGGAAAAAATATGAGGAACTGATAAAGGAAACAAAAAAGGAGGAGGAAAAAATTCCTCCAGAGAAAAATATTTCTCCAGCATCACAGCTTGAAGTAGTAAAAAATTCAAAGTTGGTAGAACAGCTAGAATTTCATAACGGGAAAAATATTCTCTCAATCCGATATAGCGAAAGGACAAATCGTATGTTTAGGATTCAAGTTTTTCTCAATAATGAGATAGAAATTCGCCCTATGACTTATGTGGGCTCTTCTAGTGGAAACGCTTTTTGGAATTTATTAAAAGGAGCAATGAAACATTATGAATAGAATTCTAAGTTTTATTTTATTTTTTTTCTTTGCAGTTCTATTATCATCAATTCTTGTATTTGTATTCGAAATAGAGGAAACTTTTATATCTTACTTTATGATATTTAGTGGGGCAATATTTACAAGCAATTCTATGAATTCTATAAAATATAATTCATTAAATGACTCAATAGATAAATTGCAAAAATCAATAGATAAATTGAATGGTAAAAAAAATAGGTAAAAAATGAAAAAAATTATCTTAAATATGAGTGATATTACCTATCTAAAATTGCAATACGAAGCCTTGGAGGAAAAAAAATCTATAAATCAAATTATAGGTGAAAGAATTTTATATAAAAAATTTTCTGAAGATGTAGAGAATGCTTATGAGAAAAATTTAGAAGATGAATTAAAAAAATTATTTAAAGAGCAAAATCTTGAAACAAAAAAAATAATTAGAGAGAACTAAAATGAGTTTTACACCCATTATGCCACAAAATTGTAAATACTGCGGAATGCTTTTCATGAAAACGAATGTAGATGCACCTGCCGTCTGTAATTGTTGCATTCATAGGGAACAAAAAAGAAAACAAGAAGAAAAAGAGAAAAGTTGTGAGATAAATATTTTAATAACACTTCCACAAGAAATACAAAAAGAAATTGAGGAAATTTGTATAAATCAAGGTATAAGTTATTCTAAATATTTTCTCTCATTACATGATGCTGCTACAAGAGAATTACATAAAACGGAAGTTTTATTTTCTCCTAGTATGTATGATATTAGTGTCATTAAAACTGAAGAAAATTCAAACAAAGAAAAAGAAGAAGCCGAAAAAAAGAGAAATCCTTTAATAAAAGGACCCCTTGTCCCTAAAGCAACCGGCCCAGTTATAAAATATAAAAAATCATCAGATTAAAAAGGAATTTATGGAATCATCAGAAAAAGTTTATAAAGTACCAGTTTCAGGAAAACCGTTAATAACAACTATTAGCGGTAATTGTAAAACACCGTTGTTAGAAGTTAAATTCAGTAATTTATTAAATCCATTTTATTTTCCAAATTCTCCAAGCATACCAAGATATTCGGTTACTTGTATAATTGACCCTGAAATACACAAAGATTTTCTCAATGGTATAAGAACAATTGAAAAAAACGAAAATATAGAAAGCATTCTAAAAAATGAAATTGTCAAAGGAGAGACAGAAAGTTTAATGACGGGAAAAGTTCTCATAAAATTTCAATGTCGTGGAAAAATCCCCGTATTCATCCTTTCGGATAATGAAGAACCTCAACAAATAAAACTTGAAGATGAACTCGCACAAGGGGAAAAAGTGGTCGTAATTTTTGATATCATGAGATACACTAAGAAAAATAATTCCATAGACTCTCAACATGGAATTTCTTTCAAACCGACTTCTGTATTTTATCTAGCAACAAAAAAATCTTAAAAGGCGGGTATGGAAATAGTAAAAATTTTAGGTATTGACCCCTCTTTGAGAAATACTGGGTTATCTATTATCCATTATGATACAAATAGAGCACCTAACGACGGCTTGGCATTTCAAGTGATGAATTGTCAAGTTGTCACGAATCCTGCTAAATTTACGGGAACAGAGGCAATTCTGCATATGATAGATATGCTCAGTGAAGAATCTCAAAAAACGATTTACAAAGAGGTGGATAGCGTTATCATAGAATCCCCCTCTATCATGTTCAACAAAGCATGGAGTGGAGGAACTATGTCCTCCATTGCACATATTTCAGGTGCTTGTATACCGCTTTTTGGAATACAAAAGGCCTATATTTTTCGACCAAACGAATGGAATAAATCCAGAAAAAAAGAAGTGACTCACAACAAAACAATAGCTTTTCTTTCTGAACCAAGAACATGGCACTATGAAAAAAAATTAAAATCTGAGAAGTTACTTGAGCACATTCTGGACGCAACAAGCTTAGCTTTGTGGTGGATTCAAAACAATTATATAGAAGAAACCGATGAATAATCAACTCAAATTTAGAGTTTCCCGTTCAGAGGTTTACCCCGATTTATCTTCGACTGAAAAACCGCCTTCTGCTCAATAGGAAGCTCTTGTTCGTCCTCAATTTCTTTAGTCACCGAACGTCTATCTTGAGGGTCTTCAAGTATTCCATTATGATAAGAAGGATATTTTTGCATCAAACTTTCTATAGCTTGTACACTACCCTGCTTGAAAGCTGTTCTTGCGACTTCTCCACCAGCCGTTGGAGAAGTCAAAGCTTTAGCCCCAAGATAGCCGGCTTCTAAAGGAAGAGCAGCACCACCTAATACATATTTCAGACCTGCTAATTTTGTGAAAGGATTATTCACTAATCCTTTGCCCCCAAGTAAATTCTTTTCTAGAAAATCTGCTGCATTCTCCGAAAATCCTTGAGCAGCTGGAAGAGTAGGTTCTATTTGAGGCGAAAATGTTTGAAGTGTAGGTTGTTGTGGGACTTGAGGCATAGAAGGTTTTTGGGGCGGAAGAATTAGTGGAGGCTCTTGAGCTCTTGTTAATGTAGGCTCAGGAAGTATTTGTGCTTTTTGAGGTAGTGGCGGTTCAATTGGTGGTGTGATAGGCTCAGGAAATTGAAACGGTGGGACTGGTTCTATTCCTTGAGGAACTTGAGGCAAAGGTAAAGGTTCACCCGCTTTTGGAGCTAAAGGAGGTATTACGGATTCAGCAAGTCCATATGTTTTTCTGATATCAGTTGCAAATTTCTTTCCTAACTTATTAGCAGTTGAAAGAGCGTCAATTTCAGCTTTAGATAATTTACTATCGATTATTTTTTTTATCTCATTTTCAAAATAAGCATGTTTTCGTTGAGCCTCTTCATAAATAAGATTTAAAGTACCTTTTTTCTCGAGTGCTTTCATGGATTGAGGCGATATATCATGAAGAAAATCTTCTACAGTCAATATTTTATTTGCGATCTCTTTTGAAATATCTCCATTTTGTAATTTTTGAATAAAATTTGTAGGAGTTAATTCATTTTTCAATAAAGTATTTACATTTGACTTTGCTATGTTATTGATAAATACTTTCGCGCCTGCTTGTCCTCTTCCTTCAAATGATATTTCTTTTAATATTTTGCTTACATCATTTGCTAAACTTTTTTTTAGGGCTGGCAAAACTTTATTGTAAGCAATGGAATCTTTAAGTACTATTGTTAATCTTTTACCAAGATGTTCTTTAAAATCTTTAAGGACGGTTTGTATTTCGGGAGAGGACTTTTGAATTGCATCTTCAAGCGCTTTATATCTCTTGGAAATTTCCTTGCCTGTTAAAATTTCTCCTTCCGGAAAAAGAGAGTTAAGAATTCTTTTGGCTTGAAAGGCTTGTGTGCTTCCACCAATCCCACTCTTATCAATACTTTCATCGATAAATTGATTTACAAAGAGTTCATCAGAATTTGTTTTTGAATTTTTGGGGAAACTTGTCTCTATTTGCTGGGCATTTTTTACTACATTTTCACTATATTCAGCCTGAGCTTTTTTTTGCATTTCCGGGAGATTTTTAAGCTGCTGTTCATATTGCTTTTGATCAAGCTTGAATCTCTCATTCATAATTTTATTTTCTTGCTCTGCTTGCTCTTTAGCTGCCTTATATTCTGCTTCTGATCTAACAGCATCGGCATTTCGTTCCGCTTTGTCAATATTTGCTTGATTTTTTAGCTTTACAATTTCTGCATCTCGAGCGGCCACTTTGGTTGCATATTCATTTTGATCATTAACAATTTGATTTTTTCTTGATGTGATAGCCGTTTGCTCTGCCTCTAAACGCAAAGTATTTTCATTTTTCACTCTTGTTTTTTCTTGCCTGAAAAAATTCTCCTCTTGCGTTCGTTGCTGGGAAATTTGCTGTTCTCGAGCAATTTTTGCTTGCTTATAGGAATTTTCTTGGGCGATAAATTGATTTTTATTTGCAAGAGCTTCTTGAGCGTGTTGTTGAGTTTGTTGTTGAAATTGTGCTTTAGCTGCAAGATTTGCTTGATCTGTAGCTGTTTGTCCAGCGATATTTTGTTGTCTTACTTCTGCTTGTTGTCCTGGTAATGCTCTCGTTGCTCCTCTTCTTTGAGCCATTTTAGAAAGATAATTTACTCCTTTATCGAGCAAATAACCACCCGCAGCAGATCCGGCAGTTTCTAAAGCTACTTCTCCTGGTTCTGTGAGGATACGTGAACCCGAAGCTCCAGCAGTTAATAGAGGGGCTGCTGCCAATCCGCTCATACCTTTTGTAAGAGCAATATCTGTACCAATATTTGCAGCCGTAGCAGCACCGGAGAGATAAGGAGATTCTTTTGATATCCTCTGAGAAACTTCCTGCTCAGCTCGCTTTTTATTGGCATAATTTTCTCCATTTTCAGTTAGATAAGAATACCAATCCCTTACTCCTCCTGGAACTCCTTGAGTAGTATATTGATGAAGAAATTCACCTCCTGCGCCTTGCACACCTTTTTCGGTTGCTTCCTTTTGACGAGTATACTGTAATTCTTGTTCATTTTTAGGAAAATATTTAGGATTGTCAGCAACATGGAATCTTTCTCCGGTAGAAAGCTGAAGAGTTTTTTTCTCTTTATTGAGCCTAGCACTCACACCAGGTCTAACTTCTACGGCCTTTCCATTCCTGAGTTCCTCAAATTTATCTGGCATAAAGAGGCTCCTGTCTATTCATTTCTTTTTCTACATCTAAAAGTCTCTTATCTTGTTCTTGCTTATTTAGAGGTGCATAAAATTTTTCATTTCTTTCTCCAATTTCTTCTTGCAGAAACTCTGGATAAAATCCTTTATTTGAAGCATTGTTGATAAGTCCTTTTTGAGCAAGTTTTCTTACTTCAATAATTTTATTAAGAGCATCTTTAGGCGTCAAAAATGAACTTGTAGGATTATCAATAATCTTTTTTATGTGACTTTGTGCAGCTCTATCCAGTTGTCCCAAATCTTTTGCCTGTCCATAGGCATTGGCAAGAAATCCAAGTTTCTCTTCTAGAAGAGTTCCGGCATTTACTTTTCTTCCATCAAAATTCACATCTTGAGTTAAATGTGAAAGCATTGATGGCTCTTTTCCTGCTAAAATTGTAGCAAATGCTTGTGAGAAAATATTTTTATTATCTAATTGAGAAACAATAGTTGCTATATCATCCGTAAGGTCATTTATCTCATCAACATATGTTTTTACATCTGTAAGTTCATTCGCAGATTTTAACATATCTGCTTTTCCTTTCTCCGAACTGACGTACTCAGGTTTTGCAACAAATCCTGGTTTAATTCTTGTACCTTCTACTTCTTGTCCCGTTATAGGATCTGTCCATTTTCCTGATTTCATACCGATAAGATGCTGATTTTCCTGTTTTGGGAGGTTTTTTCGAAGATTTGGTGCAATTTCTGCTCCTTTAAGCTTGATATTTGCCAATTTCTCTTGTATTCCAGCTTTTTGTTTTCCAATATCCAATAAGGATTGTTCATCTTGTCTTAATCCCTCTTCTCTTCTTCCATAAACATCTGCAAGACCTTTTGCTCCTCCCGCAAGAGCATTTACTCCGGCTTCTTTCCCAAAAAATCCACCTATTAATAGAGGCATCATGAGAGCCATACCAATAAAATATTTATCATTATCTGTCGTTTGATTTTGAAGAATTCTTTGTCTAATGTCAGAAGCCACTTGATCAACTTGTATATCAATACCATTCAAAGCATCTTCTACAGACTGCATGGCTTGTTCATATTGAGAAACTTGAGCAGCTATTTGTGGCTCATAATTAATACCTGTGATTGTTTCAAATTTTGCTTTTAATGCGGGATGATCAGCGACTGTATTAGCAGCACCATAAGCAGCATAATCCCACGGAGCTTCTTCAGCTTTTTTAATATTTTCTTGTAATTTTTTTTGTTCAAAAGATTTTATTACTTCAGGATCATTCCCCCCAGATTTTAAATAAGAATTTTCAATCAAATCTCTACTTGCTTGTTGTTGTTGTGCATTTTTTACAGAACCCGGGAAAAAATAATCTGAAAGTACCTGTCCAATGCCTATTTCCGGTTCTGGCATTGTTTTAGGAATTATTCTAGGAGCAAGAGAACCAAGAACAGTTTCTTGTTGAGGAAGTTTTTCGGGAATGAGTTTAGGAGCTATCTGACCAAGAACATTTTGTGATTGAGCGGTAGGAGGTGGATTCATATATTTTGTCACTGGTCCTAAATGCTCAGGAATATTTCGCTCTTGTTCTTCAGATTTTGTGTATTCACCAAGAGCTTGACCTAGCCTCTGATAAATTCCAGTATCTTCCGGCCTTTGAATAGTATTTGCTCGTATATCAGAGCTTTGAGGAGTTATCTGCGATCCTAAATCTACTTGAGGCTGATTTTGTTGATTAGGAGTAAATTGAGAAAAATCTGGAAGCTGGGAAGTTCCTGCAACATCTAAATTTTCATCTACTTCATCTAAATATTCCTCTTCAGGCATAACTCTACGACCTGCAATATTTTTCAATCCTTGCAACTGAGTCATGATATTACCCATCTGCGATGTCATAGCTATATCCTGCTGAATGATTTGTAAAATACGTTTTGAGCTGCTCTTTGTCTTCGTTTTTCTTGTGCTAATTGGAGTTGATCCATTGCAGCTTGCCTATCAAGATGAGATTGAATACCTTCTCCTTGTCCTACATTGAATACCGCCGCTAATTTTTTTAAGGCAAGATCTGAATTTAATTTATCAAGATCTCTATGAACAGCCCCTTTTTCTTCAAGTCCTTGTTTTGCCAATGCTTTTTGCTGGGCAAAAGCAACACCACTTTTTCCTAGAATTCCTCTTTGGCTTTGCTCTCCAAGCAATCTTCTTCTGTCTGCATGTTGTTGCCTATTAATCTGTTTATTAGCTTCGTATTGCATAGCTTGGCGTTTTTCCGGGCTAAGTCCCTCAATATCTCTTTTGAAAAATTCCTCACCCTGTTTAAAGCCTCTTTCTTGGGCTTTTCTTCTATGCTTTCCTGCTTCATGTTCATATTCCTTAACAAATTTATTTTGTTTATTCAAATCATGTTTTTCATGTTTTTTTTCTTTATGTTCAAGTTTTTTTTCTTGAATCTGAATTTTGTGTGCTTTTTCAACACGATGTTCTTTCTTTTTTTCTTTGTGCTTATTATGTATTTTTTTTGCTTCATGAACAAAATTTTGCAATCCTGACATTTTAGACTCCTTATGATGTTTATGTTTTTTTTCTTTTGGTTTTTTATATACTTTTTTTGCTTTATCAATAAAATCTAACATTGCTGACATTTTAAAATCCTTATCTAAAAAATATTACTGAAATAACTACAGTATTTGCAGAATTATTGAATAAATATACATGATTCTCATCCCAGGGCAAATTCCCATCTGTTATCACAGCATTTCCTTGTTGTCTAATAATAATTCTTGCAGAAGGTATCGTTCCTGGATATGACCTTTTAAAAGCATTTGAGATTGCAATCTGACTATTTGGAGGTATCATCAAATCTCTTAGCGTGAAAGTCTGAAAATTTTGATAAAAATCAAGTTTTAATATACTAATTGAAAGATCTTTTATCCATCCCCATAAATCTACTTCTATATATTTTAAAATAGATTTTCTATTTGTAATTTTTGGAGGTGTTTTAATTATCATGGAACCACCGTTAATCTATTTTCTGGGATAGCTTCAATTTGGAATCCTGAGAGAGCAATATCCATATTTATTCCCTGTATCTGCAATCCAAGTTGAATGGATTTCGCTACCGTTCCTTGCTTTAAGTTTATCTTTATGAATGAATCTTGATATCCGCTCCAGTAATTCCAATTCCAAGGTGATGTTGACCAACCAGCATTCATGGTATTATCTACTTGTTGCACAGTAGCTATAGTATTTTGTAAATTTGGTATTCTATTTAAATATGTAGTAAAATTAATTTGAGCTTCATTTACTTGCTGAAGCATTGAAAATCTATCCATAAGTAATATAGCTTTTGAAAATTTCTTGAGTACTTCAGGCTGTCCCAAATCTTCCCACGAAGTCAAATACTGAGCATATTGTGCTCCGGAATGATCTGCATGATCTATGAGACGATAAAATCGATGTTGTTTATATAAATTAGCCCTATTACCATTGACTGCTGAAAATACTCTTTCTTGAAAATAAATATCATCATCAATTTCTACAATACCGCCTGCTGCATTTATATTATTCCACATAAACCAATTCTTATATTTATAATCATAAACAACAATTATTGAATTTAAATTTGCCGTTCTTATTGATGATTGTGAATCTTCACATGGTAAGAATAGCCAATATTGTTTATCTTTTGGAGCATGGAAACCTACAGATCTCTTAAACACATATTGTGTAGAGGGTAAAAAATTCGTTGTCCTAAAGATAACATCAATGGCATTTGATATCGGTATAGGCTGACCAAATGAATCAGTAGGAAATAATTGATTTTCGGTGATTGAATAAACTCCAGATGTATCACAAAAATACATTAGAGATCCTACACTTGCAATGGAAGCATGTGCAGCACATCCAATATTCGTACCTTTTGCAACCTGAATAACTTCTATTTGTCCAGTGGATAGATTTCCGGTGATAGCCCAAAGAGAACGATTTTTTGTCGTTATCAAAGTAGATCCAGCAACACCTATACCCGTGATATCATCATCAACGTTTGGTACTGTATAAAAATTTGTTGCTAAAGGAACAATTTCCGGAGAATTTACCTCAGAGAAAAAAACATTATCAGTATTTTCATTCTGCCCTCGTTGACCTCCTGCATAAAACATTTGACTACCAAAAGATAATAAATATTTTGATATTGGTGGGGGATTAGGTTCTTCATCGGGATTATCATAGGCAAAACCCAATTGTATATCGGCTAAGCCATCAACATAAGTCTGTGTAATATTAAAAGAATTATTTGGAATAGAAGCAACGAAATAAATATCTCCTGTTGCCAAGAGAGTTTGTCCTTGTAGAGTCCTATAAATATTTATCCTAAGGTTATTCGAAATAGGCGAGCCATTGGTGATGACAATAGGAGTAAAATTTGTCCTTTGGATATTGATTGCATTTCCTCTTTGATCCTCAGAATATATTAATATATTATTTGATACGCTGACAGGTATGCCATCAATGGTAATAGTTCCAGCACCTGTGGCTGTTATATTTCTTCGTTGTAGGTTCATCGAGGAGTCATAAAAATCAACCACATCACCTGTTTGTATGGTATATCCAACATCGACATTGATTACGTTTACATTGGTTTGGTCTAAATTAACGATAGCCACATTCCCAAACACTTTGCCAACTTTATAATCAATAATTCGGCTATAGATTACTCCAAGAGTGGGATTAATAGTCACTGGAGGGCTTTCAATCGTAATAGAAGTAGGTGTTGTATATTGAACAACTCTTTGAATTTCATTTCCACTTGAATCAAAGAAATAAATTGTATCTCCCGGAAGAACAACATGACCAGCATTTACACTTAAAACCACTCCTGTAAATACGCCTCCGGCATTCATTACCGCAGCAGCACTATCTTGATAATAAGCTGAATCACCGATTTTTAAAGTATATCCTGGAGTTATTCCCACAAGATCATAATACATGCCATCTATATCTGGACCATAAACAGTGGTTCCCACTCCTGTTGCTACGGCTCCGTTTGTATTCCAATTGTTTTGTAAACTCGATTGCAAATTGGTTATCAAAACATTTGCAGCAGAATTTGCAGCCACTACAGTATATGTAGTAACTGTAGAAATCTCACCCTCTACACTATGACTACGATTATCTATTTGCTCATAAGTGATTGCATATTCATAGACATTTCCAGTCACAAAGGGCAATGAAAGAAATACCGTATTGTCAGAAAGTACCGGAAACCTTGCTTGAGGCATTCCAACTCTATAAACGGTTTGTCCATCATATTTTTGAGGATAATCCCAGCCATTGGCAATATAAATAACATCATCAAAAGCAGCCATAGAGGCATTTTCAAAATTATCAGAATTTTGGTAAAGGAGATTTGCAGATCCTGGAAGAGGAGGTGGAAAGGTGAAATTCACTTGCTGCCAATACCAATAATCCATTGAAAATTCTCGGTTGCTATCAATGATTGTCGGCTCAAGAATTTGTAGAAATGCTGCTGGAGTATTTGAAAGTCCATTTATAGCTACTTGCAGACCCTCTATACCTAGTAAAGGATCGGTAATTCTTGCTATGAACTGCGCTATGGTATAAGGAGATGCAACATCAAAACCCTTTCCAAACATGATACTTAAATATTGATTTATATAAGTTCCATCAAGAACAGATACAGGAGTTCCATCAATAGTAATCGATGTTGGAGTAACTCCAGTCACGTTTCTTTGGGTGAATACACCTACATTTGTTGTAAATTGTACGACATCTGTTGCTACCAACTTATGTCCAAAATCAACTACAAGAGTATTTACAAGATTCTGAGTTCCGTTCACTGTAGCAGCAGGGGTAACGGTAATACTACTTGTGATGCTTTGCTGGGCATTAGAATAAATAAAATTCGGATCGGTAAAAATTGAAAATACAAGATATCTTTGATCCGCAAAAGCAAGAGACCAAATACCTCCCGCAGTATAGGCAGGGAGAAGTGTTGAATCAACTCCATTGAGTGAAAAGGTATTTGCTGTTAAGACAGTGATTGTAAAAGTAAGATTATTGAGAGATACCATGCCTCCAATATCTCTTAAAATAACCTGAGCACCTGTAGCGAGTCCATGAGCTACACTTGTGACAACAGCAGGATTTGCATTGGTTATATTTGTGATTACTCCTGTGACTTGTCCATCATAATAAAAGAAGATCTGCTTCGTAAGCTTATTGTATACATAGCCATCCATTCCTACGGTAACCGTTTGCACTTCCTCTAATGCGGGATCGTCAAAAGTTCCAATTCCCATACCTCCAATAAGTCCAATTTGAGCTTGATAACCTCGACGTATATTTATAGTACCATCTGGGCCTTTCTGCACATTCACGGCTGCGGTGGCTACATTTGGAGGACGTGTGAATATAGAGTCTGTAGAAAATCCTCGTAGGTTGCCTATTTCGCGGGTTATTACTCTTTGTTTAGCCATCTATACCTGAAAAGTAAATATTTTAATATGCTCCACGACCCCCCCAGTAAAACGATTTCGTCTTAAGGTTCTTTTGCCATATAATTGGGTTCACACTAGGTCTATAACGTCTATAAGAGATCGCTATTCTATTTAATACATTCTCTTCAGCTTCAAGTTGATTGATCGTAGGCTCAGCAGCAGATTGCAATCTCAGCAACCTTAAGACTACATATTCAATTAACAGATCTTCTACTTTTCTATCCAATGTAGAATGTGTAGAGGCGTAATCTCCAGTTACCACATACAAGGTATTGAGATTTGTAAGAAGATCTAAAAAGTTCAGCCAAAAAGTGTAAGGTATGACATAATCGGCTTCAGCGGTAAGTACAAAGGTGGTCATGTTATAATTATTAACAGGGATCGCATCAATAACGGTATTTCCGTTCCTATCGACAATACAAGCCCAATCAATCAGGTTTAATAGAGAATTCGCATTTGGTTGAAGATTTACATCCTTTTGAGAAGTTGCTGTGAAGTTCAGTTGAAATTGTACAGGATTTTTGTACCAAATACCTGGGCCTACATACGCAGGATCTAAGGTTGTATCTACACCATTCAAAGTGAATGTATTTGCTCCTGTCACCGTGATAATATAGGTATTATTTATCAATTCAAGCATATTGAATGCACCACCAAGACCTACTTGTGCTCCTGTAACTAGACCATGAGGGTTTTGAGTAGTTACTTGAGCGGGATTTGCATTGCTAATAGTTGTGATATTTCCAAAAGTACTTATGATGCCTGTATTCACTTTTCCTCTACGGAAATCAAGACTTCTCATACGATGTTGGAAGTTGATAATAAGAGATTGAGCTCGTGAAATATTTGGTGTAGGAGAGAGAAGGATCTGTCCATCACGTATACAATAAGTACTAGGTATGTTTGTAGGATAAGAAAAACGATCCTGTATCGTGCTCTGATAAAGCGTGACAAATTGCCACGTCTGAGGCCCGTACAAATACCTCACATTTATCAATTGTAAGGAAATATTCACATCTTGAGGAATATCATAAGCTTGCACCCCTGATATTACATCTTGAGTATATTCATCGATATTTGCCGGATTGTCTACTTGACAAATTTTGTCATATACTTGGTTCAAAGCAAGGTTAAAGATCTCTGCTACGGTATTATCATCCCAACCTTCAGTATAAGAATAATTTTGTTGAAATGCTAGTTGTCTAGCATTTTTAGCCATTTCATCTATACGCCTTGTACCTTGCATATAAACCGTTGGATTTGGAGGAGGGCCAGCAGCAGGGATCATAATTTTTACCCAACAAAAAAGTTAATAAGAATTCTTTTTCATCTTACGTTTCATTACAGCAACAATCATTTTTTTTCTATGTTCTTTTCCTTCTGATTGCATATCATTTGGGCCCTCTTCTTCTTCACCAGAAGTATCCTCTTCACCTCCATATCCCACATTATGTACGATGTTTCCACGAAGAGGTTTTGCATCTTCTTGATCTGGGGCGTCCATTTTCATGCGAGCACGCTTAATTTTTGAAGGAAGGCTATCTTCAGTTTGGTCAGGTACACCCATATGATAATTATCTTCCATTTCATGCTCTTCTTCACGTCTTACATGACTTTTCATATGAGGCTCATCCTCAGGATATCGAATATTATGAGATGAATAACCTGGATCTTTATATTTCACATGTTCCTTTCCTTCATATCCTGGAGGCCCATCTTTATCTTCTTCAATTTTTCCTGTATAAGCAAGAGGCTTTCCAGGAACTCTTTCATTGTCATATCTTTTTTTTGATCTATGTCCAAACATTGTTTTTTCCATATATATACCTTTTTTAAGTTGATCCTTGAAGCGCACTCACAAATCCACGAGCCATTTGCTGCATAGCATCGGTTTGTGTACCCGTCGTTTCTCCTGCATTTTCCTGTTCAAGTCTAAAAAGACCTTGATTTCTCTTCATTGCTGCATTAAGTAAATTTGCGAGTGTTCTTCTTTTTGCTTCTTTCGCTTCTCGAGTATTCGTAGCAATTGCTGAGGTAGGAGTTTCCAGTGCTTTTGATGCGCCTTGTCCTAATCCTGATATAATGCTTGCCCAATCTCCGGCACTTCCCCAACCAGTTGATGCTGGAGCTGTAGGAGCTCGATAAGAACCTCCATGCTGAGGTGTATAATTCATATATTTATTGCCTCCCTTACCAAGTCTGCTGTTCCTTGCATCGATGTAGCCTTTCTTTTTGATGATTTTTGACCTTGTGATAATCTATGTGCTTCAAGTTCTGTGCTTCTTTTTAAAGAATCTTCGAGCAATCCAGCTTTCGTTTCTCGTTTCGTTTCTTTAGCTCTACGTTTAGCTGCCTTATCTAAAGCTTTTTTTTGAGCTTTAGCAGCTTTCTTCTGTTTCTTACTTCCCATTTTAGAGCCTATAGCTTGCGCTCCTGCGGATATTGCACTAGCTATTAATAGAGCGGTTCCAGGGTCCATAATTTTCTCCTAACAAAATAAAATTACTGAAAAGTTTCCGTCAGTAACATTTGCATATTTAACAGCAAGACCATTATTTATTCTCAAATTTATTGTTACTGTATCTCCAGGAGCTAGTTTTACTAATTGAGAACCAGATAATACAACTTGATCACCCTTTGTAACAACACTTGAATCAAGATAACAAAATGTATATTGATTTGCTACATTAACAGTTGCATTAATCTGAGTGCTATTTGATCCACCTACATTAATATTAGTTACTTTTAATGAAGATGAAATTAAATATACACCTGCAATTGGAGCAGTGAATGTACTTGTACCATCATAATTAGCTCCTTGTTGGAATTCACCATAAAAGGAAGCATCTGGAAACTGTACTACATAATCAGTTCCATCACCTGTTACAGCAAGTTGAGTAACACCTCCTACACCGTAATTAAAACAAGGTTGAGTAGGATTTGTAGTGACAGGAGTAAAAGATATTATAGGATTTCCAGCAGAGCCATCACCACTTGCGACAGAAATTTGATTTGCTGTTCCTGATATGGTAACGGCAGTAGCATTTGTTCCATTCTTTGCTATCAATCCAGTTGCTGCTGCTATCTGAAAAATACTCCTAAGTACACCAAGAATTTGAAGTTGATTAGGAAGTATAGCGTTTACACCTATCCCTGTCGTAACATCGGCAACATTAGCATTCAATTTTGGATAGGTTATTGATCCATCTGCAACACCCGCAGAACCAATAGGAAGACCTTTATTTGGGCCTCCTGAATGGTCATGTTGATCTATGTTCACCATTCCTTGAGCAAAGGATTGTCCATAGAGAGTTTGTCCATCAGCAGGAATATAAATTCCTATATTCGGCGTAGTCACTGACATAATATTTCCTTTTTAACAAATAATTTCATAATTATAAATAATCCTAATTTTGTAAATATATTACTGTACCAGTTCCACCACTACTTGCTGTTCCACCTATCCCTGTTCCCGTTCCACCTGATCCACCTGCTGCACTCATTGTTTGACCAGGAAGAGCGCCACCACTAATAGAGTTTGATATTAAAATAATTATACCACCTCCACCACCTCCTCCTCCTCCACAATTAACACCACTTGTTTGACCATTTCCACCATTACCACCTAAAGCGTTGATATTTCCGATTCCTTGAAATTTATAAGATGATACAATAATTACTCCTCCTCCGCTACCTCCTCCACCACCTTTAAAAGTTCCGTCTCCACCACCTCCACCACCTCCTGTACCTCCACAAATACCAAGCCATGAAGCAGCTCCATTGACAGTTTTTCCCATAGAAGCAAAGGGTAAATATCTTATTGATGCGTTAGCTGAAGTAGGAAGAAATAAAATTCCACCATTTCCACCACCACTAACTCCGGCAGCTCCATTACTTCCAGCTCCTCCAAAAGAGACATTACCACAATTTGTTCCTTGAGCTCCAGCTCCAGTATTTCCATTTCCTCCTACTGTTCCAGGTGCAAAACTACCAGTGCCAGAATTTATTGATGAATTTGAATTACTCAATTCCCCTCCTGCTGTTCCTGTATTTGTTCCAGCTTTCCCATTCCATTGAATAGTTCCATTATTTGTTAATGTTCCATTGCAATAAATCCTATACCCATTTGTGATAATAATAACTCCAGTATTTATTGTGCTTGAAGCAAGGAAAATATCTCTTGCAAGTGTATAGGTAGTTCCTCCAGTCGGAACAATTCCAAGAATTGTAGTACTTCCATCAAAAGTTTGGGAACTATCAGATCCATCTCCATAAAAACCTAAATTTGAAGTTTGAGGTTGATATGCCATTTTTTTTCTCCTTATTAATAATAATCCTCAATTAAACAAATATATAACATTTCCTGATGAACCATTACTTGCAGTTCCACCTGATCCTGTTCCCGTCCCACCATTTCCACCTGCTGCACTTATTGTTTGACCGGGAATAGCACCAGAAATAATAGATTGCGATATCATAATAACTACACCACCACCACCACCACCACCACCACCACAATTAGTACCACCTGTTTGACCATTTCCACCATTGCCACCTAAAGCTTGGATATTTCCAGTGCCTTGGATTTGATAAGATGCTATAATAACTACTCCTCCTCCACTACCTCCTCCACCACCTTTATCACTTCCATCTCCACCCCCACCACCTCCTCCTGTACCTCCACAAATAGCAAGCCATGTACCAGCTCCCAATGCAATTTTTCCTGTACTAGCAAAAGGTAAAGCTCTAATTGATGCATAACTTGTTGGGGGAGTTGTTGGAGTTCCTGAATTTCCACCACCACTACTTCCAGCAGCACCATTACTTCCAGTTCCTCCAAAATTGACAGTAGTACAATTTGTTCCTTGACTTCCAGCTCCGGTATTTCCTGTTCCTCCAGCTGTTCCAGGTGCAGTACCACCAGTTCCATTATTTATTGAGGCGTTCGAATTACTTAATCCTATTCCAGCTACTCCTGTATTTGTTCCATTATTTCCATTCCATTGAATAGTTCCATTATTAATTAGTGTTCCATTACACAAAAACTTAAATCCATTTGTTATAATAGTAATTCCAGTATTTATCGTACTTGAAGCAAGGAAAATATTTCTTGCAAGTGTATAGGTGTTTGCGCTTGGAACAATCCCAAGAATTGTAGTACTTCCATCAAAAGTTTGGGAACCATCAGATCCATCTCCATAGACACCTAGATTTGATGCTTGAGGTATATATGCCATTTTTTTTCTCCTTTAAACTACATCCCATTGAGTTCCATTATAAATTAAAGTAATTGACCCATAATTATTGTTAATAGTATAAGATGCGGCGCCATCTATATTTTTACCACTAGGAGTAACTGTAATATTGTTTAAGGACGCTATACCGCTATTATCTTTTATAATATGAATTTGTCCTTTAGTAGGATTTGCTAGAGGAACTATTGTTCTCGCTGATGTTGTATTTACTGTTATTAAATAATCTTGTGGAACTGTAGTATAAGGATAGGCTCCTGGAGATGTCACAGTACAGGCATCACGAAGTGATATATTAGGTGTCTGTGTCGTTACAGTGACAACGCCTCCGGAAGGAAGAGTTACTCCAGAATAAGTAAGTGAACCACCACCTACAATTGAATTAGTATTTGTTGTGCTAAAACTTGATGATCTAATTATCATTGCAGCTCCAGATCCCACAGTCATGCAATCCGCAGTATTAGATGATATTTTACAGTAAGCTAAAGATCCTGATGTTGTACCGTTATGTGTAATCGATTCTGTGTTTATACTTGAAGTACTAAACTCTGTATAATTTCCATTGATACCTCCTGTACTTGAACTACTTACTGGAAAGAATACAAGACAATGATCAAATCCCACGCTTCCGCCTGAAGTTGAGCTTGCCACTGTGCTATCACCGGAATTTCCCAGATTAGAATAAGCGAAATTCATGTTACCAGCACTACTGGAGACAAAGAATGCAAGTCCGGTTGTGCCTATCAGACCTTGACAATACTTACCATTTATTTTGGCACTTGAGCTAGAAGACGTAAAAGAAATTCCTGTATTGTTACTGGCATTAAGAACACACCCTATTAGATCTATTATAGTTGCAGAACTACCGCTAACAGTAAGAAATGGAGCATTATTCGTCTTAAGTTGAATATTTGAAATACAACAGGTCCCTGCGAATAATGCTGTACATGTTCCTAAAATTATCACCTGTTGACTATCTCCGTCTCCGGTGTATCCTACAAGATTAACACCTGCCTTTAAAGTTATATTTTCTGTATAAGTGCCTGGTCTAATAAATATATCCTGCCCACTAGAAGCCGCAGTCAAAGCCGATCCGATAGTTTGATGAGTACCAAAATACAAAGTAGGATCTACGATGAATTTAGCGGTTCTTGGCTCTAGAATATTTACTGTGTTTCCTGTTCCCGAAGTTGTTGTTTCACCAATTCCCAAAATATTCAGGATATTCGCAGCCGGTGTTGCTGTTCCTGTATTTTCAGTATATGTAGTTGGAGTAGGTGGCATACCAGTAGATGATAGATCTATACCTCCCGCACTGTTTGTTATAGTAACAGTACTATCTATACTTGTTATATTTGCTAAAACAGGAGGATTTCCCGTACTTCCAATAGGAATTTGTCCATTAGTCGCAGCCGCAAGCCAATTTACGGCATTCGTTTGCCCACCACCATAAGCAAGCGCATTTAAAGTTTGCGCTCCTAATTTTGCCTTGATATCATCTGGAGTTGTCGCCTTTGTGGTTACAGCACCTGTAACGGTTTCAGCATTAGTTGCTAAACTTGTAACCCCTATTTGTGCTGTCGTAGCATTAAATGCTGTGATTGTGCTTGTGTTCGTTCCAGCATTACCTGTTACATTTATCCCTTGGGTATTGTCTCCAATGACATTATTAATATGTCCCGCATTTGGAGGAACGTTAACAGCATCATTTCCAGCAATAAAATCAATTGAAGGTGTAGGTGGTATACCAGAAGCTGATAAATCTATACCTCCTGCACTATTTGTTATAGTGACAGAGCCATCTGTGCTTGTTATAGTAGCCATAACAGGAGGATTTCCAGTGCTACCAATAGGAATTTGTCCATTAGTCCCAGCAGCTGTCCAATTTAGAGCATTGGTCTGACCAGCACCATAAGCAATTGCATTTAAAGTTTGAGCTCCTAATTTTGCCTTAATATCATCTGGAGTCGTTGCTTTTGTGGTTACGGCACCTGTAACTGTTTCAGCATTGGTTGCTAAACTCGTAACTCCTATTTGAGCCGTGGTAGCATTAAATGCAGTGATTGTGCTTGTGCTTGTTCCTGCATTACCTGTGACATTTATACCTTGCGTGTTATTTCCTATAACATTATTAATGTGTCCTGCATTTGGAGGTACGTTAACAGCATCGTTACCAGCAATGAAATCAATTGCTGGAATAAGGGGATTAGTTGGTCCCGTTAAATTTTGTACTTGGCTCATACGTATTCAACCTCCAAAGCAAACCATCCTGCGGGTGCTCCAGGAACAGAAGCATATCTTACATACCATTGAGTCCCCATTTTTCTATATGCATCATTTGTTTTATCGTCCGCAGCTCTTCCTGAAGCTGCTGATAATTTTTTATTATCTGTAACTCCATCAAGTGATAAATAGATATCGCCATTAGTGTTATTTGTTATCCAGCATCTAAAAGAGTCCCTTAAATAGGGACTCCCTAGAGGTTGATAAGATCCAGTAATAGCACCAGCAGCGATTTCTCGTATCGCATCATCTTTTACTGTACCGCCTGAATTTGACATTAGAAATCGCTCCTTTTTTTAACTTACAAATGAAGTTGTATTATATCCAAAAACTGTTACATCAATATTCGCATTATTTACACCTGTACCATTACTATCTGCCTGGACAGTATTAAAAACTAATTGCTGTGTAGTAGATGTTACAATTTGAACAAGGGTATCATTTTGACCTGCACTTGGCTGGAAATTTATATATGGAATATCACCAAAGGCAACATTCCACTTTATCGTTACAACATTAGCTGCTGCACTTATAGTGCAGAGGTTTGCACCTCTGCCATCTAGTCCAGCAGTTCCTAGAGTTGCTCCAACACTAGCACCAATAATTCTAAAGTTGTGAATAATGCATCCTGGCTGATCTACCCATGTAGGAAATGTTTGTCTAGACATAGTATCTCCTTAAGCTACTGCCAAGTTTTGAATCACACCTGTGAAGGTAGGATTGATATAAAATTCTGCGTACGAAGCATAAAATAATCCGTATGAGTCCAATGGTGTCCCAGACACCTGTAATGGGAAGAATATGCTATCCAAACTCTGTTACTTTCGGCCTTCCCGACCTACTGACCCTTTCGGGCGGTGCAACCTCTTCGGATCACACTCACTACGTTCCCGTAGTGTTCAGACTATCGCTTCGCCTTTCGGCGTCATCTCACTTAGTCGTTCACGGTCCCTTTCGGGTTCCGCCTTGTTGTCCTTTGCCTACGCAGCGAGGAGTTCCAAGTCAATCAGAGACGATTTTGAAACGGCAATATTTTTACCGTTTTCAATAAATCCACCTGGATCATTGCCTTCGGCAGTGTCTGGACGGATATACATATGAACTTTATTACGGTTAATGGCATACATTGACCCTTCAGGACAGTATGGTGACCAATGTAATCTCACTGTTCTACCATTGATTTTCACAGCAGCTACTTGTGAACCAGATTGTCTTTCTGGAGAAACTTCAGGCTGAATGTAGATAATTGATTTTGCATCTTCATTATCTTCAAACAATCGAAGTTGTGTCGCTGACATGATATAATCTGTTGGAAGATCTCCACGTGCCCAGAATCTCATTTGCTGATCAAGCTGTCTCATAAGCTTTACAGAAAGAGTCTGTAAGTTAGCATTTAGAACCTGTGCACCCCAACGATATCCTACAGGAACTCCATAGAGATTTTGTCCTACGGTTGCACTAACTACAGCAAGAAGACCAGTCATCTCATTTCCGCGAGATTTCTGCTTGTAAATATTTTGATTTGGAAGAGGAACTTGTACTCCTACAGTCCTGCTCACTGTGATGATCTGGTTTACAAGATCAATATTAGTAATCAAGAAAAGGTCTGTTCCTATATCAATATTCAAAAGATCGTTTAGCATCCAAGGAGCTTGCAGCCATGAAGCATTGGTGATCAAAAGTTGATATACACCAGGACTTACCGTTGTTACTGTATTGATAACTCCCAAAGTTCCCGATCCATCACCAAAAAATTGCCTTGCTACTTGATCCGCAAATGCTCTTTTCATCGTAAGGATTGAAAGTTCTGTAGCATCCATGAAAGCACCCAAGTTGCTTCCAGCTCTTCGTGCAGCTTTCATAGATTGAGAATCAATCACAGAAGTTGCATATATGGATTTTGCAAATATCATAGGTCTATTGATATAAGCTACAGATGAACTTGGTAATGCACCTGAAGATTGACCTCCGCCCCAATCTACGAGCTGAGCCATTTGCAATTGGTTACCAACAAATTTCGAAGATTTTTGGATCATACCAATGAGTTCTGAATGATCCCATCCTGCTGCATCTAGTTCAAAATCACCATAAGCAATTCTATAAAGATTGCTTATGTCTGTTAAACTATATTGTTTAATTACTGAAGACATAAAATTTACCTTTTATAAAGAGGGGTTTTATCCATTTCTTTTTTTCTTTCTAAAAGTTGATCTTTCAATAAATCAAATGGAGAGACATTTTGAGTTCTCAAACTTCTATCAGGAGTAGCCTCACGAGCTTTTCTTGAGAGAGTTCGAATATCTTTTTGTCTTTGAGATTGATCCGATGAGACTCTTGGTCTGCTTGATCCGATCAAATCTGAAACAATGTTTCTCACATCTTCTTCATCTAAATCTGGATTTTGTCTTAGCTGATCCGATAGGGAAAAAATGAAATCATTGTTATGGACATATTCGGAATTAACATCTCGGATTACACTTACGATATCGCGTTGTGTGAGTGTTTCCTGAATTAATTCTTCTACCTTGTCCATGACATCTTGTTCATCTTCATCTCCATCAAATAACTCATCATTTGACAAAATCGCATCAACCATTTCGCCGAACTGTTGATTCCCTATCTCTGGATAATCGACGAGCATTTGCTGTTTCCGAAGAACCACAGCTTCCGTCCGCTCTTTATGAGATAAATCCTGTTCTGCCTTTTGGAGTTTTTTTTCTAACTCCCATGATTTGCGGTCTTTCTCGTCCATTTGGCCAAGTTTTTCCGCTTGCTCTGCGAGCATTTCTAAATACTTTGTGTACTGAAATTCACTATCTGATTCTTGCGCTCTGGCTGAAATGAATTCTAAAGCGGCCAAAGGATCATCTTTTGCAATTTCAGTAAATTTCTTAAACGTTGCTTGAATCTGTTTCTTCTCTTCTGCTAAGGAATGCATGCGATTTTTTATCGCAATATCTCCCGCTGCTCTATCTTTCAATTCTCTTAAAGTGAGTCTTGTAGGACGTTTGTCGGCCATGAATTCAAGTTCATAGTCATCATCTAACTCAAGAGATTGATCACCCTTCTTAAATAAAAATTTTTTAGAAGGTTGAATTTCTTTATTATCTTGTTTATTTTTTTGGTCGCGAATGTCTAAAGATTCTGGATTTTGATTTTTACTGTTCAAAAGCTGATCTTTTAAATCGCTAAATCCTTCACTATCATTTTCAATGGTTGTAGCTTCAAATACGTGATCCATTAACCAATTCCTTACGGCAAAAAGGTTTTTAAAATATTCGTTGTGTTCGGTAGAGGGGTTCTAGATCAGTTTGCTGACATCAGCAAACTGATTTAAGCTGTCATCTCAGCTTGTTCTAAAGGCTCTTCTGATACTTGCGGTTGCTCAGGAAGTGGGCCTTCTTCATTCAACGGAAGTTGAGGGATAGGCTCATTGACTGGCTTCGGCGTATAAGCGATTGGAAATTGTTTAAGTTGTTCTAAACGTTGTGCGAAAATTGGATTTTCTGCTGCTTGTTCAAACATGAGTTTTTCTGTAGCAGCAATATGACCAATAAACAGATCTTTAATTTCGGGAGAAGATTGTTTGAAATCTAATGTTTGCATAGGGATTCGATGTGTATCCCAATGTGAAATTAAATCTTCATACCTTTCAGGGGATAATGTAGGATTTCCACTCATCATGTCATAATTTTCAGCTTCTGCGGTAGATACAGCAGCTGTAATGGCATTCATGAATTTTTTGGAATGAGAAAGCCCCAAGGCATCTAAGAAAAATTCATTTGATACCATGTCTCCAAACTCTCGTTTGATTGATATCATCATTTGAGTACGAGCAGCTCGTGAGTTGGCAAGATTTCCTGTAGTCGTAATATGGACGTCATAGCTTTTTTGAAGATTGACAGGATCGAAATATCTCAATTGGAAAGTATTATGCTTTCCAAGGATTTTTATCATTCTTCCATCATCTTCTCGATAATTATCTTTAGCGATGGTTATCATTAATCTATAGAGCTTCTCAACGCATCGTATATGGCTTCTAATTCCAGGAGCTGCAAGCTGTGTTCTTTGATCCTCGAAGTATTGCAGGGCAATAAAACTATCGAGTTGTGCATTTGGCGTTTCACCCTTAACCAATGGATTTTGCAAAGCAACCTGATCCATCATCTTTTGGATTCCGGCCTGTAAGTTGAAAATCGAGCTTGTATTGGTTTGTGGAGTTTCTATCGTTGGTTTGATATTTCCATGCCATTCAACAGTTACTGTTCCATTAGGCATTCTTTGAGCATCAACACCAGAATTTTCATGTATGAAAAACTTAGGTGATTCCATCTCTACGTTATTGTAGATTTGATTTGTAACATAATTATTAGCATCGGATAAATTCTTGCAATTCCTGAAAAGGATAGGATTTCCTCGATTTCCTAGACCTAGATCAAGATCTTTGAAATGGATAAGAGGAAGTTCTTGATCATTGATAAGAGTTATAGAATTTAAGGGTTGATTGACGAGCATATGATCATCAGAAGCGATAATAAATCTACCTTCTGGCAAAAACTCATGACTTCTGTGATAGAGATAGAAAATTTTTCTTTTATTTGAATTTTCTTTTTCCGTATTTGTATAGACATCATAGGCCACATCTGGGCCTCGATTTTTTTTCGTATCCCAATCATATTTTGGATATTTCTTTTTTAGATAATCGACATCAAGATATTCAACCCACCAAAACCAATTAGAATCCTTCGTATTTACTTGTGGGTCTATAATGACATCCCAAGGCATAGGGTTGATAAATTCAATATCACCTATCCTCATATTTTTTCTTATCTTTATGGCATTTTCCCCGATATCAGTAATCGGCCTATCTTCTTCATCCAGGAGGTCAATATCTTCATCAACGTATTTTCTCGCTAAAGGGTGTATGTCGCCTATATTTGGATTCCACATAACAACCAAAAATGACTCGCCAAATGTTTTTCTTTGAACTTCCATCTTGAAACGCCATTCTTCGGTATCAAGTGTATAATTCATAGAATCAAGCCAATCCTTGACAACATTGCAACATACCTTATCAGAATAATCGGTGGAATTCGGCAGCACTTCTGGAACTAATTCATGAGATACAATCAATGAAACCTGATCCATGACCAAACGATACATATCATTGATAAAAATCTGTTCCGTTGTAGATGATATGTCAGAAGTATTTGCATAGATCTGGGTATAGGGAGAGGCCCAGTTGGGATTAATACCTGCACCGATCAAGGTAGATAAATTTGATTTTTGTTCTCTGAATAGTGGCCTAAAATACTCTGACAAACCAAATGAAGCTTCTCTTAACCAATCCAAAACAGAAGATTCTGACTCTAAATCTATACTGTAGAGTGGTTTTACGTATGGGATCTTCTTGGTTAGAAAGTATTTACTTAGCTCGATCTCACTCATTTTTGTTTAACCTTGTTGGTACAATGAAAGATTCTCTCAGGCTATTCCAATTATTCGTTTTCATCGGTTTAGCCGGAAGCTCAGGAGATTCTTTTTGTTCCGACAAGGAGCGAAGGATTTCGGTTGCACATCGATGGGTTTCTATTTGCAGAATTTCAATTTGTCTTGACATCATCGAAATTTTTCTTATTGTGTAAGAAATCATCATTATGCTAGCGAAGGTATTGAGTATGCAGAATATGATGATGAGGCTTTCCATAATATCCTTAGGGTTTAAGTTACCTTTAAGGTAATAGGGAATATTTAGTCAACAAAAATAAGGAGGACAATATGCCAGATGAATACTTTTTCGGACGTGAAAATATTGGTAATTTGCAAGGATACTTTAGCGATCAATATTCTTTTAATGGTTCAATAAATTCTGATGAATTAATGAAAATGCTTGAATCATTATCTATGTGTGGTTACACAAAAATTACAGGAAAATTTACCATAGAATCCCCAAGAGATGATAATCAATTTGAAAAACAAATTAATAAACAATACGAAGAAGCATGTAAAAATTTTAATGAAAATTTTGAGAAATCATTCAAAAGATCTCAAGAAGTTGTTTTTGAAACATTATATGAAGAAGAAAAAAAAAGCAACGAAAATATTAAAGAATGTCTTAATAGTATTATGAACTCAATAAGAATTTTAGATGTTAAAAATAATCCAGATAATAGGTAAATATGGATATAGAAAAAAAAGTATCATTAGATGAAATTAAAATTATGATAACACAATTATATATAAGTTTATCACTTTTAAGAAAAGATTTTATGGATTTTCCAGTAATTACAGATGTAATAGACATTACAAAGAAAAATCTTTTCTTGCTAGAGCGTTATATTACACCAGAAAACACAAAAAAAAATGTTGAAAAGGTATTAGAATGAAAAAAGGATTTACCATAAATGCATCCGAAGATTCAGGAAGAGTAGGAGGATCTTTTACAATTAATGAACTTATAGATGTTTTGAGCTTTTTAAAAGATAATTATTTTTTTGAATGTGTATCTTTACCAGAAGAAACAAAATTAATGAAAAATTTTGAAAAAGAAGATGAAGAAGAAGAAGATGAGGTTTGTGGATTGATAACCGCAAACATCGTACTTAGGAAAGAAAAAATTTCTTTATTACAAGAAATTGAATCTCAAAGTAAAGCTATTGATGGATATCTAAAAAACGTTAAAGAATTGCGAGGACTTCTCAAAAGAATAATTGAATCAAATGGAGAAAAAGATGTCATGGCAGAAACAGACCAAATACAAATCGGGGAAAAAAATTGATGAAGAAAAATCTCCATCAAAATCAATTATTCTTGCTAATGATGATGCTTATTATAGGAAATTTCTTAAAGACTGGGATGCCTGTAGAGATAGGCATTCTGGTCAACAAGATGTTTTAAAGGCAATATTTAAAGACAAACTTCAGTATGTTATTTATAGAGCTGGAAGAAAGGCTGCAAAGACTAGTACAGGTATAGATGTTGCCTGGAATTTAGCAAATGAACTTCCTAATCGTGTCGGTTATTTTTGCTATCCTACTATTTCTCTTGGCATTGAAGTTTTATGGGATGAAAGAAGATTGCAAACATGCGATCTAAAAAATGATTCCATGTTCGACAAGTATGTAGAAAAGGTCGATGACTCAAAGCACATGATTCGTTTTGCAAATGGAAGTTTCATAAAGCTTATTGGAACTTGGACAGAAGCCAAAGGTCGTGGTTCACAACCAGATTTCATAATCATCGATGAATTTCAAGATTGCAATCCAGATTATATTGAAGCTATGGATGCAAACCTCGCTGCAAAACCACATTCACAATGTCTTATCATGGGAACGCCTCCAAAAAAGAGGAATCATTATGAGGAATGGCTTGAAAGGGTAGGAAGCAATGAACGTGGGAAGGTATTTCATTTCACGAGCTATGACAATACAAGCTTGCCACATCTTAAAGAATGGCTAGACAAAAAAAAAGCGGAACTTATAAAGGCTGGTAAAGAAGATGTTTGGCTTCGTGAGTATATGGCAGAGCTTTGTTATTCAAGTTCTGACAGATTGCTTCCAGATGCGAAATTTCTTGAAAAAGATGAGATTTATAACAAGATAAAGCTCTTTTCATATGAGGAAAGGGTTCCTGTGCTTTCTGTATCGGTTCATGAGTGTTATTTTTGCTGCATACTTTCTATATTGATACCTAAAAAAATGCTCTTCGTTGTAGATCGTTTGATATTCCCTCAAGTATGGGACAAGGCATTTTCTCAAATGTATCCACAAATCAGCGAAAAAGTATGCGAACTTCAAAAATATTGCTTAAAAAAAATGCGCAATATCGTTTGGGATGAAAGCAAGTCTTTTTCGGATGTGATTTCTGGCTTCACAAACTGCCGTAAAGACATCAAATGGCAAGATAGGGGCATTCCACTACTTAGAGAAATGATGGTAAAAGAAAAAATACTCTTCTGTAGGGATGTGGCGGACTTTGGACTAGAATGTCAAAATATGCTAATCGATGAAACTGAGAAGGATATCCAAAAGAACTATCCCCATGTGTGTACACTCGCAATGCTGGTGAATGAATTTTTTTCCCAAGAACGTATTGAAATGCATAGTGAAAAACCTTTTGATAAATGGCAAGCGTTTCGGGACATGGGAATACCATGCCCCCCTAAAAAAAATAAATCTTCTCTTTTCAAACGTAAATTTTAACTTTTTTTTATCCTTTTTCTAATTTCTGGAGCAACTTTTTTAAATAAAAAATCAAGAAAAGATTTATGAATTTTGTCATTTGTAAACCGGAAAATTGGGTATTTAATTGGTTCTCCGGTTTCGTGATCAAATCCTTTGCCCAACGGGAAAAGATAGTGAAAGCCTTTATTGGTTTTCATCACTCGGATTCCTCGAAGATCTATCTCAACATCTTCGGCGTAAGCGTAAATGTGGATGGTTCCTACGGCTGCTTTTGATAATCCCTTGCAGTTTTTTTCTGTTACGGGATAGAATTCAACAAGTTCAAATTTCATACATATCCTTTTTCTTTTGTTTAGGCCATTTTCCAAAATGGCCTTTTTTTTGACATTCTAGCGTTTTTTTATATGGGTCGCTATGTACATATTGCCCATGCCTGTTTAATCGATTCTATACCCATTTGCTTTCGAAAATTGGGCATTTGGAAATCATGTTTGATTATCATTTCCGATTTCTTAGTTATCATCTAAAAAACCATCAAAATTTTTATAAAATAATTCCTTTCTTAAATCTTGATCCTTAAATTGTATCTCGTAGCATAGTTCTAAACGTGATTTTACTCTTTCACCAACTAAATTACCAAAATTTTCTATTGATAAATTTGAGGTAAAAATGAATGGTCGATTATTGGATATCCTACTATCAATTATTTGATAATATTCTGCCTGGACTCGTTCAGTCATTTTTTCAATTCCAACATCGTCAAGGAATAAAAAAGGTACCTCACAAATTTTATTTATGAAATAAGAATTTGATCTTGATGTCCCCTCAAACATTTCTGAAAGTGATTGATCGAATAAATCCTTACTTTTTTTAAAAATATGCCATTTATGATTTTGTGCCGTGAGACCTCTTAACAAAGCAGTCATAAAATAAGTTTTACCACAACCAGGTATTCCAGTTAAAAATAGTGAAGGTTTATTTGGTTCATCGATCCATTTTTTCCCTTTTTCAACAATTTCTTTGGTTAAATAAATTTCACATTGGTCATCAAAATTTGCCTCTCTGTACATTTCTGGGATTGAATGTCTAATTATTGCATCAAGCCAATTTCCTGCTACATCGATTTTTTGTGTATAATTTTTCATTTTCACTCCGGTGCTACAAATCGCCTTTTGCGATTTTCTTGTTTAGGTTCATTTTTGGGAAGATTTGTGTGTTGTGTTACTGGTTTTTGTTGAGTGTTTTTTTGGTTTATTTTTTTGGCATTTTGGTATTCATTTTGATTTTCAAAATATTTTCTTACTGTTAATTCTATGCGCTTTCGTCTCTTGTATCTTGCAGGTTTTAATCCTATGTCAGACTCGATAAATTTTAAATAATTTATTACATCAACATGAGGGAAAATCTTGATCCAGGCTTCGATATCACTTTGCTCAATGCCTTGGAGAGTATTTTTATCCCAATCAAAATAAATTCTTTCTTTAACTTTAGTCGGACGAGCTTGCGAGTCTGACATTGCGTCCATTTTTTGCTCAACCCCAGAATCGACATATGATGGTTCATAAATATCTTTTGTATGTATTACTTGGTTTATAAGGATAGTATCTTCTTTTAGATCGGTGAGTCGGGTCTGAGTCGATCCTATGTCGGTTCTTGAGTCGGGTATACTTTTGAAATAATTGTAAATCTCTGGATATGTTATAGTTATAACACTTATACCTGAGTCGGTATGTGAGTCGGCTAAACGAAGTCGGTGAAACGCCGACTCAGCACGACGTACAAACGTTTGGTCTATTTTTTCATTTTTAAATTTTGTTTTACTATTGTATAAATCCATTAAATTTCTGTGCGATATGCATAGTTGACCTGGTAAAATTTTTATTTTATTTCCATTATAAATGTATTCACCTTCACGAAATCGAATATGTTGAAGAATGATAAGAAATAATTTTTGTTGTCTTAAATTTAAATAATTCCATTCAGAGGAATCAAGTAATGAGATTGGAATTCGTAGGAATCCATGAGAAGATTTTTCTGACATATCTATGCCATTCTTGTTGCAAGAATTCGGCATCTTCGATAAGATTAAAGCACATGAATTAATCAAATCGACAAATGTCGAATTCTTATATGTTGAGCCAGAGTCGTCAAACTCTGGCTTTTTTATTTCTGGAACTTTAGCAAAATCACCCTTTGAGTTCAATGAGTGAGTGGATTTTTTTTCGTGGAGAGATTTTTTTTGCATGATATCACCATTTTCTTTGCATGAATTTGGTGATTCTGATACGATGCAGGAGTTCATTGTCGTATCCTTACAGAATCGGCCTCGTTCGTAAGTATTCGTTCTAAAGCCAGAGTTCTCCTGGTTCATTAACTCTGGCTTTGGTTTTTCTGAAATCCTACAAATTTCATTCTTAGATCGCAACGTAAAATCTAACATCGTATCACACTTTTCCTTTGCAAAAATTCATCACACTTGGTAAAAGGATATCGCTTTTAATCCATGATCAATCGCATGAACGTGGAAGTTTTTATAAGTCGAGCCAGATGTTGTGATCTGGCTTTTTTGTTTCCAATAGTGATAAACACTGTTACCCTTAGGCCATGAATGAGAGTCATGGCCTTTTTGATTTTTTCCCTTGATAAATATTCCTTGTGCATTTATAGTGTCCCTTGAAATCATTATTTGGGGTGCATTTTGTTAAAAGATATCCATTGCTGCATTTTTTAACGACGTGCACTATTTTCATATATTTCCATGCAAAAAAAATCATTGGTTGAATATATGGAAAATATTACGATGTGTAATGCATAACGTTTCATTTTACGTGCCTCCTTAGGTTGAGACATAATTTTAGGGGCACGGTTTTTTAAAAAAAAATATTCACACTTGTGCTAACTTTCGGCACTCTATTCTTTAAGTGTGTTTTTTTTCTACAAAAAAATGTCTCACATGTATTTCTCAAAGGAGATGTTCATGAAAATATTAGCCATTCATAATTTTCCAAGAAATAATTTTACGGCTTATATAGTTGACAAGCTAGATTCTATTATAGAGATTGAAAATATAACTATACATTTACCTGGTATACCTGGGTTACATAAATTTTTGACTGAAGAACAGTTTAGAAAAATACTAGAAAAAGTAGGATTACCACATTTTTCTTGTTTGGAAATGCTATGCATAGGAAATGAGATTGGAAAAAGGCTTTCTGTTATATCTGAAGAAGATGTTTTAGAAGTTTATATTTGAAAATGAGCCGATGCACGACCGGCTCTGTATACAATTGATTTACGCGTGACATCTCTTTAACTTTTCTCTCAAATTATTGCAATGAAAAAAAGAGGAGGCTTTTTTATTCCTCCCCTCGATAACAATAGAGAAAACGGTTAATTCTTGAATTATGACTGGAAACCACACTCAAACCAGTTTCCGCTGGCAGTAGTTGTAGATACTGCATTCTGGGTAATTCGCATAAATGGCATAACAGTTAGACCATTTGCGAATTGATATTGTGTTGCTGGTAACACTATTGGTGGAGCACCATTAAATTCATATGTGACCTTGCCAAAGGCATCTACATTTACTTTCATTTCAAAGGTAGTAGCATTTACTGTGAAATTAGTTGTATTGGTGGTTACAACACCACCTGTAGCAATCTGTGTTTGTGTATTAATTATTCCAGCAAGGCTATTCAATACGGCAAAATCTGTATAGTTTGCTAGCGTAGCATTACGAGCGGATATTGCTCTAAATCCTATAAGGATATTACATCCTAAAACACCAGACGCCTGAAATACTGCTTTCAGGAAGAATGCAGGTGTTGTATTTCCTGTTTGATCGATGAGAAAAGTAAATGGATTCTGAGGAGTGATACCTGTATCATATTCTACAGCATGAGTATTCGTCGCATCTGGAGCTAAATTCCAACCGAAAGCACCATCTAATTTTGGCCCTATATTAGTGTTTCCAACGATGTTGAACATTTCAAATGCGTTTTTGTTAGTAATGATGACATCAACTTCAGCTCCTGCTCCAGCAGCAGCTCCACCGCCAACTTGTGAAACGGCAGGGTTTACAGACATAGGCTCGAAAAAATATTTGTTATCCCAGTATCTTCGATTAATGACATCTGAATAACGAAATTTGTTAATTACAGTTGGTGTAGGCATGATCAACTCCTCGGAGTTAAGGTTTTTAATATATCTTTCCATGAAAGATATAGAAATAGCCGCAGCTATTTCATATCTTTACACTTAATATATTTTGATTTAAAAAGAAACAAATATTTAAAAAAGAGGAATAAGTATGACTAAAATTGCAAAACTTGGTTCAGGAAGGCGTTTTAAGGCACTTGCAAATAAATTTGCCCATAAAGGTATTGAAAATCCAGCAGCATTGGCGGCCAAAGTTGGACGAGAAAAATATGGTAATGAACGCATGTCTAAAATGGCTTTAGCAGGCAAGAAGAGACATTCCAGAGAGAGCTCTGAGGATGAATCGTAAAACTACTATGGATTGTCTTTGACCTTCATATACGTTTAGTATTTCTTCTAAGAAGAACCAAAACATAAAAACCCATTCCATATAACCCCCAGAATGTGCCTCAAGTTACCTTGAGGCTAAAATTTATCGTTCTTCTCCCGAGAAGTCCGATTCATTATGATCCTTCTTCGGTACGTACATCTGACCTGGCAATTTTGTCTTTTTTGCCATAGTTCCCATATCTTCTTTTTTGTAGTGACAGGTCTTATCTGGCTTCATACTTGAATCAGAATATTTACCTTTCTCCTGTGTTTTCATCTTTAGATCTCCTATGTTTTTTTGTGTAGGCTTTTAGCCCATTTTTGTCTTTAGAGACATGATAGGGCATATTTTTGTAAGATGACTTCGGTGTTTTTTCGGCAAATTCTTTCGCCACTTCTGGCTCATGAACTTCTAGATATCCCATCTGGGCTTTAGATTTGAATGGCATAATCTTTACCTATTTGTTATTTTTTTCCAAATCTGCTTCAACCGCTTCTTCTGCAATTGCTGCTTCATGCAGTACTTCTTCTGCAATTTCTCGTTCCATAGGTGTACAAGAGATCGTTAACAATGCAAAAATCATATACCAAAACATTTTTCTTTCTCCTTTTCCACGAGTTTTTCTTTAGCATTATCACAAGTCCAAGTTTCTGGCAATTTTTCTGGATATTTTTCTACAAATATATAACCTTCAAATATCATTTGGAGATTACAGGATTTAAACCTGTCACCCTCTGCTTGCAAAGCAGATGCTCTACCAAATGAGCTAAATCCCCATATTTTCAAATTTCTTCGGTTTCTTAGGAGGTTTAGGAAGTGGCATCCAATATTTAACATTGAATCCACTAATACAACTTAAAAATTCATGATCCCAATATTGATCTTCTTTATCAAATGTATAAATACCTATAGTATCATTACAAATTCCCAAAACATAATCATCATTATCAGGCAATTTCTCGCTACATTTTATCCATTCTGTCATGTTTCCTCCATTTGCTACGACTAGGATTCGAACCTAGAAGCCTTCGCCTTTAGGCGAGGGGGTTTTCATCATTTTAGTCCAATGAGTAACAAATATATTTCTTCTATCTCCTTCATTGCATAATAACCATCCTGTTTTTCTATCAAACTTTGCCTTCATAAGACCTTTCCATTCATATTTTTCTGGTATAGCCTTATCACTGAAAACTATACAATAGACCAAACATTCTTCATTATTTTCTGGTAATCTATCATGAGCCCTTATCCATTCTGTCATGTTTCTTCTGGAGGTTTAGGATGAGGCATCCAATGTGTTACAAAAATTGCATAACCATATGCATCATTTCCATTAGGAAAACATTTCCAATATTTTTCAGCAGTATCAGTTATATATCCTGTAAATATTATATTATCACAAAATACTAAGACATTCTCATATGGTTCAGGAAGTCTTTCGCTACATTTTATCCATTTTACAACTTGAACATCTGAAAATTTACTTTCTTCAGGATATGGAGGTAACATTTCATTACACTTTAAACTATAATTCATATTTTCATCTCACGCATTTTTTTTGTTATAATAACTAGATTTTCAATATCATTATCATTAGGATCACCATTCATATGATATACATGTTCATTTTTTTCTAATTCTCTACCTAAATGAGCTTCCATGATATGTACATGAATCCTTTTTTTTCTTCCATTTATGGTTTTTGATTGGTATTTATTTTTACTCATTAATCATAATGCATATTCTGGGTTTTTCAATTCTTTGTTTATTGTATGAACGAAATATTCTTTAGCTGAAAGAGCACCTTCAATTCTACAAAGTCTTCGATCGATATCTGTTATTTTTTCTTCAACTTTATCAAATCTTATATCAACTTTTTCGAATTTTTGATCAATTTTTTCGAATTTTTGATCAACTTTTTCGAATCCTTTATCAATTTTTTCATTTATAGTTTTATAAAAAACCCACATTAAAGCAAAGTTGAATGAAAATCCCGTTCCTAAAATCCAAAATATAATATCAATTTTTTCCATTATTTTTTTTCCTTGCTTTGTAAATATTTTTCTTCAAGTTTACAAAGTCTTCCGTGAAAATCACGCATTTCACCTTGTATTTCATCTTTAAAATTAATTATCAAATTTATCATATCTCTTCGATCGGAATTTGCTTCCGATCGAAGCCACAGAAAACATAGGTAATACCCAAGCAATATTTCCAAATATTACAACTAAAACTTGATACCAATCCATCATTTCCTCTCCTTAAGCAAATCCACAAACATCTCATAAAGCCTATCTGTTCTCTCTGATTGTTTTTGCATCATATCATGAGAACGTTGATCCATATTATCCATGCGGTTACTAAGAAGAAAAAATCCTCCTAGAATTGTTGCCAACACTGTAAACCATTCCAAATGGTGTATGATTTCTCTTGTTTTTTCGCTCATTTCCTCTCCTGCATAAATCGTTCCATCATCTGAACATATTTCTCTT
>CAWGRV010000013.1:0-91864 GCA_963825095.1 uncultured Nitrosopumilaceae archaeon
TACGCCACGTATTGCTGATGCAGTTCAATCAATTGTTTCTAAAACTAAAATTGATGCTATAATTATGGTGGATGCTTCACTAAAAATGGAAGGAGAAAAATCTGCGACCATTGCGCAAGGCTTTGGTGCGGCAATCGGAGGAATTGGAACTGAGCGATTTCAAATAGAAGATATTGCAACAAAACATGAAATTCCAATTTTTGCAATAGTAATAAAACAATCAATCAAGGAGGCAATTAATTTAATGACTAAAGAAATTGCAGATAATGTCGATGAAATACGCTTACAATTATTTGAGATGATTCAAGACAATACAAAATCTGGACAAATCGTTTTACTAATAGGCGTAGGTAATACTATGGGCGTGTCTCAATAATGTTCTCAAAAGAAAAAACTATTGTTGCATATACTGTAGAAAAATGCAAGATGTGTGGTCTGGAAACAAAAAGAAAATTTAAAGAAGGTGATTTTCTATTTGCGGAAACCTCAAAATGTAATTCATGTGGTGGTTTATTTGCTATCGAAAAAATTTTTGGTGAATCTATCGAGCCCTAGTTGTTACTATAACCCCATT
Source organism: uncultured Nitrosopumilaceae archaeon (assembly GCA_963825095.1). Classification (GTDB taxonomy): domain Archaea; phylum Thermoproteota; class Nitrososphaeria; order Nitrososphaerales; family Nitrosopumilaceae; genus Nitrosarchaeum. The sequence continues at coordinate 575 of CAWGRV010000013.1, forward strand.
TTCATTTGGGATGAATGTATGTTCTGCCTGAGCGACTCTTTGTTCATTTATTTCAATTAACACAGGGTATGCTTGGACAGACTTTTTGTTGATTAGTTGTTCTAACAGATCTCTTGCTTTTTTTTCTTCCCAATCTTTTGTAATCCATCTTAAGGCAAAAGGAAGCATATTGAATTTTTCCCAGATGTAATCTAGTAATTTATCTGCTTCATCGTTTTTTGTTTTTTTCCTAGAATTAATTGCAAAAATATTTTTTATTTTCCCATTTCTTACAAACCCTCCTCCTTTTTCTGTAGTGACAAATGGTTCACAAGCATAGGCCGTATTTTCAGATAATGATGAATCCGCCAATTGACCAAATATTTGGAATGGATTTTCCTGCATGTATTGTGTATTGGTCCAATGAGTGCCCACTAAGATTTGCAATAGGTTTGAATCCTAATTGTTTTATTGTTTTTTCTATAATTCTTCCGATATCACTTGCCTTGACTCCTACTTTGATGATTGACATTGCATTGCTTAATGCATCTTCAGCAGTTTTTATCAATCCGTCAAATTGTGTATCCTGACAAACTGGTTACTGCTGTATCTGCAATGTATCCATTAATTTGTGCACCAAGATCAATTTTTACCAAATCTGAATCTGTAATTATAATTGGATCATTTGGTTCAGCTGTATAGTGGGCTGCTATTTCGTTAATGCTTACGTTAACAGGAAATGCACATTTTGCTCCACGTTTAATAATTTCATGTTCTACTTCCTCACAAATTTCATAGACTGATCTTCCTACATAATTTTTCACTCTCACCATCTCTCTTACATCAGCAGCAATTTTTCCAGCCTGGATATAGTAATCTGTCTGCATTATTTTTTTGTTCTTTTAACTACCTTTAAAATGATTATCTGTAGTTTCACCATGATATATTCAAAAATAAGGAAAAATTTTCAAATTTACTCGTAGTCTTTACTATTGTCTTGGAGGCTGTTTTTTGAGTAGTTAATTTGTTGGTAATCTTCATAATGTGAATCAATTTTGATATTTTGTATATTCTTTAAATCAGGTTTTCAAAATTTTCTATGAATTGGGATATTGTTTTTTATTTTTATATACATTATGATTAATGAAAGACAACTTCAAAATAATCTAATAAAATAACGAAACATTCACAATGTAATTTAAAGGCCTAAGCAATTCCTTTTTAATCCCTAATTGATTTATGTGAACAAACAATTTATGATGTTTGAATTATCTCATTTACTTTGAATATTTCTTTTTGAATTAAATCAATTTCTGAATCCTTATTTATTGTATTTTCTAATTCTTCTAAATCTTCAGATAATTCATTCCTATAAAATTCTAGAATAGATACAATGAAACTTAATTTTTTTCTTACAAAATTTAACTGTGACTCAGTTCCTGATTTTAATGTCTCTTTAATTAAATTAATTTCTAAAAAACTATCTTCAATTTGTCCATTAAATAACGGTATGGATTCATTTGTTTCATTTTCTTTTAAATTTTTTAAGCTTTTGGAATAATATTCTAATGCCCTCATTATTACATCCATATTTTCAATATCAAAATCGTCTGATTCATTCAATTAAATTCAAATCAATTAAAAACATAATAAAACATTTGTTTAATTCCCAGAAATGAATTCTGTGTTTTTTAATCCTCTGAATTAATAGTTTAGATCTATTTTTATTCTAAATAACTAAGAAAACACAATGAATCTCAAAAAAGACCTTTCCTTTTTTGATCTTACAAGTATAATTATTGGTGCAATTGTGGGTGCTGATATCTACATAGCATCTGCTATCACGGCTGGATTGGTTGGTCCTATTGCAATATTTGTGTGGGTAATTGCTGGAATGTTTGCACTAGTTTTGGCACTGGTTTTTGCCTATTCAAGCTATTACGTTCCAAAAGTTGGTGGGCCGTTTGCTTTTGTCTCAAAGGCGTTTGATAATTTTTATGGATTTCTTACAGGGTGGAGTATGTGGATAGCGGAAATGATGGCGTTACCTGTTTTTGCAATTGCTTTTATACAATATCTTCATTACTTTATTGATCTTGCTTTTTGGCAAGAAGTGCTGATCAAAGGAGCATTTCTTTTTGGTCTAACAACCGTCAATATTTTCAGTGTGAAGATTGCTGGAAGATTAAATGATGTGTTGACTGTTGTAAAATTAGCCCCTCTTGTAATCTTAATTATTTCTGGAATAGTTTTTTTTATAGTCCACCCAGAAACAATCCAAAAAAATTACACACCTTTAATGCCTTTAGGATTGGATAACTTTGGAACTGCACTTGTTTTGATATTTTGGGCTTATGTTGGTTTTGAAATGGGAACTCTTCCCGCTAGTGAGGTAAAAAATCCTAAAAAAACAATTCCTAAAGCAATAGTTACTGGAATATTGGTTGTAGTTTCATTTTACTTAATTACAAATTTTGTTCTTTTTGGAGTAACGAGTTGGCAGGATTTTGCAAAAACTCAAACACCGTTAGTTTTGGCAAGTATCATAACACTAGGTTCAGCTGGAGCAGTAATTATTGGAATTGGAGCCCTTCTTTCTGTCTCTGGTTCAGATGAATCTGGAACATTGAGTATCGCAAGACTTTCTTATGCCATGTCAATTAAGGGATTGTTCCCAAAAATTTTCTCAAAGACACATCCTAAATACAAGACACCGTATATGGCATTAATTATACAAGGTGCCATCGCATTCATTCTTTCCATTTATGGCGGAATCACTAATCTGATTTCTTTTTCAGTTTTTAATCTTAGCTTCTCATTTATGTTAGTTTGTTTTGCTCTGGTTGTACTCAAAAAGGACGGTGAACACAAGTACATGGCCAAAGAATTCTTCCTTGGATTGGCATCGGAATATGTCTTTATCTTTTATACTCTACATCTACTTTGGATAAAATAGTGGGCAGCGTCATTATTTTATCTGGAATCCCTCTCTACATGTTTTTTTCACCGAAAGTAGATATTCATCATCTGCGAGAATCATTCCTGTCAGAAGAATCAATTTTTGCAAGAAGATTGGAACACCATGAGAAATTTCTGGCAAGTTTTGTAAACATTTGTTTTCGTATTTTTAAACGATGTGGTCGAGCAGGTAAATGACCAAATCGATAATTTTTAGATATAATTTAGCATATTGGAGGTTGTAATTTTGTCCATTCTTTTCGAATCCAAAAAATGGTACCACCTTTACTTTAAAATTTGCCAAATTTAGTATCTGTCAAGTCTTAAATTGGGCAACTTTGAGGATTTACTGGGATCGTGGTCTAGCTTGGTATGATTCTGCGTTTGGGACGCAGAGGTCGTGTGTTCAAATCACGCCGATCCCACCACAATCATTATCTTATTATCAAATACAATTCTAATTTTCTTGCCGGGCAATGAGGAAGAGTTAGAGTAATGACTTTGATATGAAGTAAAAATAATGGCTCTGAGCTCCGGCATGTTTTTATGAATTATTGTTAGTTCTGATTCTAGTGAATTTTGAAAAACGGGATTTTATTTTGATTGTAGGAGTTTTACTTTTTATGATTGGCTTGATTCCATTCATAGCACCTGTATATGCAGTTTTAATTGCAATTGCCATCTATTTTGGAATAAAATTCTATGTGGGTAATAGGCGAAAATCCATTGAAAAAGTTATTGGAGACGGCTTATGTGCTGATTGTGGTTCAAAAATAATTGATAAAAAATGTCCAACTTGCGATTCTATGGGAATGTAATTTGCACAAAAATTTTTAAATCAATAACCCATGTATTTTTCTCTAATTCTAAAAGTCTATGATTTGAACATATTTGAGATTGGTTTTTAACTCGACTTTTAATTTGTCCTTAAAATGAATTTAAACGATTTTTCAATTGAGCGTAATTATTTTTCCTTCATAATTTTTACTTTCACATGAACTCCTTTTCCATGAGTTTGGATTTTTCTTTTAATGTGAATAATTTCCCATTTCTGACCTTTTAGCTTGATTATTGAATTTGTAGGTGGGTTTGAATTTAACATCAAATTATTGGGAACCTCCTCATAACTATTGAATTTTGCAACTATCTTTTCGTGGCCATTCTCTAATTCTACAAATTCAATTAGTATCTTTTCATAATCACTATCCCGAACCATATGTATTACTTTCTATGATTGAATATAATATTTTGGGGTTAAATGACAGTAGTGTGTTATCTTTTATAAATAAATTATGAAAATTAATTATTTTAAATTTTTTTAAATTTATTTATCTATTATTATTGATTCTATTTACTTGTAGAATAAACTATTTTAATAATTTTCTCTGAACCACAAGCTGGGCATTCTCTATATTCCATAGGATAGTTAATTGGTTTTTGATGGTTTTTGCAAATCTTTATTCCGATCTCTAACATGTTCTCACTTCAATTATCTTTATTTCTCTGTTCTTTCCAGAAAAGGACAATGTTTGGTATTGTTTTCACCTGATGATAAACGGCATTATGTTATAAAAAATACATACAGTATTGTTCAACAAAGTCATGAATGAGTTGTCTTCATTTATATATCAACAATTAAGTAAGGTTCCAAAAAATCATCTTATTTTCCATTTTGTGTATTTTGAACGAAGACAGGTTTAATAATTGATTATTGAATAGTTATTGAAGAGAACATATGAAATTATTAATTATTGATGATAACAAAGACATCACGACAATGCTGTCAAAATATCTTTCAATGAAAGGTTTCGATTGTACAGTTTCTAATGATGGTCGGGATGGAATGAATTTGATTACAAAAGGACTATTTGATCGTGTTATTTTAGATATGTCAATGCCTGATTTTGGTGGGATGGACATTATTAGTGAATTAGAAAAATCAAATAAATTAAAGGATAACAAAATTATCATATTTACGGCTTCATCGATTTCAGATGATGAAGTTTCAGATTTGTTAAAAAAGGATGGTGTAATTTCACTTTTAAGAAAACCAGTTCAATTAAATGAATTGTTATCTGCAATCTCTAGTTGAGCAAAATTATTTTTTTTTGGAATAATGGATATGACTATTGATAAAAATAATTTTAAAAATGATAATGATTTACACACGCAAAGTCTAGTCTGAATTAAAGAAAAACCAGAAATCCCTGGAGGATGAAATTGACCATTTATTTGATAGTTTAAATGAATTTGCAAAAAAATCAAAACAAACTTCAACTCTATCAAAAGAAATAGAACAGGATAATGACAATCTAATAAAAATTTCAGATAAATTGGAAGGTAAAATTGATGATTTCTTCCTTACCACTCACGAACAGGAACTAATTGATGAATTGGGACAAAATGGATTAAAAATAAAACCTTTTTTGACAGAAAATGATGAAATTAGAACTCTTTCAGATCATTTTACTAATTTGCGATATGCATTAAAACAAAATCAATTATTTGATAAAGTTCAGCAAGCGGAACTAGAAAAAAGGTTACAAGAAAGCAATGATCTCAAAAAGGCATTAGATGAGTCATCAATTATAGCAATAACGGACAAAAAAGGAATGGTCATTTACGTTAACAAATTATTTGAAGAGATTTCAGAATATGCACAAGATGAACTAGTAGGACAACATCTAAGTTTGTTTAAATCTGAATATCATCCGGAAGAATTTTTTACATACTTGTGGAAGGTTATCTCTAACGGTTTTGTTTGGAAAGGGGATATAAAAAATAAAAAAAAGAGTGGAAATTTTTATTGGGTCAAAACAACAATAGTGCCATTGCTTGGCAAAGATGATCAACCAGAACAATATTTTGTAATCAGCACGGATATCACCAAACAGAAAGAACTTGAGATAAAATTATCGGATGCTTTGGCAGAAATCAAAAAAACGGATGAATTAAAAAATGAATTTGCCTCTATGATAACTCATGAATTAAAAACACCGTTGACACCTATTCGAGGTTACTGTGAAATTTTAAAAGATGAGACATTTGGTGTCCTAAATGATGATCAAAAAGATTTTGTCAATACGATAGAACAAAATGCAACACGTCTTGAACGTTTGATTGGAGATGTACTTGATGTCCAAAAATTGGACATGGGAAAAATGACATATAATAAGAAAAATCTGGATATGGATGAATTTTTACAAAATGTGGAGAAAGACGTATCTCCATTACTTAAAGAAAAAGAAATTCAATTTTCCGTACCTAGTAATTTGAAAATTAATATTTTGACTGACAAGTTTAGGTTACAAGAAATATTTGAAAATTTAATTCGAAATTCAATTGATTTTGTACCCTCCAGAGGAAAAATATCAATCGATATACAAAATAATGAAAAGATGATAGTTTTTTCCGTTCGAGACAATGGTATAGGTATTCAAAAAGAAAAACAATCCAATATTTTCAAAAAATTCTTCCAAGGTGACACATCCCAAACCAGAAAACATGGTGGCACTGGACTAGGATTGGTTGTGTGCAAGGGATTAATCGAGGGCCTGGGTGGAAAAATATGGTTTGATAGCCAAGAGGGGGTTGGCACTACTTTTTACTTTAGCATGCCCAAATGATTTTAGAAGAGTAAAGATCAAAGTGTGTTTGAATTGCTATGGCTGAAACATATACTCGATTTAAAAATCAGTACAAAAGATCAATCATACGCTTTTGGTAAATACTCAAAATGTATAGAAATCTCATGCAAAACCTCCGACAAGTGTTATCTTGGAGATCAACTTTAACAACTAGCTCCAACTTTTCCTCAATTTGATTCTAAAATGTGGCCTAATGATACCAAAATTAGGAAATTACAATGAAAAACATCATCTTGTGTTCTGTATTGATTTTTAGTGTATTACTTATTACTTCTAGCGGATTAGTAACTACAGCAAAGGCTCAAGTTTCTACTGATCATGTAGTTATTAATGAAATTGATACAAATCCTGCCGGGGATGATTCCAAATCAATAGCAGAATGGGTTGAGCTCTACAATCCGACTAATTCTAAAATTGATATAGGTGGATGGCAGGTTGCATCTACTACCGTATTGAAACAAATAATGACAATTCCTCCTGGAACTGTAATAGAACCTGGAAAATTTTTAACATATTCATATCAGCCACTTTGGTTCTCTGATACAAGTGAGATCGTTGAACTACGCGATGAAAATGGAATGATTATTGACAAAACTCCTTTATTGTCAGACACAAAAAATGATTACACATCATGGCAAAGAATCTATGATGGCTATGATTTGGACGCCTCAGACGATTGGAAATTTGCAATTTCTACTCTTGGTTCTTCAAATGGGAAATTTTTGGTTCCGGAAGAAACTAGTGCCGTTTCGATATCTGTTTCCTCAATCAAATCTTCATATCTCTTTGGTGAAACAGCGATTATCCAAGGAAATGTATCTAAACAAGCATTCATCGTAAAACCCTATTTTCATTCTGATCAGATAATTGTAAAAATATCTGGACCTAGTTTTGATAAGACAATTTCATTGTATCCAGATCTTAATTTGAATTACAAAACTACTTTGGTTCTTAATCAAGTTCTTGGAATCAATGCTGGGCTTTATTCTGTTTCAGTTAGTTATGGTGATGCAACATCTCACACCAGTTTTTCTGTAGGAAATGAAATAAAAGAAGAGACTGTCAAAGACGCAAGTGCTCTTAGTCTTGTTTCTGAAAAATCTCAATATATCCCTGGCGATACAGTTTCTATAACTGGTTCAACCACCGAAACAATTCCATTTGAAGGATTAAAATTCACCGTAAAAGATCCAAAAGGTAAAATTGTTTACACAGGAAGTTTGTATCCTACAAATGGAAAATTTTTTACAAGTATTTTTCTGACTACTGTGAATCCAGTTTATGGAACGTACCAAATAACTGGGCAGTATTCAAATAAATCCTCTAGTTCTACCTTTGAGGTGGTTCAGGAGATAAAAGAAAACAAGATAATATCTCTCTGGACTGATAAGGATGCATATGGTTTAGGTGAAACAGTTTTGATTACAGGCAGGTTAAATAATGTCTGGGTAGGTTCGTTAGATTTGGAAATAATTCAGACCAAAAATGCTGCTCTTGCGTCTAGTGAACTTGGAGGTGGTAACTCTGGATTCAAAATTTTGGATGTCGTGAGAATTGAGGGTGATGGTTCTTTTTCATACTCTTTCAAAATACCAGATAGTGATACTAGATTAGGTGATTACAAAATTAATGTTTCAAAGGAAGTTGGCTCTGCATCAAAAATCATTCATGCTATAGCCGATCCTGGAAATTATGTTGCAGATTCTAACTCTCTTTCTCTCTCAACTGATAAAGTGATTTACGATTTAGGTGAAACAATGAAAATTAACGGTTTCATTGAAAATCCTGTATCTAGATCAAGCTTTGAAACTGAACCTGTAAAAATCTCATTATCTCATGAAGATGGCAGTCCTCTGCAAGTTATCGGGCTTCCTCCAGGAGCTAAAACAAGACAAAATAATGGTTTAATTATTGCCTACGAATTAACTGCAATACCTGAATCTTCTGGAAGGTTTTCAGTACAAACCAGTATTTTACAATCAGCCTTTAATGAAGGAACTTATCTAATAAAAGCAGAATATGCTGGACTGACAAAAACAATAATTGTCGGAATTGCTGATCCATTGAAATTAGAAGATGGTGCTTTGCTTACCATAAATAAACAAGTTTTTGGTCTGGGTGAAACTGTTCGATTAACTGGATTAATTCCTCCTACTGGCGAAACTTCAGTATTGATTTCTCTTACAAAACCTGATGGTAGTACCATTGATTCTGGTGCTGATCTCTGAAAATCAGCATTTCTCTTGGTCATGGGTTACTCCAACTACTGAAAAACCTCTTGCCATAAAATTAGACGACCGTTCCATAACTACTAGCAACTATGGTGTTTATAGAATCAATGTTTCAACTGCGTCTCATACAGAGAGTGTTTTCTTCAAGGTTTCTTCTGATCCACAGCACGATTCTTTAACGGTTGCACCTCTGTATATCTCCACTGAAAAATCTCTATACAAAGCTGGAGAAAAATTAAATGTTGTTGGAAATGTAATTAAAAGAGTTCAAGGTACGGAGGGGTTGGTTGTCCCAGATCGAGTTTCTATCCTTGTACTAGATGGCAAGCCTCCATACAAACAGATTCTTGAATCTTTCGTTTATCCTAATCAAGGTGGAAATTTCAAGAGCTCTATTTGAATTACCAATAACCGTTTTCCATGAAGGTGAATACAAAGTAAAGGCATCATATTTGGGGAAAAAATCTGAATCTACTTTCAGTGTTACAAATGATTTTTTGTATGATTCCAACGAAAAACTATCGCTTTTGCTTGCCACAGATAAATCTGAATATTACCCCGGTGACATTGTAACTGTATCTGGCAAACCAAACAAGTTAATTTATCTTGAAAAATTTGATGTGAGTGTAATCAAGAAAACTGATACTGAAATAACATGTGGCTCATTCTTCTGCGGTGTACATCAAGGTCCAGTAACTACTATTAGACCTAGTTCTTTGGGTTCCTTTTCACATCAAATCCCAATATCTAATTCAACTTCTAGTATTGGATCATATGAAATTACAGTAGATGCTGGTTTTGAAACAAACTCAATACGATTTGATGTAGTGCAACACCCGTCAATTAACATCAATGAAGAGCCTCCTTCAACTATTATTGAAAAAGTAATGAGAATTCCTGATAATAAAATTTCTATCATTACAAACGAAAAAACTATCGAAGATAAGCAGGTTTTTCCTCGAGTGATTTCTGGCTTATTGCTTACAAGTAGGGATGACCAATCAAATGTTAACCTTAGAGTTACATCCGATTCTGGAATTTGTATTATTGGTCCTGAGGAAAACTGTCTTGTGCAAAGACTCGACTAGAAAACAAGGACAAATTTATGACATGATTTCTGTAGATGGTACTAGTCTTAAGGTTAGATATAGCGGTCCAGATGTTCGGCTTGAAAAATTTGATATTCTTCCTGAATCCTCTGCTGGATTTTTACCTAGTATGAATTGGAATGTAGATGTAGTCAAAGATCTTGATCAAATATCAAGGTTCTACTATAAAATAAACTATAAACCATTGGAATAGATTCAAAAAACCGTTTATTTCATTTATGATTAGTTGAACCTCCAAGTTTTGATGTTTTATCAAGATGATCCAAAAAAATGTACTGCTGCAAAAATGGTGAAATTTGGAATTGCAAAAAGCATCAAAAAAATAGGAAACAGGGGAATTGTTTTAGATCCCTTTGCTGAAAAAACTCTCTTACCCAAGGACAAATTTTTGGCAAACACTTGATTGGAATTGATTGCTCATGGAATCTTGTTGACCGAGCATTCTCAAAAAAATTTGATGGGATTAAAAGAAAATTACCTCCTCTATTAGCTGGTAATCCAATTAATTATGCAAAATTCAATAAACTTACTACTGCTGAGGCAATATCTGGTTCATTGTTTATCTTAGGCTTTAAAGAACAAGCAATTGAAATACTTGATAAATTCAAATGGGGACATACATTTTATGAATTAAATCGAAATCTTTTGGATGAATATTCCAAATTAGAATCTGAGGGGCAAATAAATATAATTTTAAAAGAATTTGGTCTAGATGATTTATTTCTTTGATGATTTTCTTTTTCTAGCATAAATTATAATTATAATAATTATTACAAGAGGTACTATAAGCCAAATAATCTCCGCTGCCTTATTTTTATCAAAATTTATGTCCGTTTGAGAAATTTGTGGTAATGAGGTTTTATTTTCAACAGTTAAGAAACTAGTTGAGTAATAATCTGGTTTTAACACCGAATCAGAAATTGCAAATATTTTTAGATCATTTGCACCTACATTCAGCTTATCTGTTATTTCTCCTGAGATTTTAATACTGGTGGTATTTTTTTCCACTGGAATTGATTCTGATGATACTATTTCTCCATTACCTCCAATCAAAAAATAGAGAATTTGATTTGTATGTGATGTTTCTATTTTTATTTCTAAATTGTTTCCTTTTTGAATGCTATCGGGTAGTTCTATATCCGTTATATTTGGAAATTCGGTTTTTTCAAAATTTGACCAATATCCTACTTTGAAAGGATATGTTTTATCCTCGAAGGCTTTGACAGTAATAGTTCTTGCTTCTGGTGAATATTCTTTAAGATAAAATGGGCCATTGCTAATTACTGCATGATTATTCTTTTTAATCCAATCCGATGATGAGGTATATCTTATATCATAATATCCATAATTTGTTTCAAAGTTTTTGAGTGATTCTGGAATGTACTTTTTTTCTTTAAACTCATCCAAATAACCTTGGATAATTCCGGCATCATTTGGAAGTATTAGTGACAACCAGTTGACATTTTTGCTAGTTGCCCCGGATTTGGAAAATGATACTTTACCATCTTTTACTGCTTGTTCCATCGCAGCGGTAATTTCCCAAGGTACTGAACTCCACAAAGATGCCCAATCTGCTATCTCGTTATCATCAAAATGCCAATAATTTACATAAACATCAATTGTATCATCGTCAATAGGCTCAACTCCGATTATGGTTTGAATGCTCTGAGATGCTATTGGGGTGAATTCAGTGTCAAATGTTTTATCGTTTTCATCAGTTTGTGTTCCCCATTCTATTGCAAAATACAATGAGTGTAAAATATCGTTCATGTCCATTTTTTGACCATTATGCCAATTGCTAAATTTAAAATCAAACCTTACTTTACTTGTGGCTTGTGTACCTGGTGGAATTTTTCCCCACTCTTGATTAAGAGGGTTCCATATTATCGCGTTCTCTGACACATTTAATTTTCCATCTGGTCCTGCTGTCTCAACATTCCAATTTGCTCTGATTGGAAGCGTCTCTCCTGTGTATGGGTGCTTGAAGGTAATGGGATCTGAAATTATCCCCCAAATTTGTCTACTGTACTTGTCACTGAATCCCATAACTGGATTCCATGCTCCTTGATATATCTCCTTGACCCCAATATCTAACTCCTCTTCATTATTTCTAGAATTAATTGGCGTGAATCTACTTGAAACTCCAGCACCAAGATCATTTACCACTCCACTCATTTTTTCATTGGTGACATACTGATCAATTTTATTAGCTAGAAAAATCCTAACTGATTCACTAATTCCATTGGCAATTGACTCTTTAATTAAATCGCTTCTTTCTTCTTCCGACTTAAAATCTCCAGAATAAATTTTTTGAGTGTCACTATCTAGTGTATCATTTTTATAATTCCAATATGTGGGATCATTGAATCCTGGCATGTTTGAAAACCATGGTGCATACATTTGTGCTAATCCCACGGAATCATACTTGACAAATGCAGATCTTGCCCAACCTTCTGTATATAGATTCCATTTCGCTTCTGATGGATTTGAACCATAAACTATAACAAAAGCCTTATTCAAATCTCCAAAATCTTTTTTTACGGTAAATCCAATTTTTTCTAATTCTGAAGCTAGAATTTCTCCAATTGATTTTCTTACAGGATCGTCACTTCTAATAAAAATTGTAATTTCGATTGGATTGTGATTAAATTCCCATTTGCCATTTTGTTTTATTGCTCCTTTTTCCTTTAATGCATCTGAAATTAATTCCTCTGCAAGCAATGGATCATATCTGAAATTGAATGACTCTAACTGTTTTATTATTGTGAGGTACTCTGGATCTGAAGGTCCATAATATGAAATCATGGGAGCACCATATCCTCCCATTAATTCATTAACAATTAATTTTCTATCTACTAAATAATTTAATGCAAATCTTATGGATTTGATTGAAAATGGATTGAACTTGTCTGACTCAGCTGGATTTACGAGGATGCTATAAGATCCTCCTGCTGAATCAAATACTTTTAATCCCTCACGTGATTTTAGATTTTCTAATCTATCTGATGATATTCTTTCATAATACATATCCAAGTTTCCATTTCTAACCTCTTCGAGTGCTGTATTTTCATCCAAATACTGGGTAAATTTTATCGTGTCAAAATAAGCATTTTTTTGTGCAAAAGCATCATTATACAATAAAATCGTAACTGACAAAGCTAGTATGATCACTAGCAATAATTTCATAATTATTGTCTGTTTTAGTTGTAATAAAACTTATTTTCATTTATAGTAGGAATTATTTTTGGAGATTGTTTTGTTTTATCTATTTATTGTTTGTAATTTTTATGCAAAACAGATGATGTGTCACCTAAAATTAATTTGTTTAAATTCGTTCTTAAATTATTTATTAACAGTACTTTAGATAAAGAATAAACTATTTTTTTTATCTACATGACAATGAATTATCTACTTAAAATAACGAAACAACTTTTTATTTAGATTTAGTTGTTATTGGTTGTATGACTTCCAAAACTGAAATTGAATCTTTGGAAAATTCTTGCAATAAAGTGCTATCTTTGCCAAAAATTCGATTTATTGGGGTTTTAGATAATATGGGGAATAAGATAGCAGGTGGCTTTAAAGAAGGAATAACTTCGTATCTTGAAGATAAAGAAGATCGTATGATGTATGTCCAACTAACTTTTGAATATTTAATGAGAAAAGATTTTGATAAAAAATTGGGTCCTATAGACTATATTGTGTCTCAAAGGAAAAAAATTGTTTTGATTAGTATTCCAACCAGAAATTATTTAGTGTTGATCTCTGCAGAACGTGAAGTTGATGTTCAGTATATTATTCATAAAGTCAATAAGGCATTTACAATGTTACCTGACATACGACCTTAAATTTGAATTTGAATAAAATTTACTTTTATTGGTATCTAGTTCAATTATGACATTTCGGAATAATCTTTTGGTAATCTCTCCTAAAACCTATATCGTCTTAATTATTAACAAAAAATGGCATGAAATTTAATCAAAAAATGTCATCTTACTTGCAGGCGCTGATTCCTGGAGGTATTTCTGTTGATGATTTTACAATGATTACAAAATCAAATTTTACTGACTCTCAAAAAATTTTGGATGGATATATTAAAAATGGAATAGGAAAAAAACAAGAAAACAAATACTATTTTGAGGAAAGTGATAAACTTAAAGCTGCAATTGAATTGATAAAAAATGGTTTCCCTATGGATGAAATAGCAATCGCACTTAACTGGAAAAATTTTGAAGGATTGGTTGCTGAAATGTTGTCTTCAAAAGATTTTGCTATTATAAAAAATCTAATTCTCACCAAACCTCGAATGGAAATTGATGTAATTGGAATACGCTTGGGAATTGCTATGCTTATTGATTGTAAACATTGGAAACGTTACAGTTATTCTACATTAACATCCGCGGTAAAAAAACAAATTGAAAGAACAAAGCACTATGTTTCAAAAACTCAAGGCGCAATAGCTGTTCCCGTAATTGTGACTTTGTATCAAGACAAATTAGATTTTATAAATGGGGTACCTATCGTTCCAATTTTCCAATTTTCATCGTTTATTGATGAATTTTATGGACATCTTGATCAAATGAAGACGATGGAGACTGAGTCACTATAAAAACTATAATTTTAATGGATGATTTTCTTGATACTTACAATCACTTTGAAGTGTAACAAAAATTTTACTTGCATCAGTAATTTTGATCATAAGGTTCGTGACATATCATTTTGAAACTCATTGGTCTGGAATTTCTTTATATCACAAAAACGTGGTAATTTTATACGATATTATTTTACATTATCCGTGATGATGATTCCAATTTTTATCGTGTTTTCTCTTCTGTTTGCTGGGTTGATAACAATAACTCCTGCAAGTGCTTTGATTCCAGATGCCTGTAATTGTGTTATTTTCCAGTTTAATCAAGTTCAAGATTATTATCTTAACCGTCCACAGGTTGCTGTAATGGACAAATTTATTCAAAAAAATGAAACTGTTACTCTGGGAGTTATTGGGAATTTTATAGGAGATGATCATAAGATTATTGACAAGATTAGCGAGGGTCGTCAGAAAGGCAATTTTGAAATTGCAATCAATGGATGGAATTATGAGCCATATTCTACAAAGAGTAATGATATCCAAAAGACTGCGTTAGATGTTAGCAAAACCAAGATGCAAACACTGTTTGAAGTAGATTCATTAATCTTTGCTCCACCTTATAACACCTATGATATTAATACGCTTCAAGCAATGAAAGACTTGAACATGAAAATTATTAGTTCAGAATTTGACAAAGAGGATATGTTTGTAACACCTCATTTCTACATTGATGATGGTACATTTTTTAAAGACACCTTTGGAATTTACCATCTTCCACCAAAAATAAAATACTATAATGTAATAGTTCCATTTGACAAGAATGGAAACCCCCTTGCTAAACCTATTAAGACTCCATTAAGTACAATATTATCTAATGTTACAACTAACATTGATACTTATGGATATGCTGTTGTAACTATGCATCCTACTGACTTTTCAGAATACTCTGGTTTTACTCCGAAAAATACAGTAAATGCTACGGAAATATCTGATCTCTGATTCCTTAATTACAGGTATTCAATCTGCGGGATTTACAATAAAATCATTTAGCACTGCCACACACTTATCGAATCAGCCTACAATGGATTCAACTCCATCAGTAATTAAGATTCTGCAACATCAATTACAAATAATATACTGTATGATATTCCATTGCTAGTTACATGTGGAATATGTACAATAAAAAACAACAATTAGAAAAAATCTAAGTTGATTCTTAAATTGTCTTTTATGTGCATTTTTAATTTTATTGAATATGTATTGTGAGTGTTCAGTTACAATACTTTCTATTGTCGCTAAACTTTCTTTTTTTTAAATGAATAAACCACATTAACAGCAGCAGTTACATAAGTAACTACCACTGCAAAAATGTCAGGTTCCTCTGCCAAACTGTCTTGATAATGCCAATAATTGGTTATTACCATTGCGCAATATTCCTATTCACATTATAAAAAATAATAATGATTTGTAGTGTAATAAAGTAGAAAAGATAATTTAGGACAGAATTGACGTTTTTTTTACTTTTAAAGGATACAACAACGGCATGTTTCTACAAACAAAATGCGATGAACCATTTATTCTATTAGGGAACTACTTTATCGACAATTCCGTTCTAAATTATACAATGATGAATAATTTATGTTCGGATCTCAATGAATAGTAGAAATTTGTTTACCTACAGAAACAAAGTAATTATGAATAATAATACACTTCCAATCATGAATCCTTTTGTAATTTTTAAAGAATTATCTAGTGCTTTGGAATAGTCTTCGTAAATTTCCTGACCCATAATTTTTACATCCGTTTGGTTTTCCAAAATTTCAAATTTTGCCGAAACTATCTTTGATTCAGCATTTTTTGCTATTTCCAAAAACCATTTAGATAATTTTTCTGCACCGGTTATCAGTCCTAGCTGGTAGTATCCATTTCTATTTCTGGCTTTAACTGGTGCATAATGTGTGTCTGATGTACAAATTTCTAATAACTGATAATCTTTTTTTGTAAAATTCTCTACGATTTTTTCTCTTATTCCGTTTTCCATATTGTTTGAATCTGCCCATCCTAGAAAATATTTTTTGTTATTAATTTTCAGACATACTATACCAAGTCCGCCCATTCCTAAATCTTCTGTCCACACGTCCATTCCTTCTGAATTTGCATAACCGAATTCTATTGGATAATGATCCCTTGTAATGAGGGAATCTAAACAAGATTTTGCTGCCTTTAGCATATCTTCTGCATTCTCTTTGGATATTTCTTCTCCCATAGCATTATGACAGTCTACAATCATTGTTCTAGTATAGTTTCGATTTTGAGCATATTGCTCAATCTCTTTTTTCATGTAACTTGGAATATCTTCCATTCCATGTGGCGATAATGAGAGAAATAGTAATGGATTATTTCCAAACAGTAACCCGATGACTCTAGCTTTGTTAATTTGTACTGTGACTGGCTCGGTGCACACCAATCCTTCTTCTTTGATTATGCTTTTATCTAGATTTTTTAAATAATTTTCAACTTCATTTTTTGAGGGAAGATTCAACGAATGATCTGAAATACTGTGCATCACCATTGCTGAAGAATCTAGATTTTTGTAAATTAAATATGGAATGTTGCTTCCTCCAACAGGATGATAAGGCCCTGGATGTATTTCCGGTAAAACCATCCTAAATTCTGTTTCTCCATTTTCTGCTTTTAATCTAATTTGAGATGTTGATACTTTTGTTTTATTTGAACGCTCCTCCATAATTTCCTCAGCTTCGGTGAAATCATTGCCCTGTGATGCCAGATATGCTTGTATTGTTTTATGTGTACTTTCCATACCTGGTCTTCCCGCTCTATCTGTTAATACTGACCATACACTTGCGATGATCAAATATACTATTCCTAATCCTATTGTCATAGGATTTACCAACATTTGACTCCACATTTCATAAGGAATCATTACTAGAAACATTGCAAGAGGTTGTACCATGCATATTGCCCATGCTTTTTTTATATCTGCACCTAGTGTTGTTGTGAAAATTCCTATCCTAAAACTTGCAAACAGAAACATTCCAAAAGTGACAAATAACAAAGACGTCTCTTTTGATAAAACAAAACTTGAAAGTAATCCCATCAATAATGTTGCAATCCATAACAGATTTCCAAAAAGAGATGCATGTAGACATTTTGAATATTCTTTTTTCCTCGTAAAGCGTGTATCAATTAACTGAGATAACGCTAAAACTCCCATAACAGCTAAAATTCTAAACCCGATTTCATCTGAGTCTAAATATCCAAAATGAGTTGTGACTGTGATGATTGCTGCAATTGCTAATGATCCTATGAGAGAAAAATAGTGTGATGATGGGTTGATTAATGTAAGTGAAAACCTGTTGTGAATATTTGAAACATCATCTGAAGATTTATCCATTGATCTATCACGGAGATATAAAAATATCAACTAGCCATGAAACAACAATCAAGTCTGATAGGAATTGAAACAACAATTTTTGGATCAATTTTGAATCCTTTAGTCTCATCTTCAAAGAATCTCATAAGACCTCCACTTGATGCCGGTAATGGTGCTCCTTTCTTTTTACTGCTCATTGCTGTCTGTGAAATTTGGAATTTTGACATAAATACCTTATTGTTTATTCTTTAATTTCTCAATTGTTTCTATGAGAAGATTGATCGATTTTAGAATTTCTTGTTGTTTTTCATGGTTTTTTTCCTGTTCTAATTCCTTCGATAATTCAAACATCTTGTTTTCTAAGATTGTCTCTAATGGTATTTTTTCTATTTGTTGCTTTATTTCTATAGGAATTTCTTTTTTTTCAGGTTCTCGACCACAACTGATGCATAATGCGTGACCTTCTTTCATCACTCTTACTCCTGTGCAATAGGGACAAGGCTCGCTGAGTAAAGTTGCCCCCTTAAGTAACATCTCTGCTGCCCTTTTTGTAAGATCTTTTGACACGTACTAGATTGATTTTTCTCTCTAAAAAATATCATTATTTTGCAATTTGATTCATTTTTCAAACAAGGCTTAATAGTGCGTAAAACCAAAATAATTTAGAACGTATGGCGGTAATTTGTAATACTTGTGGTCTACCAGAAGATCTATGTGCTTGTGGAGAACTCGCTAAGGATAGTACCAAAATTATTATTCGTTTAGAAACTAGACGATTCAAGAAAAAAGGAACTATGATTGAAGGATTGGATCCTAAATTAAATAATCTAGAAACCGTTGCAAAAGAATTAAAAAACAAATATGCATGTGGAGGAACTGCAAAAGATGGTTACATATTTCTTCAAGGTGATCACAGAGATACAATCAAAGATACCTTGATCCATTTAGGGTTCCCTGAATCAAGTATAGAACTTCATTAGATACAAATTGTACATATCTGATAAAATTCTTCAAATTATTGGAATTCCTCATTTAGCGCTCCTATCTATTATTTTTGGAATGATGCTATTGTCATTTCCAATTGGGGTTTTTGTTGTGTTTGATACTGATATAGGTGATGACATCAATTTTGAATACCCTATAAGAAGTTTTGATGTTTTTGGTGAAATTGGTTATCCAATTCACTTTGATATTCAACTGGGAGATGTCTTTATTGTTTTATGGTCTGTATATGCTATTATTTTTACAATTTCGATTCTTGGCCCTAACAAAGGATTTCTTAAAACACTGTCTGCCATCCTTACCAATGGCAAATTGGATAATAAATCAAATTATATGATTGCCATCACAAAATGGTTTTCAATTCTGATTTTGATATCTGCACTTATTGAATTTATTCAACAGGGATTTGGAATTGTTAATGTTCCTCCTCATGCAAATAACAATTTGACACAATTTCTGTATGTGAGCCTATCTCCTATTGTTGAAGAATTGGCTTTTAGAATGATTCTCATAGGTTTACCTCTATATCTCTTTTATACTCTTAAATTTTCTATGAATCATTTTTTGAGTTCTCTTTGGAATCCAAGTCCTAATTTACAGGTGTATGATCTTCGAAAAGTTTTTCTTTTAATAGTTTTAAGTGGTGTGTTTTTTGGATTAGCTCATATTTTGAGTGGTGAATACTGGAGCCAGGCAAAATTTGCTCAAGCAACTGCAAGTGGGTTTATACTTGGATGGATTTATTTTAGATTTGGTCTTATTGTTTCTATTCTTGTTCATTGGGGATTGAATTATTTCATATTCTCATATGTTAATTTTATCTCACAGATTAATCATATTGCAATTGATGCAGCATTTTCACACCCGATGATTAACACAATGGAGATAATATTTTTGATTTCTGGGCTTATTTCACTTTCATTAATGATACTCCATTATTTTTATTCCAAAAAATCTCATGAATTAAGGATTGAGTAGCACCACTTAAAATTTATTTTCTATTAATCTCTTGTTTATTGTTTTAAGCAATTTCTGTGGCTTTTGGATCCAATTTCAATTGAGAATTTAATGTCTGTGATTTTTCTAGGTTATTTTTTTGTGATTTATTTTTAAGATTAACTCATAAATTTAATGCAAGTTTTAGACCCTTGTATCTATTTCTTATTGTGACTTCTGTTACTCCGGCTGCCTCTGCAACATCTCGCTGGGTTTTATTTTCACCATTTGTAACGCATGCAACATAAAGTGCTGCTGCTGCTAATCCCATGGGATCTTTTCCAGCTGAAATTTTTTGTTCTTCTGCAGTTTGTAATATTGTAGTAGCT
Source organism: uncultured Nitrosopumilaceae archaeon (assembly GCA_963825095.1). GTDB lineage: Archaea > Thermoproteota > Nitrososphaeria > Nitrososphaerales > Nitrosopumilaceae > Nitrosarchaeum. The sequence goes on from CAWGRV010000013.1 coordinate 20,808, forward strand.
TTCCTTTTTGTTTTTTCAGATAATCCTGCTTTACTTGCAATTCTTGAAATGCATTTTATAGGATCTACTACTGGCATTTTCAAATTAAGCTCTCTTAGTAATAATCTGTAACATCTGGCAATATCTTTCCTTTTAATGTTGCTTGCTTGTCCAATGTCTTTTAGCGTTCTAGGCGTCTCAGTATCTCTGCATGCCGCATAGAGTGCTGATGCAATTAATGCTGAAATTGAGCGTCCTCGTACTAACCCTTTCTCTAATGCTTTACGATAAATATAAGCTGCCTTTTCGATTACTGGTTCACCTACTGCTAATTTGTCTTTCAATCTGTCTAATTCACTGAACGCTTGTCTAAAGTTTCTATCAACAGGTTCATGGACCTGACTTCTACTATCCCATGTTCTTAATCTTTCAATAGTGCTTTTCATTGCAGAAGTAAGGGGTTTTCCTGTTGCATCTCTGTTTTGAGGGTTGATGATTGTTGCCAATCCCATATCATGCATTGCTAACGATGTTGGAACTCCTGCTCTGCTTTTGTTTTCTCCCTCATTAGAAAAAGATCTCCATTCTGGACCTGATTCATCCACCTTATCACTGATTACAAAACCACATTTTCCACAGAAATTTTCAGCGGTAGTGGCATCTGTAACTAATGTTCCCTGTCCACATCTTGGACACCTGTCCTTTGGATTTATTTTTTTAACCATTTTTGTTTTTCACCAGATTTTTTATAATAATATTTAACCATTGCTAATTAATTCTTATAAGTCTGTTGTTGATCGTCACCAAAATGCCCCTTTTGAACTCTAGTTTTAATCTAAAATGTTTTTTATCTTCTTTGCTATCTCGGGTTTTTCATTTTGTTGAAGTAAAAACTCCAAATCATCTAAATTATCTACATCCAACATTATTCTTTTTACAAACACAAGTGCTACATTCTTTGTAACCTCTTTTGCAGTATTCATATGAATTTTATAACTGTCCTCGTCATAATGCGTGCTCATCAAATTTACTGGCATTCTTACTAACGCGTTTGTACCATCAAATCTTCTCGATGGGACAACTATTGCAAAATTTGGTGGTGCTTTGTAGTTTAAAATGAAATCGATATCTTGAGTTTTAATATATGGTATGTCTTGAGGAAAAATAATTGATGCATCATATCTATTTTCTAACAGATATTTGTCAGCTAGTGCAATTGCATTGTTGACATTTTTTTCATCATTATCTATGATAGATATGGCGCTATATTTTTTTGCTATTTCTATTGCTCCTTTTTCTTTGGTAACAATTATTATTTTGTAAATATGTGGAGAAATTGATAACGTGTGCACTATCTCTTCTAACATGATTTTGCATAGATCTTCTTTTTGTTTTGCTGATAAGTTTAATCGTGTTTTTGCTAACGAAAAAGTCTTTACAGGAATAATTGCTGCAATTTTCAAATTATACGTGAATCTGTTTCAAAATAAAATTTGCTAATGCGTCTTCAGCTAGTTTGTTGTTCATAGTAATTTTTGTTTCATATACTTTCATGTCAAGATTTTGTATTTTCTTTACAAATAATCTATCTTTTGAATCAATTACTATGTTTGAACATACATCAGAATACATTTTTGCAAGACCGTATACATTTGTTTCAATTCCTGCCGCCTCCATGTATTTTGAAGCCGGTCCGCTGATAGCTTTATCCCCAATAATTGGACTTACTGCCACAACTTTCTTTTTGATTTTTGAAAGTTCCTTTCGAATTCCTTTGATTTGTAGCATTGGACCAATGGATGTCAGTGGATTTCCAGGCGCAAGAATTACCATGTCTGCGTCATGGATGGCATTAACTGCTTCAGGATTTGGACGGGCTTTATCTGCACCGATGTACTGTATTCCAATTACTGGATCTCGTCCTCGGTGTTTTACCCAATATTCTTGAAGATGTAATTCTCCTTTGTCTGTGGTTATCCTTGTTTCTATACTGTTATCCGTGACTGGAATAATGTTTGCACTAACCGCAAATTTTTCACACATCCACTTTGTAATATCGCTCAAATTTTTACCATTTTTCAACATGTTTGTTCGTATCAAATGAGTTGCAGCATCTCTGTCGCCAACTCTAAACCATGTCTCTTCTCCAAAAACTTCCATTTGTCTTAAAAAATTGAATGTATCTTTTTTGATTCCCCATCCTCTTTCTTGATCAAGTAAATCAGCTAAACCATAGACAATAGTATCTATGTCTGGACAAACATACAAACCATATAGCCAGTAATTATCTCCAACATTACTTACTACGTTAACTTTGGATTCCTGAGTTACTAGTCCTCTAACTAGTTTGACCGAACCTGTTCCACCTGCTAATACTGTAATCATTCCATATACCTCTAAAACCGTAAAGTCATTTGTTATTGCTCCATATTACTTTTTCAGAATTTCTCGATCTAATTTTTGAGGATAAGTTTATTACTTATTAATCCACGATTTTATTCGTGTCAAAGGCTATATTTTTAGCTATTTTACTTGGTGGACTAATTGTTATTAGTTCAAGTTCCTCTGTCTGGGCAGTCAGATAGATGCAAGAATAAATCCTAACGCTGAAAAATCACCGTTTTCCTATAATTACCAAAAGACCATTTTTATTGAATACCCAAATGGCGGAAAACTATTTGATGAACTACATGAAAAGGAATGGAAAGTTAATGGCACTGCAGATGCTGCTAATCCAGGAGTCCAAAAATTAATTGCTTCCCTTAATCAAAAAATTCAATCAGATGGAAGTCATACAAGAATCTCAGACCTTACTGTTTCTTACGATTTTCATCTAAAGGGTAGATCTATCAATACTTCCATTGATTACAAAATACTCTTAGAAGGAACTCTAACTGATTATGTGATAACAAAAGATCAAGTTAAAACTATTGTAGATATGGGTTGGAGAGGAATGAGCACTAATGATCCTGTAGTAATTGATGGGGTAGAAATCAATTTACCAATATCTATTTTGAAAGATAAAGAGCCTGTAGTATATGATGTTCTTTCCGGAACCGAAGCCGATTCAATTCTTTCTAAGAGCATTATAAATGCCGATTTTATTTTGGAACAGCCTATGACTAATTGGCACTTTTTATTTGATCCAACAGGTATCAATGTTGATGCTGGCAGATTTGGTTTGGATCAATCTATCTCTGGATTTGTTGTATCTAAATGGACCATGGGTGAAAGTAGCCTTCGAGAAGGCAGACAAGTAGAAAGAGAATTTGAAACTAACATATCTGCGGATCAAAATTATGTTGTTAGAAGTGTTCAATCTTCTGACCAAGGAAATATTGCTGCAATTGGATTTGGGGCATTAGATGTATTGGATGGTTTAGAAATTGCAGGAATTACCCCAACTCCGCCAGCAGGTTATGCAACCACCTCATCTGGCGGCTTTCCAATAACAATTGTATATGGAATGTCTGCCATGGCTGCAATTGGTGGTATTGCATTTTTCATTTTTAGTAATAGGGCATTAAAAAACCAAAAAATTGGTCAGCAAGGAATTGATCCAAGTAAATTAGTAAGTTACCAAACAAGTGCTTCATCTGGTGGTTATCAAACTAATCGGGGTGAAGCACAACTTGCAGATGACTCTGATTATGCTAAAACTAGAAGCGTGTATGAAGAAACACAAAACCCTCCTCCATCTATTGCTGATGAAACAGAAAAAAAGCCAAAGGGTGGAGCATTACCAAAAGGCTTTGAAGCTCAACCTGAGTCTGAAAAACCCAAATCAAAGGGAACTCTTCCAAAAGGTTTCTAATTTTTCATATTTGTTTTGTAAATCCTAAATGTCCATTAATAAAATCAAAAATCGGATTGAAAAATTGTGTGTGCTGGGAGTAACCCTCCTTCTGTTTTCACGATATTTCGCTTTGCAGCCTACCTGAACTTAGTACAGGATCTTATAGTTCTGTTTGGCTTTGCTCCATATGGGTCGGCATTTTTCATTCTTTCTCTGGAAATCTCAGGTTTTGCCATCATAGTGCGCCAGGTTAGATTATTTTCTGCTCCGTTGCCAATCATCTCTGATTATCCATCTCCGGATCATATTTCCTGTATGGAGGGAGGAGTTTCCTCTGCCGTAGCAGCGTTTCGTGCTCCAGCTCACACAAATATTGTGTATTTTTATTTTATTTGAAGATTGTCCTTTGTTTTTTCCACGCACTTACCATGTTGAATAGTTGTCTGACTGCTAATTTTGGATGATGTGTTGCTAGTTTTACCATATTTGCTAATCCAAAATCTGCCTTGATGAAATCCAAAAATTCTTCTGCGCTTAATTCCCTAATTATGTCTAATTCTTTATCCCATTCTTCGTCTGATAGCTTGAGCCATCTATTTTGAACTTTTCCTGCAGCTTTGATTTTATCCTGTATCTCCTCTTTCCAAATCTTTTCATATGGATATAATGATGATTCATCTGTATTTCCTGATTTTATTGCGTGAGACGCTATCTTTCCTGCAACTTTTCCAAATTTTATTGCATATCTGATTCCTTCTAATACAAGTGGATTTGCTTGACCTGCTGAATCTCCTACAAGAATCAAATTGTTGTACACTGTCTTTCTTGATAACCCGTCATTTGGAATTAATCCATAATGAAATTCAATTGGGGTGATCTTTCCTAGGTTGCTTATTGGACCTGTTTTTGAATTAATCAATTCTTTTAATCGTTCGGTGGGATCAACTTTGGATTCTGGTTTTCCGATACCTACTCCTATTCTCACAATATTTTTACCTACTGGGAAAATCCATGCATATCCTGCTGGGGAATATTTTTGACCCACCATCAGCCACCATGTTTCTTGATCTACATTTTCAGCCTTTACTTCATATTCTGCACCAGCACCAAATCTTTCCCATTGGGCTACAAATCCCATGGATTTTGAAACTATTGAAGAAAACCCACTTGCATCAATGATAATTTTGGCATGAAATATTATTTCATCATTATTTCCTGTTCCGCTTACTCCTACTATATCTCCAAAATTATTTTTTATCACATTGGTAATGTTTGTTTTGAGAAAAATATCTGTACCTTCTTGCTTTGCTTGATCTGCCAACCAGCGATATGTTTTTCTTACATCTAATACTGCAGCGTGTGGGGTTGAATCATTAATCGTTACTTCGTTGTTTGGAGAACAAAATGAATAATTTCTAATAGGGTTATAACAATCCTCAGGAATGCCAAATTCTTTTATGTTTTGAATCCATGTTACTCCGCTAGTTCTAACTGTTTGAGCGATTGTTTCTTCTCTTTCTACAAGGGCTACTTTAATCCCATTTTTTGATGCCTCACAGGCAGCTGAAGATCCTGCAGGACCTCCTCCTACAACTACTAGATCATAGTAATGTTCTACTGCCATCTCTTAAACCCCTTTCTAGCCCTATGATATAATTTTGAGCTATTGTTTTTTCTAGGTTTTATGACTATTTTTTTAGGATTGGATTACCTGTAACGTCATTTTCTCTTTCAGAATCAAATGTGCTCATATGAGCAGGATCTCTGTGCATAAAGCTGTGTGTTTCTCCGCTCTTTTTTCTGCAAAATTTTCCGTGAATTGTTTCTTGAATTTTTAATGTAACTTCATTTTCATGGAATAGATGTATTCCACAATCTGGGCAAGTAAATTCGGGCATGATTATAGTGTAGATCAAATCTATTTAGATGTTTTCAGAAAGAAATCTTAATTTTTCCTTATTTTAATCCGAAACTTTAGATGGTTAATTTATCAATATGGATTCGTGGCAGAATCTGACATTACATCTTTTTTAATTTGGACCGTAACAACTGGAATAATTATGTGTGTGACAGGTCTAATTTATACAGTCTTTACAAGGAAAAAAAAGATTTAGTTTATTTCATCAGAAAGGATTTTTGAAATTGAGTGATCATCTTAATTTTTTATTACATTTTGAGAAGGCACTAGCCTAAATAATTTATAATTTGGTATTATTTTTAAATTTTGATTCTGTTAAATTATCCTTCTGATGCTGTTTTTCCACCATCTACATTAAGTACAATTCCTGTAATCCAATTTGCCTCTTCTGAAGCTAAAAACAATACTGCATTTGCAACATCTACTGGTTCACCAATTCTTGCTAGAGGTAATCTTTCCTCTAGAACTTTTCTTGCTTGAGGATCATCTAGGTATGGCTTGATCATTCCTGAGTTAATAATTCCTGGATTTACACAATTGCACCTTATGTTCTTTCTTGCATATTCTACTGCTATTGATTTTGTAAACATTGTTATCGCTGCCTTTGTTGCTGAGTATGCTGCTAAATGCACCCGTGGTATTGCTCTTTCACTCGAGATTGAACCTATGTTGATGATCACTCCTTTTCTTGCGTCAGACATTCTGTTTAATACTGCTTTTGTCATGTGAAAAACTCCAAACAAATTAACATCGATTAATTTCTTAATTTCCGAATCTAACATTTCATGAAAATGAATAGGATCATTGATTGCTCCAGCATTGTTAACTAGGATATCTATTTTTCCATATGTGTTTATTATTTGATTAACTGTATTTACCACCTGCGATTCATCAGTCAAATTACAAGACATGGATGTTGTAGACTCTTTATTTCCAATTTCATTCCTTGCATTTTCTAATCCTTCAAGATTTCTTGCAATAAGTATTACTTTTGCACCTTCTTCTACAAACCTCTTTGCTACACCTTTACCAATATCACTTGATGCGCCTGTAACTATTGCAATCTTATCTTTTAATCGCATATGACAATTTTACTGGTGTAGTTTATAGAATTTTTGGTAAACTTTAGTCATAATTTTTATTTTTTTGCTCTATCTCATTTATTTTCCTGATATATGCTAAAATTCCGGTGTAATCAATCCTGCCAAATCCATTTTGGAATGCTTCATTGTATATCTCTTCAGACTTTTTTTATCATTGGTAATCTAACTCCAAAAGCTTTTGCAGTATCTGTGATGGTTGTAATGTCTTTTCTCAAATTTGCAAGGGTAAATGTGGGTTCATATTCATTTTGAATCATTTTGTATGCTTTATTTTCACTCATGCCAGTTTTAAAGTAGGTTGAATTCAAAATATCTAGAAATATTTTAGGATCTATCTGTGCACTTCTCACAAGAGTAATTCCTTCAGATAGTGCAAGTGCTAACATTGTGATTTGAAGATTCATTGCAAGTTTAATCAAATGGGCTGTACCTGAACCTTCTAAGAAAAATATTCTACTAGACTATTTTCTCAAAGACATCTTTGAATTTATCAAATACTTCTTCATCACCCGATGCAATCAGTACTAGGTCTCCAACAATTGCTAAATTTGGGCCTCCCATAACTGGAGTATCTAGTTTAATTATTTCATGCTCTGAAAAAGTTTTTGTAATGTTTTTTGATTCTAGTGGATTTATTGTGCTCATATCTGCAACTACCAGTCCTTGGTTCTTTCCTTTGATAATTCCATTGTCTCCAAAAGAAATTTCTTTTACTGCTTGAGCATCTTTTACAACTATTATTATTAATTCTGAATTCTCTGCTACTTCTTTTGGAGAATTTAACACCTTTGCACCTTTATTTTCCAATTCCTTAGTTTTTTCTTTTGTTCTGTTGTATACTGTAAGATCAAAATTTGATTCCAATAAATGCAAACCTATTGCATTTCCAAGTACCCCCGTCCCAATAATGCCGATTTTTCTTAACAATTATCGCTCCTAACTCTGATTGAATCATTAATGACGTTCTTCATTTTTTATCTCCCACTGCCCATTCCCAAATCTTGATGCTTCAAATTCTATTTGTCCAATTGTTTTTTCATCTTTTCTAACTTTTGCATAATCAAATTTTTTGATTCGGATTAGTTTCTCTCTTGGTTTGTATCCGCCTTCGATTATCTTTATCTTGAATTTTTTACTAGCTTTATTGATCATTTTTCTTGCCGCTTTTACATCACCTATCCATGAAAACATTTCAAAATCTCCAAAGTTTTTTGTGGATAACACATATCCGTACAATCTTGCCTCCAATTTTGATCCCTGGATTTTGGCTTGCTCATTTAACCATTCAATTACTTTCTCACCATGACCCTTTTCCACCCCAAATGTCTCAGAATCTCCCATTTATGAAAAATTATTATCTTAAACCATAATAATCATTTTCAATTCCTGTTAAACTAAAATAATGACGTTGCTCTAGGACCTTATGCTAACGATTGATTGCAGAGATGTAAAATCAATAAAAAATGAATTAGTTGTATACGTATCCGATCAGGTAGCCGCAATACCTACCTTGAAAACTCATGAGTTTGTATTATCTTCATTAAATGATGATGAATCAATTGATAAAACTATCGTCATTTCAGCGATCAAAGAATTTTTAGAATCAATTGGTGAGGGGCAAAACTTTGCGGTTATTTCTATGAATGATGCAATAACCATTAAATCTATTTCAGGGAAAATCATTGAACGAAATTCTTCATTTTCATCAGAGATGTTTTCATGTATTCATTGTGGGTTTGTGACTAGATATGAAATAGAATATCAAAATCATCTGAAGATACACTATCTCTGAAATATTGCGTTTCATAATTTTTCAATTTTGATCCGTGAACTATCTTTTTTATTATTCCGTTGTAATGATGTTTTTTGGATTAATTTTAATAAGCTAATATTCCTACATTTATTTTGCGCGATATATTTTTAATATGTTATTAATTATATGTTCTGACAATTATTATGAATTTATGTTAATTGTGATAAATTGTTAAAATCATACCTTTGAAAAATTATTCTTTTACTACACTACACCATAGTATTAACATCATACTTTATGATAGTATAATGTGCGTGTAATATTTTGGTATGACAAAACCACATTGTTAAATATCAAATTTCTCTTAATCCTCTCAAGGCCAAAACAACATGGAAAACAAAAAAATAATATTTACAGCGATTCTATCTATCATCTTACTGTCTAATTTGTCTGTGACAGCCTTTGCAGTACCAGTAATTGCTACTCCTGATGGCGATGTCTCTGATGGCAGCTGGGATGATCCTAGTCATATATTTTCCAATGACTTGTTTAGCCAGATAGATGAAACCACTGCAAATAATTCTGATTATATTGCAAGCAACACACTAAAGAAAAGCGAATCTGATACTGCCATAGTCTCACTCTCAAACATTTCAGACCCACTAACTAATCTTGGTCATAAAGTAAGTTACACATATTCAAAAAGTTCCACTGGCGGCAATGTTGTAAAATTACAAATATCTTTAATGCAAGGCTCTAGTACCACCATTGCTTCCTCTCCAGTAATTACAATTCCAGATTCAACTTCATACAGTTCAGGTTCATTTACCTTGACTGGACCACAAGCAGACAGTATTACAAATTATAATGATTTAAGAATAAAGTTTGTCGCCTTTGTAGAAAGCGACCAATCATCCTCAAATGGAAACAGAAGAGGAGCTGAAATCGGCTGGGCCCAATTCCAGATTTCAGACACCGTAGCACCAGATACTACCATTACCAATTTCCCAACAGACCCGTCAAATATTTCAAACCCAACATTTAGCTTTACTTCAACAGAAGCAGGATCAACATTTGAATGCAATATCGACGGCAGTTCTTTTGCAGCATGTACCAGTGGCAATACGATTGCTTCCCAATTGGATGGCTCACACACATTCCAAGTAAGAGCAACTGATCCATATGGAAATACTGATGCCACTCCTGCCTCATACACTTGGACTATAGACACTGATGCAGACAATGACGGAGTGGCAGACGCTGCTGATATTTGCCCAGGATTTGATGATGGTATGGACACCGATACTGATGGCACACCAGACGGATGTGATACCACACCAAACGGAGATACTGATTCAGATGGCATTGATAATCTAACCGATAATTGTGTTTCAACTGCAAACTCTGGTCAAGAAGACACTGACTTTGATGGATTAGGAAACGCATGTGATACCACACCAACAGGTGATTCAGATAATGACGGAGTAGACAATTCAACTGATGTCTGTCCAGGATTTGATGACGGTATAGACACCGATACTGATGGCACACCAGACGGATGTGATACCACACCAAACGGAGATACTGATTCAGATGGTATTGATAATTTAACAGATAACTGTATTTCAACTACAAATGCAGATCAGGCAGACACTGATGGTGACGGAGCAGGCGATGCATGTGACACCACACCAAACGGAGATACCGATTCAGATGGTATTGATAATTTAGCAGACAACTGTCCTGCAGTATCAAACGCTGACCAACTAGACACTGATGGTGACTTGATTGGTGATGCATGCGATACAACACCAAACGGAGATACTGATTCAGATGGTATTGATAATTTAACAGATAACTGTGCTTCAACTGCAAATGCAGATCAACTCAACACTGATGGTGACTCACTAGGTGATGCATGCGATACAACACCAAACGGAGATACTGATTCAGATGGTATTGATAATTTAACAGATAATTGTGTTTCAACTGCAAACTCTGGTCAAGAAGACACTGACTCTGACGGAGCAGGCGATGCATGTGACACCACACCAAACGGAGATACCGATTCAGATGGTATTGATAATTTAGCAGACAACTGTCCTGTTACATCCAATGAAGACCAACTAGATACTGACAATGATGGATTAGGAAACGCTTGTGACTCTACACCAAACGGTGATGGTTCAAACGGCTCAACAGGTAGCACTGGCTCAACAGGTAGCACTGGCTCAACAGGTAGCACTGGCTCAACAGGTAGCACTGGCTCAACAGGTAGCACTGGCTCAACAGGTAGCACTGGCTCAACAGGTAGCACTGGCTCAACAGGTAGCACTGGCTCAACAGGTAGCACTGGCTCAACAGGTAGCACTGGCTCAACAGGTAGCACTGGCTCAACAGGTAGCACTGGCTCAACAGGTAGCACTGGCTCAACAGGTAGCACTGGTTTGACTGGCGAAATTGAATCACTTGCAGAAATCAACGGCGGCGGATGCACAGACTGCAACCCACCAATACTAGGATATGACAGCACTGGCAAAAAGCTAGTCGATGGCGGCTTTACCTACAACGGATTGGTAACTGATGCCAATTACTTTTTCACACCATACCCACTAATCAACGCAGAAATCGGCAAAGAGAATGTTGCCCAACTAAAGATATACGAAGACAGCGGACCTGCACAAGTAAGACACGTTGCACTAGGATTTGGTTTAGCCAAGGGTGAGTACATGAGCCAGAGCAATGCAGTAATAGTATATGACATTGACTTTCAGGGTAATGGCATACTATCACAAATTGATCCTGAAGATGCAATCGATGATGCAACCTTACGTGTAGAGACAGACAATGTAAAGTGTATCGATTTAGCACTTGAGGAAAAATGCCTCCTAGTTACCATATACCACACATTCCGAGCACCACTTGCCTTTGACATTGTTGCAACCGATCTATGGGATGATAAAGGAAACTCTTGGGAGAATCTCTTTAACCACGGTATTCATATAATTGGGGATTCAATAAACCCACCAAAGGAGTATGACGGAATCAACAAGGGTGTGATATACCACTTGACCCAAACTGATACTGACACTGCAGTTGATGACCTTGGAAACACATGGTCATTACAGTATGGCATGTGGAACATGGATTTCAAGCCAGTAGTAAGACATGATGCTGACATCATAAACGAGGACAAGGCCTGGGCTGTACAGAGAATGATGGGAGACAATGCACCTGAGGATATAAAGAGCCTCTTTCACTATGATAGAAATCACAGCATGTTTGGAATGGTAAAAGATGCACAGTCACTTGCAGCACAAAAGACAATGTCAGAGATGTGTCCAGAGTGCACAGACAAGCCATATGACAAAATAGATAACATCTTTGCATATGAGATGCCTCATTTTCTGAAACGATCAGAGAACATGAAACTGATTGCAAAAGAAAAGTTTGAGGCACAACGTGCACTTGAACTGTTACAGTCTAAGCAATAGAGTGGAATATTTTTTTAATTTTATTTTTTTGATGTGATTTTTAACAGGATTTTTATAAGGTCAAAAAAATACAAACGTATGTGGAAAAACTCGGTAAAAACAATATTACAAAGATTTACTGTTCCAGATGTGACGTGGTGTGTAATTCTCGAAAAATATTTGAAAAGCATATCATAAAACATTCCTCTAGCATATTGGAAGAAATGTGTCCAATTGATACTGTCATTAGTAAATTTCTGAATATCATTAAGAGAAAATCCCCAAATAATTTAGAATAAGTTTTTTAAACAATTTCTAAGGATGTAATATATGGCTAGAAAACAAGTTATTCCTGACTTTGTTCCTGTATTAAGTATGTCTGTATTTGATTTTGATTCATTTTCAATTTTCAAACAAGTAACATCATTGGTGAATTAATATGAAGGAAATTCTAAAACTTGTATTTTCAAATTATATGTATGTAGTTTTAGCATCTGTACTCTTTACATCCATGTTGCTGGGTTTGTTAATTATCTCAGAGTATATTTTCTTGGATCCCTATGTGATTGGTTATGTCTCTCCTGGATCTGAAATTGGCTTTGGACTTATTGTTATTCTCTCCGGATTATCTGCCATGGTAATTTCATTAAACGTTTATCGAATTAATATTTTTAACAAATCTAAAGGAAAAATAGGAACTGGTGTTTTTAGTTCATTTATTGGTACGATAGACTGGTGCTTGCAGTTGTGGGCCTATTGGTTTGGCATTTATTTCTACATTTGGAACTCTTGGTGCTACTGCTTCTGCATTTTTAACAAATTTTGAGCTTCCTATACGCATAGCTGCAATCGTATTGTTGTTGTTGACCTTCTATACCACAATAAAATCACTTAAAGTAGAATGTAATGTTCGTCATTAGTTTTGATGGATTAGTCATATGTTCAAAAATCATTTGATATTGCAAATGCCCGAACTTTGATTAATTTCAATTAATTCTGGTGTGTTTTATTCCTCTTCTGCCAATATTGCGTCTACTTCCTTTCGATGTTGTGTACAATATGGTGGTTTCTGTCTACAGTCTGGACAGTTTAGATACTTTAAAAAATTAATCATGATGATTCTTTAACGCTGTCCTTAAAGATCTTACGTATGAGTCATCAATACATGCACAACTGAATTGTAGTTTATTTGAAAGGCTTGATCTCAAATTTAAATTCTGACAAAAAAATTTGTATCCAACATACACCTAAAGGGCAAATTTTTACGACCTTCGAATCTATCTTGTAGTGAAATGAATGAATTTTATGTCAATCATGTATATTCCAATTAGACCCGCTCGAAGAAGTTCCGACAATGATGAATTTGATGATACTAAAGAATAAGTTATTCTATTTGTAAAAATGAATTTTCAGGAACATTCAGACTCGAGAATTGTTCTGGGTTAATGATTTTTGCAATTATTTCTAATCCTGTGATAGTCCTAATGCTTGGTTTGCTAAAATAAGAGTTTGAATCCACTGCAAAAATATTTTTATTTTTTACGGCATTTAACGAACGCCATGTTTCATCATTTCTTAATATTTTGTTGTATTCAAATGACGTACGTTCAACATCAAAACCACATGGCATTAGAATGATTATATCTGGATCTGACTTTAATATATTTTGAATATTTAACCGCTTAGATCGTTCCCCGATACTACTAATCAAGTTTCTACCTCCTGCTTTTTCAATAATTTCAGGGATCCAATGACCTGCCGTGAAAAATGGTTCTATCCATTCTATTGCAAGAACTTTAAGATTTGTTGCGATAGCATAATTCTCCACATTTTTTATTCTATTTTTAAGTGCATTTACAATGATGTTTGCTTCATTCTCCTTTTCCAGAATTTTTCCAATCTTGTATACTGTCTCTAAAATTTCTTTTAGGTTGTGGGGATTCATTGAAAAATGAATGGGTTTTTTTTGCAAACTTTGAATTACCTTGTTAACTTGATCTGTATTTGCTGTACATACCTCACAGGTTTCTTGCGAAATTATGAGATCTGGATTTGCGTTCAAAATATTCTGTATGTTTAATTCAAAAATATTTTTTCCTTCTTTTAATAATTGACTAGTTTTAACATCTATTTCTTTACTGGACAGTTCGTCTGAATTAATTACAGAACTAATTATACGTGGCTTGGTTTTTGCATTTTCTGGATAATTGCATTCATGTGTGACCCCATAAAGCCTATCTTGTACTCCAAATTCATACAATAATTCTGTGGCACTAGGTAAAAAAGAGATTATTCTATTAATTGACATGTTATTATTTTTACATTAAACATTATGTGTTAATTAATTATCAATTTTTTAAATTAGGCAAGTTAATAGTAACAATTTAGACACTAATCTCATTGTCATTTGATTCTAAGGAAATTAGACAATCAATTTTGGCAAAATGGCATGAAAATTTATCAAAATACTCTAATCTTTTTTCTTCTGATTCGGTTAGTGGTTCAAGTCCTCCCTCTGTGTTTGTAGGTTCTTATAATTATCCAAAGGTATTCGTGGGACCCCTGGTACCTCCAATTCATGGTGACACGAGTTTACTTGATGATCCCGAAAAATGGACAAATAAATCTCTTGAAGAAATAGTAAATTTTAGATTAAGTCTAATTCGTGGAGTCCAAAAAATTTCAATCAATCAAATACATGGACGATACATAGAAAATCTGCAAGAACTTGCAATGTCCTCTAGACCTGCGGATTCTGATTTACAATTTACCAAAACTACTGCGAGTGTTTCACTTGATGGAGAGAATGCTCCCTTTGGACCAATCGGAGAAATCAAATCTGCTAAGTTTTTTCCTTCTTCTGCAAACAAATCAATTGAAAAAATTTTTTATGATAAAGATCTAAAAGCACAAGATGCCGTCCTTAATCTGTATAATTCAGGTATAGAAATTTCAAAAATTCAAAAATGTTTTAGTATCGGAATGCTAGGAAAAAATAGAAAAATTGTTCCAACAAAATGGAGCATTACTGCTACTGATGACATCATATCAAAATCACTTACTGATGAAATTTTGAATTATTCTTTGATTGATTCATGCAAACTTTTTTTCTATAAACATCTTGGAAATTTATTTTCAATCATTTTGTTTCCTCATAGATGGATTTATGAAATGATTGAGGCATGGTACTCCAATGGTATTTTGGGGTTTGGCTCAGATTTTGAAGATGCACGTGGAATAACTCATCCACCAGCAATAGCTGGCGCATATTTTGCAGCAAAACTTGGAGTAACTGAATATCTTGTAAAAAATAAAATTCAAGCAGGTGTAATAATTCTGCGAGAAATTCAACCCGAATATGCAATTCCTGTAGGTGTTTGGCAGGTTCGAGAAGGAATTCGTTCAGCTATGAAACAACCACCAATAATTGCTGATAATTTTGATGATGCAATTACTCAGGCATCTAAAAAAACAAGTATTAGTAAAACTGAATGGCTTTTAAAAGGAAATATTATGAAATTGGTTCGCCAGAAAACTATATCTGATTTTTTCTAATAGGTAAAAATCATTTACGACTAAATTTGTTGGAAAATAGTTATTTCAAATCATAACATCTATCTCTTGATGTAGTTTCACAATCAAAACTACTCATGAGTACTTTCAGATGTACAAAATGCAGTAAAACCATTTCAAAATCCGATGAGTATGCAATAGTTGTTTTTTTAATCAAAGGCAAACTATCTGATCCATACTATGAACATCTTTGCTGTCCTGAGAAATTTACAATTTGTTAATGAAACCTTGAGCTATTTATTGACCATTTTTTAATTTATAAATAATGCAAAATAGGAACTTAATGATCGGAATCGCAATTATCGCCAGTCCAATTCTTTTTGCTCTGGTTGTGTTTCCTGATAGCTTTAGCCTAAGTTGGAATCAAGGAAGAGGAGGATTTCTTTTTGCGCTTGCATTCATTTTTGCTGAATTGTTTGGCTTGAAAATCTTCATTGCTAAAAAAAAATTACTAGCAGTTATTCCGTTGGCAGCAATTGTGATTATCTATCTTGTTAGTTTGGAATATGGGCTGAGAGATTATTTGATTGCCTCTGCTAAACAATACAACGTACAACTCATCTATTCTTGGACGTGGATGTGGGATTTTATTATAATGGGTATTTTTGTAATTATTGCACTCAGTATTTATTTTGGCAAACGTTGGATTAGAATTGCACCAGCAGGTCCAATCTTTCTTGGAGGCAGTGCGATCATTCTTTCATTAGATGCATTTTTCCCCTATGATACGCTTGGTCCGTTACAATATGTTGTACCATATTTAGTGCAAACAAATGTTTGGTTAATTACTGTATTAGACCTTGGAACTGCAACCGCACGTGACAATATCATGTTTCTAAAGGGGGATTTTGGACCAATGGTACTTCAAGTTTTCTGGCCATCTGCTGGTGTGCACAGTATAATCATTTATTCTTTAGTTATGGGTGCATTTCTACTAAAAATGAATATCCCTAGAAAAAGAAAATCCATCTATTTTGCATTGGGAATTGTCGGCACAATTATTGTTAACATGATTAGGATATTTTCATTATCTTGGTATGCTCTTAAAGTAACTACTGATGCTAAACAGTGGGAAGAATTTCATTCTGTTGCAGGAGAAATAATGTTTTTACCTTGGCTATTTTTATTCCTCTTGCTAGTGATAACGATAGAATCAAAGAGACTTAAAAAATTGGAATCTGAAGGAAAACTTTCTACTAAAAATATCTAGTAATGTCACTCTGACCACGAATTTCTGAAAGTTCCGAAACTTTTACTCCTAGCCTCCTGATTGAATTTTTTTGATCTACTAATGCCTCTTTTAGTAACTGTTCTGCATTTTTTTGTAATTCTTCAAGGCTTGATGTATGATTTTTTAACATTCTTGATTTTGTTTTGTTTGTAAGGTCTGAATTTATGAATTGAATTCCTACTGATTTGAACATCCTGTTATTTTTTTGTACAACCTCGTGTAATTCTTTACAAATTTCTTTAAGATTTTCTGCTAAGAACTGATAATCTTTTGAATCTTTTTTCAAGGTAATGATTTTGCTAAATTGAATGCTGGATTCTCTTTCTTTTACAAATTCGTTATCTATCCCTCGTACTGCATTAAAGATGTACGTTCCATTTTTTCTTCCAAATTCTTTATTTAATGTAAATACATCTAACTTTTTAAGATCTTTAATAGTTTCAAAATTCATTTGCGCTAGTCGTTCTTCTGTTTTTTTCCCAATGCCTGGTATTGCTCTTATTTTTAATGGTTCTAAAAATTCATCCACCTTCTCAAGAGATATGGTGGTTAGGCCATCGGGCTTTTTGAAATCTGATGCTATTTTAGCGATTAATTTATTTGGTGCAACACCGATGGAGCAACTCAGTCTTTAATTTGTCTCTTAGAGAATTTTTAATTTGTTGTGCTAAATGGCTTGCTCTACCAAAATCCTTGTTGACTCTTTTTGTAACATCCAAGTAGGCTTCATCCTTGCCTACATATTCAAAAATATCTGCACTCTGTTTTATAATTGTCATAGCTTGTTCAGATATTTCTAAATAATAATCAAAATCTACAGGGAGAAAAACAGAATTTTTCATTTCTTCTAACCTTTTTTTTGCAAAACTAATTGGCATTCCTGATCTTACTCCGAATTTTCTGGCTAGATAATTTGCAGTTGCGATTGCTCCGCTATCTCCGCCCCTATTTGAAAAAACGCAAACACAAATTGGTTTTGATTTCAATTCAGGTGTGCGTATCTCTTCACATTGGGCAAAAAAATAATCAAAATCTATGTGGAAAATTACTCTATCTTCCAATAACTTGAATCCTCATTTGATTATTATTATACTATGTATTCATCTAAATATTGACTATCTTCAATAGTTTCCATGGATTACCCTATATCTTCGGATGAAAATGGGATTAACATAAAACCTGAATTAATGGAGAAAGAAAAGATCTATTACTATGAGTTTAAGGGCAAAATTCTTCTACTTTTCAAAGATTCACAGGATTTCCTAAATTGTTATGAAATTGAAGAGGAAGATCTAGTAAATCACATAAAGAGCAATAAAAACAATGATGAGATTGAAAAAATTCTTGAAGAATACATACAACACAAGAACCTCAAAAATTAAATAAAAGCCAAAGAAGACTTTTCTTGTTAAAGGATAATAAATTGAATGATACTAAAAAAGCAAAAGATGCGGAGGACATTTTGTCAGAATTTCATGATGCTCATATTATACCAGAACCGCAATTACCGTCACCTGAATCAGAACCGCAATTACCGTCACCTGAATCAGAACCGCAATTACCGTCACCTGAATCAGAACCGCAATTACCGTCACCTGAATCAGAACCGCAATTACCGTCACCTGAAATTCCTACGGAATCTTCAATTGTGACCATTCATAATCCTGAAGAACGTGATGTAATTTTTGTTGGCACTAAACCGATTATGACATATGTTTCGGCCACATTAACGCAACTTTCAACAAGAAAAATAGTTACAATTAAGGCAAGAGGAAAACGAATTACGCAAGCAGTAGACGTATCTCAAATGATTGTTAAAAGAATGAATACTGTTGGATATGTTATCGCTAATGTTAGAATTTCATCTGATTCCTTAACATCACAGGATGGCAAACTACGAAATGTATCTACAATAGAAATTGACATTACAAAGAACTAAAACCATTAAAAGTTTAATTTTTATCTGTGTTGGTATTTCTTGCATAGGTATAGTTTTTGGATTTACTGTTAATTCTTGTTTGGCACAACACATAGAAATTCTGAATGATATCAAAACATATGAAAAATATCTTAATCCTGAATTTTGTGATGATTTAGTTAAAAAAATTGATTTGTTTAATAATGATTGTAAACCTCAAGTCGATATTCTGGATTGCGGCTAAATTATTTCAATTATGAATGATATTCCAAAATATATTAATGCTAAACTCAGTGCAGTCATTAAAATTTTATAGTTTTTATTCGAAAGAATTTTTAAACTTTTAGAAGAAAGAGTCGCAACTAGGCCTAACCATGCAAAATCCATCCATATATGAAAAAAGAAAATAATCCATAATCCTGCAAATGCCCATATTACTATTGCATCAGAGATTAATTTGAATCCAATGCTTAACCACCACATGATGAAAAATGGATTGAATACACTTAATGTGATTCCTGCAAAAACTGGATTGTGATTTATTTTTAAAAATTTTAATTCTTTCATTTGTAGTGTTGTTTTTATTTGAATTACTGCGAATATGAAAAGTGTGATTGCTCCAATGATTGTTAAGGTCGTTCTAAATTCTGGAAAATTCTGCAATGAAAATACTCCAATCCCTAATAGAATTATCAAAGGGAGTTCGACAATTGTGTGACCAATTGCAATTTTTAATCCGGATTTAATGCCTCCATGTAATCCATATGCTATATTCGCTGCAAATAATGGTCCAGGTGCTAGTACTCCTGATGCTGAAATAATAATAACTGTAATTCCAAATTCAATTAGTTGTTCCATTAATTTTTTATTTTTATCCACATGCTGTTATAAAACTAGCCTTTGATGATTTACATTTTTTATCTATACATTGAATCTTTTAAAAGTCGAGATTCCTCTTCAATTTTTTTCATTGATTGTTCTGCTTTTTCTGCTTCTTCTTGTAATAATGGTATGTCACAAGATGCCCCTGGAATTAATTGTGACATTGCCATACACAATTCTGCACCTGATTTAAAATCTGGACCTATGCCTGATGAATGAAAAAGAATTACAATTACATCTTGCCCTGTCAAACCTCCCTCATTCAATAAAACTCCAGGAATTCCTGGGATTGTTCCTTGTTCTATATTCTTCAAACCTGCTTTTTGTAATTTTGTTCTTGCTGAATCTGTATTTCCCACTGCAACTATTCCTTCAATTACATCTTGATCCTTTACTGCTACACTACTTATGATTAGTTCTATTTTCTGTTTTTTTGCCCAATTGAGCATAGTCTTTGCAACAACTCTGTGTAGTGATTCTTGAAGAGTAAGATAAGACAAAAAAACTGAAACTTTAAGATCCTCATTAACAAAAATTCGTGTTGGGAAATTTGGTTTTCCGTCCTTGATCAAACTTATCGGAGGAAAACTATTTGAATCTACTATCCCAGCTAAACTAAATTGTGATGTCTGTATCATTGATTCGGTTGCAATTGCACTGCTAAAGCCAACTGATGGAAAACCGTCAAGGAGATAACCGCCTTCCAAATTAATTGGTCTTAATTCCTTAATTCTAATTCTCTCACGCAATATATCGAATTATATGCTATTGAATAATAGGTTTATCAACTGCTTATTTTTGTAGTTTCAATAGTAAAGCTGAATAAATGAACGGCAAAATTGTTGTCACTTCAGCATGAAGGGTGGTTTGTTTTGCTTCCTGCGTAACTTTTCCCCACGAAATTGCTTCTTTTACTAATGCTCCACTCAAACTACCATCAAATTCTTGAGCAGTAGTAATGTAAAATGCATAATCCAAACCCTCTCTGTATTGATTCCACCATAAAGTATGATGTTTTGAAATCCCACCTCCTAACATTAAAGCTCCTGATTTTTCAGCTTTGAAAACTAATCCTGAAATTAAATCAGCATCTGCTATCAAATTTAATTTAAAATCACGATGTTTTTGTATAAATAACCAAATCTGACTTCCAACAGCACCATCCATGATTCCAGGTACTATTACGTCAATTTCGTTTTTGTAAGCCCAATAAAGAAAAGATTTTTCTCCCAAATGTTTTCCAATCATCTTGCAAATTTCTCCAGTTGACATTTCCCTTACACCGTTTCTGTATTCTTCTTCTAAGAATGATTGCATTTTCTCTTCAATTAGTGGTCCATAATTTTCCATTGGAACAAGAATATTTCCTAACCTGTGGATGTGCTGATCTGCCAACTCTCCATCATCCATTGTAAATGATCCTTCCTTGTAATATGAAAAATGTCTTGCTATATCGTGATCCAAAGTCTCCGCAGGTTGTAATTGCAACATCAAACCATTTGTTTTTAATCATATCTTTTATGATTCCACGTAATCCTGTAGATACAATGGCTCCTACAAATGAAATGAATCTAAAACATTTGTCATCTGAGATCATTGTTGTTAAAATATCTAGTCCAGATGCAAGATTTACCGATTCGAATCCACCTGATTGTTCTATCTCCTCAAAAATTTTTTCTATCGATGTGTTTGAATTTATTTCAATATCTTTTACAGAACGTCCTGGCTCTATCATGTTGTAATTTCTTGCTGACAAGTATAAAATTCTGCCTTAGTTCAAACGGTAACCCTTAATCATTTTTTTAAGAAAACTTTAAACCGACCTAAACTCACTGATTTTTGAATGGTAGCAAGAATCAAAGTAGGACTAGTAGGTATAGGTAATTGTTTTGCCGGTCTAATTCAAGGAATAGAATACTATAGACAAAATCCTTCTCAAGAAGTCACTGGAATAATTCATGATAAATTAGCAGGATATGGAATTCACGACATTGATTTTGTATGTGGATTTGATGTAGGTGAAAATAAGGTAGGCAAGCTTCTCAATGATGCAATTTATGAATTTCCAAATATGGTTAATTGGATTCCAAAGGATTCCATGCCGAAAAGTAATGCCAAAGTTTACGAAAGTCCTGCTCTCGATGGGGTGGGATTATGGGTTGAGAATAGAATAAATCCTATTCACAGTACAAAAACTGACAAGCAACTTGCAGATGAGATTAAGAAAATAATAAAAGATAATGGTGTGGAAATAATTGTTTCTTATTTACCAGTAGGTTCTGATATGGTTACTGCCTTTTGGGCTCAAATTTGTTTAGATACAAACACTGCTTTTGTAAACTGTATACCATCTTTCATTGCATCTGATACAGAATGGGCCAAAAAGTTTACAGAAAAAAATATTCCTGTAATTGGGGATGATATTAAAGGTCAGGTGGGCGCAACGATTGTTCACAGAACTTTAGCTAAATTATGCAGTGATCGTGGAACTAAAATTGAAAAAACTTATCAGATTAACGTTGGAGGAAATACTGATTTTCTAAATATGAAAGAACAGGATAGATTGGCTTCTAAACGAATTTCTAAAACTGAAAGTGTACAGAGCCAACTTTCTGAACGGCTAGCCGATGATCAGATTTATGTTGGTCCATCTGATTTTATTCCATTTCTTGGTAATACAAAACTCATGTTTATGAGAATTGAAGGTAGACAATGGGCAAACATTCCCTACAACATGGAAGTTCGTCTAGAAGTCGATGATAAAGCCAATTCTGCTGGTATTGTTGTTGATGCGATAAGATTGGCAAAGATTGCTCTTGATAGAGGAATTGGTGGACCGATCATACCTGCTAGCGCATATCTAATGAAACATCCAATCAAACAAATGTCTGATGTTCAGGCAAAAACAGACTGTGAAAAATTCGTTGAAGGTAAATAATATCTCACAATTTCTAGAACTCAAATTTTGTATTTAAAATATTTTTAACTGTCCTCATTTTCAGGCTCAAATTTTGTTTATATATTATATTTTGAAATTGATTTAAATTTCTTGAAAATGGCCGTTATGAAAAAAATCATAGTGCACCAAGAAAAATTCATCAATTATGTCAACTAAACTTGTTAACCATCGATTATCCTACCATTTACGAAATTAGTATCATTGGTCCATATCAAAAAAGTCGAAATTTTTGGCTTCAAGTCATTTGGATTTAAGAATACCACCGTTTTATTTGAACCTGGTCTGGTTTCCATTTCTGGTCCTAACGGTTCTGGAAAAAGTAACATCCTTGATGCAATAATTTTTGCACTGGGTGAGAATAAACCTAAAATGATGAGAGTTGATAAACTTCGATCATTAATTCATGATATAGAAGGTAATAGACATGGACCAAAAATGGCTAGGTCTAGTGTTCATTTTGATAATTCAGATAGAAAGATTCCAGTTGATTCTGACATGGTTGAAATTACAAGGGAAATGGATGATAAAGGAGAAAATACATACTATCTCAACAAAAAACTCACCAATAGAAGTCAAATTTTAGATCTTCTTGATGTTGCAAACGCTGGTCTTGGTCAACTAAATGCAGTGCAACAAGGAACCGTAACAAGAATTTCAGAATTCACTTCCGAAGAAAAACGAAATACGATTGAAGATTTGATCGGATTGTCTTACTTTGATGAGAAAAAAACTGAGGCACTCAAACAACTTGATGATGCTGATCGACGACTCGAAATTGCTCTTGCCAAGATGGGTGAAATCAAAAAAAGAATTGACGAGCTTGAAGAGGAAAGAAATCAAAAACTTCGTCATGACATGCTTGAAAGAGAAGCTAAACCGATACAGAGCAATTGCTACATCCAATAAACTAAGAGTGATCTCAGGTCAAAAATCTTCAAAGGAGGAAACATTTGGAAAAATAACTTCAGAAATAAAGCAATTTGATGATGAAAGAACCATGATTAGAAATGAAATAAACCTACTTGAAAGGGAAAAATCGAAATTAATGACTGCAGCAAATGACTATAGCCAGGCTAAATCTACTATTGATTCTGAACTTAGACTCTGCAATGGAGCAATATGAGATAGACAATAGTTCAATCGTAGCATCAACTAAAAGGATCAACCAAATTATTCTTCGAATACCTGAAATTAAAAATGAAATCAACACAATTGAAATAGCTAGAAATGAAATTGAATCTAATATTTTACAATCTCAAGAATCAATTAATGAAACCAACTTAAAAAAGAAAAAAATTAACGATGATTTAGAAATACTTGATTCTGAAAGAAATAAAATTTTAACAGAACAATCAGTAGCAGCTTCTAGAAGGTCTGAAATTGATAATAAAATTAAATTGCTTGTTGATCAACTCAATGAGGTTAAACTAAAATTATCAAAAGCGGAAAATGAACAGTACGAATCTCAAATTAAAATCCAATCAAACTCCAACAAACTTTTTAATTTGGATAAGGACATTATAGAATTATCTACTTTCAAATTAAGATTGGAATCTATGATAAATAATCACAACGCCTCTATCTCTGAATTAAAATCCAGAATTTCTAAACTTACCTCAAAAAAATCTAAAACACTAAATGATCTTGATGAGCTTGATCTTATTTTAGAAAAATCTAGTAAAGCAGCAGCTCAATATGAAACAAAAATCAAAACTGTAAAGGGAATAATGCATGAAGATTATACTGTTGCCAAGCTAAAAGAAGATGCTAACAAACTTGGCATTGTAGGATTAGTTTATGAAATGATTTCTTGGGACAAACAATATGAGCGTTCGGTACTTGCTGTGAGTTCTGATTGGATAAAAGCAATCGTTGTACCTGACTTTGCAACATTACTTAGTATTGCCGAGGTAGCACGTTCAAAAAACCTACCAAAATTAAAAATCATTCCTCTTGATGCAATTCCAAAATTCAAATTAGATTTGCCAAAAGAGTCTGGTATAATTGGTTTACTTTCTGATTATGTAAAGTGTAATCCGTTATATTCTGCTCTTAAGACATTTCTTTTTGGGAATGTAGTTCTTGCTGACACTAGGGATTCAGCATATCGTATCTCCAAATTAGGTCATAAAGCGGTAACTCTGGATGGGGAATATTTTGAGGCTAAAGGTGGGGCCGTAATAATTGATATTAATTCAAAAATTTCAAAATTGACCAAAATTATTTCTATGAGTACTGATATTGATGGCTTGCTTGAATCAATCAGCCTACTAAAAAAATATGTTTTAAAGAAAAAATACTCTCTTAAGAAACTTGATGATTCCATTCAAAATTATTCCAGACGATTGTCTCTTTCGGAGCAGAGCCTTGCGTCAACTGATGAAAATTATTCAAATCTTCAATTAAGAATTTCATCAACGGTCACTATGAAACAAAACCTGAGTACAAGAATTTCTGAATTAAGTAGCCGAAATAGTAATTTGCTGATAGAAATTTCTTCTCATGAGTCTCATATTGATTCTCTTAATACCCGAATTGCCATTGTTGAAGAAAATTATGCAAGTGGTGAGCAAACACGTATTGCAAATGAACTGTCAAGAGTAAATGCTAGGAAATCTGATCTTGAAACACTATACACTACAATAATGAATGAATATCGTGATAAAGATTCACAATTAACTGCATTACAAACTGAAGAAAATAGAAAAAAATCGCAAATAAAAAGTCTCTATGATGAAGAGACTTCATTAGTATCACAACGTCAAGAATTGGAAAATAAAATTAAAGAATTGGAGATAAAAAAAGAATCTAAAACTGCCACTCTTGTAAAATTGAGGCAAAAAGAACAAGAACTTATCTCTACATCGGGTTCGTCTATTGTACAATTAAAGGAATATGATGACAAGTTAAAAATTCTTTCTGAAAAAGACAAAGAACTTACAAAAGGAATTAATTCTCTAGAAAGGCAGTCTGATTCTTTAAATCGTGATTTACATGATTTGCTTGAGAATGAAACCAAACTGCATAACCTTCTCTCCTCTTTTGGATTTGATAAAAATATGGAGACTTTTGATGTTGAATCTATAGTGCAAGGTCTAACTGCTGAATCGAATTCTCTAAATGCTCTTAATGCAAAAGCTCCAGAAACATATCTTGAGGTATCTTATGGTTATCGTTCAATGTCTGTGCGTAAAAATTCATTAGAAGAAGAACGAAATTCTATCGTAAAGTTCATTGAAGATATTGAAAGAGATAAACGTCAAACATTCTTGGATGCGTTTGATAAAGTGGATAAAGAAATTCGCTTAATTTTTAGTAAAATGACTGGTGGTAATGCATGGCTTGAATTGCAAAATGAAGATGACATATTCAATTCTGGAATTTCTTATATGATCCAATTTCCAAATAAACCAAAAAGAGAGTCCACGTCCATTAGCGGCGGTGAAAAAACATTAGCTGCAATAGTCTTTGTTTTGGCACTTCAGAAATTAAAACCGTCTCCTTTCTATCTGTTTGATGAAGTTGATGCTCATCTTGATGCACCAAACTCTGAAAGATTGGCAAAAATTTTAGAGGAACGTTCTCAAGAAAGCCAATTCATTATGGTTTCTTTAAAAGACTCTGTTGTACAAAAAGCGAAGCTCATCTATGGTGTCTACCCGAAAAATGGTGTATCTTATGTTGTTACATACAAAGACAAACGAATGCCTTCTGTTAGAACCTCCTAGGATAGATTTACTCAATAAAACAGAGAAACTATTTCCTAATTGTTCTCAAAAATCTTTTTTTCATAATAAAATTCATACCTAAGATCAAATCTTCCTGTTTTCATTGTCAGTATGAGATATAATCCGAGACAAGGATTTTGCACTATTTTGCAGTGTTATTTTTAATTAATTCCAAGTCTGTTCTAATTTTTTTCTGTAATCCACACCCAGGACATTCCTCATATTCGATTGGATAAACTAATGGTTGAGCATGATTATAACAAGTCCTGGAATTGATTGGCGGTTCACTATATGCTTTCTTAAGGCTTTTATACATCATGGTTTCTTTAATCATATTATTATCATATAGTATTACCATTCATAGTTAGAAATTAGAGTGTAACTAAGGTTACAGACAACTTTTACAAATAAACTTGAGGAGGAATTTAAAATTTAACGAGTAATTTTTTGTTTGTTCAAATGCCCGCACTAATGCTTATGAAGTTTTTAATCTTTCATAAATTATGAAAATCCTTCACATTGAAGACAGCCCAGAAATTACTTCAATTTTTTCAGATGTTTTAAAAATGGAAGGTCATGAATTTGAAAGCATTTCTGATGGTAGATATGGACTTGAAATGGCATTGAAAAATAACTATGATGTGATTTTACTTGATATGTGCATGCCTGATTACAGTGGAATGGATTTTCTTCTGGATTTAAAAACTAAAAATTCAGCAGAGGTGAGAAAAGTAATAATCATAACAAATCTAGAACTTGATGAATATCAAACAAAGTTTCTTATGGAATTGGGTGTTTGCTCAATCCACCAAAAACCAATTTCTGTTAAATATCTTTTATCAAAAATTTTGCCCCTGGAAGGAAAGAATACAAAAAAATATAAAATTGATTCAAATTAACTTTTTTTAGAATTTTACCGTTTTCCTAAAATTTTGTCATAATTTTTATTTTATTTTTTGATAATACACTTCTTTGCAGGTATCACAAAGTAGATTTGTAAATTTAAATATTTTAGAAATAGTTATTTTTGTATTATATATTTACATGGCAAGCAACAAGGTGACCATTCCCTCTATCTTCTAAATCTGGTCTTATCTTACATTTTTCAATAACATATGGGCATCTATCTCTGAATAAACATCCAATATTTACATTGATGTCTTGAGGTTCATTAATCCTGATCTTTTTCTCTCTCTGGAGATTTTTAGAATCTGGTTCTGAAATTGCATCAATAAGAGCTTGAGTATAGGGGTGTTTTGGTTTTAGCAAAACATCATCAATTAATCCCGTCTCTGCAATTTTTCCACGGTATAAAATTCCTATTCTTTGACCAAAGTATCTCGCTGTTGCTAAATCATGAGTGATATATATGAAAGAAATTTGATATTTTTTTTGCAAATCTTGCATTAATTCAAGCATTTCTGCTCTTATGGACACATCTAGCATAGAAACAGGCTCATCTGCAAGAATTATTTTTGGTCTTAATGCCAGGGCCCTTGCAAGCACAACTCTTTGTCGTTGTCCTCCTGACAACACATGCGGATATTTTTTTAGAACCTCTTCTGCAGGTTCAAGTTTTACTTCATGGAGTACTTCTATCACTCTCTTTTTTCTATCCTCTCTATTTCCAATTTTGTGAATTTCAAGCGGTTCTGAAATAATATCTTCAATTTTCATCCGTGGATTTATTGAATCATATGGATCTTGATGTATCATTTGGCAATTCATTCTAATTTTTTCTAAACTTTTCTTATCGTTTTTAATTTCCTGATTTTCAAATAATATTCTGCCTGAATCCGCAGGAATTGATTTGAGAATTAAATTTGCTATTGTTGTCTTTCCTGAACCCGATTCCCCTGCTAATACAAAGACTTCTCCTTTTTTAAGAGAAAATGAGACATCATCTACTGCCTTTACCGTGCTGGTTTTTGAACTGAAGATACCTTTTTTAATAAAAAATTTGGTCAAATGTTCTATTCTTAAAATTTCATCCAATATGTATAATTGAATAAAGAAGTATATCAAGAAATATCATTCATGCCTGACAATTTAGGATAACGCATTTATGTCAAATGTACGCTATTTTATTACTTGAGTAGAACAGTCCAAAAAAATCTAAGCTATAAAAAATATCGCATAGATTCTAAGCTACAATATTTTAAACCTAATTTTATAAAAATTGAAAAAAGTTTTGCAGATGAAATCTCTTTTAGTCTAAATCAAGATTTAAAATATATTGCTCCTAAATTTTTTTATAACAAAAAAGGCTCTGATTTATTTGAAAAAATCTGTAATTTGCCCGAATACTATCCTACAAAAACAGAAATAAGCATTCTGAAAAAACTAAAAGATGAATTACCTAAATATCTTAATGGTTCATTTCGATTAGTTGACCTTGGAAGTGGTTCTTCTGTAAAAACAAGGCTAATTTTAGACATTTTGAATCAAAATCAAGAAAAAATTGAATACTTTCCAATTGACATCTCTGAAATTTTGACTGAGAGCTCAGCATTACTTCAAAGGGATTACAAAAATCTGAATATCACGGGAATAGTTGACACATATGAAGGCGGCCTTGAATTTCTAAACAACTATGATGACAAAAGAAATTTAATTATTTTCCTAGGTTCTAGTTTTGGAAACTTCACCACTGATGAGGGAAAAGAATTTTTGAATAAAATCAATTCTACCATGAAAGAAGATGATCTCTTTCTAATTGGTTTGGATCTAGTAAAAAATAAGGCGATTTTAGAAAATGCGTATAATGATTCTCAAGGCGTAACCGCTCAGTTTAATCTTAACGTTTTATCAAGAATAAATGATGAATTAGACGCTGATTTTAATCTAAACAATTTTGTACATTATGCAATATACAATGAGAATGCTCAAAGGATTGAAATGTATTTGAAATCTTTGGTAAATCAGTCTGTCGTTATTTCAAAAGCAAATTTTTCCTTAACCTTAAAGAAAAATGAACTAATTCATACTGAACATTCCCATAAATACACATTATCTCAAATACGTGAGTTGATGAATCAAACTGGATTTATAATTAAAAATACTTGGTTAGATCAAAATGATCATTTTGCCTTGACTTTGGTTTCAAAAAACAATATTCTAAATACTCTCCGCACATCTAAATCCTGAAAATAACCATCTCTCATCTAATCTGAAAAAATTTCTATAACTTCCACGAATCGACATTTTAGGTGTACCAAACGAGCCACCTCGTAGAACTTTTTGATTTGTAAACCATTTGTCATTGTATTCATCAAATCCTGTCTTAAATCCAGGATATCCAGTAAATTCAGACGCTGTCCATTCCCATACATCTCCTATCATTTGATGACATCCTGAAGGACTCATCCCATTAGGATATGACCCGATTTCTGTACATCCCCAGTAATATGCTTCTAGTAAATTGGCGTTTTGTTCTGTCGGTTGCTCATTTCCCCAAGGGAATATTGTTTTTCGTTGTTTTTCCTCATTCCAACATGCAGCTTTTTCCCACTCTGCTTCTGTTGGAATTCTTTTTCCTGCCCATTTACAATATGCATCTGCCTCATAATAGCTGACATGGCATACTGGCTCTTTTGGATTTATTTTTCTAATCCCTAGAAAATCTCTTACTTGCCATTGATCATCTACATTCTCCCAATACATTGGTGATTTCCATTCATTTTTTTTCACTTTCTCCCATCCATCTGAAAGCCAATACTTGTATGTGTTATACCCGTCATCATCCATGAATTCTAGATACTGTTCATTTGTAACTGGAAAAGCGTCAATTGCATAGTTCTCAAGATACACTTTGTGTTCAGGCAATTCAATGTCGTAGCAAAAGTCAGTCCCATTATATCCTAAGGTGAATATTCCACCGTTGATTTTTATTGATTTTTTTTCAAAATTGGCCGAATGTGGTTTTTCATTTTTTCTAATCGGTTTGTACTGCTCTGCCAATAAATGTTGCAGGTCATATACTAACAATTCCTGATGTTGACATTCATGATGCAGTCCCATTTTAATTAATTTGATTGCGTTATTATCCAGCAATGTTGATTCAATAAATTGATTCATTCTTTGACTAATTGTATTAAAATAACGAAAAATTTGTTCCGTAGTGGGCCTTGAAATAATTCCCCTCTTGTCTTTATCATGTGGTATTCCAAATTGCTGATAGTAAGAGTTTAGGTATTCAGAAAATTCTTTGGAACAGAATTCATAATTTTTATTTATTTTGCTCATAATTACCTCATAAATCCAACTCACATGTCCTATGTGCCACTTCGGTGGACTGGTGAAAAATTCTGTCTGTACTACAAAATCATCTTTTTCTAAAGTTGTTACTAACTCCAATGTTCTTTTTCTCGTTTCATTGAGGTGATCTAACAATGGGTTTTTTTCTTTTACACCTGCCGAGGTTGTCATTTTTTAATATCCTCTTGCAAATATTGCAGTTACCACACTTTGCTCTTGACAGTAAATACACTTTCCATTGGTGTTTTCACTACCAAATGGAATGACTCTGATATCTGCTCCTGTCTCTTCTTTGATTTGTTCCTCGCATTCTACTTTGCCACACCACTGTGCGTTAAAAAAACCGCCTTTTCCTATTTTTGATTTAAACTCTGAATAGTCTGAAATATTTAATGTGATTTCTTGAGATTTTATCTTTGCAATTCTTAGCATATCCTTTTGAATTTCATCTAATATTGTAACAATTTTTTCAATCTCGTTGAATCCTATACTTGTTTTTTCTCGATTGTATCTTTTTGCTAAAATGACTTGTTGTTTCTCTATATCTTTTGGTCCAATTTCTATCCTTAATGGAATTCCTTTTAGCTCCCAATCATTGAATTTGTAACCTGGTGTTAACTCATTTCTATCATCAACGTGAACTCGAATTTTTTTTGATTCTAATTCCTTGCTAATTTCATTTAATTTTGGAAATATTATTTCTCTTGCCTCATCGGATTTGTAAATTGGTACTATTACCACTTGAATCGGTGCTACTTTTGGCGGTAATGCCAAACCTTTGTCGTCCCCATGGACCATGATCATTGCACCTATTAATCTCCATGATACCCCCCAAGAGGTCTGCCAAGCAAATTGTTCAATGTTGTCCTTATCTGAAAATTTCACTTCAAATGGTATTGAAAAATTCTGCCCAAGAAAATGCGACGTTCCCATTTGTAGAGCTTTTCCATCTGGCATTATTGCTTCCATAGTGGTGGTATAGACTGCCCCTACGAATTTTTCTTTTTCACTTTTTTTCCCGGTAACTACTGGTATAGCTAATTCGTCTTCTACGGTTTTTTTGTAAATTTCTAAAATTGTCATGACCTCTTTTTCAGCTTCCTCTTTATTTGCATGGACCGTATGTCCTTCTTGCCATAAAAATTCCGAAGTTCTGAGAAATGGTTTTGTAGCTTTTATCTCTGCCCGTAAGGCTGTATTCCAAAAATTAATCTTTAATGGCAGATCTCTCCAACTTTGTATCCACTTAGAATACATTGTATATGCTAATGTCTCTGAAGTTGGTCTAAGAGCTGAATCTATCTCCAATCTCATTTTCTCCTGAATGTGTTACCCAAAAAACTTCAGGATTAAATCCGGCAAAATGTTTCTTCTCTTTTCCTAAAAGTGACTCTGGAATTAAAACTGGGAGAAATCCATTTCTTATCCCATTTTTAGAAAATTTTTCATCAAAAGTGATTCTCAATGATTCCCAAATTGAGTAGCCATCAGGTCTTAACACTATCAGTCCTTTTACTGGCGCATAATCAGCAAGCTTTGCTTTTAGCACCACCTGTGTATACCACTCACTAAAATCTGTCTCTTTTGATACTGTTATGCCAATGTCTTCTTTACTCAAGCTAAAATTCAAAGAAATAATTTTACTAATGAGCCTTTCGTGTAAATTTACAGATTATTTGATTGGTATGTTATTTTTGACCTCTATTTTAATTGGTCTCCCTTACAGAGAACTTTTCCCATTACTCTGCTTTGGAAATTTGGACAAATAAAACATTGAACAAATTGAATCTCATCTTTTAAGACAGGACAATTTACAAATTCTTGCTTCATCTTTTTAAGCATTTTTGGACTCACTCCTTTGAGTTTTAACTTTCCTTTTTCGTCCATCATTCCAGTTTCTTTTAATTCTTCTTTGACGTAATCTGGAAGTTTCTGTTTTTTTTCAGTGGTGTCTATTTCCACTTCAAATTTGTGTTCTAATTCCCCCATATCTTGTTGAATAATTCTCTTTGATTTATTACTAGCGTTTTTTTGAAGGTTTAAGATTTTAGACTTCTTTAAAAAACTAGATTTAGTTTTATACACTTCGCAAACTATAATAGAAATGCACAATGTCATTGTGTTGACTTTTTATAGTATGTCTGTGAGAATGCACACTTCATAATCTCTATGAGGGTTTTCAGATTCAAAAATAACCGAATTTTTTATTTTCATAAATTTCCAACGTTTGATCGATACAATTCTTGACCATTCTTCTAAAATTCGATTCAAATGAATTACAATTCCTATGGATTGTAAGAAGGGATATATTCATAATTTTGCCTGGTTTGAAATTCAGTCAAAGAGAATGTGTATAAACTGTGGAATGCTGGAAGAAAAATAATCATAGGATTAAATTGTAAATTCCTTAAGCGTATTCAAATCAATCTGATACCTTTTTTTGGTTTAAAAAAATGCAAATATATTGCTTTTATGTACAAGTTGAGAGAATGGGGAGGTATTGACCAAATGTTTGATGATATTTGTGATTTTTGTAAGGGTGCTGGCAAATTCTCCTCTAACATATGCGTATACTGTAATGGCACAGGAGAATGGAATGCTGCTGCTCAAGGTTATATGAAAAATCATATCTGTCAATGTATATTGCTGGATAGAACCTTTTGCCCCGTATGCAATAAAAAATGTCATCACGATACGACATTAAATCCTAAACAAAAGATCGATCCTGGATACGGCGGAATATCTAAAGATGAATCCCGCAAAAAGGTAGTAAACGTAATTTCATAAATCTCAAACCAGAAAAAGGAAAAATCAGGCAATTCTGAGAACAAATTTCAGATTTTCTCAACCTTTTGAGTATGTGTGATTGATTAGATGTCTTTTCTAGGTAATACGAGGTCACTAAATGATCTGATATGGAATCATAATCTCACTGTCAACTTTAATATAATTAATAATTTTTTGCAAATCAGAAATCATTTGCTGGCAATTTTTGATGTTGAAGGTGTTTTATATGATGGAGAATACCTTCCTATTCTTGCAGAAAAACTCAACAAAGAAGACGAGATTTGGGAAATTACAAAAAAGGGTATTCAGGGCGTTATTAATTGGGAAGAGGGTCTTAGAACAAGAGTTGCAGCATTAAAAGGACTTGATTATACAACATGTAAAGCAGTTGCAGATGGACTGCCTATAATGACTGGTGCAAAAGAAGCTTGTCGAGTTTTAAAGTCTGCAGGATGGAAACTAATGGCAATCTCTGGTGGTTTTACCATCATGACCGACAGATTAAAAAAAGAACTTGATTTGGATTATATTTTTTCAAATGAATTAATTTTCAAAGATGGAAAACTAGATGGGGTACAACTACATGTTGATTCTGATAAATCAAAATCTGCCAAAATCAAAATTGCAGAATGGAATGAAAAAAAGGAAGACATTACATGCGTAGTTGATGGAGCAAACGACGTTAAATTATTTGATATCTCTGGATTGGGTATTGCTTATAGGGCTCAAGATATGGTTAAAGATTTAGCAACTACTACTTTGGAAGAAAAAGATCTTTCCAAAATAATTGACATTATAAATAAACACTATAAACTAGATTTGTAGTATACAATAAATCCACAAACAATATTTTACTGTCTTTTAGAGGCAGTATGATTGCAAATTATTCCATTGTACATTGATAAGGAAATAGAACCCCGCGATGATCTAACTCAACTTATTATTAATTCAGAAAAAATTCTTGATGGTGATATTTTAATAATCGCACAAAAAATCATCTCAAAACAAGAAGGTCGTATTGTGGATCTGACTTCGGTTGTACCTTCGCTATTGGCTGAAGGTATTGGTTCTCAATACCACAAAGATTCTCGTATTGTGGAGTTAATTCTAAATGAATCAAAAAAAATTATCCGAATGGATCATGGGATAATTATTGTAGAAACAAATAATGGGTTTATCTGCGCAAATGCTGGTATAGATGAAAGCAATGTCAAACATGGATTTGCAACCTTGCTTCCTTTGAATTCAGATATTTCTGCACAAAAAATCCGTGGCGATATTTTGAAACAAACAAACAAGACTGTATCTGTTGTAATCTCTGATACATTTGGCCGACCTTTTAGAGTGGGGCAAACCAACTGTGCTATTGGAATTTCTGGAATGAGTCCAATACTTGATTATGCTGGAACTAGGGATACTTTTGGAAAAACTTTGCGTGTTACAGCAATTGCAATTGCTGATGAACTTTGCTCAGCTGCAGAACTCGTCATGAAAAAAGCAGCAAATTGTCCTATTGTTATTATTCGTGGATATGATTTCAAAAATGAAAATTCCTCAATTGGTAATCTTATTCGTCCTCCTGATGAAGATTTATTTCGCTAGATATGACATTATTTACAATAGAATTATAATCTAAATATGAAAATTCTATTTTGAAATTGATTATCAAAACTGAACTACACTGTCACAATTCATTCTCAAATTTTCATGTTGGTAGCGAAGAACCACCATATGATTGTAATGTCTCTATAAGGGATCAACTAGAAAGATCTTATAATCTGGGATTGGATGCGATCTTTGTTACCAACCATAATACTTTGGCTGGTTATGATCAGTTGTTGCAATACAAAAACGATCATTTGAAATTCAAAAATATCGAAGTCTATCCTGCCGAAGAAATCACAATTAACACTGGTGCTCATGTTTTAGCATATGGAATTCATAAAGAAATTCAACCAGGAATTACTTTGGAGGAAGCAATTGACGAGATTAGCAGACAGGGTGGGGTATCTTCTGCCCCCCATCCATTTAGTTTACTGGACGCACTTCGCGATAGTGCCAAAAAATGCGATATGGTTGAAGTCTTTAACAGTAACAATATTGACATTCTATCAAATGCCAAGGCAACTCAATTTGCATTAGATAACAAAATGATTCAAGTATCTGGAAGTGACTCTCATGTTGTTTCTACTTTGGGTAGATGCGTAAACGCCATTGAATCTGAAAATTCCCTCGATGATATTTTACAATCAATGAAACATGGTAAGATTGAAATTTTACAAACTGGATATGCTTTGCAAAATGAAACACTAGATCATCTAAAGTACAAAATTAATAATTCCAAAGAATATCTGATTGATTACATATCTGAACATTATCCCAATTCTAAATGGCTCTTGACTCTTTTGCTGCGAATTTATGGTAATAATCAAAATAGCTACCTTTGGTCTCTATTTTACAAAATTGCTATATATCTGATGAAGAGAATCTCACAAAAAATTAACTTCCAAAACTATGATCCATATTTTATGAAAGATAGAAATCTTGGAACAATGTTCAAAATGGCCCTATGATAAAAAATAAAATTGGATCCAAATAGATTCTAATATTACTCGTTGGTTCCTTTATTGAGAACTAAATTTGGGATTATTTGCTAGAAAAGGACTATCATTTGAGAAATTAAAACTGTCAAATTCAAAAATTAAATCCGACAAATACGTCACTATAACGCTAAATCTAAAAAATAATAAAGAAAAATTTGATAATATTTTAGTAACTACAAGGACGGATGATCTAAATGATCAATATCTGAAAATAGATAACCCATCACTTTTACTCCCCTCTCTAGATTTTCCAAATAGAAATACAGGTGACCATACAATAACAATAACTCCATATCACATTCCACTCAATAAAATGACATTTAAGATATCATTGGAAGTATTTACAAACAATAAATCTAAATCAATTTTACAAAAAGAATTCAATCTTGAAGTAATCAAAAAAAATTAAAAACCAAAAAATCGTTTTGGAATAATTCTTTGATAGAAAATTATTCTCTCTTAAGATTATTGGAATAAAATTCAAAGCAGAAATTGTTATACCAATCTATGCCTAAATACTGCTACATGTCTTAAATTTGGTTATGACTCACAAATTAATTATTTTTGATCAAGATCTTTTGTTATTTTATTTCCTCTAGTGCCTGCAATAAGTTCAATTCCAGTTAAAAGTATCTTGAAAGACAGCAAACCTGTTATCAATATTAATGACCAATCAGGATTTGTGAGTGACAATCCGATTACTGGGACCACGGAAACTCCAATTATGATTTTTGGAATTCTAATTGCTTTTGTTTTATTTCTTTGGGTGATTCCTGTTCCAATAAACCCAGCTCCTTGAATTATTATAAATAGGAAAATTAGCGAAAATGAGGCAGACGATGTATCTGTTAAGAACAACTTGACAATAAGCCCAATACCTATTCCAATAATTCCTATGCCTATGTCAATTGATTTTGTGGTTTTAGATTCTTCTTTGTTTAAAACTCCTTTCACTATGTTGATGACGCTAATTACTAGAACGGCTATTCCGGGGTAGGTAGCAAAAAAAGGTGAGGGATTTGTAATGTTGAAAAAACGATAACCTGAAAAAACAATGGCTATCCCACCGATAATAATTTTAATAATTTTTAATCGATTTGTTTTTTGAATCAATGCTTTTGTATTTTTTAAATTCTCATGGTGCTAAATAGATTTACCGTTGAATCTGAAAAATCTATCATATACTTTGCAAATACTTTTAGAATATCTTGATGTCAGGTTATAGTTAAGAGTATGATCTAAAGAAAAGATAGAATAAAGGCTGTAAATCATCCAATTACGAAAGATTGAACATGTTCACAAAATCCATTCTTTTTGCAACGGTTTTAGTTTTAGCAGCTTCATCAGTCCATTCTGTGTCTGCACAAAATGATGTAAAAAATACAATCATCCAAAAGGATCTTTTAGATAAAGTTCTTGATCTTGATAATGAACTAAATCCCACCGTTACTGCCACATTAACTGGTCTTTCACTCACAGGTGCATCATTTCTGATGAGTCTTGCACGAACCACAAGTGATAGCGAATCAAATCAAATTCATATTATAAAAAAACATTTCATCAAAGACTTTCTTTATGTTTCTTGTCTGTACTATAATCCTGTTTATCTTTGATTTTATCGAAATACTAGAAGCACATATTGTTTTGTATGTCCTTCTTGATGTGATCATAACATTTACCTTTTTTGGGTTAGGTGTTATCTTTCTTGCAAGGGCAGCAAAAAACCTATATTCTACATATGGTAAATAAATAAATTTTTCATGAAACTTTAGAAAAATCGTCGTAACTATTATCTTTAACAAACTATTGGGGGTTTCAAGAATTAAAAATTATTTTTGATTTGGTGGTGTCCACCATGAGAAATTAGACCATGCCATTTTTGACAATCCACCCATATTCATGGTTGTCATTCTCATATTTTGATGAAGCATATTCAAAACCATCTCTGAATAACTGGTCTGATTTACATACCAACTTCTTAGACCGTTATTCCACACATCCGTCATATCCTGAAATTCTGGTTTTATATCCATCTTCAAACCTAATTTTGCCATGCCATTTTGCTGAAAATCGTTAGAAGACCGTGCAAACCTCTCCCAAAATTTAATCTGTTCTAGATATAAATTGCAAAAAAGTTCAAAACGTCTTGTGACGGTCTTCTCTATCTGTTTTTGAAAATCATCTGATTGCCTGTAATTGTAGAAAATGCTGATGTAATTCCTTGTGAATTTTCATGGTTTGTTTTTAATCTTGAGATATCTCCTTGACTTACTTCATTTGTTATGGTCACTTATTTGTAGATCATTATACTGTATAAAAAATAGCGACCATGTTCTCAAGAATGAAAATCAACACATAATCAAGAGGTAGATTTTACAGATGTTCTGTATCCAATAATTCCTGTAATGATGCTGGCAATTCCATGGAACAGTAATCCTATTGAAACTAGTACAATCATCATTGCGATTGCTAATCCTGGTACTGCGATAATTGCTGCGGAAACTATGATTGCTAAAATCCCTAAAATAACATTGACAATTCTATGGCCTCTGTCTTGACTTTTGTCTGCTATGCCCGTGGCAATTAATCCCAATCCATGGATTAAAATCACAATTGATACTATCATGATTAATGTTGCAACTGCCGCAACTGGATTGACTAAAGCAAAAATTCCACCTATGATTGAAATAATCCCTATTATGATATGAATTGCTCTTGAAGATTTTGGAATTTGACGTAAAACAAATCCTTCAATTATTTTTGATATCCCTACCATTAGAAGCGCAATTCCAAGAAAAACAATATACAGCAATGTTGTCTCACCAGGATTTGTAATTACCCAGCCAGCTAATGCAATTGCAATTACTCCTAAAATAATCTGAGATATTCTTAACCAGATTGGAGATTTTTCCACAACTAAGGAAAATTCTGGCACTATTAAAAACGATCTCTTAAAATCAATTACGAGATTACAGTTTCCAATTTTTATAATTATGACATTTGGCTAAAATGAAAATCAAAGATGGATATTTAATAAAATGTTATATTGTATGGCTAGTTTATTCGGTTGTGACAAATATTCCACAAGAAGAACGAGCATTGATTCTGCAAGGTGGAGGCTCACTTGGAGCGTATGAGGTTGGAGCTTACAAAGTAGCGTATGAATTTCTAAAATATAGGGAGAAGCAAGAAAAAAAAACTGATGGGCAGTTATTTGATATTGTTGCTGGGACTTCCATTGGTGCAATAAATTCTGCAATTCTTACAAGTTATGTGATAGAAAAAAAGACATGGGAGGGATCAGCTGAAAGACTAATTGATTTTTGGAATTATATTTCAACAGAATCTATTTCTGATAAATTCTCTGACTATCTGACATATTGGTGGGAATATTGGAACAAATTTTTCACTGGCGTTGCAAAAGGAGAAACAGCAAGAAGATACTACTCATCAAAGGAATTTGCTTTTACAGGTGCACCTCGGGTATTTTCTGGGCCTCAGGCTGTACCTGATAAGAAATTCTTTGATCCTCTAAATTCATGGTACCGATATGATAACCATCCTCTAAAAAATAGTCTTGAAAAATTTGCAAGGTTTCCTATTGCTACCAGTAGAGAAGACGGTCAACCTAGATTGCTTTTAGTTACCGTCGATGTAATGGAAAGCTTACCCGTAGTGTTTGATAGTTATACAAAAGAAAGCGGTACAAGAGAATCCGGATATGGCAGATTAATTGTAGAGAAGGGTACCAATAAGGATTCCAGTGAGAACCAAAAAATCATTGGATATGAACACGTTATAAAATATCCTCAAGGAATAACATCTGATCATGTTATTGCAAGTGCTGCAGTGCCGGTAAACTTTGATTTTAGTAAAATTGAAGCAGAGCGGTATGATCCTCAAACAAAGAGCTATAAAAAAGAAATGCGCTATTTCTGGGATGGTGGTATCTTGGCAAATACTCCTTTAATGCAAGTTATTATGGCTCAGCGACAGTATTGGTACTTTGGAAAGAAAGTAAAGGATGCTGTGCCAAAGCTTAACGTATTACAAATAAATTTACATC
Organism: uncultured Nitrosopumilaceae archaeon; assembly: GCA_963825095.1. Taxonomy (GTDB): domain Archaea; phylum Thermoproteota; class Nitrososphaeria; order Nitrososphaerales; family Nitrosopumilaceae; genus Nitrosarchaeum. The sequence continues at coordinate 60,834 of CAWGRV010000013.1, forward strand.
CTGCACGAGTTGACTATGTTCCTTCTGATCATGATGGTACCGTCAACAGAAATTCTGACATATCTTTTGGCGATAGATCCAAAAATGATGAAACAGTTTTGTTAGCTTTTCAGATGTTTATGGAACTAATAAAAGAATTGATCAAGTTGGCCAAAGATAATGGCGCAACACAAAAGATGATCGATGATCTTCTTGATAGGCCCATCCCACATCAAGAGAGATTGGAGGGAGCACGAGGCACTACGTATCGTGATGGTGTTGAGGGAGCTTTCAATATAGGTGAAATAATTCGAATACAAAGAAAACACGATGATTATTCAATATCTAATAAAATTTTTGATTTTTCTTCAAATACAATAAAACGTCTAATTCAGGATGGCTACAATGATGCAATTAACCATATTGAAACTCGTTGGGGTCACAAATATTTGCAAGAGGCAGGTCTTCAACGCTTCAACTCTCAGAAAGAGATTTAGCGTGAATAAGATTATACTATTTTTCATTCTGAGTTTTGCTGTTCCTGGTTTTCTTGTTATTTATGGACAACCTAATGAAAATCTTTTGTCATTAAATGCTTCAAACAACTCTGACTCATCAAATATTTTTGAAAATGTTTTTTCACAATATGCATCAGGGATAAGATTTAAGGATGTCATTCCAGTGGCACTTGGAATTTTAGCATTTAGTTATTTTATTTGGAAGACTAGTTCTATTCTAAGTAAAAGGGAAGTTTTTTCACAAAATATCAAATATACTGCCGGTGGGGTTCCAGAGTCTTTAATAAAAACAAGAATTTTTTATGTTGTAAAATATGTGTTAGTTTTTCCAATCATGATGTATGGTTGGGTAGTTGTCTGCTTTTTCTTTATGTATGCTTTGAATACATCACTTAGTTTTGATATCTTGACTATGATTATGGTGGGTATTATCACTGCCTCACGAATCACTGCACACTGGAATGAAAAACTAGCAGAAGATATTATGAAATTCCTACCATTTAATTTACTATTTACACTTCTCTTAAATCCAAATTTAAACTCTGAAAAAATAATTGATTCAATACCTGGTTTTCTTCCAATAATGCTTGAATTGACAATTTTTATTGGATTTATTGGAATTCTTGAAGCGATAATGAAATCAATTTATTTTTTTATGCGCAAATATCGCCATCGTCCAGATGATGCAAATCTTTCAATCGAACCATCTTGACCACAAATTTACTTGTTATCTGGTTTTGTTAAAATTAACATGACGGATTTTTTTATCCACCTAATGCAATAGTTATGCCAACTGTAATGATTCCTATTGTCATTACTGCCAAGGCAGAGCGAATTTTGTTTCTTGATGCATATTTGCCCCATAACAATCCAATAATAAACAACATTCCAAGTCCAATTACAAAAGACACCCTTATGGCAAATATGATGTCATCAAAGATCATAAACGGAATTATTAGAGGAATTGCAGTAGAAAAAACAGTAAGAAATGTTAAAAGAATTACCAACAAATCTTTTTTTGTGATCCCTTCTGGTTTTTCTATTGCAGAAGGATCTACCCGCTTTAAGATCTCATCTGATATTTTCTCCTTATCTTCATCTTTTAATGAATCTACAACAGTAGAACTTAGATCGTCTTCAATTGAAATTCGGACATCCTCTTTGTCCTTTTTGGATTTGATAGATGAAGACAATCTGTAAATTTTTCCACGTTTAATCAGATTCGTCAAAACATACATGATGCCATCTATTATCCCCCAAGCAGCATTACACCCAAGTGGTACTAGGATCATCGTCTTTTTCATCTCGATGTCATCTTCCCCCATTAAAGATAATCTCAGATAACCAATCATGACTAGAACCATTATTACCCCACACAACACTTCGACTAGTCTGTCGCCCTCTGACAAATATTCCTGTCTAAAAATTGCAAATTTTCCCTGATCTTTCTTACTCAATATGTGATATCATAGTCTCTATTTTCCGTATTAAAGAATATATGCTGACCCTAGTTTAGTTGCCTCAGAAAAGATATTTCTAATATTGTGTGCAATCCAACATTTCATAACAAACGATTTTCTCTAAATTATAATCAACTTTAATTAATTATGTTGCTGGATATGATGACAATACTTTGGTTTCTAAAAAATCATTTTATAAAGAAACATTCTGTTCTTATAAAATAGTTTAAAAACAGTAAAATTACTTATCCTCTATTGAAGTTTTTTCTTTATAATGCAATTCGTATCTTTTCAATGTTTTTTGTTATATCCATGATGATAATTATGGGTTTTTCATTAACCGCACATGCTGCTGATTATTCTATCCCGGATTGGATTAAAAACAATGCAAAATGGTGGTCTGATGGTTCAATAAGTGAAACAGAATATGTTAAATCATTAGAGTATCTTATAACAAATGGGATAATTAAAATTCCAATTACTGAAGTTACTGCTGCATCAACTAATGTGACAGAAGATGAACGAGCTCAATCTTTTAAAGTTACATTATCTAATATTGTAGCTCCAATAGGAGTTCACTTTTTTGAAAAATTTGAGATGACTACAACCACTAAATCTTTTGAAGATCCTTTTGATAAAACGTATAATTTTCGGGACGTAAATCCAACATTTTTTCTAGAATCATTACCAAGTGCAGATAAAAAACAATTCTACAAATTTGTTGCAGATTGGATGGATAGAGGAGATTTGCTCAACGAATTCAATATTGATGTTGATGTTTTAGATGGAATGGGGAATACAATTCAAACTTGGTCATTTACTAAATGTGAAATTACCGCTTATGGTACATATTTACAAGATATTACCAACTTTTATCAATTTTCTGGATTAAAGGATTCTGAAATTAGGGACAGAACTAATTTTTCATGTGTAGGAATTTCTTTAAAATCCCCTTGATAAAATTACATCTAAAAAAATTGTGTATTTCTTAAAATCTTTATTCTCAAAAATTAATCCAAGCTAATTTTGTTAATATGAAATTTTAAAATAGATTTTAATATGACAAAAGATTCAACACAAATTAGATATTAATTATGTCCGAATCCAATGAAAAGAAACTAGACGCAACTGGAATGTTCTGTCCAGAACCTGTTTTCAGGACTAAAATTGAAATTGAAAAAATGCAGGTAGGTCAAGTGTTAACCGTATCTGCAGATGATCCGGCAGCAGAAGATGATATTTCTAGATGGGTGACAAGAAATGGTCACCAACTTTTAAGCATGAAAAAAGATGGTAATACAATCACTTTTCAAATTAAAAAGGTGAAATAAACCAAAACCATGACATCTGTTACAAGTTCTGATATATTGAACCAAGTCGGTAATACTCCTCTTGTGAAATTAGATTCACTTTCAAATAAAATGGTCTCCTATTTTGCAAAACTAGAAGGCCATAATCCATTTGGTTCTGTAAAAGATAGGGCGGCATATTGGATGATTAAAGATGGTGAAGAAAGAAAAATCCTCACGCGAGGTAAAAGCATCATTATCGAACCAACTTCAGGAAATACTGGCATCGCACTAACAGGTATTGCAAAATTACTTGGATACAAAGTTGAGATAGTAATACCTGAAAAAGCAAGCAATGAAACTAAAGATATTATTAGAAATCTGGGTGCCAAAGTTTTTGAAACAAGTGATGATCTCTGTCCAAAGGTTGGCGCTGGGACTGATCAAAGTATTGCATTGGCTACATCTATACACTTCCTCACGACCTGATGTGTATTATTCTCCAAATCAATATGCAAATGAAGCAAATTTTATGGGTCATTATGTTGGAACAGGCCCGGAAATTTGGAAACAAACCGATGGAAGGATAACTCATTTTTTTACCGGAGTTGGAACAGGTGGTACAATCACTGGAATTGGAACTTATCTTAAAGAAAAAAATCCAGACATTAAAATAATTGGATGCCAGCCACAACAAAATCACCTGATTCAAGGATGGAGAAACTTTGAAGAATCTGCAAAACCTGACTTGTTTTTGAAAAGAGAAAGTGTTGTTGATGATTGGATTTCGGTAGATAATGACGAAGCCTTTTCAGTTGTAAAAGAGGTTTTTGCAAAGGATAGGTTATTGATTAGTCCCTCATCTGCTGCTGTCTATGCATGCATGAAAAAATATCCTGTTGATGGCAATGGATGTGTTGTTGGCATATTTGCAGATGATGGAAGGAAATTCAAAAGCGTATATGCTACACAAAATGTTATGACTAAGGAAGAATTTGAAACTGCACTAAAAGACGCAAAATACATGTCAACTTTGGCATATTAAACATCGACTAGGAATTTTTTAACTCTGTTATTCTAAAATCTTCTTTAATTTACTCTCATAAAACTCTCGAAAAACTTTATTCATGCTTGTCTCATGATCTAGACATTTATTTGATGCATCTACTAATTGTTCTCTTAGTTCTTTACTCCATTTGCTTCGCTGTTTATCTTTTGATTTTATGATGGATGGATTCAGCATTACTTTCAACATAATTTTTTCGAGGTTCAATTCAAGCTGACGTAATTTACTGATTCGGAGTAGAAATAATCCAGATTGTTCCTTGTCTACTAGATTTATCAAGGCATGAGCTTGAAAATAGTATTCTTTCCCTTTTTCACTGTATTTTTTAAATTTCTCAATTCTATCTTTCCAATACTCGCTAGCAGTATTTTCTATTATTTTGTATCTGAATTGAATTTCAGACAAGTCATGCCCTAATTTTGCTAGATTATCGCTATTTTCCTTAACTAATTTTTTTAATTTCTCAAGATTTTCAGCCATGATGATGAATTGCTATCTCTGGGATAAAGAGTTTAGAATTTATTTTTGAGCTTTCTTTCTCCATGCATTTTCTGATACTTTTGAATAATGTTTAATGCATTCCTCACAAAATGAATCCCACTCCCCAATTTTCAAACCTATGAGAAATTTCTTTGTCCACTCATAAGTAGGTTCTTTCCTATATTGGAATTGTTGAATTGTGTAGATGTCCTTTTCCTTAAATTTTTTCAAACATTTTTTGCATTGAGCGTTCCTCATTAACTAATTTTTGAATAGCATTGTGTATTAATGATTTTTCTGTAAAAATGGAATTTAACATCCATTTGAGTTTGAGCTATGTTTCAGTTAACGCTGTTCTATTCAATTTGGTGATTTTTAGTAACTCTTAATTTCCATGTTCTTTCATAGTTTTTTGGTGCTCTATGTCTGACGATGTAAATAAATCACATAAACATGATCTTGTGTATGCAAGTATTCTTGGTCTAACGGTGTTGATGACAACTTGGTGTGGGTTACAGCATGTATTGTGGAGCGATGAAATGATATTTGAGTTACAAGATGCAAATGAAGCACATCGTAATTTTACATCTGCTGAACTTAAGGACAGACAAGCTGTAATTGTTGACATTGTTTTATTTATCGATCATATCAATGCTATGGGACATAATGATACAAAACTAGCTGAATTTTATAAAAATGCCTTTAGTCCAGAGTTAAAACAATCATTTGACGAATGGATGAAGACTGATCCGATGAACAATTCTAATGCAAAGACGCCCTTTGCCATGCCTTCATATCAATCAAAGATTGAATCAAAAAAGACTTTGGAATTTTTGCAGGTATTTGATGAAAAATCAAAGAAGGCCAGTGACATGAGAATTATTGCCTCCAACTATGTGTTTTTCACCACTCTTTTTGCAGGAGTTTCATTTCTTGTAGGGGTTGGGAGAGTTTTTCCAACTAAAAAAATACAACGAATTTTCTTGATAATGGGTATTGTGCTATTTTCTGTTACTACTGGCATCGTATTTGCCACATTGCCAATTGCTTCTACTCATTTTATCTTATAATTTTATGACAAACTACTCTCTTTTATTTCCAAAAAATATCAAACCTTTAGAATCACATTAATCCTAAATTTTGTAAAATTTTATTTAAAAAGAGTTTGACAGTTATTATTCCTGACAATCATGCTAATCTTATAAATAAATAAAATTCTGCTAGATATAATTAGAAATTAACTATGGCATTTTCAAAAAAGGAAGCAAAGAAAATTGGCGATGAATTAGGAATAGATTGGTCTAACAATTGACCTTGACCAATTTCAAATGGGTTTGGAGGTTGAATTGGAGCATGGAAAGAGAAATCCAAAAACAAATGTCACCAATAGCAATCCAATTTTGACAGGTAAAATTGCATGGGCCCATCTGAACGAATTACCGGACTATTATACTAGATTGAAGAAAATTGAAGAAGAATAATTAAAATCCACTTTTTGAAACTATTTTTGGAATTTTGAATCTATTGTTACAAGACAATTATTAATTTCCTCGTTATGAGGGATAGATACTGAAAAATGCCTAAAGTCTTTTGGTGTAACATCCACAATTTTTCCTATGCCTGAATCTGTGACATGTCCTGAACCATCAAGTAAAAGAAGTTTAAAAAATACATCTTGATAGAAATTATCATCATTATGATAATCTCCTGATAAAGTTACAATGTTATTTTGTTTTTTACATATGATTCCACTGAAAATCTCATCCTGGAATTTTGGTTCATAAAATTTAATTGCGCTTACATAAAGATTTGTTTGTTGAGCTGAGGTTAATCTTGCTTGATGATATTTTAATTGTTGATTCTTGGTTGCAATCGAATCTTTTGAATGAGTATCAACTACTATGGTGATAATTCCTTTGTTTGTAAGATATCTGATAGTTTCATCATACTCCCGATCGGAAACAATTCCTTGTTTGTGCCATTGTACAAGGTGTTGAACCCAGTCTGGGAAATGATTTTGTTGGTCAAATCCAGGAGTGTGCAATAGAATTTTTTTACAGTTTGGACATGTAGTTGATTGATGATTGGCCATCATGACAAGATAATATTTTTTTGAGCCATTAAGGTTTAGACTTCCGTGGTTCCAAGTTTTTAGAATATCAAAACAGATGGTGAATACTTTTGACTCTCCTATAGAGACGCTGTCATGGATATAATCACATTCATCAAAAAGTTCGCGTGATGGCAAATTATCATATCTTACCTCTAGTTCATCATCATAAGAGGTATAGTAATTATCTACCATCTCAAGAACTGGTTTTTCTGGAGTACTTTTTCTTAAATCAGGCTCCATGACCCAGATTTTAAAAAGTTTTGCTGATACAAGAAAATAATCCTCTCCAATGTTAGTTGCATTCACTGTGATTTTTACAAGGTTCGAGTTATCTGCAGAGTACCCTGGTGTATCATCTACTGAAAGAACTTGAAGATCAACTATCTTTCAATCAACTAAATTTAGATCATAATCAATAGCAAAAGCAGACGGAATTTCAATTAAGATCAATATGAGTATTGCAGATAAGATCTGAATTTGATAATCCTCCATTAAAGTAATTAATTATTTAAAAACAAAAGACTTTACACTGGAATTTTAGTGGTTTAAAATATGAGAATTTTTAGTCTGCAATTAGATTGCCATTGCATTCCTTGCACTTTGACTTGTAAGTAGTAAAATCTAGTGGAATGACCCAAAGTATTTTTTTGGTCAAGGAATCCTTTATGTTGAGAGTTATCTGATTTGCGGCTTTGTCAACCTGTATTGCAAAAGACGAGTTTCTTTTTTCATCATGATGCAAAATTTCTGAGAATTCTTCTCCCTTGAGTAAAGTTGGATATTTTTTAGAACCAAACTGTAACTCAAAATCTAACATTGGATAAAATGACTCGATGTCTTTGCTTTGAACTGTATAGTCAAAAACCAGAGTATTGAATCCTGATTTTATGGGTAAATTCTCAATGTCTTTAGTGTACAAAGTTGCACCGTTAATCAAGATTTGTACAAGATGTGTTTTTTGACCCTTTGTAAAATCCAAATTTGTTATTTTTACTTGATTTGTTTTACTAATTGAAATTATGATTGTTTCGGATTGATTCTTTTTCGTAGTGTCAGGTAATGTGACATTTTGTGGAGTAACTGGAAATAGTGTTAGTGGTATGGAATTTGTAAAATCTGTTTGATTAATCTTTTTACTTTCTTTAGATAAAAATTCACTAGAATAATTTAATAAATTATTCACAGTATCACTTGTCCATTTGCAATCAATTAATTTAATTTTAGTTTCTGGTTTCACACATGCAGGAAAGCCATCATTTGTTTTTATTACTAGAATCATTCCTTCTTTGCAAGTAATATCAAGACGATTTCTATCTTTGAATTGTTTTAGAGGTGCAAGGATTTTATTTTCAGGCAAACTTGATTTTAAATTATTTTCTTCTATGTCATTGAATTTTGCAACTGACTCTTGCAAAACATCATTCGGTACATTTTTCAAAGATGCTGTTGCATTTGTCACAACTAGCGCATTTGGAACATACATATCGACACTATTTCTTGGATAATCCCAAATTCTAAAAAGCAAATCTGACACATCTATTTTTTTTAAGAATTTTATATCAAATTCAAATACATTTTTGTATCCCTCTATACTTTGTGTAATCGTCGCATTTTCAATCAAATTGTTAGGATCTATAATTTGTGTAGTTTTTCCTTTTTCATAAGTAATGGTTGTTTCAGTTAAGTCATTTAGGATCTTGGGGCCATGTTGGTTTAGGTATAGCATAACATGTTGGACATTATCAGTTCCCTCGTTTTCATACATTCGAATTTGCAATTTTATCGGTTTTCCAATTTCAACTTTGGTGAGTGTCACATTTTTTATTTGATCTAATCTATAATTGGTTCCATTGATGGTTAGAGGAAACTCCGTACTTTCAAAAGTTACCCTAAATGAAGGGGGGATTTGATCTCCAGTGCTATCTCGAAGAGATAATTTCGTAACTGTACCAAAAACTTCCTCTGGCCAAACATTAGGGAGTGAATCTTTATCTGAATCAAAAATCTTCTCATCGGTGGCAATTGTTTTGGTAATCAGAATAGATCCGCTTCTATGATTATCTAAATACTGTATTGTGGAAATATCGTTTGATTCCCAAATTAGACCATTAGCCCACCAACTTGCCTTATTTTTTATCCAATCAGGAATTATGAGTTCATCAGCAAGTGCACTATTAGAATATTCTAATCCACTAATCATTACAACAGTAAGAATGGCTAGGGTGTAGATCTTCTTCAACAATTATTTGTAGTTTATAAAAACTTAAGGATTTAGAAAAACTTATCAACTTTTTTTCAACTAGCAAAATGAAAAACCGTATATTGTGATATATGTTTACAGACTATTCATACATTGTTTATGTCTTAACAATTCCACATAAATCACACTACATCATTACTTTAGTTATATCGCATTTTTTGTGACTGGGAGGAGGGCTTTCCCTTTTTAGGAATTTTCTGTGAGATACTTGTCTACATCTATTGCCGCCATGCATCCAAATCCTGCAGCTGTGATTGCTTGCCTGTAGTTTCTATCGTGTACATCTCCTGCTGCAAACACTCCTTCAATATTTGTATGTGTTTTATTTTTTAAAATAATGTATCCTTCATTATCTAATTCAATTTGTTTTTTAAATAATTTTGTGTTTGGTTCATGACCAATTGCCACAAAAAGCCCTGCAACATCTAGTGTTTTTTCTTCACCCGTTTTGATATTTTTTATTACTGCTTGACGCATTTTTTGATCCCCTTTGATTTCTATGACTGCTGAATCCCAATAGAATTTAATTTTCTTGTTGTTAATTGCCCTTTCTTGCATTATTTTACTTGCACGTAATTCTTCTCGTCTATGCACTAAATGTACTGTTGTTGCAAATTTAGTGAGAAATGTTGCCTCTTCTACTGCAGAATCTCCTCCCCCCACGACTATTAATTCCTGATTTCTAAAAAAAGGACCATCACATGTTGCGCAGTATGATACTCCCTTTCCCGCAAATGTCATTTCTCCTTGCAATCCCAATTTTCTAGGATTTGCCCCCGTTGCAATAACCACAGCTCTTCCTTCATATTCTTCTGAGCCTGTTAGGACTTTGAATGGCCTGTGTTTGAAATCCACATCTACTACTTCATCATCAATTATGGTAGTGCCCATTCTTTGTGTCTGTTTTCTCATCTCGATCATTAAATCTGGGCCCATTATTCCTTTCTCAAAACCTGGATAATTTTCAACCTCTGTAGTATTGACTAACTGACCTCCTGGAAGTATACCTGATAAAATCAGCGTATCGTATCCCGCTCTGGAGCAATAAATTCCTGCGGTATATCCTGAAGGTCCTGCGCCGATAATTACAACATCAAATTTTGTTTTCTTCTTATCTGGCATTTTTGGTGAATCGTCCTTATTTTCAAGAATTGTAGCACCGGCACCTGCAGACATCATGATATGACATCTCTAAATTTCATTAATTTAAGTGATATCTAATTTTTGGGATAAACTATTTGCTACATGTTGGGAAAAATTTAGACACTGTCTTAAACTTGTAACGATATTTCTTAAACGTAAAGAATATTTCAAAAAGACAAGTTTTTCATTAAACATTAGACAACTAATTTCTTTAGTATTAGTTGGTGTTTTTCACATAATTTCCTACTTTCTAATTGTGAAAACAAAAGATCTTTTTGCCAATGTGCATTATATAGTCTACATTCTTTATTATCACAAAATGCTTCTCCGGTTTCAAAATAAAATATTCCTTGTAACAGATACCCTTCAATAATCTTTGATAGTCGTGAATCATTGTACTCTAGAAATGCACCATGATATTTTTGTTTTATAGGCTCAATATTTGTTTCCTGGCTAACATTTGATATTAGATCCAAATAATATTCTCTGGGTTTTGCAGGGGCTTCTATGATGCCTGTAATTGAAATTATGGAAGGATTTGCTCCTATTAGCGCTCTACCGTGATATCTATAATCATTATAGTCAAATGTGCATGTAAGTTTGTTTGTAAAAAATACATGAAGTAAATCCATCGAGGTTTCCTCTTTTGGAATTAATTCTGTGAATATTTTTTGCAATTCGAATCCATCATACATGATAATATTTTCTGTATCTACAACAGATGTGAAATTTGATTCTTCAAAAAAAATTTCATTTATTGTTGGTTTGTATTTCTCAAATGGTTTTTTTGGATTCAAAATTCTGCAGGTTGCAATTTTTTCAGCTGTATCTTTTTTTGAGAATTTTAAAATACTCTTTCTCGCTTCAACTTGAATTGGAAATAATTCTTTTAGAAAAGTAACAAGTCTCTGAAGTTGAATTTGTGGAACTGTTGGTTCGTCATACAAAAATATTTTTGAGATTTTCAACACTACAGTGAATTAATAATTGTTTACCTTTCTAACTCTTTAATTTTCTCTGCTGTGATCTCGGCTGCCTTCTTTCCTGAAAAAAGCATAGAACCATACGTTGGACCCATTCTTGCCAGTCCATATGTTTCAGTCACAGACATTCCTGCTGCAACTAATCCAGGATAAACTTCACCTGTGTTGAGAACTACGTGCTCTTCTCCCTCATTTACAAACATTGGATTCATTCCTTTCCACTCTACTAATCCTCTATCCACTAGTCTTTTTACTGCAACAGAATCATGTCCTGATGCATCAATGATCATCTTTGCTTCAAGTGCAATTGGATCAACACATGTAATGTTTCTTGGTAATGCTGAAACCGGCATCCAATTGACAACTATACCTGTGACTCTGCCATTCTTTAAAATAAGATCATCAAACTTTGTAAGATTTAGAAATTTTACTCCTGCATCACAAGCAGCGGCAATTAATTTTGAAACTGCATGTGGTCCAGGTGTTAGGTACAAACCCTCTGATACCTTTTTGTAGGGAATTCCCAATTCATCCCATATTTTCTGGGCTGGCTCTCTGACTGTTACTGGATTCATCATGTATCCTCCTAACCAGTAACCTCCTCCAAGATAGTTATTTTGCTCAACCACTAAAACCTTAAAACCCATATTTGAAAGATCCCTGCTCGCTGTTAATCCGGCAGGTCCGGCACCAATAATTATTACATCCGATTCTGCCCTATCTATTAAAACTGCATGAAACTCGTTTGCAATTGCTCTGGTAATCTCTACTTCACGAACATCTGTGAATATTTTTGTTGATTTCTCAGCTACGGTAGCTTTTTGCACAAAAATATTGATTTGTAGAACCCATTAATACTTTCCCACAAGTTTTTTTAAAATTACAGGAGCAAAAAATACTTCGAAGATTGAATTTTTACTCCCTTTTATCTGATCGCTCTATTCTTAAAATTAGATTTGAAAAATATCTTGTGTTTCTCCTAAAAATGAAAACACAGTATTGTCTTTATGTTAAAATTAGATTGCACAAAAAAAACGATAGAATTATGGATATGATATAATTTGTAATGAATTTTATTTTTTTTGATCAATCAAATTTACGTGTCGTCTGTATTTTCTGAATGATCTTTATCATTATCATCTTTATTCGATTCGTCTTCTAATTTTTTATCAATTTCTTCTTGTTTAACTTTGAATTGTCTGTATTTTTTATCCCATTTTGATAAAACTATCCATTGTCTAATCCCTATTCCCAACCATGCCAAAGAAATTACAAAAATCACAAATTCTGGTGGTCTCAATAACGGATTTGGTCTTTCATGACCTGTAATTTTCTCTTTGATACTTTGATATTCATCTGGGGTTATTTCGCCAGCCCCAGGCTGCCTTTGTAGTCTTTCTTCTAACCTATCTTCAAATCTTTCATGAAACGGTGAGTCAAAGATGCTGGTTGTTATCAGCAGAGCTATTGGTGGAATAATTAATGTTGTAAGAATCATTATCATGAAGATCTTTTTTGTTCTTCCAACTGAATCATTATGCCATCTAAAACCTCAAATATGTTTTCACGACTCTCTTTGTCTTTTGACATTATTTTTCCTCCTTATCCTCTCTTGGAAATAGTTCTTCATACGGTTCTAATACTGCACCAAGAATGTCTTTTCCTTTCTGAGAAATGTTGTACTTTATTATTGTCTTATTTCCCCAAGCTTCATCCTTTCGTTCTAGCATTTTTTTCTGTCCGCCGAGTCCGAAGCCTCGGAAATTATCCGCCGCCGTTTGTTCGAGTGGGATGAACGCGCCGTGACCAGCGAGGGCAAAGTGATGCTGCCAAAGGAGGCGTTGGAAACGTGCGCTGAATACGCGGATTGGGTTGTTGAGCATCGGCAGCAATTGCCCAACTAGTTCAACGTGGATGGAGCCCGCGAGGCATTCACCGCCACGTATCCATTTCATCCTGCGGTCATTTCCGTGTTCGAGCGCAAGTGGCAGGCGCTGCCGCGCTTTCAGCAGACCCGTGGCGTGTTGCGCCTGCTCGCGCTTTGGGTGTCGCGTGCCTATCAGGAAGGATTCAAAGGCGCGCACAAGGATGCGATCATTGGACTCGGCACGCGCCCCTCGACGACGCCATGTTCCGCTCCGCAACTTTTGAGCAGTTGGGCGAAACGAAACTGGAAGGCGCGGTGACGACGGACATTTGCGGCAAGCGCGATTCACACGCAACGCGGCTTGATGCCGAGGCGCAGGAGACCATCAAGAACGCGCGCCTGCATCGCAAAGGATCCACGGCCATTTTCTTCGAGTCGAATGGAGGCCAAGCGAAGACCGACGCGACCGTGCCCGAAATTCGTTTCGCCGTAGCCGAACCAGGACTCGACATTGGCAACGTCGAGACCGCGCTGGAGGCGCTCACGGAGGGTTGTTACTACCTCGCAGTCGAGCGCAATCGCTACCATTTCAGCCTCAAGGAAAATCTCAACAAGCGGTTCTGCCGACCGGCGCGCGACTATTCCGCCCGCCCAAGTTGAAGAACAGATTCGGGCGAAATTCAAAAAGTGTTTTCGGCCGGCGCGGCGTGGAGCGATTTATTTCGCGGAGAAGACGATTCAGGTTGCCGATCGTCCCACTGTCACGCTGGTCGTGCTGTCGCCCGACCAGTCGTTGCAGGACGAGAAAGCGACCACGGCCGTTCGTTGAGACCATGATTCGCGAATACGGCACATCGTCACGCACGTTCAAAAGTGCCTTCATCTTTGCGTGCCGGAGTCACCGGACCACTACGCGAAGACGCCCGCAAGGTGCTCGCATGGGAAGCCATCGAGGATGATGATTTGAAACTGGATGAAACCCAAGTTCACCAACTTCGCGAAAACCTCAAAAAAGCCCGGCGTGATTTGAAGGAAACCATCTGGCGCACCTACAAGAATCTGATGCTGCTTGGCAAGGACAACACCTTGAAGCGCGTTGATCTTGGCTTGGTTCATTCCAGCGCGGCGACCGGACTTGTCGACACTGGTTCTGAACCGGTTGCGCCAGACGGCGATTTGGAAACAGGCATCAGTCCCGCTTTCTAGTTCGCAACTGGCCCGCCATCAAGGAATGGTCAACGAAGTCCGTGCGCGATGCGTTTTTCGCGTCGCCACGCAGTTCCCGCGGCTTACCGAACCCGACGCGATTGAGACACGATTTCGCGCGGAGTTGCCAATGGTTTGCTGGCTTACGTCGGCAAGACCGGCCAACGACTACAAACCTTTTCATTTCAACCAGGCCTTGATGACCGCCGACGTGGAGTTCTCCGAGGAAATGTTCATCGTCACCAAGGAAACCGCCGAGTGCTTACGTCGGCGGCGAGGAGGTCCCGGTACCAAGTCCGAGAGCCAGACCAGAGCAGAATCCTATTTTTCCTCCGCATATCCCGGCGCCGATGGCGGGGAGAAGAAACCCGTAGAACCAAAGAAACCGGAGCAACTCTCGTTCACGGGAATGACGTGGAGTGGGGATGTTCCCCCGCAGAAGTGGATGAACTTCTACACCAAAGTCCTGTCCAAGTTTGCTTCCGGCCGAGGCCTGAAGCTTAACCTGAATGTTGAGGTCAAGCCCGACGGCGGTATCTCCAAACAGAAGGTCGAGGAAACCAAAGCCGCCCTGCGGGAGCTCGGCCTAAGTGATAACATCACGTCGGATTAGAGATGCATGAACGCAGCCGAATATACTGTCTTAGCACGGAATCGGCCGGTCAGAACTGCATTTCTTATTGATACAGATGTTTTGGGCCCCAACCCGATCTTCTAAACGAGCTCGTTGATGAAATTGTCGATCACAGCCAGACCCACTGGTGCGGGCGCACCAACCCAATCATCTTCTTCCGAGGAGGAAAATTATCAGACCAACACTGGCGCCTCCTCGATCTGGCGGACCCTACACTGCATTCACGCGTTCGCGCCTATTTCCCCGCACTTGCTGCAGCCCCAGATGAGCGAATCCACCCTTGGAGTATTCAAGTTGAGCCTAAAACAGAAGTTGGCAGACCCATCGGAATGTCCTTTGAAACAGGCGGCATTCCTGTGCCCCCGACCCCAGCCAATCTGGCGCGACTGCAAGGAACTGGCAGTTTCCTGACAGGCCAGAATGACAAACTCCTGATGTTCGAGTTCTCTCACGGGTGCGATCCCGATATTAGACGCTTCATTCATAGGGAATTTTCGGCACCTTTCATCAATGGTTTGACTCCACGAATCTCGTGCGTCGAGAAATCTGGCTCGAACGCTTGCTCCCAAAAATCCAGACGCACACCATAGTGATTTCAGACCGGGCATCCTTGGCAACCGCGCTGACCAATATGGCCGGACGCTTTCATCCTCCGGAAAGGAGACCAGCCATTCCTTTCCTCGCCCCCTACCAACTTGCTGCGGCCGGGGAGGAGTCGTGGACGACAACCCATTTTCAGGGCATTTATCAGTTATTTATCGGGGACAATACACAAGACTTCGCCGATTTCTGGAGCAGCATTTTCTGGTCACGCAATTGGTTGAGAACCCACCAGAGCCAACTTTGGATTCCCACTTCCCTGATCAAGGATCACGCCGTGCATGAAGCCCTGCTGGACTGGCTACGGCGATTTACTGGAAGCGGAAGTCATGACCGGCAGGCTGTACCCTTGTCTCGCAGCTTATCTGCACAGGAACTCGAATCGATCCGTGAATCGCTCTACGCCGCAAATCGTCCCATATTCACTAACGCACCTTACCCCGGGTCCTTCGAGCAAAGACTTGAGAAGGCGGCAGAGGAATTGACTGGGCGTCCAAGTCGTCCTGGGGACTCACGCAGCGATCCAGTACGCTTTACGGCCCGAGACTCAGACGAGAGGTTCTCCATACCTAAACCCGATCTGCTAAGTGACGAAATAAATCAAAGTGGCAGTTGGATGGTTGATCTCCAAATCGAACACCTTTCTGAATTCCGCAGCACCTCCCAGGAGCAATCGTGGTGGTTGTTGCCCCGCCAAAACAGCGCTGGTCTTCTCTGGGGAATGTTCCGTGCGCCTGCTCGGATTAGCCGAGGGCGACGATTCTCCGTCTCTGTCGGACACCAGACTTATTCGCAGTCCGCGCTTGTCAAACCAGAAATTACTCTTTCCCTTCCTGAAGGACCTGCTGTCATTCGTCTGTTTCTCGAACAGCCGCATGCCCTGCCATTCTTCACTGTGGACAGCCGCAACTCATTGCCACGGCAACCCGCGCTCTTCTCAAGCTGCAAACTATCAGAAAAAGGCGCCAATCTTGCCGGACTCATCGGACTTTTTGGCAATTTCTGGACTGCAAAATCGTTCTGCGAGCGCCGATTCTGGAGACGGCTGTTCTCAAAGCTTGCCGGCCACAGTTCAGGAAACGATGAGAAGCTCCAAGGGAACGTCAGCTCATTGCTCCAAAAAGGAGGCTTTTCAAAATCATCCTGAGGCGGCAGAGAGATCAACCGCGTTGTCGGAGAAAATCCTTCATCACGTGCGCGGAGATCCGCCTCACCATGTCACATTTAAGGATGCGATGCAAATGCGGTCCCGGTTGGAGAAGGAACATCCACCTGACCCACTCGTTTATCCCCAGGGGAATGTCGCAGTCCAGCAACATGGCGCCACTGTCGTATCATTCGGGGAGATGCAGAACGGGCTCAACGAGCTTCTGGACCTGGCTGTACTTCGGCTCGGCATCGAGAACACTTGCCCGTTCTGCAAAGTGCCCACTTGGTATCATGTCAATGACCTCAAGCAAGCCCCGACGTGTTCCGGCTGTGGACGAACTCACTCGCTCACAGCGACAGAAACATGGTGTTACGCCCTCAACACACTCGCACAAACAAGTGTCTCGCAGGGGGTGGTACTGGGTGTCCTCCACGCCCTTGCCGCGCTGGCGCAGCATGCTGCTTCGTTCTTTGTCTTTTCCCCCAGCCTGGAACTCTGTCGTGACGGCCATGCCGGACCATGGCACGAGGTGGATGTCCTTTGCGTGGTCGAAGGACAGTTTGTGATCGGCGAAGTCAAAGAGGGGTATGTGCAAAAATCTGCATTCGAAGATCTTGCCGAGCTAGCGGAAGTCCTCCTGCCGCAGCGCGCCATCATATTCCTACCTCTTGACCGCGCCCAAAAGCAATGGGACGAGTTGAGCAAGTGGCCGGCTGAAACCCGCGCACGCCTCGCCCCAAAAGGCATCTCGGCTGAGATCTTCACATTGCCGGAATACTGAACTGACAAAACTGGAGAAAATCGATTATGTTTCCCATAACTTTGCCACGTGGACAGGAGCGAGGTCGCCGACGCGGTTGGCTTTGGTCCCCTGCAACGCGCGTGCCGGTTTCTCTCCGAGAATCGCAACCAACGCGGCGCAGTTTATCCGCAACCGAACGCAGCGGCAGCCTGCTATGTGGCCGCTAATTTGATATGTCATCTTTGATTTGCTGGCCAACTTTGCGACGCGATGAAACGGATCCATGCATTGTCATGATGGCTGATTCCATTTTTTTGCAATCTGGACAAAGTATGACCAAACTCCTTTCACTTGGCCCCAAGATCAGCCCCCTGCCAGTCAGAATCATGAGCCTTCCCTCACAAAAAAGGTAATTCTTGAGGACAGTTATGGCCTGGGCTTTGTCGGGAATATAATCCTCGCACAAGCGGTGACGTCCCGTGCCGCGGTTATGTTCTTTAACCTCTATCAGGGATACCGCGAAGAGAAAGCCCGCGTTGGAGCAATTCGCAAAGGCCATCCTGGAACCTACACAATGAGATGGCATGCAATTCTGGTTACAAAGGTAATGATTTGAGGACACAATATCTGCTTCTTGGAAATTGCATGGTTGCCCAAGTTCCCGCTATGATACTCATTGACCCGGCGAAAACTGACCCCGTTCAACCGTTACGAATTTGACGATCCCAACCAAATCCTGGTTTTGGGTGATGGCTGTGATGAGATTCTGGAGCAAATTCAAGAAAAGAACACAGCCCGACGACAATATCCGCTTTGAATATTGGATTCCTAAAGAAGTCCTTTACGAAATCATTGCAAAGAGGCGCAACAAAAAATTAACCGGCCAGTTGCAGGGCGGGATTCTTTTGAAAAGCGGCTTCTCGCTGCGCGGCATATCCAGAGTCACAGGCGAGACACCCAGGGCCATCATCACGGAATCGGTGTCCACGCCTCCGGTGATGGACCACTTTAAGATTGCGGGGTGCAAATACATGGCTACCGCCCTTGAGTTTCGTTCCTGGCAGGATAAACGCTCATAATACAATTGCCGAAGCACATACCCGCCACACCATGTCAATCCAACGCTATTCCGTCACACCGCACCCGATTGAAACTCTGCTGACATGGGTCAAGTCGGGTGAAATCGCGATTCCAGAAATTCAACGTCCGTTTGTGTGGGAGGCCACCAAGGTCCGAAATCTTCTCGATTCGCTTTATCGCGGTTATCCCGTTGGCTATCTCATCGCGTGGCGAAATCCCGACCGGGCGCCTCAAGGACGGCACGCAGTCCGCCGGCAAACGCGTTCTGATTGATGGACAACAGCAGCGTCACCGCGTTGATGGCGGCCTTGCTCGGGCGCAGGTGGTGACCAAGGATTATGAAACGTGCGCATCCGAATCGCGTTTCACCCCTTGGAGGAGAGGTTCGAGGTGTACAATCCGGCGATCCAGAAAAACCCGGAATGGATTCCTGACGTCGCCGAAGTGTTCTCCCCGGTGCCAGATTGCTGCACTGATCAATGCTTACGCCGCGCGACCCGGCGCGGAGCCGACACCTTGTTCGCCACGCTCGAAAGACTCCGCAAAATTATCAACAACCACGTTGGCGTCATCGAACTGGCCGGCGACCTCGACATCGAGACGGTCACGGAAATCTTCATCCGCGTCAACTCCGCTGGCGCGACGCTCTCGCAGGCGGATTTCGCCATGTCCAAGATTGCCACCAATGAAAAGTACGCTGGCAACAGTTTCGCAAGGCCATTGATTATTTCTGCCATCTCGCCGTCGCGCCGGAGTTTCTTCGGTCGGATCCAGGAGAACGACTGTGTTTTTGCCGCCTCGGAATTATGTCGACGATGGCTGGATCGAGGAGTTAAGATGACATATACGATCCGCAAAATACACCGACATGTTTCGTGTTGCGTTCACTTCGGAATTTAAGCGGGGCAAACTCGAAGATCTCGTTGCCTTGCTTTCAGGCCGTAATTTCGAGACCAAGCAGTATGAGGAAGCTATCGCCGAAACCTCCTTCGCCGGCCTGAAATAAGGGCGTGCTGAATTTCATGAACGAAACGCACTTCGAACGTTTTCGTATGATTTTTCGTTCCGCGAAATTTATGAGCGCGACCTCATCGGCGGCCAGAACGCGGTCAATTTGCCTACATCATTTAATCCCTGCGTGGCCGCGCGGAAAACATGCCAGGCAGCGGAGATTGAGCGTTTGGTCCAGCGATGGTTTGTCATGAGCATGTTGACCGGCCGATATTCCGGGAATCCGGAGACGGCCTTTGACTACGACATTCGTTTCATCGAGAAGCAGGGCTTGGATGTTTACGTGAATGCGGTTATCGAAGCTTCGCTTCAGGACAGCTTCTGGTCCACGTTGTTGCCGCAGCAGATGGACACCTCCTCCGGCAGCAGTCCCTATTTCCTGGTCTTTCAGGCGGCACAGGTGAAATTAAACGAAAGGGGATTTCTCTCGCGCGACATCACCGTGCAGGCTCTGATTCTCAATCACAACGATGTTCACCACATCTTTCCACGGAATTACCTCAAAGGGCTGGGGCTCAACGCGGCGCTACAACCAGATTGCCAATTACGCCCTGACCCAAAGCGAGATCAACATCGCCATCGCGGACGCCTCCCCGGACGTGTACTTCGCTGCTCTGGCCGCACAGTGTCAGGCCAAAAAGCCAAAATACGGCGGCATCACCGATCCCAATGAATTGAAGGCGAACCTCCGGGAGCATTGCATCCCTGAATCCATGCTCGCCGGCCAGAATGTTGATTATGAGGCCTTCTTGGTCGAACGTCGGAGGCTGATGGCTGCAAAAATGAAGCATTATTTTTCCAAACTCTGAGGCTCGTAATCCGTCATGAAACGCATCAGCGTAAAACGCTATACCATCCGGAAGCTCTGGCAGCTTTGCGACAAGGCGGTTTTCGCCGTCCCCGAAATCCAACGGGAATTGTCGGCAATTCCCGCCGGGCCAGCGACCTGCTCGACAGCATCGCCCGGCAACTGCCCATCGGCAGCCTGCTGGTCTGGCGAACCAGCGCCGACCGCAAACACCTGCTGCGTCATGCGCAGGAAATTCTCCCGCCTCATGATTCCCGCAATGCCGACATCTGGTTCCTCATTGATGGCCAGCGGCTTTCCGTGCTTTATCGCGCCAAACACGGGCATCAGGTTCAAAACGATCAGGGCCGGACCCTGAATTTCAGCAACCTCTGCCTGTCGTTCGATGAACGCTCTGAATCCCGGTTTCAGTTTGTGCGCAAGCCCTCGCCGAAACTCCACAACGCTCCTGGTCGACCTGTTGTCTCCCAGTTGGAAATGGAAGCTCCGGCATCTGTCGCAGGCCCGCTGGCGCGAAGCCGCCAAATTGCGCTCCCGCATCAACAACTATTCGATTCCGGTGATCTTTGTCGAAACGACCGACGTGGATGAAATCCGCGAAGCGTTTCTGCGCATCAATTCCGGCGGGTTGCGGATTAACAAGGCGGACCGTGCCTTCAGCAAAGCGTCCCGCCTGGATTTGCGCCGCCTGGTAAAGGAGGTCCGCGCCACGATCGCGGGTTTCGACAGCCTCGACCCCCGAACCATCCAGGCCGCGATGGCGCTCATCATGGGCCAGAAGGAAACCAGCTCGAAGGCGGTCGAGTCGGTCATAGCCCGGCTGGAGCGCGAAGAAATCGAAGACGGCAGGCTGGCAGTTTACAGACCGGAACATCAGCATCTGCATCGACAGGCTGTTTATCATTTGCGCAGGACGTGCTCGCCCACAACCCGCCAGCCTTCTGCCGATTGATGAGGTTGGCGCTGGCTTTTTTTCCGCACAGTCCGGCCACCCTCGGCCAAACAACGCCGGGAAATCCGCAAGTGGTTCTGGGCCACCGCCATCGGTCGTCGTTACACCGGCCGGGGTTATTATGACAGCATCCGCCGGGACCTGGAATTCTTCGGACGGCTGGGATGATCGGCGCCAGGGGGCGTTTGCTTTGCGTGATCGCATACCCACGGACGAAATCCGGCGCGCTGATTACTTTGCCTCCGGCAGCCTGAGCGCCGCCTTCTTCCTCCTGTTGGCTCACCGCAAGCCCCGCCATCTCGAAACCGGCAACGCCATGCTGCTGGACCGCACTGCCGCCCTGGCCAACCGGAACGACAAGCATCATATCTTCCCCCGGCGCTCCTGCTGCGAAATGGTTTTTCCAATCGTGAGGCCAACAGTCTCACGAATATCTGCTACCTCGTGGCCGAGGAAAACCAGTCCATTGGCAGCAACAAGCCCTGCAAATATTTGGAGGAATTTCACCGCCTGCGGCACTTTGGCTCCGTGATGAAAAGCCATTTGATTCCCAATCATCGCGAAAGCCCCATCTGGTCTGTCAACGTGCGGCGCGGCTACCGGCTGTTCCAGCGCGAACGCCTTGCTTTGATCTGCGCCGCCTTCAATCGCGCCGCCGGCACCAAGCTCTTCCGCAAGGACTGATCCATGCGCCACCAGACGAAATCATTCAAGGATGCAAATGCAACGGCACGGCGCAACTGTTCCTTCGCCAGCAGCGCTTTGCACGGCCTGCGTCAAATGCTCAACAGCTACTTCGCCGGATGAATCTCGAACACGTCAGGCAAGGTTTGTCGGTTTACCATGTCGCGCATCCCGGACGGCTCGGCGTCCTGACGGGCCGGACCTTGGAGGCGCTCTTTCCCATGGCCGAAGTCCATTGGGGCGGTAATGCGGAATTCGCTGATGTTTCCCAGCTCGCCGTCTTCGATCCGAATACTCAGGGCGATCCGGACACGAACGTCCGGAGGGGCATTTACGGCACGATTGACGATTTGCGCCGACGTATCACATTCGAGAAGCTTCGCGGCCTGCTCACGGACGTCTTCTATTCGATGAAGACGTCAGAAATTGATTCTTTATCCTCACCAGTTCAAGCCCGTGCTCCGCTTCATCGAGTCGCCCACAAATCGTCTGCTCATCGCGGATGAGGTGGCCTGGGCAAGACCATCGAGTCCGCGACTCATCTGGAGGAGTGGCAGGCCCGGCAGAAGGCCCGCCGATTGCTGGTGGTTTGCACGCCGACGCTTTGCCCCAATGGGCGCGTGAGTTGCAGGACCGTTTCCAGCTTCGCGCCGAATATGCCGACGCCGCCGAACTGGTGGAATGGATGGACTGCTTCGACCGTCAAGGCCCGGGAGGAAGTTTGTCGCCATTACCTCGTATCACAGTTTGCGCCCTTTCCGGACCGAGCGCGTCATGCTTGACGAAATGCGGAAATCGGGTGGTTCGATGGACGAGAGTGAGTTTCGCAAACTTCCGGCGCGCGTGCGGTTGCTCTGGCGTTTGGAGGAATGGAGGACGCGGCTGATAATTTTTTGGACATGGTGGTATTTGACGAAGCTACCGCCATGAAAAGCACGGCGTCAGCCTCGTATGTCGTGCGCGAGGGAATCCTCCGCTTCCGCCGGCGCGGCCCTTTGTCTTTCCGCCACGCCAATTCACAATCAGAGCCGCGATCTTTACGCACTCTTCGGCTGATCGATCCGGAGGTCTTTCGTTACGAGTTCGTGTTTGACCGGCTGCGTGGGCAGAATTTGCCAGTGGTTCGCTTGGACAATTTTCTCAGTCGGCCCGCGTGGAGCATTGGGGAGGCGCGTAAATTGATCGACGAACTGACCGCGCCGGGTCAGCGGAGAAGTTCGTCGAGCGGCTGCCAACATTGACTGGAACGCAGCGCGAGCGGGTTGAAATCGTTACGAGGTCGAGAGGATGAATCTTCTCGGTGGCTTCATAAATCGCACCCGCAAGCGCGAAATCATGAGCAATCGGGTGATCCGCCAGCCAGTCACGTTGCCGGTTTCGCTCTCGGTGCAGGAGGCGCTTTTTATCGGGCGGTGTTCGCGCTGGTCCGCGCCGAAGTCCGCCGTCGCGGCGACCGGGTTACGAGTTTTCACTTGATTCACCCCGCACTGCGTATGGCGAGCTGTCTGCCGGCGGTCGCCAGTCAAGTGCGGGCCGGCAAATGGGGCGGCTTCGAGGAGCTTTCGGGATTGGCGGAAGACTTCGATTTCGAGGTCAGCCCTGATAGTCTGACGGCCCTTCAATCACGACGGACTTCGTCAGTCTGTCGGAATTTGACTTTGAACAAAACGATTCCAAGTATGCGGCGCTGCTTGATGCCTTGCGGCTCATTTCGTCCGGGCGGGGATTGCAGTCGGACAAAGGCGAACGGATTCAGGTGGAGGCGGGGGAGAAGGTCATCATCTTTGCTTTTTTCAAGGCGACGATTGCTTACTTGCAACGGCGGCTGGAGGCTGACGGTTTCCTGCACGGTCGCGGTCACTGGTGACATTCATGACAAGACCGAACGCGATCCGATGTTCCGCGAGTTTGCCGATGATGACCATCGCGTGCTGCTTTGCTCCGAAGTCGGTGCCGAGGGCGTCGATCTTCAGTTTTGTCGGATGTCGCTAATTACGACCTTCCCTGAAATCTGATGCGCGTCGAGCAACGAATTGGTCGCGTGGATCGTATTGGCTGGCAGTCACCGACGGTTACGGTTGTGAACTTTCATGTTCGCGATAAGATCCATGCATTATTTTTTCCCACCTTTACTCCAAGATTGGGGTCTTTGAACATACCATTGGCGCATTGGAGGGCATTCTTGGCGAGGAAATCTCCAAATTGACGGCACAGATATTCCGCGAAGACCTCACACCGCAGCAGGCTGCTGAACAGGCCGAACAGACCGCGCTCGCTGTTTTGGCGCGTGCCAGGCAGGAGCAGGAACTTGAACAGTCCACCGGCGCGCTACTCGCCTTTCAAGACATGCTGTCGGAGCACATCGGCGAAAGTCAGCGCCTGGGCCGCTTCATCAACTCGCCGAACTTCGTCTCCATGCGGAGGATTTTCTCTCCGCGAGATTCAACGGTGCGGATGCCTGTGTTTTGGCTTGGGACAATCCCGCGACCGGGTGTCTTGAACTGAGGTTGAGTTTCAAGGCCCTTTCCAGTTTTGAGGAGTTTTGCCGCCTCAACGACTATGCCTGCCGGACGGTTTCACCCGCACCACCCGCACCGCCCAATTGGTCTTCGACCCCAACACGCATGAGCGTCTGAAGCGCCAGCACCGTCAGTTGACTCTCGTTACCCACCTGCATCCATTCTTCCGCTGGATCACCAAGAAGAACGAGTCCGCAACCAATGACTGGCATCAGGTTTCTGCCGTCCGCCTGGCAACCACGGAGTTGCCGCCCGGCCGTTATTTCTATTTGATCTACCGCATGACTTTGGACGGAATCACCCGAAAGGACGCCTTCCACTATGCATTGCAGCAAATCCAAGCGGCGCAGCACTCATCGGCACAGCCGCCGAGAGCCTTATCAATCAGGCTTTGGACCATGGTGAAAGTGCATTCCCCGGCACGGTGGCGGATCACACCAAAATCCTTCGTGACTTGAGGCTCGATTTGGCCGATGAACTCAATGTTCAATGCGCAACTTCCGGGATGACCAGGGCGTGCAAGCTGTCCATCCGCCGTCAACAGGTGACGTCGCATTTCGACCGGCGTATCCAGGCCCAGCAAAGAAGAATTGAAACCATGGAGAATGCGGCCGATGCGCGCCGGCACGGCTTGGCGGGTTTTCGGCAACTTGCCAACTTGCAGGAAGACCGGCGCAAGCAACTCTCGGACTTGGAGGCGCGGGCGTCAGGTCTGAAAGAGACGTTCGCCGAAGTCGCGTGTGGATTGATTGAAGTGGTGCCTTCCCAATAAGCGCATGCCGAAAAACTTCATCATCGCGGGTTTCGATTTTGGCACCAGCTACTGGAAGTGGTGTTGCGTGAGCAGAATACGCGGCGCTCGGTGGTGGTGAAGTTTAATGGCTATTCCAACGGCCTGCTTCCCAGCCTTGTCGGTTTTGATGGCATCAGTTTCCTGCCACCTTCGACGAAGGTCCGTTGCCTGCACTTGATCTGAAGATGCTGGCTGCCCATGTGTCCACCGGCAGATTACTCGACAACTGCCCCGTCCGTGTGCCTCCCTCGATCTTGGACATGGCAAGTGGGGACGGCCGCGTGCTGATTCGCGATTTGCTCGCCTTCTACTTCGCACACGTAATTGCGGGCGTTCGGCATTTCATCAGAGCCGAATCGCCTTGGAGAGATTTTAACTTTGCGCCTGGAAATACTGACGATCATCTGATTTTCCAGATGGCCGTTCCCGCTGGTCTTCTCGCTTCACATGGCAAGACCGAAGAGGCATTTCGCGAGGCTCTCATCCTCGGTCATGAATTGAGCGGACACGCTGATGCGCTGAAACTGAAAAAAGCCGCTCCCTGCCGCCGCCTGGTCCGAGCGTGTCGAGGCAGTGCACCGATTATCGGCAGTGGTAATACGCAAGCATTACGACTGGCAATGCCTTATCTACCCGGAAGTGGCGGCGGCCGTGCAGACAATCTTCCGCTCAAGCAACGCACGCGACGGGCATTACATCACCATGGATGTTGGTGCTGGCACGGTGGACATCAATGCTTTCCACAGAAATACAGGCCAGCATCTGGCTGCGCACGTGGTCACACCAGCTCAGCGGCGGCTCAATTACTACGCGGCCTCGGTCGAGCCGCTGGGTGTTCATAATTTAAGTATCCCCACAATGCCGTGGAACTGAAGACCGAGCGCGAACTTGTTACTGAACTGAAGCGCGCGGTTAATAAACTTTGCCATCGCGCCTGCGAATATCAGCCCAATCTCGGAACTCCAGGGAACAAAACTTGGGATCGGGCCAACTTCCTTCAATTCGGTGGAGGTGCGATGAACTCTGCCTATCATCGCGCATTTCGTGAGGGCTTTCGGAAATGGGAATCAGCAGACCACAGGTCATGCGTCTCCCAGCCCCCGAAATCTGGACTGTCCGCCTCGCACTGATTTTGGCCGGTTCGCAGTCGCCTATGGAATGTCATTTTTCAAACCGAGCCTCGATGAAGTTCGCCTTCCACACGAACTGAAGACCTTCAATGAGCTTTACCCGACCATGGACGCAGGGCCTCCGGCTGCATTTGAATTTCAATTGGGATGACTGATTCGTCTTCACCCATCCTTTTTGAAGAACATCAATTGTTGAAAATTCTTTACCATGTCACCCGCCCGGAGCATGCTGCTGCAATTCTCAGAGGTGGCTTCAAGGACACGAACGGCTGCTATTTGACGAAAACGCGGCAGGCAGGTGTCTTCATAACCGACAAACCTGAAACGTGCTTTCAAGGGGATTTTGATGAGCCCGTAGTCCTTGAAATGCAACTGCGCTTGGACGCGAAGCACCTCGCCGAATACGAATGGGTCGAAGAGGGCAAGGCATACCGGGAGTGGTGCATCCCAGCCTCCGTCCTCAATAAACATGCCTCCGTGCGGGTTTCTTCCGGGGAAGACATGGAGCTTTGATGGCCCTGCCAACGCAAAAGAAAAACAGCCGTTGATGCCTTGAAAACGCTTGTAAACACAAATCCCATTCGTGCCTTTCATTTTTCCATGGTGCTCGAATCGCCCCTCAACCGTTGGTGATCGAGGGGCCATCTGTTTGGCATGCCGCCGTCAGGCGGCTGCCGGCGGCGACCCTTCGTTTTCATGGCGTTTCACGAACGATTGAAGGTCCGATTCTCGGATTCGCATAATCTTCCCGATACGCACAACTTTCAAACCTCGTTCGGCTCGCCAGCGCCAAACCGTCGAGCGGGACACCCCAAGCCGGTCATAAACCTCCTGCAACTTCAAGAGCGGTCCGCTCTCACACGACACCTCCGCGTTGGCGCCGAAGAAAGCCGCCTCAACCGAGGGCCAATGGAACAAGACGCGACGCGAGCCTGGGAAGGTTGACGCTGGGGATTTTCCCGGATCGACGCCACGCGACAGTTCGGCGGCTCACTGGCAACCTTGCCAGCAACTCTTGTTCGTTGATGAACGGCTCACTCTCGCGCCGGGGATTCAAGTTCCTGCCGTGATGCCAACTGCTGATGTGGTGTGTTTTCATGGTGGTTTTCATTTGAGTTTTTGACCCACCATCACCCCAGGCACACCCGCCCGAAAGTCAAATCAGACGCCCCCTGAAATTGATTCCTGCGGCAAACGGTGTCAGAACCCGAAAGGCCATGTCTCGGCCCCCACAGGCACACCCCGGCACCCCCAACGTTCCCACCCCCCCTCTGCGGTCGGTTCGCTTCGTCTGCTGTCTGTCTGTCAGTCTCCTGGTCGCTCTCGCTTCCGCCGCTCGCTCGGTCTGCTGCTGATCGTTCGGCGAGCGTGGCGGCTTTACTCTTTTCGTTCGGATCCTTTTCTCCGCCGGGCAAGGTCATCAGGCCGCCCCCATCAGACATCGGGCAGGCTGATCAGGGTGCCATCAAGGAAGGCAATTCTGGCAAATCCCGTGGCAAATCCTGGCCTCCCAACGAAAAACCCCAATGAATCGAGAATTTTCACAGGTTGCGCACTCCTGCCAAAATTATCAGATGTCCGGCATAAACTGTTTGTAGTTAGCGGGTTTGCGCGTGAATTGGCCTTTTTCATTAGTACGGCTTCTTTCGGAGGTATGCGCGCTTGTCCTTCCATCCTGCCGGCCGAGTGCCGAGATCATTAGCGAACCTGCCCCAGGTGATAACGTCGAACCAGGTCGCTATCTGGCCGGGCTTGAAGACCAGACACCAGACGAGAAAGATCAGCTTGCGGGCGTGAAGGCGCATTCCAGAACGGCCATTAACCCATTTGCTGACCATGCTGTTGGAGACCGACAATCCGCATGCAAGGCCCTCAGTGCCAAGCCGCGCCCGCAGTATGACAAGCATGGCGGCATCGGTATTCGGACGCCGCCAAGTGATGCCACATTGGTTCCATGCTAGTTCGCATCATGAGTAAGTATTGCAAATGATTTGCAATTGCAACTCCCCGATCACACGAAAGGCCAAAAAGCCTCAAAAAGGCAAGCCAGACACCTCGGCAAACACGTGGAGTAAATCATATCCTCGGCGGAAGCTCTCAGCAGATGGTCCGGCCGTCCATGCCCCATGCTTCGCAAAACCTGCAATTTACTTTGGGAAATTGAACGCCCTGTGCCTCAACCAAATATCGCATCCCGGACAGAACGGACGCTTCCCACGCACCGCCTATTATAGAAATGACGCCACCCCTGCGCGCGCGTAGGTACTGAACAACCGTCCGAACTGTCCGAGCACGGCGAAGGTGAGTCCCCAAGCCACCCGTCAACAGCCGTCCGAACTGTCCGCGCCGCCGTCTTGTTCCAGTTCACTTGCATTTGATGCCTTTCCAACCGCGTTGCGGTTTGCCCGACTGCCAGTCCGCAACATCATGCCGCACCGTCAGCCCGTAAAGCCGCGTCACCGTGTCGCCGATGCTGTTTGAGAATTTCCGTTTCGCCATCGCCGCCCAGCCCCGTTCGTTGCAGAATGCGACGTAGCGGTCGTAGCAGTCCGCGACCGTCAGCGACTCCGTCCCGTCCTTTTCCAGGCATTCTTTCGCGAAAACGACATCCGCTTCCGATTCCAGCAGCAGATCGTCCACCACCTTTTGCTGCGCCGCCGTCAGCCGCAGTTGCCACCCGTCCGCCCGAATCTTGTCCAAGCCCGTCAAGCATCCAGTTCAGCACGCCCGGCCCTTCATTCCGCCAGAATCCGCTCGCTCAGATCCGCGATGACGGTCTCCGGTTTCGGCATCCGATATTCGATGATCACCAGCCGCCGCCGCCACGCCTCGGCATCGCCTTCCAAACGCACCGTCAGCCGCGAATTGCACGTCACGATGGCATTGAACCGGCAGATGATTTCCGGGCGTTCGTTGCTTCCCTTGAATTCCAGCGTCACCGGGTCGCCGCCCGTCAACGCCTTCAGCACCGACGCCCCCTTGCAGTTCAGAAAGTTGTCCGGCACGTCCGCGCCGTAGAGCAGCGACTTCCCGAGCAGCCGCCCCAGCTCGAATCGCTCGCCCAGCAAATCCGGCCGCAGCGTGCCGACGTTCGTCGGCCCCGACGATGCCGTTGATGACCCGAATCAGCGTGCCCTTGCCGCCGCCGGCCGTTCCCGATCAGGATCACCAGCCGTTGCGCCAGATTCACGCCCACCAGGGCCAGCCCGCACCATCGTTGCAACAAATCAATGTCCTCCGGCTTCAAGCGCCGGACGCAACAGCGTGTCCAGAGAACAGCGGACACGTCGCGCCGGCTTGTACGCCACCGCCAGCTTGTTCCGCCGCCGATAGCTCGGGCTGAACGGCAGCAGCACCTTGTCCGACACCCGCAACATCCCGTTGCTTGCACGGAACGAACTCCATCAAACCCGTCTGGAAATAATCCGGCCCGACCTCCAGCAAACCCCGCGCCCGCGATCAGCACGCCCCGCAGGTTCGCCGAGTCGCGAAACTTGAACTCCAGGTTGCGCGTGTCGAACTTCGCCCCGCACGTCCCGCGCGCAGGCCAGCAGCAATTCGCTCAAGCTCGCCGCCAGCTTCGCTTCCCGCGCCTCGCAGAAGATGCCCGTCAGCCGGCGAATACGTGTAAAACCGGTCCTCCGTCGCCGCGAAAACCGTCGGCGCATTCCGGCGTGCCGTCCTCGCCCAGCGTCGCCGCCAGAAAATCCTCCGACAAATCCTTCACATACGGCTTCGCCTTCTTTTCGCCGTCCGGCCAGACCTCTTCCACCGCCATCACCATACCGCTTTTCCAACGCCGGAAACTTCGCCGCAAACCACGCCGCCGGCGTGTCCGGCAGTGGTGTCGGCGGGTCACGCGCGGGCGCCTCGACTTCATTCTCCTGTCGCCCACTCCTTCAGCTTGTCGAATTGCTCGTCACTCATTGGGTGATCCCTCCTCACTCCATTTCCGTCCGTAAAGCACTTCTTGCGTCGGCTGATTCAAAATCGGCACGCCGTTCGGTTGCGCGTTCAGATACAGCAATCGTTGCAGCGCTCGCCGCGCATCGCTTGCGGCAACCGCGACAAACGGACGGCGGACAATGCGCCCCGATCCGCGCCGAGGTAATGAGCAACCGGCTTGATTGCTCCAATGCGAGTCCCAATCCGCCTTGCTCGCCGCGTCCACCCGCACCAGCGCATGAATTGACCGCTCGCCCGACTCGCAAATGCAGGCAATCCGCAGCGGCATTTGCACCAGACACCGCAACCAGTCATCGGCATCCGCCTCGTCGCTTTCCAGCACCGCGTAACGCCACGCCGTCACCGCTTCTTCCGACCGCCGGGACAATTTCCCGTCGAAACGTGGATTCGGAAGAAATTCGCCGCCCACCGGTTGCGGCAGAAACCAGACGCCATCATTGCCCGCCGGCAAATGCCGTTGCTGGATCACATCGCTCCGGTCCGCTTCCCACAAAAATTGCCCCTGCGATTTCATGTCGTGAAAATCAAAATCTTTTCGCCCGACCCGCGCGGGTAAAGCTGCCGCAGCACGCTCGCCGAATCCTGCGTTTCCACCATC